>DASRFB010000035.1:0-58467 GCA_035651815.1 Burkholderiales bacterium | reverse complement strand
ATGCCGGCCCACTCGATCGCCAGGCCGAGGAGCGCGACGCCGAGCGGCGCCACGACCAGGCCGAGCCAGAAGTTGCCGAGCACACCGACCACCGACACCAGGAAATAGGCGCCGATCGCGAACAGCGCGCCGTGCGCGAAGTTCGGGATGTTCAGCACGCCGGTGATGAGCGACAGCCCGAGGCCCATCAGCGCGTACAGCATCCCGGTCGCGATCCCGTTGAGGATCTGGCCGAGGAGCAGGTTCACGGCTAGAAAATGGTGACAGTCACCAATTTCAAATGGTGACTGTCACCATTTCTTCAGAAACCGCCGATGTCTTTGCAGGCCGCGTATTCCTTCGGCAGCGGCGTGTCGCCGGTGGCGATGAGCTCGGCGAGGTCGAGCTCCTCCTTCATCGCCTTCTTCGGCTTGCAGCGCAGGAAGAAGTAGGGCCGCAGCGTCTGGTGGGTGGCGGGATCGACGCGCATGCGGCCGAGGAGATCGTTCACCTCGATGCCCTCGAGCGCCTTGATCACGGCCTGCGTCTCGGTGGACTTGGCCTTGTCGAAGCCGGCGAGCATCAGGCGCGTCATCGAGTAGGCGGCCGACGGCGCGTAGCCGGGCGGGGTGCCGAACTTGGCGCGGTAGTTCTTGACGAACTCCTTCGCCACCGGCGTATCGGCGGTGTAATAGAAATTCGTGCCGACCCACATGTTCTCGCGGATCTCGGGGGCGAGCTGGATCAGCTCCTCGACGCCGGAGGACCACGACATGATGAGCGGCACCTTCGGCGTCAGTCCGAAGTTGAAGATCTCGCGCGCCGCGCCGACCGCGTCGGCGCCGAAGTTCACCATCGCCACGACGTCGGGCCGGTTGGCGGCGGCCTTCTGCACGTAGTTCGAGAACTCGCGCTCGCCGAGCGGGTGGCGGTCGGCCCCGACGAACTCGAGGCCGTGCCCCTTGCCGACCTCCTTGATGTACTTCTCCACCGACCAGCCGAAGGCGTAGTCGGCGACGAGCAGGTGCCAGCGCTTCGCCTTCGGATTGGCCTTCATGAAGTTGTCGACCACGGTCTTCGCCGCGGTGTAGGGGCTCGCGGCCCACTGGAACGAGTAGCGGTGGCAGCGCGCGCCCGAGATGTCCTCGGTGCCGCCGCTGAAGAGGTGCAGCACCTTGCGGCGCTTCGCCACCTCGGACACCGCGAGCGCGACGCCCGAGGACCACGGGCCGATCATGAAGCGCGCGCCCTCGTCGATCGCCTCCTCGGCGCGCCGCGTCGAGACGCCGGCCTGGGTCGCGCCGTCTCGCGTGATGTACTTGATCGGCTTGCCGAGGACCTTCATGCCGCGCTCTTCCAGCGCCATGCGCATGCCGCGGTCGTTCAGCGGGCCGACGTCGGCGTAGGCGCCGGTCTGGTCCCACAGGCCGAGGATCACGATCTCCTTCTGCTGCGCGCGGACGATCGCGGGGAAGCCGAGGACCGCCGCGCCGGCCGCGCCCGCCTTGAGGATGTCCCTGCGGTTGAGCTTGCTCATGGTGCCTCCCGGGTGGCGAAAGCCGGCAGCCTATCACGACCCTATTGACCGGACGTAAGGACGCGTCCAAGATTCAGGTCCGTGGGAACAGGGAGCCCGCGCATTCTGATCGCCGGAGCCGGCATCGGCGGTCTCACTGCCGCCCTCGCGCTCATCAGGCTGGGCTACGACGTCGACGTCTACGAGCAGGCGCGCGAGCTGAAGGACGTCGGCGCCGGGCTCAACATCAGCGCCAACGGCAATCGGGTGCTGCACGCGCTGCGCGTGCTCGAGCAGCTCGAGCCGCTCGCGTGCGAGCTGCGCGGCAAGGACCTGCGGCTGTGGAACACCGGCCGCGCGTGGCGCATCATCGACTTCGGCGAGGAATCGGTCGAGCGCTACGGCTATCCCTATCTCGCCGTCTGGCGCCCGGACCTGCTCGGCGTGCTCGCCGCCGCGGTGCGCGCGGAGAAGCCCGACGCGATCCATCTCGATTCGGAGTGCGCCGGGCTCGTCCAGGACGACGCCGGCGTGACGCTGCATCTCGCGGACGGCCGGCGCGTGACCGGGGACGCGCTCGTCGGCGCAGACGGCGTGCACTCGACGATCCGCCGCGCGCTCTTCGGCGAGGACCGTCCCGAGTTCACCGGCATCGTCGCCTGGCGCGCGAGCGTGCCCATGCGCCTTCTCCCCGGGCACATGGCGCGCCGGGTGAGCACGAACTGGGTCGGCGAGGGCGCCCACGTGGTGCACTATCCCGTGCGCCGCGGCGAGATGATGAACTTCATCGGCAGCGTGGAGCGCAGCGACTGGGACGTCGAGTCCTGGAGCGCCCGCGGCACGGCCGACGAATGCGCCAACGACTACCACGGCTGGCACGAGGACATCCAGCTCCTGATCCGCAGCGCGCCCTCGCTCTACAAATGGGCGCTCCTGTCGCGAGCGCCGATGACGCGCTGGACGGTCGGCCGCGTCACCCTGCTCGGCGACGCCTGCCACCCGACGCTGCCGACGCTCGGCCAGGGCGCGGTGATGGCGATGGAGGACGGCTTCGTGCTCGCGATGTGCCTCGAGCTCTCCGACGGAGACGTGCCGGTCGCGCTCGAGCGCTACGAGGGCGCGCGCCGCAACCGAACGCGCAAGGTGGTGCTCGGCTCGGCCGAGAACGCCAGGCGGTTCCACGACCGCGCGCTCGCGACCGCGGACGCCGCGCAGGCCTACGTGGACCGAGAGTGGAGCCGCGAGCGCGTCTTCCAGCGCTACGACTGGCTCTACAGCTACGACGTGAGCCGCACTATCGAGTGGACGCGCGCTCGAGAAACTCGAGCAGCCGCGCGGGCGCCGTTGCCTCGGTCTGCGCGTCCGGAAGCGCGTCCCAGTACTGCGACTTCGGCAGGCATTCCTCGAGGTAGCGCGCGGCCGAGGTCGCGTGCGAAGCGTCGCGCCCCGGGACGATGAGCGCCGGGATCTCGCAGCGGAGCATGTCCTCGGGCTCCGCGCCCGGCGAAGTGTCGCGGTCGAACAAGGTGCGGCACATCTCCGAGACGAGGGCCTTGTACTTCGCGGCGTCGAGCTTCGCGTAGGCCGCGGCGAAGGCGGGATCGGTCCGGATCACCGAGGCCCACGGCCCGCCGCGCGGCTCGGCGTTGAAGGGCTTGCCCTCCGTCTTCACCAGCTCGACGACCCCCGCGAGCCCGCGCTCGTCCACGTACGCGAGGTGATCGGCGAAGCGCTTGTGCGTCGAGATCCGGTATTTCGCGCCACCCACGGGCCAGTACAGGATCGTGCTCAGGACGCGCTCGGGGTGCGCCACGGCGAAGGCGGCGACGGGGCAGCAGCCCATGCAGCCGCCGAGCAGGTGCGCGCGGTCGAAGCCCAGGTGGTCGAGCAGGCCGCGGCCCTGCGCGACGTAATCATTCCACCCGATGCGCTCGACGCGTCCGCCCGACTGACCGGTCTCGCGCCGGTCGAACACGATGCAGGTGTATCGCTTCGGCAGGTGATCGAGCAGCCGGATCCGCGCGTACACGCCCTGGGTCGTCCACTTGTCGAGCGTCGCATCGAAGCCCGCGGGCGAGTACATGAGGAGCGGCGGGCCGCTGCCGATCACCTCGTAGCGCGTGCGGATGCCGTCGATCGTCGCGACGGCCACGTCAGTCGCCCTTGATCTGGCGGCCGGCGCGCACGTCGTCGGCGAGCGCGGCAAAGGCGGCGAGCGCGAGCTTCGCGGTGTTCGCATAGGTCTCGCTCTTCGGCTCGATCCACTTCGCGCCGTAGCCGATCGCGGTGTGCGCGAGGCGAACGCGGCCGTCGAGCCACGGTCCGCCGCCGAGCCCGCCGATGACCGGGATCGAGACCGCGCGCGCGACCGCCGGCCCGGCGACGGGCCCCGAGTGCCGGAAGTCGAGGAGCGACGCGCCGGCGCCTTCGAGCCGCTTCGCCTCGTCGACGAGCTTCTCGACCGGGACGTCCCGGCCGCCGTGGAACTCGGCGAACACCGGGACGCCCGCGCGCACGACGGCGCTCACGGTCGCGGGATCGGCGAGGAGCTTCACCATGTCCGCGCCGCCCTCGCGCGCGAGGCGCAGCGCCGCGGCGACCGCGTCGTCGGCACCCGCGGGCACGTCGCAGCTCACCAGCGCGCGCCTCGCGCCGCGGCGCACGGCGGCGCACACGAGCAGCATCTCGTCGATCGACACGGGATCGTCCTCGGCCCGTCCCCAGAGGTTGACGCCGACCGAGTCGCCGACCGAGATCAGGTCGACGCCGGCGCGCTCGGCGATCTGCGCGGTCGGCGCGTCCCAGGCGACGACGCCGACGATCCTGCGCCCGTCGCGCTTCATCTGCCGGAGCGCGGACACGGTCACGCGCGGTGCGGGAGCTTCCATGATGAGGCCGTCATTTTAACTATAGAATCTTCGGGCCATGCCGCGGACCTCTCCCCCGCAGCGCGCCTGGCCCGCCGAGGGCAACGCGCGCGTCCCGTACTGGGTCTACCAGGACGAGGAAATCTACGCCCGGGAGCAGGCGCTTATCTTCCGCGGCGCGACCTGGAGCTTCGTCGGGCTGGACGCCGAGCTTCCTGCGCCGGGTGACTTCAAGACGACCTTCGTCGGCGACATGCCGGTCGTGGTCGCGCGCGACGGCGGCGGGACGCTGCGCTGCTTCGAGAACCGCTGCGCGCACCGCGGCGCGCTCATCTGCATGCAGGCGCGCGGACGCGCGGAGAAGGAGTTCGCGTGCGTCTACCACAACTGGACGTACGACCTCGCGGGCAACCTCACCGGCGTCGCCTTCCGCCGCGGCATCAAGGGGCAGGGCGGGATGCCCGCCGACGCGAAGCCCGAGCGCCATGGCCCGCGCCAGCTGCGCGTTGAGGTGTTCTGCGGGCTCGTGTTCGTCACGCTGTCGGCGGAGACGCCGAGCGTCGCCGACACTCTCGGCCCGGAGGTGGCCGCGCGCGTGCGCCGGGTGATGAAGGCGCCGGTGCGCGTCCTGGGCGGCTACAGCCAGGTGTTCCCGAACAACTGGAAGCTCTACCTCGACAACGTCAAGGACTCGTACCACGCGAGCCTGCTGCACCTGTTCTTCACCAAGTTCCGCATCAACCGCCTCGAGATGAAGGGCGGCGTGATCATGGGCGCGGGCGGCGGCTCGCACGTGAGCTTCAACATGATGCGCAGCGATCCCGGCGCCGGCGAGTACGAGCGCGCCGGCATGCGCACCGCGGGCGGCGACTACCGGCTGGAAGCGCCCGAGCTGCTCGACTCGGTCGACGAGTTCGGCGACGGCGTGACGCTGCAGATCCTCGCCGCCTTCCCGAACTTCGTGCTGCAGCAGATCCAGAACTCGCTCGCGGTGCGCCAGATCCTGCCGAAAGGCGTCGGCCGCACCGAGCTCGTCTGGACCGCGTTCGGATTCGCCGGCGACGACGGCGCGATGGCCGAGCGCCGCATCCGCCAGGCGAACCTGATCGGCCCGGCGGGCTTCATCTCGATGGAGGACGGCGCCGCGACCGCGTTCGTGCAGCGCGGCGTGCAGGCGGCGTCGGACCGCGCCTCGTTCGTCGAGATGGGCGGGCGCGACGTCGCCTCGAGCGAGTCGCGCGTGACCGAGACGTCGGTGCGCGGGCTCTGGCAGGCGTACCGGCGCCACATGGGATTGTAGTGGACGCGGAAGCGGAGCTTCGGCTGCGGCTGCGCGTCGAGGATCTTTCGGCGCGCTACGTGCACTGCATCGACGACGACCGCCTCGAGGAATGGCCCGAGCTGTTCGTCGAGCGCGGCCGCTACCGCGTCACCACCGCCGAGAACCACGAGCGCGGCCTGCCGCTGCCGATCGTCTACGCCGACTCGCGCGCGATGCTGCGCGACCGCGTCGCGGCGCTGCGGCAGGCGAACATCTACGAGCCGCAGCGCTACCGGCATCTGGTCTCGTCCTTGATCGTCGATCGGGTCGATGCGAACACGGCCGAGGCGGTGTCCAACTTCCACGTGGTGCGCGTGATGCAGACCGGCGAGTCGATGCTGTTCGCGACCGGGCGCTACCTCGACCGCGTGCGGCTCGACGGCGGCCGGGCGCTGTTCGAGGAGCGCGTCGTCGTCCTCGACAGCCGCGCGATCGACACGCTGCTCGCGATCCCGCTCTAGGGCGGGCGGCGTGGCGCACGCGCGCATCGACCACATCGTCGTCACGGCGCCTTCGCTCGACGCCGGCGCCGGCTACGTGCGCGAGGCGCTCGGCGTCGCGCCGCGGCCCGGCGGCGAGCACGCCCGCATGGGCACGCACAACCGCCTGCTGCGCCTGGGCGCTCGCGTCTACCTCGAGGTCATCGCCGTGAACCCCGCGGCACCGCCGCCCGGCCGGCCGCGCTGGTTCGGCATGGACGACGCGGACGCGATGCGCGCGCCGCGCCTCGCGACGTGGGTCGCGCGTACCGAAGACGTCCGCGCCGCGGTGGCGGCGGCGAGCCTTCCGCTGGGCACGGTGGAGCAGATGAGCCGCGGCGCGCTCGAATGGCTGATCAGCGTGCGAGGGGACGGGAGCCTGCTGCTCGGCGGCGTGGCGCCCACGGCCATCCAGTGGCCCGAAGGCGTTCATCCCGCCGACGGCCTCGAGGATTCGGGATGCACGCTGGTCGCGCTCGAGGCGTTTCATCCGCAGCCCGAAGAGCTGCGCGACCTGCTTGGATCGATCGGCTTCGCGGACGATGCGCTGAGGATCTCGCCGGCGCCCGCCTCGGCGGCGCCATGCCTCGCGGCATCGATCGCGACGCCCGCGGGAGTGCGCCGCATCGGCAGCGCAGGATTCTTCAGGCGGCCTTAGCCCCGGCGCTCGCCGACGATCCTCGGTGTCGCGTCGGCGGCGCCGCCCGCGGGGAACGGGGCGCGGACCCGTCTCATCGATCGATATAATGGCCCGAAACGCCGCGCCCGTTCAACGACCCCAGGGAGAACGCGATGATCTTCGGAGAAGGGCAGAACGCCCCCGAGCAAAAGGCCGTCCCGGCCGCGTCGTGCGCGTGCTGCGCGCCTCGGCGCGGCTTCCTCGGAAAGGCCGCGGCGCTCGGCGCGGCCGCCGCCCTGCCTTCGCTCGCGCTCGCGCAGGGCGCGAAGAAGGCCGCGCCGAGGGCGAAGCCGTTCCGCATCGACGTGCACCACCATCTCGTCTATCCCGGTTACCTTTCGGAGATCGGCGACGTGCGCTCGGGCTCGGGCTTCAAGTGGACGCCCGAGATGTCGATCGAGGACATGGACAAGAGCGGCATCGCCATCGCGCTGCTCTCGATCGTCCAGCCGAGCGCCTCGGTCGCCGACGCCGAGAAGGCGCGCCACATCGCGCGCACGTCGAACGAATACGGCGCGCAGCTGGTGCGCGACCATCCCGGACGCTTCGGCAGCTTCGCGACGCTGCCGATGACCGACACCGACGCGAGCCTGAAGGAGATCGAGTACGCGCTCGACACGCTGAAGGCGAACGGCATCGGCCTGATGACGAGCTACGGCGACAAGTACCTGGGCGACGCCGCCTTCGCGCCGGTGTGGGAGGAGCTCGACCGGCGCAAGGCCGTGGTCTACACGCACCCGCTCACCCCGCAGTGCTGCCGCAACACGGTTCCGGGCGTGCCGCCGGGCGTCATCGAGTACGCGACCGACACGACGCGCACGATCGCGAGCCTCGTGTTCAGCGGCTCGGCGGCGCGCTACCCCAACATCCGCTGGATCTTCTCGCACGGCGGCGGCACGATGCCGTTCCTGCTCTCGCGCTTCATGCGCGAGGAGAGCACCATGAAGGAGCGCGAGCGGCGCCTGCCGCGCGGCGTGCAGTACGAGCTGAAGAAATTCTATTACGACACGGCGCAGGCGAACCACCCGGGCGCCCTCGCCGCGATGATGCGGCTGATCCCGATCACGCAGGTGGTATACGGATCGGATTTCCCGTTCCGGCCGGGCGTCGAGGTGAACGAAGGGCTGACCCAGTTCCGGTTCAAGCCGCGCGACCAGCGCGCGATCGAGCGCGACAACGCGCTCAGGCTCCTGCCGGCGCTCAAGACGTAGGGCTACAGCGAAGATTTTCACAGTATTTTCAGGTGCTTTGGCTTTATACTTGCGGGGACTTCTGGTTCCCGCAAGATGAAGAAAGCACCCGCCGACCTCGCCGTCCTCTTCGCCGACGTCACCGGCAGCATGAGCCTGTACGAGAAGCTCGGCAACGCGCGAGCGCTCGAGTGCATCGGCCTGTGCCTGTCGATCATGCGGCAATCGGTCAAGACCAGCGGGGGGCGCGTCATCAAGACCATCGGCGACGAGCTCTTGTGCGTGTTTCCGACCGCGATGGCTTGCGCGCAGGCGGCGGTCGACATGCTCTCGCGCATCGACATGCAGGCGCCGGTTGCAGGGCAGCCGCTCCAGATCCGGATCGGCATGCAGTTCGGGCCCGTGATCCACGAGGGCGACGACGTGTTCGGCGACTGCGTCAACGTCGCCGCGCGCATGGTGAAGCTCGCGAAGCCGATGCAGATCATGCTCGCCGGGGAGTGCATCCAGGCGATGGAGCCCGGGCTGCGCTCGCAGGCCCGCGCCATCGACAAGCTGCCGATCAAGGGACGCGCCAAGGGGGTCGACGTCTACGAGCTGCCGTGGAAGCACAGCGAGGACATGACGACCATGGCGAGCGTCCCGCCCGAGGAGCTGCAGCAGAAGCCGCGCGTGCGCCTGCGGCTCACGCACAACGGACGCGAGATCGTGTTCGGGGCGCGCCAGGACGTCATCCGCTTCGGGCGCGAGGTCTCCGCCGACGTGGTCGTGTCCGACCGCAAGGCCTCGCGCGAGCACGCGCGCATCGAGCGTCGCCGCGACAAATTCGTGCTGGTCGACGTGAGCTCGAACGGCACCTACATCACCTTCCGGGGCGAGCCCGAGATGCCGGTCCGCCGCGAGGAGATCGTTCTCCACGGGCAGGGCTCGATCAGCTTCGGTCACCCGTACGCCATCGATCCCGCCGAGGTCGCGACCTTCGAGGTGGAAACGCTGACCTGATGCGGCGGCGTTTCCGTCCTCGCGGCGCGCGCGCGCTCGCCGCCGTCCTGCTGTCGCTCGCCGGGGCATCCGCGGCCGGGGCCGGGGAGCGGTTGTTCCTCGACGTCTACGGCCTGTCGTATCACCCCGACCGCAACGGCGTGCACGAGCAGCACCTCGACAACCAGTTCAATCCCGGGCTCGGGCTCAAGTACGAGCTGCGCGAGGACGCGTATGGCGTGGCGTTCGCCGAGGCCGGGTTCTACAAGGATTCGGGGCGCCGCTGGACCGCGATGGCGGGCCCGGGCTACCAGCTCAGGATCACCGAGCAGTGGCGCGCCGGCGCGGTGCTGTTCTTCTTCGACAGCCGCACCTACAACCACGGCCGCCCGTTCGTCGCGCCGATACCGATGCTCACCTGGGACCTCGGCCGCTTCCAGCTGAACGCGGTCTACGCGCCGCGCGTGCGCGACATCAACGAGTTCGCGGCCTTCGGCTTCTTCGCCAGCGTCCCGCTGCGCTAGGCGGCGGCGCGCCGCTCCTCGTGCGAGCCGGCGAGCGCCCGCGCCAGCTCGACCAGGCTCGTCACGTTGTGCACGGGCAGGAACTCGTCGACGTAGGGCAGCATCGCGCGCACGCCCGCGGGCCGCGCCTCGAAGCCCTCGTAGCGCAGCAGCGGGTTCAGCCAGATCAGCTTCCTGCACGACTTGTGCAGGCGCTCCATCTCCGCGCCCAGGCCTTCGCCGACGTCGCCGTCCAGGCCGTCCGAGATCAGCAGCACCACCGCGTTCTGCCCGAGCGTCCGGCGCGACCAGCGCAGGTTGAACTCGCGCAGGCAGTTGCCGATGCGGGTGCCGCCCGACCAGTCCGCGATCGCGTCGCTCACGCCCGCCATCGCCACGTCGACGTCGCGATGGCGCAGGTGGCGCGTGATGTTGGTGAGGCGCGTGCCGAAGACGAAGCTCGTCACGCGGTCGCGATCGCTCGTGATCGCGTGCAGGAAGTGCAGGAACATGCGCGAGTAGCGGTTCATCGAGCCCGAGACGTCGCACAGCGCGACGAGCGGCGGATGGCGCTCGGTCGGCGTGCGGCGCTTGAGCGCGATGATGCTCGCGCCGTTGCGCAGGCTCGCGCGCAGCGTCGCGCGCAGGTCGACGCGCTCGCCGCGCGCGTCGGGATGCATGCGCCGCGTCCGGATCATCGGGATCGGCAGGCGCAGCGCCGCGATCATCTTCTTCGCCTGCGCGATCTCGTCCGCCGTCATGGTCTCGAAGTCGGCGTGCTGGAGCACCTCGCGCGCGGAGAACGTGAGCGTCGCCTCGAGCTGCACCTCCTGGGACTCGGGCTCGCTGCTCTCCTGCTTCGGCGGCTTCTGCTTCGGGTAGAGCGCCTCGGCGACGCGGTTCGACGGGGCGTCGCCTTCCTCCTTCGTGTGCTTGCCGTAGACCTCGGGGAGCAGCATCGCCATGACGCGCTCGAGCAGCTGCGGGTCGCGCCAGAAGATGTGGAAGGCCTGGTCGAAGATCTCGAACTGCTCGCGCCGGTCGAGGAACACCGAGGCGAGCGTCCAGTAGAAATCGTCGCGGCGCGCGAGCCCCGCGACCTCGACCGCCTTCACCGCGTCGATGACGCGGTCGGGTCCGATCGGGAGCCCGGCGGCGCGCAGCACGCGCGCGAAGTGCATGACGTTCTGGGCGAGGCGTCCGGATTCCGGCATGAGCCGGAGGATATCAGGCCTACGCGGTCGCGGGCGCGGCGAGCAGGGAGTCCTTGGCGAGGTCCTCGAGGCGCCGCGCCGCGATCACCCGGTGCTCGCGGGCGTAGGCCTCGTGGTTGCGCTCCACTTCGGCCAGCCTGTAGACGTAGTTGACCATCATGCCGGCGGAGCGGCGCATGCCGTTCGGGGAGGTGTCGGCGAGCCAGTTCAGGCGCTCGAGCCGCGCGCCGTTCCCCAGGTGAAAGCGCTCGACCGGATCGGCGGGGTCGTCGCGGTGCCTGGCGTGGAGCAGGTAGTGCGCGCACAGGCGCGTGAGCTGCTGCTCGATGTCGCCGAAGCCCTTCGGCTCCTTGAACCAGGCGAAGCTGTCGAGCCGCGCCAGCACCGCGGCGAGCGCCTCGTGCTCGGGCCGGCCGGCCCGGGCGCCGGCCTCGTCGGCGAGCCAGCGCCGGAAGCCCGGGATCGGCGACAGGGTGGCGAAGGTCTTCACGCGCGGGAACTCGCGTCCCAGGTCCTCGGCCACCTGCTTGATCAGGAAGTTCCCGAACGAAACGCCGCGCAGCCCTTCCTGGCAGTTGGTGATCGAGTAGAAGATGGCGCAGTCGGCCGTCGACGGGTCGACGATCGGTGAGTTCGGCTCGAGCAGGGGCTGGACCTTGGAGCTCATGCCCTTGGTCAGCGCGACCTCGATGAAGATGAGCGGCTCGTCGGGCAGCGCGGGGTGGAAGAACGCGTAGCAGCGGCGGTCGGCCTCGAGCCGGCGGTGCAGGTCGTTCCATCCCTGGATCTCGTGCACGGCCTCGTAGTGGATCAGCTTCTCGAGCACGAGCGCCGAGGTGCGCCAGTCGATCCGCTGCAGCACCAGGAACCCGCGGTTGAACCACGACGAGAGCAGGTGGAGCAGGTCCGTCTCGATGCCCTGCCACTGGGGATGGTCGGGCAGGTCGCGCAGCAGGCGCCGGCGCATCTCCACGAGCACGGCGGTCCCGCCCGGCGCCATGTTGAGGCGCCGGAACAGCTCCTGGCGCGGCGGCTCGGCGACGCGCAGCAGGCGCACGAGGTTGGCCTGGCACGGCTCTCGCCGGTAAGCGTCGGCGCAGCGGCCGACCTCCTCGGGGTCGGGCGAGAACTCCTTGACCAGCAGATCGAAGAAGACATCCAGGGCGACGGCTTCGAGCCCCTGGTACTTGGCGAGCGCCTCGCGGGCGAGCCTCGCCCCGGAGACTTCGCCGCGCTCCGAGAGCAGGGCGTGGCACAGGGTGATGGCGTGCCGGGCGGCGCGGACCTCGGCCCGGTTGACGGCGCCGCGCCGGGGGGCGGACACCGACTGAAGCAGGCGCTGGAGGAAGGAAGGTTTCTGCGCTACGACGCGGGTGTCCACGCCAGCACTGACTCCGTTCGGGCCCCGGAGTTCCACCCTTGTGGATTGTTCGATCAAGGGCCCGCTGTCGATCGAAATCTATACGCGATCAATTCGATCGAGCTTGACCTGGGTCAAAAGCCGCCCGGCTCGGCGCCTTATCTTTGGCGCCGAAGGTTCGCGGAACCCGGGAGAAAGGGAAAAAGCCATGAGCACGAGAATCGCGGTCGTCCTGGCAGGTTGCATCCTGTTCGGTCCAGCGTGCGGAGCATCCGCCCAGACGATCGACGCCGCGGCGGCCGAAGCCCTGATGAAGAAGAGCGGCTGCTTCAAGTGCCACAGCGTCACGCAGAAGAAGGACGGCCCTGCCTACAAGTCGGTCGCCGAGAAATACAAGGGCAAGCCCGACGCCGAGCAGAAGCTCTACACGCACCTCACGACCCATCCGAAGATCAAGGTCGACGGGAGTGAAGAGCAGCACGACTCCCTCAAGACCAAGGACGACGCCGAGATCCGCAATGTGATCCGCTGGATCCTGTCCCGCTGAATCATGAAAGCCTGGGACAGCCTCCGCGACCGCTGCGCGACCTGCGCGCGCACCACCCTCGTCGGCGGCACGATCCTCGTCGCTCTCCTGGTCGGAGGCGGGCTCCTCGCCGGGGGGGCGGCCGGCCTCGCCTGGACCAACCAGGAGAAGTTCTGCATCGGCTGCCACGAGATGCGCGACAACGTCTACGCCGAGTACAAGGGGACGATCCACGACACCAACCGCTCGGGCGTGCGCGCCATCTGCTCGAACTGCCACGTGCCGCAGGAGCCGCTCCCGATGCTCAAGCGCAAGTTCCGCGCGACGCTCGAGCTCTGGGGCCACTTCGTGACCGGCACGATCGACACGAAGGAGAAGTTCCAGGCCAAGCGCTACGAGCTCGCCAAGCGGGTGTGGACGCGGATGAAGGAGACCGACTCGCTCGAGTGCCGCAATTGCCACCACGCGGACGCCATGGACCCCGAGAAGCAAAGCGATCGCGCCAAGGCGCGCCACGCCAAGGGCAAGGCCGACGGCAAGACGTGCATCGACTGCCATTTCGGCATCGCGCACCACGAGCCGGAGGGCGGGCCGGGGCCGCAGGAGCTGAAGTTTGACTAAGTAGCGTTGAGCGCCGGGCGCGATTGCGCCTCAAGGGAAGAGGGACGACATATGAAGAACGTAAAGAGGCTCGTCACCGCGGCAACCTGGAGCATGGTCGCCGCCCTGATGCTGATGGCATCGGTCTCATCCGTCCGCGCGCAGGAGCCGGAAAAGGCGGTCCGCAAGGATCTCGTTCTCCGGGACGATGCCCGGTGCACCCGATGTCACGACGCCGAGGACAACCCGAAGATCCTCGAGATCGGCAAGAGCAAGCACGGCGTGCGCGGCGACGCCCGCACGCCGACCTGCACGAGCTGCCACGGCGAGAGCGACGCGCACGTCAACAACGTCAGGCCCGCCGGCTCGAACGAGCGGCCCAAGCCCGACCGCACCTTCACGAAGAGCTCGAGCACGCCGCCCGAGGAGCGCGCCGATGCCTGCCTGAACTGCCACCGGGGCACGAACCGCACCCACTGGCAGGGAAGCTCGCACCAGGCGAACCAGGTCGCATGCAGCAACTGCCACACGGTGCACGCGGCGGTCGATCCCGTGCTGCAGAAGAAGACGCAGACGCAAGTCTGCTTCGCCTGCCACCGCGAGCAGCGCGCCGACAGCCTGAAGATCTCGACCCACCCGGTCAAGGAAGGCAAGGTGGTGTGCTCCGACTGCCACAATCCGCACGGCTCGCCGGGTCCCAGCATGGTGAAGAAGAACACGATCAACGAGACCTGCCACGTGTGCCACGCGGAGAAGCGCGGGCCCTTCCTGTGGGAGCACCTGCCCGTAGCCGAGAACTGCGCCAACTGCCATACGCCCCACGGCTCGAACCTCGCGCCGCTGCTGGTCTCGCGCGCGCCGTGGCTGTGCCAGTCGTGCCACGACGGCCAGCACTCGAGCGAGAACCCCGTGGGCCGCAACGCGGCGGGCAACCAGGCCGGGCTCACGAACCAGTCGCCGAGCAACCAGGCGTTGGGCCGGGCATGCCTGAACTGCCACAGCGTGATCCACGGCTCGAATAGCCCGAACGGCGGCTATTTCCAGCGCTGATTACAGAGATTGGAGAGTGGCGATGAAAACGCGAAACGGAAAGATCAATATCCGGACGTTGACGCTCGCGGTCCACGCCGCGCTGGTGGGGATGGTCGCGATGCCGGCGAACGCCCAGGATGAGTCGGCGGCGAATCTGAAGGCGCCGACCAGCTACGTCGAGCTCGGCGGCCTGTACGTCAACACGGATTCCGCCAAGTTCGGTGAATACACGGGCCTGAACAAGAAGGGCGGATACGCCATCGGCAACGCCGATGTCCGCGGCGGAAGCGCGTACGGACCGGGCGACGGCACGCAGCGCTGGCAGGTCTGGGGCAGCGACCTCGGAACGACGTCGCGCGCGGCCGGCGCCAACTTCGCCGACCAGGGCCGGTGGAACATCGGCTTGGTCTATGACGAGCTCGTGCACTACACCTCGGACAGCTATCAGACTCCTTACGAAGGCAAGATGGGCGGCAACCAGTGGACGTTGTCGGGCTTCGGACTCGTCAACAGCGCGGCACCCGGGACGCGTGCGCTGTCGGCGACGCAGCTGGCGCAGTTCCACAACGTCGACGTCAGCAACAAGCGCGAGAATCTGGCCCTGACCGCCGGCCTCATCCTCGACCGGCGCTGGAGCGTCAAGCTCGACTACAACCGGCTCGACCAGTCGGGCGCCAAGCTGATGGGCTTCGGGTCGGCCCAGTTCGCCGTCGCGAACGCGCCGACCGGCGAGCGCGTCGCGATCCTGCCGATGCCGACCAACTACACGACCGATACCGTCAACGCCGCGTTGAACTGGCTCGGTGAGAACAGCAACGCCACCCTCTCGTATTTCGGCTCGTTCTTCCACGACAGGTACAACGGCGTCAACTTCCAGACCTTCGTCGGCTCCACGGTCACCGAGACGATGGGGACGGCGCCGAGCAACAATCTGCATCAGCTCAATCTGACCGGCGGATACGCGCTGTCGCAGCGGACCAAGCTCGCGGGCGGGCTGTCGTATTCGTACAACACCCAGAACACCGCATACGCATACGACACGGCGGCGATGGTCACCGCGTCGCCGACCAGCTCGCTGAACGGGTCGGTCCGCAACACCCACGCGGACCTGAAGCTCACCGACCAGACCACCCGGGACCTGATTCTCTCCGGCGGCCTCAAGTACGACTACCGCGACAACCGTACGGCCTCGAACATCTACAACTTCAGGTCGATCGACGGTGGAAACATCGCCAACTATCCGAACGCGCCGCTCAGCTTCAAGAAATGGCAGGCGGAGCTCGCGGGCGATTACCGCCTGAGCCGCAATCAGAAGGTTCGCCTCGCCTACACCCACGACGACATCCATCGCGAGTGCAACAACTACGCGACGGGCGGCGGCACGCCGGCTTACGCCCCCGGCACCGACTGCGTCACCGTACCGAACACTAAGGAGAACAAGCTCGGGGTGGCCTGGAGGATCAAGGCTGCCGAAGGTGTGAACCTGAACGCCGGGTACAGCTACAGCGACCGCAAGTCCGACCGCGACCTCAACGCGCGCCCGCCGATGATCGGCCGCGACGGCAACCCGACGGCGGCCGGCATCGCCGCCGCGCCGCCGGGAATCACGGGGCTCAACGGCGGTGAATTCATCGGCTTCAACCCGTTCTTCGAGGCCTCGCGCAAGCAGAACATGCTGAAGGGCGGCGCCAACTGGGAAGCGACCGACCGGGTGTCCGTCGGCTTCAGCGGGCGCGTCACGGACGACAAGTACGACACCGACTTCGGGATGCAGAAGGGCAAATCGTGGGGGCTGAACCTCGACGGTACTTATGCTTATACCGAGAACGGCTCGCTCACCGCGTACGCGACGCGCCAGCAGCGGACGCGGAACATGACCAACGAGCAGAGATCGCCGCTCAGCGTGCCGGGGGCGGCCTCCGCCACGGCGGTCGCCATTCCGGCCGGCGCCACCTGGAACAACGAGCTCAAGGACAGCGACACGACGGTCGGGATAGGCGCGAAGCACGGTGGATTCTTCGGCGGCCGTCTCGAGCTGAAGGCCGACGCCACGTATACGTGGGCCCGGACATCGTTCAACACGACGCTCGACTATTCCACGACCACGACGGGCGGCCTGACCTGCGCCGACCCCAGCATCTTCACGTGCGTCGCGACGCCGGACATCACGAGCAGCCTGTTCCGGGTCAATGTCGCGGGACTGTACCAGCTGACGCGGAGCTCCAAGGTGTCGCTCGGCGTCCTGCACCAGCGGCTGAAGTCCGACGACTTCTATTACAACGGCCTGCAGAGCGGGTTCACGCCGACCGGGGTGCTGCCGACCAACCAGTCGGCGCCGAACTACTCGCTGAACGTCGTGTACGCGAGCTACATCTACACGTTCTAGACGCGCGGTCGGAACAAAAACGCCCGGACAAGTCCGGGCGTTTCTTTTTCATTGGGCCCCGGAGCTATCGGACCTCGGCGTCGATGACCACGCGCAACCGGTCGGAGCCGACCGCGACAGGCCTCGTGGATCCCTCGAGATCGCCCGGCTGGGGCGTGGCGTTGCCGCTCTTCGAGACGCGCGCGCCCACGATCACCTGCTTCTGCCCCGAGAGCTTCATCGCCGGCGACATCGCCATCGAGTCGTCGAGCGTGAACTCGAAGGGCAGGTCGCGCACCTGCTTGCGCACGATCGCGAGCGGCATGCGCGGCCCCTGCGCGGCGCGCGCGAACACGAATACCGTGTCCTCGGGCTTCGCCTTGGCCGCGAGCGCGGGGGCGAGGGTCACCGTGCCGCGCACGCGTCCCGCGGCCGTGGCGCGGGGCTGTGCCGAAGGCGGCGTCGTGCCGCCGGTGCCCGCGCCGCGCGCGTCGGCGATCGCCCCGCGCACCTGCTGCGCGAGCTCGGAATCGGGCGGGACGCGCACGAGCACGCGTTCCCAATGCGCCGTCGCCTTGGCGTAATCGCCTTTGTTGAACGCGACCGTGCCGGCGAGCATGTTGGCCTTCACGTTCTCGGGGTCGAGCGCGAGCGCGCGCGCGATGATCTTCTCGGGCTCGCCGTCGAGGCGGCGGCCCTGCGCCATCGCGAGCGCATCGGCGTAGTCGGCGAGGAGCTGCGAGTCCTGCGGCTGCCGCGCGGCGGCGTTCGCGTACGCGTCGCTCGCCTCGCGGAACCGGCCGAGCACCGCGTACGAGCGGCCGAGCATGGTCCAGCCTTCGGCGTCCTCGGGATGCTCCTTCAGGCGCGCTGCGAGCCGCGCGACCAGCCCCTCGAATTGCTGCGGGGTCAGGCCGTGCCCCTCGTCGCCGCGCGCGGCGACGAGGGCGCCGGGGTTGCCGACCGTGAGATAGACCGCGGCCGCCGCGACGGGGACGCAGATCGCCAGCGCGACGGCGGCGATGCGCGATCGGCGCGCGGGCGCCGGGGTCGCGGCCGCGGGTCCCGGGGCCGTCGACGCATCGACGTCCTGCAGCAGACGCGCCTCGATCTCGCGGCGCGAGCGCTCGTACTGGTCCTGCGCGAGCGTGCCCGCCTGCAGGTCGGTTTCCAGCTCGCGCAGCTGGTCGCGGTAGATGTCGACGTTCGCCTGCGCGCGCGAGCCGCGCGAAGCGGCGGGCCGGCGCAGCAGCGGCGCGGCGACGAACGCGATCGCGACGGCGATCAGCGCCGCCGCCGCCGCGACGAACGCGCTCATCGCGCCTCCGTTCCGCCGCCGTCGAGGAGCCGGCGCGCGCGCTCCTCGTCGCCGGGCGCGAGCGGCGGCTCTTCCGCGCGGCGCCGGCGCGCCAGCCTGAGGAACAGGGCGACGATCCCGACCAGCACCAGCAGCAGCGGACCGAACCAGAGCAGCGCGGTGGTCGCCTTGAGCGGCGGCCGGTACAGCACGAAGTCGCCGTAGCGATCGACCATGAACGCGACGATCTGCCGGTCGCTCTTGCCCTGGCGCACCATCTCGCGGATTTCCTCGCGCAGGTCGCTCGCGAGCCCGGCGTTGGAGTCGGCGATGGTCTGGTTCTGGCACACGAGGCAGCGCAGCTCGGAAGAAAGCGCCATGACGCGCGCCTCGAGCGCGGGATCGGCGGCGGCCGGCGCCGCTTCCTTCGGCCAGGCGGCCGGCGCGCACGCGAGCGCGGCGAGCAGCACGAGCAGCCTAGCCACGCTCGAGCTCCTGCACGAGCGGCAGGATCTGCTCCTTCAGGACCTGGCGCGTCACGGGACCGATGCGCTTGTAGCGGATGACGCCGCGCTTGTCGATCAGGTAGGTCTCGGGCACGCCGTAGACGCCGTAGTCGATTCCGACGCGGCCCTGGAAGTCGAACGCCGAGAGCCGGTAAGGGTCGCCCATGTTATGCAGCCAGGCGAGGCCGTCCTTGCGCTCGTCCTTGTAATTCAGGCCCAGGATCGGCACGGTGCCGGTCTTGGCGAGGTCGAGGAGCACCGGGTGCTCCTCGCGGCAGCTCACGCACCACGAAGCCCACACGTTCAGGAGCCAGACCTTGCCGAGCATGTCGCGCTCGGAGAAGGTCTTGCCCGGCTCGCCGAGCTGCGGCAGCTCGAAATGCGGCGCCGGCTTGCCGATGAGCGGCGACGGCACCTCGCGCGGGTTGAGCGTGAGACCGATGCCGAGCAGCGCGACCAGGACCGCGAAGATGCCGAGCGGAAGAACGAAGCGGTTCATGAGCGGAATCTCGTCGGGGTCAGGCCGTCGCGGCCGCGGTGGCGGCGCGCTCTTCGCGCTCCTTGCGCGCGGCCAGCCGGTAGCGCCGGTCGCTCGCCGCGATCAGGCCGCCGAGCGCCATCAGCAGGCACCCGCTCCAGATCCAGTCGACGAAGGGCTTCACTTGCGCGCGCACGATCCAGCCGGTCGCGCCGACCTGGTCGCCGAGCGAGACGTAGAGGTCGCGCGTCAGCCCGGGGTGGATGGCAGCCTCGGTCATCGGCATGTTCTGCACCGTGTAGAGGCGCTTCTCCGGGTACAGCGTGGTGACCGGCTGGCCGTCGCGCTCGACCCGGATCGCCGCGCGCGCGGCGATGTAGTTCGGACCCTGCGTCTCGCGCGCGCCGTCGAAGCGGAACAGGTAGCCGCCGACCGTCGCCGTGTCGCCGGGCTCCATGCGCACGTCCTGTTCGCTCTCGTAGCCCTTCACCAGCGTGACGCCGACGACGAACACCGCGACGCCGAGATGCGCGAGCAGCATGCCGTAGTGCGCGCGCGGCGTGCTCTTCAGCCGCGCCCACGCGGCCTGCGTGCCCGCCGCGTGGGCGGTGCGCTGCCACAGCTGCAGAACGCTCGTGGCGGCGATCCACGCGGCGAGCGCGAGGCCGAGCGCGACCAGCGCGCTCCAGCGCCCCAGCGCGAGCGGCAGCAGCAGGGCGGCGACCACGCTCGCCCCGAAGGCCCAGCGCAGGCGCTTCGCGAGCTCGGGAAGCTCGGCCTTCTTCCAGCGCGCGAGCGGCCCGATGCCCATCAGGAACAGCGCCGGCGCCATCAGCGGCACGAACACGGTCTCGAAGTAGGGCGGCCCGACCGAGATTTTCCCGAGGCCCATGGCGTCGAGCGCCAGCGGATAGAGAGTGCCGAGAAGCACCGATCCGGCCGCGGCGGCGAGCATGACGTTGTTCAGCAGCAGGAAAGACTCGCGCGAAACGGTCTCGAAGCCGCCGCCGAGCCCGATCTTGGGGGCGCGCCACACATAGAGCAGCAGCGACCCGCCGATGACGACGACGAGCAGCGCGAGGATGAAGATTCCTCGCGCGGGGTCGGTCGCAAAGGCATGGACCGACGTCAGGACGCCCGAGCGCACCAGGAACGTTCCGAGGAGGCTGAGCGCGAACGCGACCAGCGCGAGCAGCACGGTCCAGCTGCGGAACGACCCGCGCTTCTCGGTGACCGCGAGCGAATGGATGAGGGCGGTGCCGACCAGCCAGGGCATGAACGAGGCGTTCTCGACCGGATCCCAGAACCACCAGCCGCCCCACCCCAGCTCGTAGTAGGCCCAGCCGCTGCCGAGCGCGATGCCGACGGTGAGGAAGGACCAGGCCACGGTCGTCCACGGCCGCGACCAGCGCGCCCACGCGGCGTCGAGCCGGCCTCCGAGGAGCGCCGCGACGGCGAACGAGAACGCGACCGAGAACCCGACGTATCCCATGTAGAGCATCGGCGGATGGATCACCATCCCCGGGTCCTGCAGCAGGGGATTGAGGTCGCGGCCGTCGGCGGGCGCGGGGAACAGGCGCAGGAACGGGTTCGACGTGAACAGCATGAAGAGCAGGAAGCCGACGCTCACCAGGCCCATCACGCCGAGCACGCGCGCGACCATCTCGTCGGGGAGCCGGCGGCTGAACGCGGCGACCGCCACGCTCCACACCGCCAGCATGAGCGTCCAGAGCAGGATCGAGCCCTCGTGGCCGCCCCAGACGGCGGTGATGCGGTAGTGCAGGGGCAGCGACGAGTTCGAGTTCGACGCGACGTAGAGCACGCTGAAGTCGTTGGCGACGAACGCCCAGGCGAGGCAGGCGAAAGCGGTCGCGACGAACACGAACTGGCCCACGGCGACCGGACGCACCGCCCGCATCCAGGTCACGTTGCCGCGGGCGGCGCCGGCGAGGCCGAGCGCCGACTGGCACAGCGCGAGGCAGAGCGCGAGCGCGAGCGCGAGCTGGCCGATCTCGGGATTCATTTGGAGCCTCCGGCGGGTACGACAAGCGTCTTCTCGGCCTGCGCCTGGGCCTTCGCCACGGCGTCGGCGGCGGCGGGCGGCATGTAGTTCTCGTCGTGCTTGGCGAGCACCTCGCTCGCGACGAAGGTGCCGTCGGGACCGAGCTTGCCCTGCGTGACCACGCCTTTGCCCTCGCGGAACAGGTCCGGCAGGATCCCGCGGTAGACGACCTTCACGCTCTTCGCCGTGTCGGTCACGACGAACTGCACGCTCACGCCGTCCGGGAGGCGCTTCAGGCTGCCCGGCTCCACCAGGCCGCCGATGCGGAAGGCGCGCCCGTGCGGCACCTCGTTCGCGGCGATCTGCGTCGGGGTGAAAAAGAACACCAGGTTCTCGCGGAAGGCGCTGAGGACGAAGGCGGCGGCGACCGCCAGGGCCGCGAGGCCGCCGGCGATCATGGCGAAGCGCTTGTGCCGCGGCTTCATCGGGTCCTCGGCAGCTGGCGGTCGGCGAGCGAGCGGCGGCGGCGCGCGAGCACGACCATCTCGGCGACGAGGAGAACCAGCGTGACGCCGTAGGAGCCCCACACGTACAGCCCGTATCCGCCCATGGCCAGGAAATTGTCGAGGCTGCCCCAGCTCACGCGCCTTCTCCCAGGTAGCCCGCCGCCCATTCGGTGCTGCGCTCGCGTTCGAGCATGATGCAGCGCGCGCGCGTCATCGCCGCGGCGATGCTGTAGAACCAGAAGCCGAGCGCCATCGCGATCATGCCGGCGAACATCGCCGCCGCCATGCTCGGCGCCTTGGTCAGGCTCACCGAGGCGCCCTGGTGCAGCGTGTTCCACCATTTCACGGAGAAGTAGATGATCGGGACGTTGACGACGCCGACCAGCGCGAGCACCGCGCCGGCCTTGTCGGAGCGCCGCACGTCGTCGATCGACGCCTGGAGCGCCATGAACCCGAAGTACAGGAACAGCAGGATGAGCTCCGAGGTGAGCCGCGCGTCCCAGACCCACCACGTGCCCCAGGTCGGCCGGCCCCACAGCGACCCGGTCCACAGCGCGATGAACGTGAACAGCGCGCCGGTCGGTGCGATGGCGCGCGCCATCATCGCCGAGAGCCGCGTGTTCAGCACCAGGCCCAGCCCGGCCCAAAAGGCCATCACGACGTACAGGAACATCGACATCCAGGCCGCCGCGACGTGGATGAAGATGATGCGGTAGGCCTCTCCCTGCTGCGCGTCGGTCGGCGCGACGAAGAATCCGATGTAGAGCCCGACCGCGCACGCGATCACGGCGAGCGTGCCGAACACTTTCGCCAGGGTGCCCGCCAGCGGAAAGAACGTCTGCGGAGAAGAGTACTTGTACCAGTTCACTGCCGTTTGCCGCTCCTGCCCTATTGGATGACTCGAGCCACCCGTTTATTCCACCGAAATCCGGAGCGCCACGGCCGTAGCCCAGGGAGCGAAGGCGCCCGCCGTCACGAGGAAGGCCGCGAGGAGCAGGAGCTGGGCTTCGCCGCCCAGCCCGGACCCCGCCGCTTCCGCCGCGCCGGCGCCGATGATCAGCACCGGCACGTAGAGCGGCAGGACCAGGAGCGACAACAGCGCTCCTCCGCCCCGCAGGCCCAGCGTCAGGGCCGCGCCGATCGCGCCGATCAGGCTCAGGACCGGCGTTCCGAGCGCCAACGATACGACCAGGGTGCCCAGCGATTTTTGATCCAGGTCAAATTGTAGCGCCAAAAGGGGGGCGATCAGGACCAAAGGCAGGCCCGAGGCGAGCCAGTGCGCCGCCACCTTGGCGGCGACGGTGACGCCGAGCGGGGTCGCGCCGAGCAGCATCTGCTCGAGCGTGCCGTCGGCATGGTCGGCCGCGAACACGCGGTGCAGGGCGAGCATGGAGGCGAGCAGCGCCGCGACCCAGATCACCCCGGGCGCGATCATGCGCAGCAGCGCGGGATCCGGCCCGACGCCGAGCGGGAACAGGCTCGACACGATGACGAAGAAGAGGACGACCGTGAACACGTCCGAGCGGCGGCGCGCCGCGAGCAGCAGGTCGCGCCGGAGGATGCACCGCACCGCGGCGAGCACGGTCAGCGCCTCCCGCCGCCGAGGTCGATGCGCGAGGCGCGGCCGGCGGCGATGGGGACCTCGTGGTGCGTGGTATAGAGCACCGTGCCGCCGCGACCGACGTGCTCGGCGATCAGCCCGCGCACGCGATCGGTTGCGGCGGCGTCGAGCGCGGTGAACGGCTCGTCGAGCAGCCACAGCGGGATCTCGCGCGCGAGGACCAGCCGCGCGAGCGTCACGCGGCGCCGCTGGCCCTGCGAAAGCACTCTCGCCGGCAGCTCTTCGCAGCCCGCGAGCCCGAGCGACGCGAGCGCGCCGCGCACGTCCACGCGCGCGGCCGCGATCCCCGACAGCGTGCAGGCGATCTCGAGGTTCTCGCGCGCGGTGAGGTCGTCCTTCACCGCGGGGGCATGACCCAGGAAGACCAGCTCCCTCGAGTAGTCCTCGCGCAGCCGCCGGACGTCCTCGCCGCGCCAGCGCACGGCGCCGCCGCTCGCCTCGAGCAGCCCGCAGGCGATGCGAAGCAGGCTCGTCTTGCCGCTGCCGTTCGCGCCCGCGATCCGCAGCAGGTCGCCGCCGCGCAGCGTGAAGGAAAGGTCGGCGAAGAGCGTGCGCTCGCCGCGAGTGCACCGGAGCGCCGTGGCCTCGAGCGCGGCGCCGTCGGCGAGAAGGCTCACGCGGCTCTAGGCTGCCGCGAGCTCGGCGCGCACCTCGGCAAGGAGCCTCTCGGCCTCGCTGCCGCGGATGCGCCCGATGTCGTCCTGGTACTTCAGCAGCGTGCCCAGCGTGTCGTTCACCGTCTGCGCGTCGAGCGCCAGCTTGTCGAGGGCGACCAGAGCCTTCGACCAGTCGATCGTCTCGGCGACGCCGGGCAGCTTGAACAGGTCCATCTTGCGCAGGCGCTGCACGAAGGCGACGACCTCGCGCGAGAGCGCCTCGGCGGCCTCGGGCGCCTTGCGCTTCAGGATCTCGATCTCGCGTGCCGCGTCCGGGTAATCGACCCAGTGGTAGAAGCAGCGGCGCTTGATGGCGTCGTGGATCTCGCGCGTGCGGTTCGAGGTCATCACCACGATCGGGGGCTCGGCCGCCTTGATCGTGCCGATCTCGGGGATCGTGACCTGGAAGTCGGAGAGCACCTCGAGCAGGTACGCCTCGAACGGCTCGTCGGTGCGGTCGAGCTCGTCGATCAGCAGCACCGGCGCGCCCCCGGTGTCGGCCTCGAGCGCCTGCAGCAGCGGCCGGCGGATGAGAAACTTTTCCGAGAAAATGTCCTGCGTGATGCCCTCGCGGCTCTTCACGCCCTCGGCTTCCGCGAGCCGGATCTCGATCATCTGGCGCGAGTAGTTCCATTCGTACACAGCCGAGGCGACGTCGAGGCCTTCGTAGCACTGGAGGCGCACCAGGCGCCGGCCGAGCGTCGCCGCGAGGACTTTCGCGATCTCGGTCTTGCCCACGCCGGCCTCGCCCTCGAGAAAGAGCGGCCGGCGCATCTTGAGCGACAGGAACACCGCGGTCGCGAGGCTGCGCTCAGCTACGTAATCGGCCGAGGCGAGCAGCGACTGGGTATCGTCGATGGATTGCGGCAGGGCGGGCACGGCTCGATTATATAGCCCGGGCAATAAAAAACCCTCCCCAGGGAGAGGGGAGGGTCGGCGGGGGTGCCCCTCGAGTGATACTCGAGCCGGCGGGCCCGGGAGATTCAGCCCCTGCCATGCCGCCGCTCTCGGAGCGACGGCATCCCCGGGAACCGGGGACTCCCGGAAAGCTTTCCTCTACTTTAGCGCAGTCTCGACCGCCCGGCGCGCCATCACCGTGATCAGGTGCGCCCGGTAGTCGGCCTTGGCGTGCAGGTCCGAGTTCAGGCCGTCGGCCTTCACCTTGACGCCGGCGACCGATTCGGGCGCGAACTTCGAGGTCAGCGCCTTCTCCATCTCGGGCACGCGGAACACCGAGGGCGCCGCGCCCGTCACCGCGACGCGCACGCCCTTGCCGGTGTCGGCGACGAGCACGCCGACGAGCGCGAAGCGCGACGCGGGGTTCTTGAACTTCATGTACGCGGCGCGCTTGGGGATCGGGAACACCACCGACGTGATCAGCTCGCCCTGCTCGAGCGCGGTCTCGTACATGCCCTTGAAGAAGTCGTCGGCCGCGATCTTGCGCTTGTTGGTCACGACGGTGGCGCCCAGCCCGAGCACGCCCGCGGGATAGTCCGCGGCCGGGTCGTTGTTGGCGAGCGAGCCGCCGATCGTGCCCATGTTGCGCACCTGGCGGTCGCCGATGCTGGCGGCGAGCGACGCGAGCGCGGGAATCGCCTTCTTCACCTCGGCCGAGGCGGCGACCTCGGCGTGGCGCGTCATCGCGCCGATCGTCACGGAGCCGCCGTCGACCTTGATGCCTTTCAGGTCGGGCAGGGTGCCGAGGTCGACGACGTCCGAGGGACGCGCGAGCCGCAGCTTCATCGCCGCGATCAGGCTCTGGCCGCCGGCGAGCGCCTTGGCGTCGCCGTTCTTGGCGAGCAGCGCGGCCGCGTCGGCGACCGATTTCGCCTTCTGGTAGTTGAACGTGTACATGCGTTTCTCCTAGGCAGCTTTCCGATTCTGTTGCAGCGTGCGCCAGATGCGCTGCGGCGTCGCCGGCATCTCGATGTCCTTGACCTTGAGCGCGTCGGTGATCGCGTTCATCACCGCGGCGGGCGCGCCGATCGCGCCGGCCTCGCCGCAGCCTTTCACCCCGAGCGGGTTGTGCGTGCAGGCGGTCTCCTCGGTGCCGACCTTGAACGACGGCACGTCCTCGGCCCGCGGCAGGCAGTAGTCGAGGTAGCTCGCGGTCACCAGCTGACCGGTGTCGGGATCGTAGTAGCAGTTCTCGGTGAGCGCCTGGCCGATGCCTTGCGTCAGGCCGCCGTGCACCTGACCTTCCACGATCATCGGGTTGATCACCTTGCCGAAGTCGTCCACCGCGGTGAAGTTCACGATGCTCGTGTTGCCGGTGTCCGGATCGATCTCGACCTCGCAGATGTGGCTGCCCGCCGGGAAGGTGAAGTTCTGCGGATCGTAGAACGCGTTCTCGTTCAGGCCGGGCTCGAGCTTGTCGAGGGGATAGTTGTGCGGCACGTAGGCGGCGAGCGAGACCTCGGCGAACGCCTTCTTCTTGTCCGTGCCCTTCACCACGAAGGATCCGTCCTTGAACTCGATGTCGGCCTCGGCCGCCTCCATCAGGTGCGCGGCGATCTTCTTGCCCTTGGCGACCACCTTGTCCAGGGCCTTGACGATGGCCGTGCCGCCGACCGCGATCGAGCGCGAGCCGTAGGTGCCCATGCCGAAAAGGACCTTGCTCGTGTCGCCGTGGACGATGTCGATGTCCTCGATCGGGATGCCGAGCCGCCCGGCGACGACCTGCGCGAACGTGGTCTCGTGTCCCTGCCCGTGCGAGTGCGAGCCGGTGAACACCGACACCTTGCCGGTCGGGTGCACGCGCACCTCGCCCGCCTCGAACAGGCCTGCGCGCGCGCCGAGCGCGCCGGCGACGTTGGAGGGCGCGATGCCGCAGGCCTCGATGTAGCACGCGTAGCCCAGGCCGCGCAGCTTGCCGCGCTTCTCGGCCTCGGCACGGCGCGCCGGGAAGCCGGCGACGTCGGCCATCTTCAGCGCCGCGCGCAGCGTCGCGTCGTAATCGCCCGTGTCGTAGAGCAGCGCGACCGGCGTCTGGTACGGGAAGGTCTTGATGAAATTGCGCCGGCGGATCTCGGAGGGATCGAGCTTCATCTCGCGCGCCGCGGTCTCGACCAGCCGCTCGACGACGTAAGTCGCCTCCGGGCGGCCGGCGCCGCGGTAGGCGTCGACCGGCGCGGTGTTCGTGAACACCGCCGTCACCTCCGCGTAGATCACGGGCGTCGTGTACTGGCCGGCGAGCAGGGTCGCGTACAGGATCGTCGGGATGCACGAGGCGAACGTCGAGAGGTAAGCGCCCATGTTCGCCGTCGTCGTGACGCGCATGGCGAGGAACTTCCCGTCCCTGTCCATCGCGAGCTCGGCCTTGGTGACGTGGTCGCGGCCGTGCGCGTCGGAGACGAACGACTCGCTGCGCTCGGCGGTCCACTTCACCGGGCGGTTCACCTGCTTCGATGCCCACGTGAGGACGACGTCCTCGGCGTACAGGTAGATCTTCGAGCCGAAGCCGCCGCCGACGTCGGGCGCGACGACGCGCACCTTGTGCTCGGGAAGTCCCAGCACGAACGCGGTCATCAGCAGCCGCTCGACGTGCGGGTTCTGGCTCGCGACGTAGAGCGTGTAGCTGTCGTCGGCGCGCGAGTACGACGCGTTCGCCGCGCGCGGCTCGATCGCGTTCGGGATGAGCCGGTTGTTGACGAGCTCCAGCGTCGTGACGTGCGCGGCCTGGGCGAACGCCTTGTCGACGGCGGCCTTGTCGCCGAGTCCCCAGACGTAGCAGGTGTTGTCCGGCGCGATGTCGTGGAGCACGGGCGCGCCCTTCTTGCGCGCGTCGTCCGCGCGTACGACGGCGGGCAGCACGTCGTAGTCGACCTGGACCAGCTCGGCGGCGTCGCGCGCCTGCTGCTGCGTCTCGGCGATCACCACGGCGACGTGGTCGCCGACGTAGCGCACCTTGCCCTGCGCGAGGCAGGGGTGCGGCGGCTCCTTCATCGGCTGGCCGTTCACGTCGGTGATCAGCCAGCCGCAAGGCAGCCCGCCGACCTTGGCGGCGCCGAGGTCGTCGCCCGTGAACACGGCGATCACGCCGGGCGCCTTCAGCGCCTTGTCTTTCTTGATGGAACGGATCTTCGCGTGCGCGTGCGGCGAGCGCACGAACGCGGCGTAGGTCTGGTGGGGCAGGGCGACGTCGTCGGTATAGCTGCCCGCGCCGGTCAGAAAGCGGTAATCCTCTTTGCGCTTCACCGAAGCGCCGATGTAGTTCATCGCGCCCATGGCCTAGGCCCTCATCGTCTGCGAGGCGGCTTTGATCGCCTTCACGATGTTGTGGTAGCCCGTGCAGCGGCACAGGTTTCCGTCGAGCTGCTCGCGGATCTGCTCCTCGGTCGGGTTCGGGGTGTTCTTCACCAGGTCGATCGCGCTCATCACCATGCCGGGCGTGCAGAAGCCGCACTGCAGGCCGTGGTGCTCGCGGAACGCCTCCTGCATCGGGTGCAGTGTGCCGTCGGCCTTGGCGAGACCTTCGATCGTGAGGATGTCGGCGCCTTCGGCCTGCATCGCGAGCATGTTGCACGACTTCACCGCGCGGCCGTTCAGGTGGATGGTGCACGCGCCGCACTGCGCGGTGTCGCAGCCGACGTGCGTGCCGGTCAAGCGCAGGTTCTCGCGGATGAAGTTGACGAGCAGCGTGCGCTCCTCGACTTCGGCGCTGGCGGGTTTGCCGTTGACGGTCATGGAGACCTTGACGGTCATGGGGGAGCTCCTTTGCGGGAATTTGCGGCGATGGGGATCGTCAAAATGCTAGACCAAAGCAGCCACGGCAGGCAACTCGGCGGCTTGAACGCCGCTCGGCTTGACCCCATCTGATCGGGGGTCTAGGCTATCGGCGATAATCGATTGTAAGCATTCGGTAATGTAGTCGGCAGAGCGAGGCATCCGTGGACAGCGTCGATCTCGAAGTCATCCGCAGCGCGTTGAAGTGGACCGAATCCGGCCATCGGGCGACGCTCGGGACCGTCACCCACACCTGGGGCTCGGCCCCGAGGCCGGTGGGCGCGATGCTCGTCATCCGCGACGACGGGCAGGTGATGGGCTCGGTCTCGGGCGGCTGCGTCGAGGACGACCTGATCGACAAGGTGAAGAGCCGCGCGATCGCCGCCGACAAGCCCGAGGTCACCGTCTACGGCGTGACGCAGGAGCAGGCGGCGCGCTACGGGCTGCCGTGCGGCGGCACGCTGCAGATCGTGCTCGAGCCGGTGAGCGCGGAGTCGAAGCTCGCGGAGCTGCTCGCCGTGATCGAGCGCCACGAGCTCACCGCGCGCACGCTCGACATGCAGACCGGCAAGGTGCGCATGGAGCCCGGCAAGTGGTCCGACCTGCTCGAGTTCGACGGCAAGGTGCTGAAGACGGTGCACGGCCCGCGCTGGCGGCTGCTCGTGATCGGAGCGGGGCAGGTGACGCGCTACCTCGCGCAGATGGCGCAGGCGCTCGACTACCACGTCACCGTGTGCGACCCGCGCGAGGAGTACGCCGAGGGCTGGGACCTCGCGGACGTGCCGATCCGGCGCGAATACCCCGACGACGTCGTGCTCGCGATGAACCTCGACGCGCACAGCGCCGTGGTCGCGGTGACGCACGACCCGAAGCTCGACGACGCGGCGCTGCTCGAGGCGTTGAAGTCGCCGGCGTTCTACGTCGGCGCGCTCGGCTCGAAGAAGAACAACGACGCGCGCCGTCAGCGCCTCGCCGAGTTCGACCTCGCGGCCTCGGAGATCGAGCGCATGCGCGGGCCGGTCGGCCTGAAGATCGGCTCGAAGACGCCGCCCGAGATCGCGGTGGCGATCCTCGCCGAGATGACCGCGGTGCGCCGCGGCGTCCGGATCCCCGAGACGATCGAGCCGCCGAAGGTCAACGTCTCGGCCGGCTGCACGGTCCCGCAGGAAGCCCCGTAAGGCGCCGGCTCGCGGAGGCGCCGTGCCCGCCAAGATACGCGGCATCCTGCTCGCGGCGGGCTATTCCAAGCGCTTCGGCTCGAACAAGCTGCTGCAGGCGCTGCCGCCCGGAGGCCCCGACGCCGGGGTGCCGATCGCGCTCGCTGCGGCGAAGCACCTGCTCGAGATCCTCCCCGATTCCATCGCCGTGGTGAGGCCGCGCGCGCAGAAGCTCGCGGCCCTGCTGCGCGACGCGGGCTGCAACACGGTGGTGTGCAGGAACGCCGCGCAGGGCATGGGGACGAGCCTCGCCGCCGGGGTGCGCGCGTCCGACGGCGCCGACGGCTGGGTGGTGGCGCTCGCGGACATGCCGTTCATCCGACCCGAGACGATCCGCGCCGTGGTGAGCGCGGTGGAATCGGGCGCGCCGATCGCTGCGCCTTCGTACCGCGGCCAGCGCGGTCATCCCGTCGGCTTCGGCAAAGCCTGCTTCGAGGATCTCTCGGCCCTGGCCGGCGATCACGGCGCGCGCGAGCTGCTCGGCCGCCACGCCGGATCCGTGATGGTGCGCGAGACCGACGACGCGGGCGTGCTGCGCGACATCGACCGGCCGAGCGATTTGTAGATGGACCTCGACCCGGTCCTGCTCTCGCGCCTCCAGTTCTTCTGGGTCGTCGCCTTCCACATCCTGCTGCCCGCGTTCACGGTCGGGCTCGCCTCCTACATCGCGGTGCTCGAGGGCCTGCATCTCGTCACCGGGCGCGCGGTGTTCCTGAGCACCTCGCGCTACTGGACCAGGATCTTCGCCGTGTCGTTCGGCATGGGCGTCGTGTCGGGCATCGTCATGCCGTTCCAGTTCGGCACGAACTGGAGCCGCTACTCGGACGCGACCGCGAACATCGTCGGGCCGCTGATGGCGTACGAGGGACTCACCGCGTTCTTCCTCGAGGCCGGGTTCCTCGGCGTGCTGCTCTTCGGTCGCAAGCTCGTGCCCGCGTGGATGCATTTTTTCGCCGCGCTCATGGTCGCGCTCGGGACGCTGTTCTCGACCTTCTGGATCCTCGCGGCGAACAGCTGGATGCAGACGCCCGCGGGCTACACGGTGGCCGACGGCCGCTTCTTTCCGCAAAGCTGGCTCGAGATCATCTTCAATCCCTCGTTCCCGTACCGGCTCGCGCACAACGTGGTCGCCTTCTACATCACCACCGCGTTCGTCGTGATCGGCGCCGCGGCCTACCTGCTGCGCCACGGCCGCGCGATCGAGGAAAGCCGCGTGATGCAGAAGATGGGCTTCGGCCTGCTGATCCTGCTCGTGCCCCTGCAGGTGCTGCTCGGCGACCAGCACGGGCTGAACACGCTCGAGCACCAGCCGGCGAAGGTCGCGGCGATCGAGGCGCACTGGAAGACCGAGTCGCACATGCCGCTCGTGCTGTTCGCCTGGCCCGACGAGCAGGCCGAGGCGAACCGCTTCGAGATCGCGGTGCCCGAGGCGGGCAGCCTGATCCTCACGCATCGCCGCGACGGCGTGGTGCGCGGGCTGAAGGATTTCCCGCGCGAGGACCGTGCGCCGGTCGCGATCCCGTTCTTCGCCTTCCGCGCGATGGTCGGGATCGGCCTGCTGATGCTCGCCGTCGTCGTGTGCGGCGCCGTGCTTTGGGCGCGCGGGCGGCTTCACGACGAGCGGTGGTTCCAGTCGCTGTGCGTGGCGTGCATGCCGCTCGGCTTCGTCGCCGTCGTGTCCGGCTGGATCACGACCGAGGTCGGCCGCCAGCCGTGGGTCGTCTACGGGCTGATGCGTACGCGCGACGCGGTGTCGCCGTCGCTGACCGGGACCGACGTGCTGATCTCGCTCGCGCTGTACGCGCTCGTGTACTTCGTGATCTTCGGCGCCGGGTTGATGTTCATGGCGCGCCTGGTGCGCGCCGGTCCCGACGGGGCCGCGCCGGCCGAGGCGCGCGACCTGCGGCGCCCGGCGCGGCCGCTCTCGGGGGCGGAGACGTGAGCCTCGATCTGGTCCCGCTCTGGGCCGCGATCCTCGCGCTCTCGGTGTTCATGTACGTGCTGCTCGACGGCTTCGACCTGGGCGTCGGCATCCTCGCGCGCTACGCGCCCGACGACCCTGCGCGCGATCTCATGATGAACTCGGTCGCCCCCATCTGGGACGGCAACGAGACCTGGCTGGTGATGGGCGGCCTCGCGCTGCTCTCGGCCTTCCCGCTCGCGTTCGCGATCCTGCTGCCGGCGCTGTACTTCCCGCTGCTGCTCATGCTGCTCGGGCTGATCTTCCGCGGCGTCGCCTTCGAGTTCCGCGTCATGCCCGGGACGCGCAAGCGCGTGTGGGGTCACGCGTTCCACTGGGGCTCGGTGGTCGCGACTTTCGCGCAGGGCGTCGTGCTGGGCAATTTCGTCCAGGGCATCCCGGTCGAAGGACGCCATTTCGCGGGCGGCAGCTTCGACTGGATCCGGCCGTTCCCGCTGCTCGTGGGCCTGGGGCTGATCGCGGGCTACGGCCTGCTCGGGGCGTGCTGGCTGGTGCTGAAGACCGAGGGCGAGCTGCAGCGATGGGCGCGCCGGCGGGCAAGGGGGCTGCTGTTCGGCGTGCTGGCGTTCATCGCGATGGTGAGCGTGTGGACGCCGCTCATGCAACCGCGCGTGTTCGAGCGCTGGTTCTCGTGGCCGAACATCGCGTGGTTCTCGCCCGTGCCGCTGGTTACGGCGGCCACGGCGTGGTGGCTGTGGCGATCGCTGGAACGGCGCGACCTCGCGCCCTTCCTCGCCGCGATGGGGCTGTTCGTGCTGTGCTACCTCGGCCTCGCGATCAGCATCTGGCCGATGGTGATCCCGTACTCGGTGAGCCTCTGGGACGCCGCCGCGTCGCCCGGGTCGCACGCGTTCCTCGCGCTCGGGACGGTGTTCCTGCTGCCGATCATCACCATGTATACGGCGTGGTCGTACTGGGTGTTCCGCGGCAAGGTGCGCGCCGACACCGGGTACCACTCGGCGCATTAGGCGCGGACATCGGCCGGCTCCGCCGCGGGCTGCGCGTATTGCGCCACGCCGTTCCCGAACGACCAGTTCTCCTTCTTCACCTCGACCAGGTTGATGAACACGTCCTCGGGACGCACTCCCAGCTCGCGCCGCAGGTTCTGGGCGATGGTCGCGTAGAGCTTGCGCTTCGCCCCGGCCGTGCGGCCCTCGGTGAGCGTGATCTGGATCGCGACGAAGCCGTCGGTGCGGCGGATGCCGAGATAGCCGGGGTCGTAGACGAGCGTTTCAGGCTCGTGCTCGGTGATCACCTGGAAATTGTCGGCGACGGGAACGCCGATCGTTTCCACCATGGCGCGGTACACGATCGCTCCGATGCGGCGGCCGGTGGCCGGCTGCCCCTTCATGAGTGCGATGCGGACGAGCGGCATCTCGGTCTCCTCAGAGATAGCGGCGCGACGGGTCGGCGCGGTCGACGGCCTCGGGTCCGAACGCCGAGACGATCCAGCGCTTCGCGCGTCCCCACCAGCGCCGGTGCGTCGCCGCGCCGGGCTCGGCCACGGCGACCTCGGCCGGCTCGAGCGCGTGCACGATCGCGAGCCCGGGACGGTCGAGCGTGAAGCCCCCGCCTTCGGAGACCATCACGTCGCGGCCGTCGGCGTGCTGGGTGATCCACACCGTGCCGCGCCTGACCTGCAGCTGCGCGCCGATCGCGTCCGAGAGCCCGAACACCTGGTGCGGCTCGAGCAGCAGCCCGGCCCGGCTCACCTTGAGATCCATGGCGACTCCTTTCATAATGCGCGTGACGCATGCATTATTGGGCGGCGCCCATAGCGGTGCAAACGACGTTTTTGCATGGATCACATGAGGAATAGGAATGCATAAAGGACTGCCCTCGCTGGATCTCCTGAAGGGCTTCGAGGCCGCGGCGCGCAACCTCAGCTTCACCAAGGCGGGCGCCGAGCTGTTCCTCACGCAGTCGGCGATCAGCCGGCAGATCAAGGCGCTCGAGGACGAGCTCGGCGTGCCGCTGTTCCGCCGCAAGCATCGCGAGCTGCTGCTCACCGAGGCGGGCCAGACGCTGCACAAGGCCGTGGGCGAGGCGCTGCGCACGCTGCGCGACGCGACCGCGAAGCTCTCGAGCCGCGCGGGCGGCATGCTGACGGTGACGACCACGATCTCGTTCGCGTCGTTGTGGCTGGTGCCGCGCCTGGCCGAATTCCGCCGGCAGCATCCGGAGATCGACGTGCGCATAGCCGCGACCAACGACATCAGCGATCTCGAGCGCGACGGCATCGACGTCGCCATCCGCTACTGCCTGCCCGAGGTCGCGGGGCCGGGTGCGATCGAGCTGTTCGGCGAGAAGGCGTTCCCGGTGTGCGCGCCGGCGCTCGTTTCGAGCGGCCGGCTTTCGTCGCCGCAGGACCTGTCGCGCCACGTGCTGCTGCACTACGACGACCCCGAGCGCCGCTCGCCCTGGCTGAGCTGGGAAGTGTGGTTCGAGCTGGTGAAGGCCCACGGAGTCGAGCCGAAGGGGACGCTGCGCTTCTCGCACTATGACCAGATGATCCAGGCCGCGCTCGACGGGCAGGGGATCGCGCTCGGCCGCAGCCCGCTGGTCGATCGCTGGGTGAAGGACGGCCGGCTGGTGCTGCCTTTCGGCGGCCGGTTCATATCGTCGAAGGGCACCGCGCGCGCTTATTTCATCATCGCCGCGTCCGCCGCGGCCAGCCGTCCCGAGGTCGAGCGGTTTTCCCGCTGGGTGCGCGCCGAGGCGCTCGCCGGAGCGGCCGCGACCGCGAAGTCCGCGCGCAAGGCGGCGTAGAATCGCGGCGATGAACGCACCGGAGCGCCCGCTTGCCGTCGGCTGGGAAGACGTCGCCTCCGCCGCCGAGCGCCTCGCCGGCCACGCGCACCGCACGCCGGTCATGACCTCGCGCACGGTGGACGAGCGCACCGGCGCGCGCGTGTTCTTCAAGTGCGAGAACCTGCAGCGCATCGGCGCCTTCAAGTTCCGCGGCGCCTACAACGCGGTGTCGCGGCTCTCTCCCGAGGAGAGGCGGCGCGGCATCCTCGCGTACTCGTCGGGCAACCACGCGCAGGCGGTCGCGCTCGCCGGCCGAGAGCTCGGCGTGCGCGTCGTCATCGTCATGCCGCAGGACGCGCCCGCCGTGAAGCTCGAGGCGACGCGCGGCTACGGCGCCGAGATCGTGCTCTACGACAAGAACCGCGAGGTGCGCGAAGAAGTCGCCGAGCGCACCGCGCGCGAGCGCGGGCTCGCGATGATCCCGCCGTTCGACCACGCGCACGTCATCGCCGGGCAGGGCACCGCGGCGAAGGAGCTGATCGAGGACGCGGGCGCGCTCGATTATCTCTTCGTGCCGACGTCGGGCGGGGGGCTCATCTCCGGCTGCGCGATCGCGGCCGAGCATTGGTCGCCGGGCTGCAAGGTGATCGGCGTCGAGCCCGAGGCGGGCGACGACGCGACGCGCTCGTTCAGGACCAAGACGCTGCAGACCTGCCACAATCCGGACACGATCGCGGACGGCGCGCGCACGCACGCGCTCGGGAAGCTCACGTTCCCGCTGGTGCTGCGCTACGTGCACGACATGACGACGGTGAGCGACGCCGAGCTCGCGCGCGCGATGTTCTATCTCTGGGAGCGGATGAAGATCGTGGTCGAGCCGACCGGGGCGCTCGGCGCGGCCGGGCTGTTCGAGCGGGGGCTGCCGGTCGCGGGGAAGAAGGTCGGCGTGATCCTGTCCGGCGGCAACGTCGACCTGAAGCTCGCGCTTCGCCTGCTGTAGCGGCTGCGGGAGCGTGTAGGAATCGTCCTACCCGCTCGTGTATTCTCGCGTAAGCATTTCGTCAGCGGAGCCCTTGCGTGCGCGTGTTTCCTCAGGGAAATGGCGCTCGAAGCAAGGTATCTCCCGATTCACCGCGGCGTCCTGTGCTCCATAGAATGGCGTCGGATTTGAAGGGGCAACCCCGCCGAAAGGCGGAGGACGCAAAGTCACCGGCCTAAAGGGATTTTCCCCACGGCAGCGGAGCCGCTAAGTCCATCGTCATCGCCGATGATCTTGGTGCCCCCGTTTCCCGCGGCGGGAGAATCGGTGATGAAACACGTTGCGGTTCGCGCGGCGTTTCAACACAAGTGTCGAAAACCTCGACTCGCGTGCGCGAGGCGCGAGCGATCGCGCGCCTCGGGCAATCGCATCGGCGTTGTCCCTGTCTATCCGCGCATGCGGGCTGCCGCGCCCAAAGCCGCGTGGCCGTGGCATGGCTCTTGCGTCTACGGCTCCAGCATCAGAAAAGTCTAATAAGAGGGAGGAATAGTGCCGCTGAACAAGAGAGCGCTGCTGCCGATCCTCGTCGCGGGCCTGCTCGTGTCGGGCTGCGTCGGGATCCGGCCGTCGCCGCTCACCGCCGATGAGATTGCGGCGACGAACCGCTCGGATCGCGAGACCGCGCGCGCCGCGGTGGAGCCCATCGATCATCCGCTCACGCTGGAAGAGGCGATCGCGCGCGCCCTGAAGTACAACCTCGAGCGGCGCACGCGGCTGATCGAGGAGGCGATCGCGCTCAACCAGCTCGACGTCAGCCAGTACGACATGCTGCCCAAGCTCGCCGCGGCCGCGGGCTACACGCATCGCAACGAAGACCTGGTCGCGCGCGCCAGGGACTCGGTCACCGGCGAGCCCTCGCTCGCGAACCCGTTCATCTCGAGCGACCGCTCGCATTCGCTCTACAGCCTCGGGCTCACCTGGAACCTGCTCGATTTCGGCGTCAGCTATTACACCGCCAAGCAGAACGCCGACCGGGTGCTGATCGCGATGGAGCGCCGCCGCAAGGCGATGCACGTGCTGATCCAGGACGTGCGCACGGCGTTCTGGCGCGCCGCGAGCGCGCAGAAGCTGAAAGGCGAGCTGCGCGAAGCGATCGCGCTCGCCGAGCAGGCGCTCGCGGACGCGCGCGCCGCGGAGCAGGAGCGCCTGCGCTCGCCCATCGACAGCCTCCGCTACCAGCGGCAGCTGCTCGAGAACCTGCGGCTGCTCGAAGCGATCGACCAGGAGCTGTCCACCGCGCGGGTCGAGCTCGCGCACCTCGTCAACGCGCCGTTCGAGCCCGAGCTCCTCGTCGTCGAGCCGGCCGACGCGCTCGGCAAGCGCATGCTCGACATCCCGGTCGAGCGCATGGAGGAGGTCGCCATGGCGCAGAACGCCGACCTGCGCGAGCAGTTCTACAACGCGCGCATCGCGCGCGACGAGACGCGCCGGGCGCTGCTCAGGCTGTTCCCGTCGCTCTCGTTCAGCTACGAGCTCAAGCGCGACACCGACAGCTTCCTCGTGCACAACCGCTGGACCCAGGCCGGCGCGCAGCTCTCGTGGAATCTCTTCAACGTCTTCGCCGCGCCGTCGCAGATGCGGCTGGGCGACGCCGGGGTCGCCCTCGCCGATCAGCGCCGCATGGCGACGCAGATGGCGGTGCTCGCGCAGGTCCACCTCGCGCGCCTGCAGTTCGCCAACGCCTGGCAGCAATACGATCGCGCGGACGCGATCTGGGTCGTCGACGAAAAGATCAACCAGCAGGTCGCCAATCGCGAGCGGGTGCAGGCGCAGAGCAAGCTCGACCGCGTCGCGAACAACACCACGGCGATCCTCAGCCTGCTGCGACGCTACCAGTCGCTCGCGCAGGCGCACGCGGCCGCGAACCGGCTGCAGGCCACGCTCGGCATGGAGCTCGAGGTCGGCAGCGTGCAGGATCTGAGCCTCGCGCAGCTCACCGCGGCGGTCGGCACCGCGCTCAAGGACTGGCAGGACGGGCGGATGCCCGAGCCGCGCCGGCCGGAAGGGAAGGGATCATGAAGAAAGCATCGGTGCTCCTCGCTCTGCTTCTCGCGCCGGGGGCCTGGGCCGCGGACCCCGCGGGAGTACAGCGGGCGCTCTACTCGCCGTCGCCCGCGACCGCCGCGCCGGCCGCGAACGCCGCGCCCGGGCAGCACGAGATCCGCGCGCAGCTCTCGCCGCGGCGCTATACCACGCTCGCCGCCGAGATCGGCGCCAAGATCAACCGCCTGCCGGTCGCCGAAGGCGCCGCCTTCAGGCAGGGTGAGCTGCTGATCGCCTTCGACTGCACCCTGCAGGAGGCGCAGCTCCAGAAGGCCAAGGCGGCCCTCGGCGCAGCGCGCAATACCTGGGAGGCCAACAAGCGGCTCACCGAGCTGAACTCCATCGGCAAGCTCGAGCTGGACGCGTCCGAAGCGGAATTCGCGAAGGCGCGCGCCGACGTCGACGCGATGAGCGCGGTGCTGGGCAAGTGCGGCATCCGCGCCCCGTTCCCGGGGCGCGTCGCCGAGCAGAAGGCGCGCGAGCAGCAGTTCGTGCAGCCCGGGCAGGCGATGCTCGAGATCATCGACGACAGCGTCCTCGAGCTCGAATTCATCGTTCCGTCGAAGTGGCTCGTGTGGCTGAAGCCCGGCCACCGGTTCCAGGTGAAGATCGACGAGACCGGACGCGACTACCCGGCGCGGGTGAAGCGCCTCGGCGCGTCGGTCGATCCGGTGAGCCAGTCGATCAAGGTCGTCGCCACCATCGACGGCCGCTTCCTCGATCTCATCGCCGGCATGAGCGGACGCGTGCAGCTCGCGCCGCCCGGCGGAGGCTGAGGACATGACCCAGGCGCGCCGCCGGCGCGGGCTCGCGCGCTCGAAGCCCGCGCCCATCGCGCTGGAGGCGCGGCTGATGTTCGACGGCGCGGCGCTCGCGACCGCGACCGAGACGCAGCCGCAGCCGGCGCCCGACGCCGCTCCCGCGCCCGCCGATGTCCACGAAGCGGCGCCGGCCCCGGCCGCCGCGGAACCGTCGAGCGCCGCGCGAGAAGGCGCCCAGGCGGCCGAGGCGGCGCCCGCGCGCGAAGTCGCGTTCATCGACACCACCGCCCCCGACTGGCAGACGCTCGCCGCCGCGGTCCGTCCCGGCGTCGAGCTCGTCCTGCTCGATCCGGCGAAGGACGGCCTGGCGCAGATCGCCGACGCGCTGCGCGGGCGCAGCGACCTCGACGCGGTGTACGTCGTCAGCCACGGCGCCGAAGGCGCGCTCGTGATCGGCGGGCAGAGCTACACCGCGGACACGATCGCGCAGCACCGGGCCGAGCTCGCCGACATCGGCCGGGCGCTCGCGGCCGACGGCGATCTGCTGCTCTACGGCTGCGACATCGCCGAGGGCAGCGCCGGCGAGCGCTTCATCGACGCGGTGGCGCAGGCGACGCAGGCCGACGTCGCGGCCTCGACCAACGCGACGGGCGCCGCCGCGCTGGGAGCCGACTGGAAGCTCGAAGCCTCGACCGGGACGATCGAGGCCGGCCTGTTCGCGGATCCGTCGCGGCTCGCGGCCTACGACGCGGAGCTCTCGACCGTCAGCCTCAGCGGCAACACCGGTTGGATCCCGGTCATGATCGGCGCCAATTTCGATCCCATGGGCGACACGCAGGCGGGCGCCGCCGACACCGACCTCGTCGGCGACGCGACGCACGCCGCCCTGTACGTCGCATTCGACAACGGCGGGACACCCGGGACGACGGCCGACGACTCGGTGCTGTTCCGCATCCGCGTCGGCAACCCCACGAGCACGACGTACTTCGGCGGCGTCGCGATCGTCGGCATCGACGCGAACCTCGACGGCCGCATCGACCTGTTCGTCGCCGTCGACGGTCGCAACAACGCGCAGCGCGTGCAGCTCTTCGATCCGGGCACGGGCGCGAACAACTCGCCCAGCACCACCACGACCAGCCCGCTCCCGGCCGGCTGGCTCGCCGACAACGGCGTGTATCCCTTCGCCGCGTCGAATTATTCGGTCAACGCGGTGAGCGCGACGACCGACCCGAACTGGAACGGAAACACCGACCTGGGCGCCGACGGCCACGCCGACGCCTTCGTGAGCTTCAAGATCCCGCTTTCCGACATCGCAGGCGTGCTCGCGATACCCTCGCCGATGGATCGTAGCGGCGTCGTCGGACCACGTGGGACGACCGGCATTCAGGGATTCGACGCCAACACGCCGGTGCGCTACGTCCTGATGTCGCAGACGCAGCCGGGGCCGATCAACGGCGACATCGGCGGCGTGGGCGCGAGCTACGACAAGAACGCTACCTTCGACCAGCTGGGCGCCTTCACCGCGCCGATGTCGATGGCCGACCCGATCCCCGCCGGCGCGACGCTCACCGTGGCCGAACCCGTCGGCGACGGCAACCTGAGCGCCGCCGAGGACGGCAGCGTGACGATCTCCGGCACGAGCTCCAATCTCGCCGACGGCACGACGGTGACCGTCACCATCTCGGACGCCGACGCCGGCACCGCGGACGTGACCGCCACCGCGACGGTGACCGGCAACGCGTGGTCCGTGGGCGGGGTGAACCTGTCGACGCTCGCGGACGGCAACCTCACCGTCACGGCGCAGGCTACCGTCGGCGCGACGATCACGGACACCGCCACGGTACTGCACGACCGCACGGCGCCGGTGATCGCGGTCACCGGCGGAACCGCGTACAACGACACGACGCCGACGATCAGCGGCACGTCGGATCTGCCGGCGGGCTCGGTGATCACCGTGACCGTCGACCCGGACAACGACGCGGGCACGGCCAATAGCCTCGTATACACGACCACCGTCGGCGCGGGCGGCGCGTGGGCGATCGACACGGGCGTGGTCGCTCCGGTCTCGGGCACCTTTCCCGCGGCCGGCCTGCCGACCTACGGCAAGATCACCGCGAGCGGCAGCGACGCCGCGGGCAACAGCACGACGGCCACGGGCCTCAACCGGCCGACCGTCAACAGCCTCACCACCAACGACACCACGCCGACCGTCACCGGCACCTGGACCAGCCTCGCGGGCGACACGCTGACGGTCTCCGTGAACGGCGTGACGTACGCCGCGGGCAGCGGTCTCTCGATCAGCGGCAACACCTGGTCGGTGACGACCGGAACGCTCGCGCTCGGAACGTATGACGTAATCGCCACCGTGACGCGCGCCGCGGGCGGCAGCGCGAGCGACGCCGTGGTGGGCGAGCTCGTGATCGCGAGCGGCCCGGCGGTGACGATCAGCGGCGGCGCGAGCGCGACCGGCGCCGATACCACGCCGGCGATCTCGGGGACCACCACGCTCTCCCCGGGCGATTTCGTGCTGGTGCGCGTCGATCCGAACGGCGACGGCAACCTCTCCGACGCGGTGACCTACGCCGCGACGGTGGGGGCGGGCGGCGCCTGGACCATCGACACCGGGACGGCGACGCCGATCTCGGGCTCGTTCCCCGCGAGCGGCATCACCGGTCCAGCCGGCATCCTGGTCACCGCGACCGACGCCAACGGCAACTCGGTGACCGCGAGCCAGACGCTGACTGTCACGGTGCCGAGCATCGCGACAACGAGCATCGAGACCACCGCGACGGCGAACGCGAGCGCGCTGATCATCACGGGGGACAGCAAGCTCAACAGCCGCGAAGACGATGCGGTGACCGTCTCCGGCACCAGCGCCAACGCCGTCGGCAGCACGGTCACCGTGACCGTGAGCGACGGCACGAGCAACGTCTCCGGGACGGCGACGGTCGCCGCGGGCGGCGGCTGGTCGGTGAGCGGGCTCAATCTTTCGTCGCTGAAGGACGGCAACCTCACGGTGACCGCCACGGTGCTCACGGCATCGGATTCCGATGTCGTGACCCACGACGCGACCGCGCCGGTGAGCTACATCACCACCGCGTCCACCCTCGACAAGACCAACCCGGTGCTGAAGGGCATCACCGATCTGCCGAGCGGCTCGACGCTGACGATTGCGGTCACGAAGACCTCGGACGGCAGCGCGGTAGCCTCGGGCACGACGACGGTAGGCGCGGACGGCCGCTGGACCTGGCAGAGCCCGACCAACGTCATCTATCCTACTGGCGCCGGCGCGGTGACGATCACGGTCTCCAGCAGCGCGACCGACGTCGCGGGCAACAAGCTCGCGACCGTGAGCAAGGTCCAGACCGTCGCCAACAACGCCTCGCCGCCGTCGATCGTCGTGACCGCGGTGACGGGCATCGACTACAGCACCGGCGACTCGACCATCACCAGCGCCGAGATCGGCGGCGGCGTGACCATCTCGGGCACGAGCAGCACGACCACCGGCACCGTGAGCGTCAGCGTCACCGACGGCACGACGACGGTGAGCTCGACGCCGAGCACCAACGGCACATGGTCGATGACGCTCACCAATGCGCAGGTGAAGAGCTTCAAGAACGGCACGCTGACGATCACTTCGACCGTCGCCTCGGGCGGCATCACCGCCACCTCCATGTACGTGCCGACGCTGTTCCTCGTGACCGGCACGCCGGCGATCGCGGTCAACACCCCGATCGACAACGGCATCCTGAACGCGGTCGAGGACGACTCCGTGTCGATCTCGGGAACGACGGCGAACGCGGTCGGCAGCACCGTGACGCTGACCGTCTCGGACAGCGACGGCGCCACGCCGGACGTCACCGGCACCGCGGTCGTCGCGAACGACGGGACGTGGACGGTCGGCGGGCTGAATCTCTCGGGCCTCGCGGACGGCGCCCTGACCGCGTCCGCGTCGGTCACGGCGAACAGCATCACCGCCACCGGAGCCGCGAGCGTCGCGCACGACAAGACGGCGCCCGTGATCGCCGTCACCGCGGGCGCTTCGGCGACCGACACGACGCCGGTCATCAGCGGCACGACCGATCTTCCGGCCGGTTCGACGCTCACGATCACGATCGATCCGAACAACGACGGCGTGCTCACCGACCAGGTCGTCTACACCGCCACGGTGCAATCGGGCGGCGCGTGGAGCGTCGACACCGGGGCGGCGACGCCCAGCTCGGGCGCGCTCGGCGCGGGCGGCCTGACCAGCTATGCCAAGATCACGGTCAGCGGCACCGACCAGGCCGGGAACAGCTCAACGACCACGGCGCTGAACCGGCCGACCGTAAACACCCTCACGACCAACGATACGACGCCGACGCTCGGCGGCAGCTGGACGAACCTGGGCACGGACACCCTGACCGTGACGGTGAATGGGACGACCTACACGACCGGCGCCGGCCTTTCGGTTTCGGGCAACGGCTGGTCGCTCACGACGAACGCGCTGCCCGCCGGGACCTACAATGTCGTCGCGACGTCGACCCGCGGCGGCAACACCGCCAGCGACGCTACCGCGAGCGAGCTGGTCGTCGACACGACCGCGCCCGTCATCGCGGTGACGTCGACGGCGCTCACGGCCGACACGACGCCGGTGCTCTCGGGCACGACCGACCTGTCGGCAGGCTCGGTGCTGACGGTCACGGTCGATCCCGACAACGACAACACCACGAGCAACTCTTTCACCTATACGGTGATCGTCGGCGCCGGCGGGACCTGGAGCGTCGACACCGGCTCGGCGCTGCCGACGAGCGGCAGCTTCCCGGCGGGCGGCCTCGCGGGCGACGTCGGCGTGCGGGTGACCGGCACCGACGCGGCGGGCAACACCACGACCGCGACGCAGACGCTCGTCGTCGACGTCGTGCCGCCCGCCGTCTCGATCCTCACCAACGCCATGACGCCGGACACGACGCCGGTGATCTCGGGAACGTCCGACCTGGCGCCGGGCGCGACGCTGACCCTGAAGATCGACCCGAACAACGACGGCGACTGGTCGGACGCCTACGTCTATACGCTCACGATCGGCGCGGGCGGCGCCTGGAGCGTCGACACGGGCGCGGTGGCGCCCGACGGCATGGGCGCCACGGTCACGCTCTCCGGCACGGTGGGGCTGCAGGCGACCGCGAGCGACGCGGTCGGCAACACCACCGTCACGGCGAAATCGCTGATTATCGACACCAGCGCGCCCGCGCTCGCGGTGAGCGCCGTCGGCGACGGCAATATCTCGGCGAACGAGGACGACGCCGTGCTGATCCAGGGCACCAGCACCGACATCGCCAACGGCAGCACGCTCACGATCTACATCACCGACGGCACGACCACGATCACGGACACCGTGACCGTCAACAACAACGCCTGGGCGATGACGCCGATCGACCTCTCCGCGCTCGCGGACGGCGCGATCACCGTCACTGCCTCGTACGTGAACGTCAACGGCGACAGCTTCACCAGCGCCGGCACCTTCAACCACGACAAGACCGCGCCCACCGTGGCGCTGACGGCCGGCAGCTCGAGCATCACCGGCCCGGTCACGGTGACCGCGACGTTCGACGAGGCGGTGAACGGGCTCGCCGCAGGCGACTTCGCCACCTCGAACGGCGCGGCCGTCTCCAATCTCGTCCAGTCGAACGCCACGACCTGGACGTTCACCCTCACACCGGCGGTGAACGGCACGGCCTCGGTGTGGCTGCCCGCGAGCGAGGTGCAGGACGCCGCGGGCAACGACAACGCGCTCTCGGCCGCGCTCGGCTTCAGCGCGAGCCTCGGCGTGCCCGACACGATCGCGCCGACCGTGACGAGCATCGTGCGGCAGACGCCGGCCGGTTCGCTCACGAACGCCGACAGCGTCACCTTCCGCGTCGCCTTCAGCGAGGCCACGCTCGGCGTCGACAGCGGCGACTTCGCGCTCTCGGGCGGCGCGGCGGGCGCGGCGAGCATCCAGAGCGTGTCGGCCGTGTCCGGGCAGCCGGGCGTCTACGACGTGGTCGTGACCGGCATCGCGAGCGCGAACGGCACGCTGGATCTGGCGCTCGCCGCGAGCCCCACCATCACCGACGCGGCCTCGAACGCGCTCACCGACGGGACGCCGTCGTCGAGCAACGGCTATCTGCTCGACAACGTGGCACCGGCATTGACGTCCGCCAACGGCGCGGTGGTCAGCTATTCCAGCCTGGTCCTGTCCTACGACGAGAACCTGGCGACCGTCGCACCGGCGGCGGCGGACTTCGCGGTCGTCAAGAACGGCGCGACGCCGATCTCGGTGACCGGAGTCGCGGTCAACACCATCAACAATACGGTGACGCTGACGCTTGCGTCGGCCGTCTCCGACACGGACGCGATCGCCGTCTCGTACACCGCCGGCGCGAACAGGACGCAGGACCTGGCGGGCAACGTCGCCGCGAGCCTCGTGAATCTCGCCGTCACGAACGCGACGCCTTCGAGCGACACGACCGCCCCGGCGGCCCCGACGCTCGCGCTGCTCGCGGGCTCTGACAGCGGCGCGAGCAACGCGGACCGCCTGACCAACATCGACACGCCGACGCTGCGGGTGGGCCTCAACGGCACCGGCGCGACCGCGCCTGTGCCGGGCGACGTCGTGAATGTGTACCTCGGGGCGACGCAGGTGGCCACGGCGACGCTGAGCGCGGGCGACATCGCGAACGGCTACGTCGACGTCACCACGAGCACGCTCGGCGCCGATGGCGCGAAGGGCCTGACCGCCACAGTCACCGATGCCGCGAGCAACGCGAGCGCTGCCTCGAGCGCTTTAACGCTCACGCTGGACACCGCGGCCCCCGCGCTCTCTTCGGCCACGGTCAACGGCGGCACTCTGGTGCTGACCTACGGCGAGACGCTCGCGGGTACGACGCCCGCGGCGGGCGATTTCGTCGTGAGCATCAACGGCGTTTCGGCCGCGCCGAGCGGCGTGACGCTCGATACGGTCGCGAAGACGGTGACGCTCACGCTGTCCTCGGCGGCAAGCAACGGCGACGCGGTGACGGTGTCCTATACCCCCGGCGGCAGCTCGACGCAGGACGCGGCCGGAAATGCAGTCGCGGCGCTCGCGGCGCAGGCGGTGGTCAATTCCACGCCCGATACGACCGCGCCCGCCGCGCCGGCGTTGGCGCTGCTCGCGAGCTCCGACACCGGTCAGGATACGAGCGACCGCATCACCCGCGACGACACGCCCACGATCCGCGTCACCCTGAACGGCGCCGGCGCGGCGGCGCCCGTGGCGGGCGACGTCGTCAAGCTCTATCTCGGCGCGACGCAGGTCGGCGCGGCAACGCTCGGTGCCGGCGACATCGCGAACGGCTACGTCGACGTCACCACCGGCGCGCTCGGCGCCGACGGCGCGAAGAGCCTGACCGCCACGGTGACCGACGCCGCGAACAACGCGAGCGCCGCGTCGGCCGCGCTCGCGCTCACGCTCGACACCGCCGCGCCCAGCCTCTCGTCGGCGAGCGTCAACGGCAGCACGCTCGTGCTCACTTACGGCGAGACTCTTTCGGGCACGACGCCGGCGGCCTTCGACTTCACCGTCACGGTCAACGGCGTCTCGGCCGCCCCCGGCGCGGTCGTGGTCGATGCCAACGCGATGACCGTCACCCTGACGCTCGCCGCTCCCGTGAGCATCGGCGACGTGGTGACGGTCTCCTACGCGCCGGGCGCGTCGCAGACGCAGGACCCCGCGGGCAACTCGGCCGCGAGCCTCGTGGGCCTGGCCGTCAACAACGTCACCGGCGACACCACGCCGCCGACCGTCGCGAGCATCGACGACGGCGACGCCGACAATCTGGTCGAGCCCGGCGACGTGCTCGTGTACACCGTCACCTTCAGCGAGGACATCGACGCCAGCACGGTGAGCGCGGCCGACTTCGGCAACGGCGGAACGGCCGGCATCACGATCGGCGCGATCGCGAAGACGGCCCCCGGCGTCTTCAGCGTGCAGGTTGCGCCGACGAGCGTCGGCTCGCTGATCCTCCAGGTCAATGCCGGCGCCGTCATCACGGACGCGGCGGGCAACGCGCTCGACACGACGAGCGCGGTTCCCGACGATACGACTGTGACCGTGGCCGATCTCACGCCCCCGGCGGCTCCGGGCCTGCAGTTGCTCGCCGGCTCCGACAGCGGGCAGAGCAGCGCCGACCGCATCACGAATATCGATACGCCTACGCTGCGGGTCATCCTGAACGGCAGCGGCAGGACGGCGCCGGTCGCGGGCGACGCGGTGAGGATTTACTCGGGGGCGACGCAGGTGGGCACTGCGACGCTGAGCGCGGGCGACGTCGCGAACGGCTACGTCGACGTCACCACGAGCGCGCTCGGGGCCGATGGCGCGAAGAGCCTCACGGCCACCGTCACCGACGCGGCGAGCAACGCGAGCGTCGCCTCGAGCGCGCTCGCACTCACGCTGGATACGACGGCGCCGACGCTCTCGTCGGCAAGCGTGAACGGCGGCACGCTGGTCCTGACTTACGGCGAAACGCTTGCCGGCGCTCCGGCGGCCGGCGACTTCACCGTGAGCGTCAACGGCGTTGCGGTCACGCCGAGCGGCGTGACGCTCGATACGGTCACGAAGACGGTCACGCTCGCGCTGTCGCCGGCGGTGAGCAACGGCGACGCGGTGACGGTGTCCTACGCGCCCGGCGGCAGCCCGACGCAGGACGCGGCCGGCAACGCGGTCGCGGCGCTCGGCGGCCAGGTGGTGAGCAACACGACGCCGGACACGACCGCTCCGGCCGCGCCGGCGCTGGCGCTGCTCGCGAGCTCCGACAGCGGCGCGAGCAACAACGACCGGATCACCGATATCGACACGCCGACGCTGCGCGTGACGCTCGCCGGCAGCGGCGCGACCGCCCCGGTCGCGGGCGACGTCGTGAAGATCTACCTCGGCGCGACCCAGGTCGGCACCGCGACGCTTAGCGCGGGCGACATCGCCAGCGGCCACGTCGACGTCACCACGAGCGCGCTCGGCGCCGACGGCGCGAAGAGCCTGACCGCGACGGTCACCGACGCGGCAAGCAACACGAGCGGCGCTTCCGGTGCGCTCGCGATCACGCTCGACACCACGGCGCCGGCGCTCTCGACCGCCAGCGTCGATGCCGCCACGCTCGTCTTGACTTACGACGAGACGCTCTCGGGCACGACCCCGGCCGCCGCCGACTTTGCGGTGAGCGTGAACGGCGTCGCGGTCACCCCGGGCGCGATCGTCCTCGACACGGTCGCGAAGACGCTCACGCTGACGTTGCCCTCGCCCGCGGCGAACGGCGACGTCGTCACGATCTCCTATCTCCCCGGGGCGACCCGGACCCAGGACGTCGCCGGCAACTCGGCTGCCGCGCTGAGCGCCCGAGCCGTTGCCAATGCGACCGTGGCCGTCGTCCCGGCCGCGCCTTCGCCGGCGCCGGCCGCGCCTTCGCCAGCGCCGGCTCCGACTGTCATTCCGATTGGTCGCTTGAGCGATGCGAATCCGCCTGCGGATCCGCGTCCTGCGCCCGGCGAGACCGCTCCCGCGAGCGACGCTCAGGCCGCGGCACCTTCGCGCGCGTCGCTGCTCGGCATCGGCGCGGAGCTCGATCCGCTGCGACCGGTGACGCCGGACTCGTCGCGCGGCTCCGAGAGGGCCGCGAGCCGAGCGCTCGAGCTGAAGCTCGTCGACAGCGGATTGACGCTCCCGGGCGAGCGCGCTTTCCGCATCGTGGTGTCGAAAGCGGACGAGGCGGCGCTGATGGTCTTCCACGGCATTCCCGACCAGGACTTCTCTGCGGAAGGCGAGCTCTCCTTCCGCATCCCGGCGGACGCCTTCGTCCATACCCGGGCGAGCGCGATCATCACGCTGCGCGCCACGCTCACTGACGGCCGGCCGCTGCCGAAGTGGCTGCGCTTCGATCCTTCGACCGGGAAGTTCGACGGCGAACCGCCCGCCGGTGCGCCGCGTCTCCTGTCGGTGCTCGTGACGGCGCGCGACGGCGACGGCCGCGAGGCGTCGACGGTGTTCCGCATCCGCTTCGACGCGGCCGAGACGCGCCGCGAGGCGGGACGCGCGAGCCTGTCCGAGCAGCTGCGGCGCGTCGCCGACCGCGGGCTGCGTCTCGAGCGCACGCTCGATCCGGCGCGCCGCGCCCGCGCCGACTGAGCGCCGTGCAGCTCGTGCCGAACTCGGCGCCGCAGCCCGGGAGCGATCCGCTCGCGGTCCTGCTCGAGCTCGCGCGCCGCGCGCGGGAAGCGCGCGACGCCGCGGAGCTCGCGTTCATCGTCGTGAACGACACGCACGCTCTCGCGCCTTACCGCCAGGCCGCGCTGTGGTTCGCGGGCAGGGGCGTGCAGGCGCTCTCGGGAGTCGTGCAGATCGAGGCCAACGCGCCTTATGCGCAGTGGCTCGACCGGGTGTGCCGGAGCCTCGTCTCCGAGGCCCGGCCGCGTACGCTCGGCCCGGCCGACCTGCCCGAGCGCGAGTCCGCGGAATGGGACGAATGGCTTCCCACGCATGCGCTGTGGCTGCCGCTCGCGCCGGACGCGCGCGAGGGCGGGCAGCAAGCCGGCGGCCTGCTGCTCGCGCGCGACGAGCCCTGGCAGAAGCAGGAGGTCGCGCTCGTCTCGGAGTGGATCGATATCTGCCGTCACGCGTGGCACGCGCAGCACGCACCGGCGCCGTGGTCGCCGCGGCGCGCGTACGCCCGGCTCGCCGCGGCGCTGCGCCTGCGCGAGGGCCGGCCGTGGTGGAAGCAGCGCGCCGCCTGGTGCGCCGCCGCGGCCGCCGCGATCCTGCTCGTGCCCGTGCGCCTCACCGTGCTCGCGCCCGGCGAGCTCGTTCCCGCGAATCCCGCCGCCATCCGCGCGCCGCTCGACGGCGTGGTCGCGTCGTTCGCGGTCAGGCCGAACGAGGAAGTGAAAGCCGGACAGCCGCTCTTCGATTTTGACGACGCTCCGCTCGCCGCGAAGCTCGCGGTCGCCTCGCAGGAGCTCGCGACCTCGCTCGCCGAGTACCGGCAGGCGGCGCAGCTCGCGCTCTCCGACGCAAAGTGGAAGGCGCAGCTCGCGGCGCTCACCGGCAAGATCGAGGAGCGGCGCGCCGAAGCCGAGTTTTTGCAGGGGCAGCTCGCGCGCGCGCACGTGCTCGCGCCGGCGGCGGGCGTCGCGCTGTTCGACGACCCGGTGGAGTGGATCGGCAAGCCGGTCGTCACCGGCGAGCGCATCATGCGCATCGCCGCGCGCGGCGACATCGAGATCGAGGCCTGGCTCGCCGTCGGGGACGCCATCCCGCTCGAGCCGGGCGCCGCGGTCCGGCTGTACCTGAACGCGAGCCCGTTCTCCTCGGTTTCCGCGACGCTGCGCTACGTCGCGCACGACGCCGTGCAGCGCCCGGACGGAAGCTACGCGTACCGCGTGCGCGCCGCGCTCGCCGAGCCGACCGACCATCGCGTCGGCCTGAAGGGCACGGCCAAGCTCGCCGGCGGCTGGGTGCCCGCGGTCTACTGGGTGCTGCGCCGGCCGATCGCGTCCGTGCGCCAGGCCCTGGGGTGGTGACGTGCCGCTACCCGCCTTGCGCGAGGAGCTGGCGATCCACGACGGTCCGCGGCTCGCCGACGGCCAGCCGAGCTGGACGTTGCACGACCCGGTGCGCAACGTCTTTTTCCGGATCGATTGGCAGACATTCGAGGTCCTGAGCCGCTGGGCGCTCGGCGACGCGAAGGCGATCGCACAGAGCATCGCCGCGAATACGGCGCTGCGTCCGTCCGTCGACGACGTCGACGCGGTCGCCGCTTTCCTCGCGGAGAACCAGCTGTTGCGCCCGGGCGAGGGCAGCGCCGCCGAGCTCGCGTCGCGGCTGCGCCGGACGCGGGGCTCGTGGGCCCGGTGGCTGCTGCATCACTACCTGTTCTTCCGCATTCCGCTCGTGCGGCCCGACGCCTGGCTCGCGCGCTGGGCCGCACGTGCCGACGTGCTTTACCGCCCGGGCTTCTACAAGATCACCGCGGTCGCCCTCATCGCCGGGCTGGTCATGGTCTACCGCGACTGGGAGCGGTTCGCCACCACGCTGGTCGATACGCTCAGCTGGAAGGGGCTTGCGGCTTATGGGCTGACCCTTATCGCAATCAAGATCCTCCACGAGCTGGGTCACGGAATCACCGCCAAGCGCTACGGCTGCCGGGTGCCGGTGATGGGGGTCGCCTTCCTCGTGCTCTGGCCGGTCGCCTACACCGACACGAACGAGGTCTGGAAGCTCGCCGACCGGCGCCAGCGTCTCGCGGTCGCGGCCGCCGGCGTGGCGACCGAGCTGGTCGTCGCCGCGTGGGCGACGCTTGCCTGGTCGCTGCTGCCCGAGGGCGCGCCGAAGGCCGCGGCGTTCCTGCTCGCGACCACGACCTGGGTGGTGACGATCACGATCAACGCCAGCCCGTTCATGCGCTTCGACGGGTATTTCCTCCTGTCCGACTGGCTCGACACGCCGAATCTGCACGCACGCGCCTTCGCGCTCGCGCGCTGGGATCTGCGCGAGCGCCTGTTTGCGCTCGGCGAATCCCCGCCCGAGCGCTTCCCGCGCGCGCGGCACGTCGGCCTGATCGCCTTCGCCTGGGCGACCTGGCTATACCGGCTCACCTTGTTCCTCGGGATCGCAGTCCTGGTCTACCACTTCTTCGTCAAGGCGCTCGGCATCGCGCTCTTCGCGGTCGAGATCGGATGGTTCGTCGTGCTGCCGGTGTGGACCGAGATCAAGGCATGGCGCCAGCGCTGGGCCGCGATCCGGGTGCGGCGGCGCGCTCGCGTGACAGCCGCCGTGGCGGCATTCGCGTTCGTGCTCGTCGCGGTGCCGTGGCCGGCGCCCGTTGCGTCGACCGGCGTTCTGCGGCCGGCGGAGAGCTACGTCGTCTACGCGCCCGAGGGCGCGCAGGTCGTCGCCCTTCCCGCGACCGAGGGAGCCTCCGTCGCCGCCGGCGAGCCGCTCATCCGGCTCGCGTCGCCCGCGCTCGAGCTGCGCTGGCGCAAGGCGCTCGCGGCGGAGGAGAGCGTGCGCCAGCAGGCCGCGGCGGCGGGCGTGAGCGCTGCGCAGCGCGCCAACGTGCCGGTCCTGCAGCAGCAGCTCGACACCGCACGCGCGGACCTCGCCGGCATCCGCGCGGCGGCGGAGAAATTCCTGCCGCCGGCGCCGTTCGCGGGACGGCTGCGGGACGTCAATCCCGACCTGGAGCCCGGCGTCTGGGTCGGCCGCGGCGAGCGACTCGCGACGCTCGTCCAGGAAGGCGGCTGGCGGGCCGAGGCGTATCTGGACGAGAGCGCGCTGCGCCGCGTGCGCGTCGGCGACGGCGCGCGCTTCTACGCGGACGGGCGAGAAGGCCCGTTCGTGGCCATGACGGTGGTCGCGATCGACCGCGACGCGACGCGGGTGCTGCCGAGCGCGATGCTCGCGACGCAGTTCGGGGGCTCGATCACGAGCCGCGAGAAGCAGGGGCAGCTGTTCCCCGAAAACGCCGTCTACCGCGTGCTGCTCGTGCCTTCCGGCGATCCGGGGGCGCTGCGCGGCCACAGCTGGCGCGGCACGGTGGTGATCCGCGCCGCCTGGGAGGCGCCGGCGCTGCGCTTCATCCGCTCGGCGCTGACGGTGATCTGGCGCGAGGCCGGGTTCTAGAAGCTCACCCCTTCACGCACACCACCTGCTTCAGCGTGTGCACCACCTCGACCAGGTCGGCCTGGTCGGCCATCACCCGGTCGATGTCCTTGTAGGCGCCCGGGATCTCGTCGAGCACGCCCGAGTCCTTGCGGCACTCGACGCCCTGCGTCTGCGCTTCCAGGTCGGCGGCAGTGAAGCGCTTCTTCGCCTCGTTCCGGCTCATGCGCCGGCCCGCGCCGTGGGCGCACGAATCGAACGACTCGGGATTGCCCTTGCCCCGGACGATGAACGAGCGCGCGCCCATGCTGCCGGGGATGATGCCGAGCTCGCCTTCGCGCGCGCGGATCGCGCCCTTGCGGGTGACGTAGACGCGCTCGCCGAAGTGGCGCTCCTGCTCGACGTAATTGTGATGGCAGTTGATCGCCGCGTCGGCGACTTCGAAGCTCGGCAGCCGCGGCGAGATCGCATCGAGCACGAGCTGCATCATCTCGTGGCGGTTCGCGCGCGCGTAGTCCTGCGCCCAGCCGACCGCCTCGACGTAGTCGTCGAAGAGCTTCGAGCCCTCGCTCAGGTACGCGAGGTCGCGGTCGGGCAGGTGCGCGTCGAGCTTCGCCATCTCCTCGCGCGCCGCGGATATGAAGTAAGTGCCGATGGCGTTGCCGATGCCGCGGCTGCCCGAGTGCAGCATCACCCACACGTGCTCGGACTCGTCGGTGCACAGCTCGATGAAATGATTGCCGCCGCCGAGCGAGCCCATCTGCCTCACCCATTTGCTGCGCCCGTCGCGCTGCCTGGCGACGATCCCCGGGTGCTTGTCGAGGATGCACGCGAGGCGGCGCTCGAGCGGGGACGCCGCCTCGTACAGCGCGTCCGCGTCGCGGTGCTCGTCGAACCCGGTCGGCACGGCGCGCTCGATCGCGGCGCGCGCTTTCTTCAGGCTGTCGGGCAGCTGGCCGGCGCGCAGCGTGAGCCGCACCGCGCTCATGCCGCAGCCGATGTCGACGCCCACCGCCGCGGGGATGATCGCGCCGCGCGTCGGGATCACCGAGCCGACCGTCGCGCCGATGCCGGCGTGCACGTCGGGCATCGCGGCGACGTGGTGGAAAACGATCGGCAGGCGCGAGACGTTCTCGAGCTGCGCCCGCGCGCTCGCCTCGAGCTCCTCGGTGAAGATCTTCACCGGCACCTGCCCCGTCGCTATGGTCTGCCTGACCGGCATGATTCCCCTCGGGCCGGAATGATAAGATAAGCCTTTGACCCCGCCGCAATACCATGTTCCCGCACAAAACCCTGCAACAGGACGATCCCGATCTCTGGTCCGCCATCCAGCGCGAGAACCAGCGGCAGGAGGATCACGTCGAGCTGATCGCCTCGGAGAACTACGTCAGTCCCGCGGTGCTCGCCGCGCAGGGCTCGCAGCTCACCAACAAGTACGCCGAGGGCTATCCCGGCAAGCGCTACTACGGCGGCTGCGAGTACGTCGACCTCGCCGAGCAGCTCGCGATCGACCGCGCGAAGCAGCTGTTCGGCTGCGACTACGCGAACGTGCAGCCGCACTCGGGCTCGCAGGCGAACCAGGCGGTGTACATGTCGGTGCTGCAGCCGGGGGACACCATCCTCGGCATGGCGCTCGCGAGCGGCGGCCACCTCACGCACGGCGCGGCGGTGAACCTGAGCGGCCGGCTGTACAAGGCCGTGACCTACGGGCTCGACGCGAACGAGGTGATCGATTACGCGCAAGTCGAGGCGCTCGCGCGCGAGCATAAGCCGCGCATGATCGTCGCCGGCGCCTCGGCGTACGCGCTCGCGATCGACTGGAAGCGGCTGCGCGCGATCTGCGACCAGGCCGGTGCCTATCTCTTCGCCGACGTCGCGCACTATGCGGGATTGATCGTGACCGGGCTTTATCCCAGCCCGATCGGCGTCGCCGATTTCGTGACCAGCACCACGCACAAGACGCTGCGCGGCCCGCGCGGCGGGCTTATCCTCGCGGGCGCCGAGCACGAGAAGGCGCTCAATTCCTCGATCTTCCCCAATCTCCAGGGCGGCCCGCTCATGCACGTGATCGCCGCCAAGGCGGTAGCGTTCAAGGAGGCGCTCGAGCCCGAGTTCCGCGACTACCAGGTGCAGGTCATGACGAACGCCAAGGTCATGGCGAAGACGCTGCAGTCGCGCGGCGTGCGCATCGTCTCCGGGCGAACCGAATCGCATTTGTTCCTGGTCGACCTGCGCGCGAAGAACGTCACCGGCAAGGACGCCGAAGCCGCGCTCGGCCGCGCGCACATCACCGTGAACAAGAACGCCATCCCGAACGACCCGCAGAAGCCCATGGTGACGAGCGGCATCCGCATCGGCTCTCCGGCGATGACCACGCGCGGCTTCCGCGACGCCGAGGCCGAGCGCCTCGCGCACGTGATCGCCGACGTGCTCGATGCGCCGCAGGACGACCGGACGCTCAAGCGCGTCGCCGGGGAGGTCCAGGAGCTGTGTCGCAAGTTCCCGGTCTACCGGCCCGCGGAGGCCGGCGCGCAACGCGTCGCGGTCGCATAAGAACAAGGACCAGGGAGCGACGATGAAATGTCCGTATTGCAAGTCCGAGAACACGGGAGTGATCGACTCGCGGCTCTCGGACGACGGCGAGAGCGTGCGGCGCCGCCGGCAATGCGAGGAATGCACCAAGCGCTTCACCACGTACGAGCGCACCGAGCTTTCGATGCCGATGATCGTCAAGAGCAACGGCAACCGCACCGCCTACGACCGCGAGAAGATCCGCACCGGCTTCATGCGCGCCCTGCACAAGCGCCCGGTTCCCACCGACTACGTCGACCAGGCGATCAACCGCATCGAGCAGCGCATCATGGCGCTCGGCGAGCGCGAGGTCGCGAGCCGCGTGATCGGCGAGATGGTGATGCGCGAGCTGAAAAAGATGGACGACGTCGCCTACATCCGCTTCGCCTCGGTGTACGAGGACTTCCAGCGGGTCGACGACTTCCGCGACGCGATCCAGGAAGTGAAGCGTCCCGGCAAGGCCAAGGCGCGCCGCGCGCCGAAGTGATGGCCGACGCCGCCGACCTCGGCTTCATGGGTCGGGCGCTCGAGCTGGCCCGCCTCGGGCTGTATACGACCACCCCGAACCCGCGGGTCGGCTGCGTCGTCGTCAAGGACGGCGCGGTGGTGGGCGAAGGCTGGCACGAGAAGGCGGGCCTCCCGCACGCCGAGGCGCTCGCGCTCGCGCAGGCGGGCGCGCGGGCGCGCGGGGCCACGCTCTACCTCAACCTCGAGCCCTGCAGCCACCACGGGCGCACGCCGCCGTGCGCCGACGCGGTGATCGCGGCGGGCGTGGCGCGCGTCGTCGCCGCCATGCAGGACCCGAATCCGCAGGTCGCGGGCGCGGGCTTCGCGAAGCTGCGCGCGGCCGGCATCCGCGTCGAGCAAGGTCTCATGGAGGAAGCGGCGCGCGAGCTGAACGTCGGTTTCGTCTCGCGCATGACGCGCGGACGGCCCTGGACGCGGATGAAGATCGCGGCGAGTCTCGACGGGCGCACCGCGCTCGCGAACGGCAAGAGCCAGTGGATCACGGGCGAGGCCGCGCGACGCGACGGACACGCGTGGCGGGCGCGCGCCTGCGCCATCCTCACGGGCATCGGGACGGTGAAGGACGACGATCCGCGGCTCACGGTGCGCGACGTCGACACGCCGCGCCAGCCGCTGAAGGTGCTCGTCGACTCGCGGCTCGAGGTCGACCCGGCGGCGCGGCTGTTCGACGAGGGCGCGGTCCTCGTGATCGCCGCGCGTCGGGACCGCCCGAAGGAGGACGCGCTGCGCGAGCGCGGCGCGGAAGTGATCTGCATCCCGAACGCGCATGGGAAGACCGAGCTCGCGTCGATCATGCGCGAGCTGGGCCGGCGCGGCGTCAACGAGCTGCACGTCGAGGCCGGGACCCGGCTGAACGGGTCGCTGCTGCGCGAGGGCTGCGTCGACGAGCTCCTCGTGTACCTGGCGCCGGGCTTGATCGGCGACACGGGCCGCGGGATGTTCGCGCTGCCCGAGTTGACCGCGCTCGACCAGCTCGTCCGGCTCGAGCTGCGCGCCGCCGAGCGGGTCGGCGACGATCTGCGCATCCTCGCGCGCGTCAGGCGCGACTGAGCGCGGCCTCGGCCGCGGGACGGGGTCCGAGCACCGCGGCGATCACGTCCTCGACCACCTGCGCGGTGCGCCGGTCGACGTCGCGATGGGGGTTGTATTCCACCACCTCGAGCGCGACCAGCGCGGCGTCGTTCGCGCAGCATGCCGCGAGCGACTCGACGAGCGCCGGCGCGGCGATCCCGCCGCGCACCGGCGTGCCGACGCCCGGCGCGTCGAGCGGATCCATCGCGTCGAGATCGAGCGTAATGCCGTAGCCCGCGGTGTCGGCGCGCGCGATGTCGATCGCCTCGCGCATGACGGCGTCCAGGCCGCGCGCGCGCAGCTCGTCCATGTGCACGATCCGCACGCCGAGGCGCGCGAGCAGCGCCTCCTCCTCCGGCTCGTGGCTGCGCACGCCCACCAGGCAGACGTGCCGCGGCGCGATCTGTCCCTCGTGCAGGATCTCGGCCACCTCGATCGCGAGCTCGCGGCTCGCCCCGTGGCCGAGGAGCGCCGCGAGCGGCATGCCGTGCGGCATGCCGCTGTGGCTGGTGGCCGGAGTATGGCTGTCCATGTGCGCGTCGATCCACACGAGCCCGAGCGGGCCCCGCGGCGAGACCGCCTGCGCGGCGCCGCTCCACGTCCCGATCGCGCAGCTGTGATCGCCGCCCACGACCACGGGCAGCCCGCCCGTACGGATGGTCGCGCCGACTTCGCGCGCGAGCCGGTTGCAGATCTCCGAGATCGCGCGGATGCGCGACTGACCCGGGCGGTGATCCGGCTCGAGGGTCGAGCGCCAGGACAAATGGACGCCGCGGCCGGCGAGACGCGCGAGCAGGCCGTCGCGCTCGAGCGCCGCAGGGCCGTCGCGACAGCGCGGGTCGCGCGCGCCCAGTCCCGAGGCGACGCCGATCACCGCGGCGGGGAAGGGGCTGGGGCTGGAATCGCTCATCGGGTCGGATGCGGCACGACCTTGGACCGCACCGGGGCGGCGGTGTTCGAACGCCGGTAAAATCCACGCGTGTTCACCGGCATCGTGACGGCAATGGGAACGATCGCGCGCCTCGAGCCTGCCGCGGGCGGGATGCGCGCGGCGGTGGAGGCGCCGGGCCTCGGTTTCGAGGACGTCGCCATCGGCGACAGCATAGCCGTGAACGGCGTGTGCCTCACGGTGGTATCGCGCCAAGCGTCGCGTTTCGAAGTCGAGCTGTCCGCGGAAACGCTCCGATGCACGGTCGGCTTCGAGCGTTCCGGCGAGGTGAACCTCGAGAAGGCGCTGCGGCTCTCGGACCGCCTCGGCGGTCATCTGGTCTCGGGACACGTCGACGGCGTGGGCGAGGTGACGCGAATCGAAGCGGTTGGAGACAGCCGGGTCGTCGCCGTGCGGGCCCCGACGGAGCTCGGGCGCTATATCGCGCGCAAGGGCTCGATCACGGTGAACGGCGTGAGCCTCACGGTGAACGCGGCGAACGGCGCGGAGTTCGAGGTCAATCTGATTCCGCACACGCTGCAGGCCACCAACCTGAAGCACTTGCGCGGCGGCGCGCGCGTGAACCTCGAGGTCGACCTGCTGGCGCGCTACCTCGAGCGCCTCGCGGCCGCGTCGGGTCCGGCGCTCTAGCCGCGCTCGCGCGGCGAAATCAGGTCCGACAACGGAACCTTGCCGGCACGCCGATCGATGGACTTCACGTGCCTCGCCAGCACGCTGAGCGCGCGGTGCATGGCGGCGAGCTCACTGCCGGACAGTCGCTGCACGGCGTCGGGCAGCACGCCGTGCATGGGCCCGGGCGCGCGCGCCAGCAGGTCGCGTCCGGCCGTCGTGCAGAACAACCTCACGACGCGCTGGTCCCGCGGGCCGCGTTCGCGGCGCACGAGTCCGCGCCGTTCCAGGCGGTCCACCAGGTTGCTCGCGGTCGACTGGTGCAACGACATCCGCCGTGAAAGATCGCCGACTTTGAGGCCGGGCTCGGCCTGGATGTGCGACAGCGCCCAGAGTTGCGCGCCGCTGATCCCGCATTCCTTCTGCACCGACTGGAAATGCCGCTTGGCGGTCGCGACGATCTGCCGGAACAGCGCGAGCACCTCATGCTGCCGTTCCTCGGTCCCGGAACCGGCCGTTGACCCCGGCACCGGCCGCAGCCGGGTTACTCTCGTTCTCACTTGGCCCTCCATGCGTGCGGCGCGGGCAAATGCCGGTCGCCATGGTGCGATATATTGAGGCAAATGCATGCGCGCATAACGTCATTATGTGACGTCTGCGAGCGTGTCAGCACGGCGTAAGCCAGCAAAAAGCCTTTCTGCAACAGCAGCCTGCAATCCGGACGCGAGTGGCACATCAATTGCGTTGCCATGCCGTAATGGGTCGAACCGACTCATTGGAAACTAACGGGGAAGGACCAACCATGAAACGTGTGCAAAAGGGCTTTACGCTAATCGAGCTGATGATCGTCGTTGCGATCATCGGTATTCTGGCGGCCGTCGCGCTGCCCGCGTATC
>DASRFB010000034.1:0-36490 GCA_035651815.1 Burkholderiales bacterium | reverse complement strand
CCCCTGCGCAGCGGGAAGAGCAGGATGGTTCACGGGGTGGACCTCGTCCGAGCGCGCCAAAAAACCCGAATCCGCACGAATTCAGGGCGAACTTTGGACTATACCGCCGATTCCCTGCAGCCTCAAGTGCTTAGGGTACGTTGCGGCACCGCCGCGGCGAGCGTCTCCTCGATCGCCGCTTGCGGCACATCGGCGCGCAGCACCGCGGCGCCGATGCGCTCGAGCAGGATGAATCTCAGGCGGCCGTCCTTCGCCTTCTTGTCGACGCTCATCAGCTCGAGCAGGCGCTGCGCGGGCAAAGCCGGCGCGTCGACCGGCAGCCCGGCGCGCGCGAGCAGCGCACGCACGCGCTCGCAGTCGGCGCCGCTCAGGATCCCGAGGCGGCGCGAGAGCTCGGCCGCCATCGCCATCCCGGCCGCCACCGCCTCGCCGTGCAGCCACTCGCCGTAGCCCAGCCCGGTTTCGAGCGCGTGCCCGAAGGTATGGCCGAAGTTGAGGAGGGCGCGCTCGCCCTGCTCGCGCTCGTCGCGCGCGACGATCGCCGACTTGATCTCCACCGAGCGCGCGACCGCGTGCGCGAGCGCATCGCGATCCCGGGCGAGCAGGTCGTCGACGTAGGCTTCCAGCCAGCCGACGAAATCGGCGTCCCGGATGAAGCCGTGCTTGATCACCTCGGCGAGCCCCCCGCGCAGCTCGCGCATGGGCAGCGACGCGAGCGTGTCCATGTCGGCGAGGACCAGCGCCGGCTGGTGGAACGCGCCGATCATGTTCTTGCCGCGCGGATGGTTGATGGCGGTCTTACCGCCGACCGACGAATCCACCTGCGCGAGCAGCGTGGTGGGCACCTGGATATACGGCACCCCGCGCTGGTAGACCGACGCCGCGAAGCCGGTCAGGTCGCCCACCACGCCGCCGCCCAGCGCGGCGAGCGTGGTGTCGCGGCCGCAGCGCCGCTCGAGCAGCGTATCGAGGACGCGCTCGACGCTGTCCCATCGCTTGTGCGCCTCGCCCTCGGGAAGCACTACGCTGACGACGTCGACGCCGGCGTCTCGCAGCGGGCCCGTGAAGCGCTCGAGGTAGAGCGGCGCGACGTTCGTGTCGGTCACGACGGCGATCTGCTTGCGCGCAAGCTGCGGCAGTACCAGGTCGGCTCGCCCGAGCAGGCCCGCGCCGATGTGCACCGGATACGCGCGCTCACCGAGCGCTACGCGGACAGTCTGCATGCGTCCTCGATCTTGGCGAGCGCCTGGGCGACCAGGAGCGTCACGCCCTGGCGGCCGGTCTCGACCACGGCATCGGCCGTCTCGCGGTAGAGCGGGTCGCGCAGCGCGTACAGCTCCTCCAGGCGCTGCCGCGGATCGGCGCTCTGCAGCAGCGGCCGGCTGCGGTCATGGCGCGTGCGCTGCCAGAGCTCGCGCGGGTGCGCGTGCAGGTAGATGACGAAGCCCCGGCTCTTGAGCCGGTCGCGGTTCGCCGGGTCGAGCACGGCGCCGCCGCCGGTGGCGAGCACGATGTCCTCGAGCGCGGTGAGGCGCTCGATCGCCTCGGCTTCACGCCTGCGGAACCCTTCCTCGCCTTCGATCTCGAAGATGTGCGCGACGCGCACGCCGGTGCGCGCCTCGATCTCGCGGTCGGAGTCGTGGAACGCCTTCCCCAGCCTCTTCGCCAGTGCGCGCCCCACGGTGGTCTTGCCGGCGCCCATGAGACCGACGAGGAAAAGATTTCGCGACGTCTTCACTTCGCCATTGTAGCCCGAGGCTCGTTCGCCGCCCTCCAAACGCCGAGAGCCGGCACGGGCCGGCTCTCGGCGGCGAGCTTGAGGCGGCTCAGCGCGCGCCGAGCATCCGCTCCTCGACGATGCGCGGCGTGATGAACACCAGGAGCTCCGTCTTGTTGTCCTGGCGCTGCGTGTTGCGGAACAGGAAGCCGAGCACGGGCAGGTCGCCGAAGAACGGAATCTTGACGATCTGGTTGCGCAGATCCTGCGTGTAGATACCGCCGATCACGACGGTGCCGCCGTTCTCGACCAGGACCTCGGTCTTGACGTGCTTGGTGTCGATCGCGAAGCCTGCCGTGGTGATCTGTCCGACGGCGTCCTTGTTGACGTCGAGGCTCATGATGATGTTGCCATCCGGCGTGATTTGCGGCTTCACCTTGAGCGCGAGGTTCGCCTTGCGGAACGAGATCGCGGTCGCGCCGCTCGAGGTCGCCTGCTGGTACGGAAGCTCGGTGCCTTGCTCGATGAGGGCCTCGATGTTGTCGGCAGTCAGTACGCGCGGGCTCGAGATGATCTTGCCCTTGCCTTCGGACTCGAGCGCGCTCAGCTCGAGGTTCAGGAACTTCGAGAAGGCCTGGTCGAACAGGATCACCGTCATCTGTCCGGGGACGAAGCCGCTCAGGCCGGGAGCCGGCAGGTTGACCTGCTGGTCTCCGGGTCCCAGGGTGGGCGTACCCTGGACGAGCTGCCCGCCGCCCGGGGACAAGGTCTCCTGGCCGGTGTTGTTCAGCTCGCCGCCCACGTTGGCGCGAACGTTGTTTTGCCCGAACACGCGCGTCCCGCCCGGAATCGACTGGCTGTAGCCGAGCCGGACGCCCAGGTTCTTGCTGAACGTATCGTTCGCCTCGACGATCCGCGCCTCGATCAGCACCTGGCGCACGGGCACGTCCATCTTGGCGAGCAGCCGGCGCACGTCCTCGAGGCGGCTCGGCACGTCCTGCACGAAGAGCTGATTGGTCCGGGCGTCGACGACCGCGCTGCCCCGCTTCGACAGGATCTTCTGGTTCGGGTCGCTGAGGATCTTCGCCATGTCCGTGGCCTTGGCATAGTTCAGCTGGAAGTTCTCGGTGCGGACCGGCTCGAGCTCGGTGATCTGCGCCTGCGATTCGAGGCTCAGCTTCTCCTTGGTGGCGAGCTCGTCGCGCGGCGCGATCCAGATCACGTTGCCGTTCTTGCGCATGTCGAGGCCGCGCGTCTGCAGGATGATGTCGAGCGCCTGGTCCCAGGGCACGTCCTTCAGCCGCAGCGTCAGGTTGCCGCTCACCGAGTCGCTGGTGATGATGTTCAGGTCGGTGAAATCCGCGATGACGTTGAGAACGCTCCGCACCTCGACGTTCTGGAAGTTCAGCGAGAGCTTCTCGCCCGTATACCCGCCGCGCGTCCCCTGGACCAGCTTGTTCGGGTCGTACTGGACCGGCTTCACCTCGAGCACGAACTGCGTGTCGGTCTGATACGCGTTGTGCTCCCACAGCCCTTTGGGCTCGATCAGCAGCCGCACGTTGTCGCCTTGCGGGAAGGCACTCACCGTCTGCACCGGCGTCGCGAAGTCGACCACGTCGAGGCGCTTGCGCAGCGCGTCGGGCAGGTTGGCCTTCAGGAAGTCGACGATGAGGGTCTGGCCCTGCTGACGGATGTCGACGCCGGTCGACGTGTCGGACAGATCGACCACGATCCGCCCTTCGCCGTTGCGCCCGCGCCGGAAATTGATGTCCTTGATCTGGTGCGTGACGTCGGTGCGCCCTTCGGCGAACCGGGCTACCGGCGCCGCGCCGGGCTGGGCGCTCGCCGTGGCGGTTCCCTTGGTCAGGGTGATGACGACGTTGCGCCCGTCGACCTTGGCGTCGTACTGCATCATGTTGCGCAGGTTCAGCACCAGCCGGGTCCGGTCGCCGGCCTGCACCACGTTCATGGACCGGAGGTCGCCCTCGCCGACGGTCTGGTTGTTGCGGCCGAGCGCGTTGATGGTGCCCGGGAAGTCGAAAGCGATGCGCGCGGGGTTGGCGACGGTGAAGCTGCCCGGGGCCGTGGTGAGCGCCTCCTTCAGCGTCACCTTGATCACGATGTCGCCGGCCTGGTGCGCGACCTCGAAGCCTTCGAGCGCGTTTTGCGCTCGGGCGAGCGGGGCGAGCGCGAGCAGGCCCAGTACCAGCAGCGCCGCCTGCATCGTTCTTGTCGTTCTTGCGAGGACGTTCATTTCTACCCCCTGCTTTCTTGGCCCGCGAACTGCCGAAACGTGCTACCTGCCTCCCGTCTCCTGCAACTGCAGCGTGCTCTGGCGCTCGGACCAGTCGCCCGTCGCGTCCTGAATGAGCTCGCGAAGCTGGATGGCATTTCCCGTGATCGAGGTGACGATGCCGAAGTTCTGCCCCATGTAGTTGCCCACCTTCACGCGATACAGACCGGTGTCGGCCTTCACCAGCGCGAACGTGGCCTTCGGCTGCTGCCACACGCCGACCATCTTCAGCGACTCCAGCGGAAAGGACTCCAGCGGCTCCTTCGGCCGGTTCAGGTCGGGCTTGAGACCGCCGCCGGCTCCCGGCGCCGACTTGGTGACGAGCTCGATCTTGCTCGGGCCGAACGGATCGGGTTGATCGAAGACCTTGTACGGGACCGGCTCGTAGGGTTTCACGACGGGCAGCGGATCGATGCGCCCGCGGAGATCCTTGGTCTTGTCCTTCAGCTCGGCCTTGAGATCGCCGAACTCCTCGCCGCCGCAGGCGGCCAGGAGCAGAACCAGCAGGAGCGCGATCGCCTTTCTCATTTCTTGCCCGGCCTCGCGGGGCGCTGGGCCGCGATCTCGTCGTCGTCCAGGTACCTGAACGTCTTGGCGATCGTGTCCATCGTCAGCACACCGCCCGCAGTCGCGGTGAGGGAGATGTCGTTCAGCGTCACGATCCGCGACAGCTTGCCGATATCGCTCGCGAAGTGACCCATGTCGTGATACGTGCCGTTCAGCTTCAGCGTCACCGGGAGCTCGGCGTAGAATTCGCGCTTGGTTTCCGCGGGCGCCGGCTTGAACAGCTCGAACTGCAGGCCGCGGCCGAGGCCGGCCTGGTTGATGTCGACCAGAAGCGCGTCCATCTGGGAGCGGTTCGGCAGCTGCTTCAGCAGCGTGCCGAACGAGCTGTCGATCTCGCGCAGCTGCTGGCGGAAGAGATCCAGGTTGATCGCCTGGCGCTCCTTGTTGACGTAGTCGTCCTTCAGCTTCACCTCGAGCGCCGCGCCTGCGTCGAGCTCCTCGAGCTGACCCTGCCAGTCGAACATGTAGCCGCCGAACAGCACCCCGGCCAGGATCAGGACCAGCAGCATGATCTTCGGGATGGGCGGCCAAGCGCCCGGGTCCCGCATGTTCAAGTTCTTGAACTGATCGAGCAGCTGCTTCATGGGGCTAGCCCTTCTTTGCCGCCGCCGCCGGGGCGGGCGCAGCAGCCTTGCCGGCATCCTGCGCCTGCGGCGGCCGCAGGCTCACGTTCATCTGGAACTCGGAGAGGCGCTTGTTGGCGACCGTGACGGCGCGGATCTCGACGAGGTCCGGGTTCTCGAGATAGGGCGACGCCGACAGGTTGCGCATGAGCGTCGAGACGCGCGCATTGGACTGCGCGTAACCGTTCAGCGCCACGCGCAGGCCGGTCTGTTTGATCGATTTCAGGTAGACGCCGTCCGGGACCTGCTGCACGAGCTCCTGCAGGAGGTAGACCGCCTGCGCGCGGTCCGTCTGCAGGCGCTCGATCACCTGCTTGCGGGCGAGCAGCGCCGCGATCTCGCTCTTCAGCTTCTTGATCTCGTCGATTTCCTTGTCGAGCCGCGCGTTCTCTTTCTTCAGGAACTCGTTGCGGTCGTTCTGAACCGTGATGTACCCGGCGATCACCCCGTGCACGAGCACCACGATAGCCAGGCCCAGTCCGCCCACCATGCCGGCGAGCGTCGCGAGGTACTTCCGCTGCGCTCCACGGCGCGCCGAGCGCCAGGGCAGCAGGTTGATGCGGATCATGCGTCGAACCTCCGCAATGCCAGGCCGCACGCCACCATCAGGGACGGCGCGTCGGCGACGAGCTTCTTCAGCGGAACGCGCGACGACACCTGCATGCTCGCGAAAGGATTGGCGACGATCGTGCTCACCTGCGTGCGCTGCTGCACCATGTCCTCGAGGCCCGGGATGACCGCCGAGCCGCCGGTGAGCACGATGTGCTCCACCGAGTTGTATTGGGTCGACGTGAAGAAGAACTGCATCGCGCGCTGGATCTCGAGCGCCGCGTTCTCCATGAAGGGCCGCAGCACCTCGGCCTCGTAGTTGTCGGGAAGCCCGCCGGCGCGCTTGGCCGTCTCGGCTTCCTCCTGGCTCATGCCGTACTGGCGCATGATGTCCTGCGTGAGCTGCGAGCCGCCGAAGGCCTGTTCGCGGGTGTACACCGCCGAGTCGTTGCGCAGGACGGTGATGTTCGTGACGTTGCCGCCGATGTCCACCAGCGCGACGTTCTGGTCTTTGCCGTCGTCCGGGAACTGCCGCTGGATCAGCTCGAACGAAGCCTGCATCGCGTACGCCTCGACGTCCATGATCAGCGCCTTGAGGCCGGACGCTTCGGCGACCGCGATGCGGTCGTCGACCTTCTCCTTGCGCGAGGCGGCGATCAGCACCTCGACCTCCTCGGGACCCGAGGGAGCGGGCCCGACCACCTGGAAGTCGAGGTTGACCTCGTCGAGCGCGAACGGGATGTACTGGTTGGCTTCGCCCTCGACCTGGAGCTCGAGCTCCTCTTCGCGCAAGCCCGCGGGGACGATGATCTTCTTCGTGATGACGGCGGCGGTCGGGAGCGCGAGCGCGACGTTCTTGGTGCGGGTCCCGAGCTTCTTCCAGCCGCGCTGCACCGTGTCGACGACGGCTTCGAGGTTCGTGATATTGCCGTCGGCGACGGCGTCCTTGGGCAGCGCCTCGATCACGTAGCGATCGACCTTCGGGTTGCCCCTGCCGGCGTCCACGAGCTCGACCATCTTGACGGACGACGACGAGATGTCCATCCCGAACAACGGCGGCGCCTTGGGTTTCAAGAAGTCGAGGTTCAAACCGGATTTCCCTTTCTGTTATGGCCGGTTAGGACTGATTAGTATAATTTACGTTAAATGCTAGCAACAACCATGTACACTGTAAAGTGAATTATTAACTTGGAAATGCAACAGCTTACAGTGCCGGGGCCGCTTCGATTTATAATGCGCCGGCGACCCTTGGATCGACCTGTCGTCCTCTCCGGGGACCGCCATTTTGTCGGAACCAGCGTCTTGCCGCACGCAATACCTAAGCTACTGTTTTCGCTGATCCTCGAAGCGCGCTTCGCGGTCTCGTCCCGGATCGGCGCGAGATGAAGCGCTGGCTGCTCTTCCCCGCCGCCGCGTTGGCGGGCACGGCGCTCGCGGGTCTGGCGGTGCTCGGGTTCGTGCTGCTGCTCACGTATCCGAACCTGCCTTCGATCGCGTCCCTCACGGAATACCAGCCGAAGATCCCGCTGCGGGTGTACACCGCCGACGGCGTGCTGATCGGCGAGTTCGGCGAAGAGCGGCGCTCCTTCGTGAAGATCGAAGAAGTGCCGATGATCATGCAGCAGGCGATCCTCGCCGCCGAGGACGAGCGCTTCTATCAGCACACAGGCGTCGACTACCTCGGCGTGCTGCGCGCGGCGTACTCGAACCTCGCCGCGGGCGGCAAGGCCCAGGGCGCCTCGACCATCACCATGCAGGTGGCGCGCAACTTCTTCCTCTCGCGCGAGAAGACCCTGACGCGCAAGCTGTACGAGGCGCTGCTCGCGTTCAAGATCGAGAGCAGCCTGACCAAGGACCAGATCCTCGAGCTCTACATCAACCAGATCTACCTGGGGCAGCGCGCATACGGCTTCGGCGCCGCCGCGCAGGTCTATTTCGGCAAGACGCTCGGGCAGCTCAACGTGGCCGAGACGGCGATGCTCGCGGGCCTGCCGAAAGCGCCGTCGCTGTTCAACCCGGTGGTCAACCCGAAGCGCGCCAAGCAGCGCCAGCTGTACGTCCTGCGCCGCATGCACGAGCTCGGCCACATCGACGACGCCCAGTACGCCGAGGCGCAGAAGGCGCCCTTGAGCGTCAAGAAAGGCGGCGACAGCAACGAATATGCCGTCCACGCCGAGTACGTCGCCGAGATGGTGCGCCAGATGCTGTACGAGCGCTATCCGGAGGACGTCTACTCGCGCGGCTTCCGCGTCTACACCACGATCACGAAGCTCGACCAGGACGCCGCGTACACCGCGCTGCGCAACGGCCTGCTCGAGTACGACCGGCGCCACGGCTACCGCGGCGCCGAGGCCTACGTCGACCTGAAGAACAAGGACGAGGAAGAGTACGAGGAGATCCTGCAGGACCATCCCGACAGCGACAGCCTGCTCGCGGCGCTCGTGGTCGAGGCGGGGCCCAAGCAGGTGAAGGCGTACCGGCGCGGCGGGGAGACGGTCACCATCGCCGGGGAAGGCCTGCGCTTCGCCGCCCGCATGCTGGACAACAGCGCGCCGCTGAACCGCAGGATCCGGCGCGGATCGATCATCCGGATCGAGAAGGACGCGAAGGACCGCTGGCAGATCGTGCAGCTTCCCGAGGCCGAGGCGGCGTTCGTCTCGGTGAATCCCCAGAACGGCGCCGTACGCTCGCTGGTCGGGGGCTTCGACTTCGCCCGCAACCAGTACAACCACGTCACCCAGGCGTTCCGCCAGCCCGGCTCCTCTTTCAAGCCCTTCATCTATTCGGCGGCGCTCGAGAAGGGATTCACGCCGGCCACCGTCGTCAACGACGCTCCCGTGGTGGTCGACGCCGCCATGACCGGCGGCCAGGTCTGGGAACCGAAGAATTACGACGGCAAGTACGAGGGCCCTATGCGCCTGCGCACGGCGCTCGCGAAATCCAAGAACATGGTCTCGATACGGGTGCTGCAGGCGATCGGCACGCAGTACGCGCAGGACTACATCACGCGCTTCGGATTCGACGCCGAGCGCCATCCGCCTTATCTCACGCTCGCGCTCGGCGCCGGCTCGGTCACTCCGTGGCAGATGGCACGCGCGTACTCGGTTTTCGCGACCGCGGGCTACCGCATCGAGCCCTACATCGTCCAGAAAGTGGTCGACGACCGCGGCAACGTGCTGGCGGAGGCGCAGCCTGCGCAGGCGGGCGACGAGAGCCTGCGCGTGATCGACGTGCGCAACGCCTTCATCATGGACAGCATGATGCACGACGTGATCCGCTACGGGACCGGCGCGCGCGCCATGTCGCTCGGCCGCTACGACCTCGCCGGCAAGACCGGGACCACCAACGACTACGTCGACGCCTGGTTCGCGGGCTACCATCCGACCCTGGTCGGAATCGCCTGGGTCGGGTTCGATCAGCCGAAGAAGCTCGGCCCCAGCGAGACCGGCTCGGTCGCCGCGCTTCCCATCTGGATCGAGTACATGTCGAAGGCGCTCGTCGGAGCGCCGGTGATGGTCATGAATCCGCCCGATGGCGTGGTCAGCGTGCGCGTCAACGAGAACGGCTTCCAGGCCGCCGACGGGCGTCCCGAGTACTTCTTCCGCGAGAACGTGCCGCCCGAGCAGCCGCCGGTCGAGGCGCCGCCCGAGAACGCCGACGAGGTCAAGAATCAGCTGTTCTAGCGGGAGCGCCGTGCTCAGTCGGCGCGCAGGATCACCGGCGTTCCCGCCTGCTCACTGACGCGACGCGAAAGGCTCGCAAACAGCTCGGTGCCGTCGCGCGTGTCGACCCAGCGCGAGCCGTCGAGCCGGAAGTGATATCCCCCGGAACGTGCCGCGACCCAGATCTGCTGCGCGACGGAATGCCGGTTGACGACCATGCGGCTGCCGTCCTCGAACTCGATGTCGAGCACGCCGCCGGCCTTGATCTCCCAATCGCAGTCGATGCCGCTCGCCTCGAGGGCGCGCGATACGCGCTCCAGGGCATCGTCGGCAAGGCGGTCGAAATCGGAGTCGTTCATTGACCGTGATACACTGCATCCGCCATATCATCATGCGCCGGGTCATGCGTAGCCGGGTCATGCGTCGAGTTGCGGGCCTGCTCCTGGTCCTCGCGCTTCTCCCGGCCTGCGGGACCAAGGGGCCGCTCTACCTTCCCACCCCCGAGCAGAAAGCCGAGCAGCAAAAGAAGCAGCAACAGCGGCAGCAGAAGATAGAACAGCAGCAGCCGCAGCAGCCGCAGGGTGATAATAAACAACAACAGCCAGGCCAGTAACCCGTCCGTGTCATTTTTTTCTTACCACGCCGACGGCACCCTGTACGCCGAGGACGTGCCGCTTTCCGACGTGGCCGCGCAGTACGGCACTCCCTGCTACATCTACTCGCGCTCGGCGCTCGAGACCAAATACCGCGAGTTCGCCGCCGCGGGCGCCGGCCGCGAGGTCGAGATCTGCTACGCGGTCAAGGCCAACTCGAACCTGGCGGTGCTCAACGTGCTGGCGCGCCTGGGCGCGGGTTTCGACATCGTTTCGGGCGGCGAGCTCGAGCGCGTGCTCGCGGCGGGGGGCGCGGCGCACAAGACGGTGTTCTCGGGCGTCGGCAAGAGCGACGCCGAGCTGCGCTCGGCGCTCGGCGCCGGGATCCGCTGCTTCAACGTCGAGTCCGAGATGGAGCTCGAGCGACTCTCCTCGATCGCGGCCGCGACCGGGAAGGTTGCGCCGGTGTCGCTGCGGGTCAATCCGGACGTCGACGCCAGGACGCACCCGTACATCGCCACCGGCCTGCGCGACACCAAGTTCGGCGTGCCGTACGAGGACGCGCCGCGGCTGTACCGCAAGGCGGCGAAGCTGCCCGGCCTGCGCGTCGTCGGCATCGACTGTCACATCGGATCGCAGCTGACGCAGGTCGAGCCTTTCGTCGCGGCGCTCGAGAAGCTGCTCGAATTCGTCGACATGCTGGGTTCGACCGGGATGCCGCTCGAGCACATCGACATGGGCGGCGGCCTCGGTATCCGCTACCGCGACGAGGAGCCGCCGTCGGTCGCCGACTACGTGGGCCGGCTCCTGAAGCTCATCGGTTCGCGCAAGCTCAAGCTGCTGCTCGAGCCCGGCCGCGCGCTGGTCGGCAACGCGGGGCTGCTGCTGACACGCGTCGAGTACGTTAAGCACGCGCCGGCGAGAAACTTCATCGTCGTCGACGGGGCGATGAACGACCTGGTGCGGCCGGCGCTGTACGAGTCGTGGCACGAGGTGCTGCCGGTGCGCGAGAGCGCGGCGGCGCCGGGCGATTACGACGTCGTCGGCCCCGTGTGCGAGTCGGGCGACTTCCTCGCGCGCGATCGCCGGCTGGCGACGGCGCCGGGCGAGCTCCTCGCCGTCATGTCCGCGGGTGCGTACGGCATGAGCATGAGCTCGAACTACAACACGCGTCCGCGCGCCGCGGAAGTGATGATCGACCGAGCGGCCATGCACCTCGTGCGCGCGCGCGAAACTGTCGCCGATCTCTTTGCCACAGAACGGGTTTTGCCGTAAATTGGAACGTTGTTCCGTGCGCGGAGAGCGTCGCGTTTGATTCACAAATCTTTACATTCCGAGCGGCCGGGCGCGGTGCCGGAATACGCTGCTCGGTGCGCGCGTTAGCCGGGCCGTGGACATCAAACCTCCGACGGTGATCGGCTCGCGCGGCGGCAAGCGGCTGCTGGTCGCCGGCGTGGCGAGCGCGGTCGGCGTCGTCGTCATCGCCGCGGCGGCGCTCATCTACTTCGGCCGCGAGCTGCGCGCGAACGAGCCGAAGGGCGGCCGCGGCCCTGCGGCCGTGCCGGTGTCGGTCGCGATGGTCGAGCAGCACACGGTGCCCGTCCGCGTACAGGCGATCGGGAACGTCGAAGCCTTCGCCACCGTGGCGGTGAAAGCGCGCGTCGACGGCCAGATCGTCGAGGTCGGCTTCAAGGAAGGCGAGGAGGTACCGAAGGGTCGCGTGCTGTTCAAGATCGACCCGCGGCCGTACGAGGCGGCGCTGCGCCAGGCGGAGGCGAATCATCTGCGCGACGTCGCGCAGGCCGAGCAGGCCCGCTCGCAGGAAAAGCGCTACCAGGAGCTGCTCCAGAAGAACTTCGTCTCGAAGGAGGCGTACGCGCAGATCCGCACCAACGCCGACACCGCCGAGGCGGTCGCGCTCGCGAGCCGCGCCGCGCTGGACAACGCCCGCCTCAACGTCGAGTACTGCACCATCCGCTCGCCGATCGAAGGCTACGCCGGGAAAATCCAGATCCAGATGGGCAACCTGGTGAAGGCGAACGACGTCAATTCGCTCGTCACCATCAACCAGGTCCATCCGATTTACGTCAACTTCTCCCTGCCCGAAAGCCGGCTGCCGGAGGTGCGCAAGTACATGGCCGCCGGGCCGCTATCGGTGAATGCGCTCACGCCCGCCTCGGACAAGCTGACCGCCGCCGGTACGCTGATCTTCGTCGACAACGCGGTCGACCCGAGCACCGGCACCATCAAGCTGCGCGCGCGTTTCCAGAACAAGGAGAACGCGCTGTGGCCCGGGCAGTTCGTCAACGTCAGCGTGCAGCTGTACCAGCAGAAGGACGCCATCATCATCCCGTCGCAGGCGGTGCAGACCGGCCCCGAGGGCCAGTACGTCTACGTCGTGGGCGAGGACATGGCGGTCGATCTGCGCAAGATCCAGGTGCAGCGCTCGGACGGCGATACCGCCATCGTGGCCTCGGGGCTGGCGAAGGGCGAGCGCGTCGTGACGCAAGGGCAGCTGCGCCTGGGACCCAAGACGCGCGTTCAATTCGGGAAGCCCGGCCCCGAAGCCTCGTGAATTTCTGCGCGCTCTTCGTGCGGCGTCCCATCATGACCGTGCTGGTCATGATGGGGATCCTGATCTTCGGCATCGCGGGCTACCGCCTGCTTCCGGTGTCGACGCTGCCCAACGTGGATTTCCCCACGATCCAGGTCACCGCCGAGCTGCCCGGCGCGAGCCCGGAGACCATGGCGTCGGCGGTGGCGACCGTGCTCGAGCGCCAGTTCTCGACCATCGCCGGGATCGACGAGATGAGCTCGGTGAGCAGCCTGGGCACGACCAAGATCACGATCCAGTTCGCGCTCGACCGCGACATCGATGCCGCCGCGCAGGACGTGAACTCGGCGATCGCCTCCGCGGCGCGCCAGCTGCCCGCGACCATGCCCGCGCCGCCCTCGTTCCGCAAAGTGAACCCGGCCGACTTCGCGATCTACTACCTCGCGCTCACCTCGGACGCCTTCCCGCTGTCCACCGTGGACGAATACGCCGAGACCAACCTCGCGCAGCGCATCTCGACCGTGAGCGGCGTGGCGCAGGTGCAGGTCTTCGGCCAGCAGAAATACGCCGTGCGCGTCCAGGTCGACCCCAACGCGCTCGCCGCGCGCGGCGTCGGCATCAACGAGGTCGAGCAGGCGGTGGCCCAGGCCAACGTGAACCTGCCGACGGGGACGCTCTACGGCAAGGACCGCCTGTTCGCGGTGCAGGCGACCGGACAGCTCCAGGACGCCGTCGCCTTCCGGCCCATCATCGTCACCTACCGCAACGGCTCGCCGATCCGGCTGCAGGAGCTCGGCCGCGTCGTCGACGGCGTGCAGAACGACAAGGTCGCCGCCTGGTTCAAGGGCAAGCGCGGCATCGTGCTCGCGATCCAGCGCCAGCCGGGCACGAACACGATCGAGGTAGTCGACAACATCAAGCGGCTGCTGCCGACCTTCCGGGCGGAGGTGCCGCCCGCGATCGAGATCCAGACGCTCTACGACCGCTCGGTGACGATCCGCCAGTCGGTCGAGGAGGTGCAGTTCACGCTGTACCTCGCGCTCGCGCTCGTGGTGATGGTGATCTTCATCTTCCTGCGCAACGTCCCGGCGACCATCATCCCGGCGATCGCGCTGCCGATGTCGATCGTCGGCACGTTCGCGGTGATGTACGCGTTCGGCTACAGCCTGGACAACATCTCGCTGATGGCCCTGACGCTGTGCGTCGGCTTCGTGGTCGACGACGCGATCGTGATGCTCGAGAACATCAGCCGCCACATCGAGCAGGGCAAGAGCGTCATGCAGGCGACCCTCGACGGCTCGAAGGAGATCGTGTTCACGATCATCTCGATGACGCTGTCGCTGGCGGCCGTGTTCCTCCCGGTGCTGTTCATGGGCGGCATCCTGGGGCGGCTGTTGCACGAGTTCGCGGTGACGATCATCGCCGCGGTCCTGATCTCGGGCTTCGTCTCGCTCACGTTGACCCCGATGATGTGCAGCCGGATCCTCAAGCCTCATCGCGAGGACGCGCCGCATGGCCGGGCCTACCTGTTCTTCGAGCGCGCGTTCGACGGCCTCCGGGACGCCTACGCGAGCACCTTGCGGTGGACGCTCGCGCGCCAAGGGGCCGTGCTCGTGGTGTTCCTCTGCGTGTGCGTGCTGACCGGCTACCTGTTCGCGCGCGCCCCCAAGGGCTTCCTCCCGAGCGAGGACTCGGGACAGCTGCTGTGCTTCGTCGAGGGTCCGCAGGACATCTCGTTCGACGCCATGATGGAGATCCAGGCCAAGGTCGCCGAGATCATCGGCAAGGACCCGAACGTCGAGGCCGCCATGTCTTTCGTCGGAGCCGGGGGCTCCTCGCCGTCGCTGAACCTGGGCCGGATCACGATCACGCTGAAGCCGTTCAAGCAGCGCAAGCCCGCCGACCAGGTCGTCCGCGAGCTGCGTCCGAAGATCGCGAATGTCCTCGGCGCCAAGGTGTTCGTGAACAACGTCCCCGCCATCCGTATCGGCGGGCAGCTCACCAAGAGCCCGTACCAGTACGTCGTCCGCAGCGCGAGCGTCGAGGAGCTGTACCACTGGGCGCCGCTGATCGAGCAGAAGCTGCGCACGATGCCCGGGCTGGTCGACGTCACGAGCGACCTGCAGATCAAGCAGCCCCAGGTGACGGTCCAGATCGAGCGCGAGAAGGCGTCGGCGCTCGGCGTGTCGGCGCAATCGATCGAGCAGGCGCTCAACAACGCCTACGGCGCGCGGCAGGTCTCGACCATCTACACGGCCACCAACCAGTACTGGGTCATCCTCGAGCTCGCCCAGCGCTATCAGACCGATCCCTCGGTCCTGTCGATGCTGTACGTGCGCTCGTCGACGGGCGCGCTGGTGCCGCTGAACGCCGTCGCACGGCTCGCCTACGGCGTCGGACCGCTGCAGGTCACGCACCTCGGCCAGCTGACGTCGGTCACGTTCTCGTTCGACCTCCGTCCCGGCGTCGCGCTGTCGCAGGCGATCGCCGAGGTCCAGGCCGCCACGCGCGAGATGCAGGTCCCGGCGACGCTGACCGGAACGTTCTCGGGCACGGCGCAGGCGTTCCAGACCTCGCTCCAGGGCATGGGCATCCTGCTCGTGCTTTCCATCTTCGTGATCTACCTCGTGCTCGGGATCCTCTACGAGAGCTTCATCCACCCGCTCACGATCCTTTCGGGCCTGCCGACGGCGGGGCTGGGCGCGCTGGTCACGCTGATGGCCTTCGGCGTCGAGCTGAACATGTACGCCTTCGTGGGCATCATCATGCTGGTCGGCATCGTGAAGAAGAACGCGATCATGATGATCGACTTCGCGATCGAGGCGCAGCGACGCGACGGCATGGCGCCCGAAGAGGCGATCTACCGCGCCGGCCTGGTGCGCTTCCGGCCGATCATGATGACCACCTTCGCGGCGCTCATGGGCAGCCTGCCGATCGCGATCGGCCTCGGCGCGGGCGGCAGTGCGCGCATGCCGCTCGGTCTCGCGGTCGTCGGCGGCCTGGTGCTATCGCAGGTCCTCACGCTCTACATCACGCCGGTGATCTACCTCTACTTCGAGCGGCTCCAGCAATGGCTGGCGCAGCGGCGCACCCTGCGCACGGGCGACCGGCCCCGCGACCGCGAGCGGCTCACCCACGGCTCCGCAGCGCCGAGACCAGGCGATACCCGAGCAACGTAGCCACCACGACGGCGTAGATCGCGGGCTCGGTGACGTCCCGCTTGACCAGCCACCAGAAGTGCACGACGCCGCCGACCGCGACGACGTAGACGAGGCGGTGCAGCACTCTCCAGCGCGCGGCTCCAAGGCGCCTCACCATCGCGTCGGTCGAGGTGGCGGCGAGCGGCACGAGCAGCATCAGGCAGGTGAAACCGACGGTGATGAAGGGCCGCTTCGGTATGTCGTGCAAGATGGCGACGAGATCCAGGCCCTGGTCGAGCCACACGTAGCTCGTGAAATGCAGCACGGCGTAGAAGAATGCGTACAGGCCGAGCATGCGTCGCAGGCGCAGCAGCCAGTGCCAGCCGGTGAGCTTGCGGAGCGGCGTCACCGCGAGCGTCAGGCAGAGGAAAACCAGCGTCCACGTCCCGAGCGAGCGGATGATCGCTTCGACCGGATTGGTGCCGAGCGAGCGCAGGAACACGCCGGCCACCAGCCGGCCGAGAGGAACGAGAGCGAGCGCGAAGACGATCGCCTTGATCCACGAGACCGCGGCGGGCGAGAGCCGCGCGAGCGGCCGCCTGCCCGAGGAGTCTCGCGCGCCGATCGCCGCCGAGGACGCCTGCGGCATCAGAAATACCGCTTCAGGTCCATGCCGGCGTAGAGCCGCGCCACCTGGTCGCCGTAGCCGTTGAAGATCTGCGTCTTGATGATGCGCGGCAGGAACCGCCCCTCGCCCAGACGCTTCTCGGTGGCCTGGCTCCAGCGCGGATGCGGGACGTCGGGATTGACGTTGGAATAGAACCCGTACTCGGACGGCACGGCCTTCTCCCAGGCGGTCTTCGGCTGATTCTCGACGAAGCGGATGCGCACGAGCGACTTGCCGCTCTTGAAGCCGTACTTCCAGGGCACGACCAGACGCACGGGCGCGCCGTTCTGGTTCGGCAGGATGTCGCCGTAGAGGCCGACCGCGAGGAGGGTGAGCGGATGCATCGCCTCGTCCATGCGCAGTCCCTCGACGTAAGGCCAGTCGAGGATGCGCAGCCGCACGCCCGGCATGTTGTCCGGCTGATACGCGGTCACGAATTCGACGAACTTCGCCTTACCCGTGGGCTGCACCTGCTCGATGAGGTTCTTCAGCTCGAAGCCGGTCCAGGGAATCACCAGCGACCAGCCCTCGACGCAGCGCAGGCGGTAGATGCGCTCCTCGAGCGGGAAGCGCAGCAGGTCCTCGACGCCGTAGGTCCGCGGCCGGCGCACCTCGCCTTCGACGGCGAGCGTCCAGGGCGACGTCTTGAGCCTCTTCGCGTACTCGGACGGAGATTCCTTGTCGGTGCCGAACTCGTAGAAATTGTTGTAGGTCGTGATCTCCTTGAGGCTCGCCGCCCTCTCGTCGGTGCTGTAGGCGCTCTTGCGCGCCCCGGCGAAGCGCCCCTCGGCGTGCGCCGGCGGCGGCAGCAGCGTGCCGAGCGCCGCCGCCCCCGCGGCTTTCATGAGCTCGCGCCGGCGCACGTACACGTCGCGCGGGGTGATCTCGGAAGGACGAATGGGGTCGGGACGCTTGATGAGCATGGCTTACTCCGGTTAAACCGATATTTTGCAGAGCGACGGCGTACGCGGGAAGCCTTGCGGCGTCCGCGAAACGTTTTGTTACCGAAACACGCCGGCGACCGCCGGCTAGGGATTGAGCTGCTTGTAGACGACGTCGGCGATCTTCAGCAGCTGCTCGCGGCCGATTTCTCCGGAGAGCGCGTACCCGAAATTCCCGTCGACCCAGTAGAACACCGACACGCGGTCTTCCTGGCTGTAGCGGAACGCGGTATCGCGCGGCTCGCCGCGGGTCCTCGATACATAGAGCGTCAGTCGCTGTCCGCGCGCGTCCTGATACATGAAGTGCGCGACCGGACCCTGCGGCCCGGAGAGCAGCCGGCCGCCGACCAGGTCGTAACCGAGGGGCCCGAGGTGCGGCGCCTTCAGGTCCTTGCCGACGCGCTTGGACAGCCAGCGCACCAGGTGCTCTTCGTCGGAAGCCGGCACCTCCACGGGGTGACGCACCTCGGGCGCGTACACCACGTGCGCGATCGCGGCCTGCCGGGGCAGCGAGAGCGGCGTCTGCACGCCGGGGGCGAAGGTCGCTTTCGCGCCCCACCCGGTCGCGATACCGACGAGAAAGAACGAGGCCGCGACCGCGTAGCGGTGCCACGCCGGCCGGTGCGGGACCGCGGCGAGCTCGGGCGGGACCGGCTCCTCGAGTATCGGGTCGTAGAGCGCGCGCAGGGCGCTCGCCTGCTCGCGCCAGGTCTTCACCCGCTCGGCGTCTTCCGCGTGATCGGCGAGGTATGCCTCCACCGAGGCGCGGTCGGACGCCGAGAGCCTGGCGTCGACGAAGGCGTGCAGATCGCTGTCGGTTATCTGCTTCATTTCACCACTTTGAGCGGCACCACGGACTGCCCGCCGAGCAGCTGCCGCAGCCGCTCGCGCGCGCGCGACAGGCGCGACATCACCGTGCCGATCGGGATCTCGAGAGCGCGGCTCACCTCGCCGTAGGTCAATTGCTCGACCACGACCAGGAGAACGACCTCGCGTTGCTCTAACGACAGCGTGCGCAGCGCTCTGTCCACGTCATGCAGCTCCAGTTGATCCGATTGCGTCGCCCGCACCGCCATCGCCGGCATGTCGTCGAGCGGCTGCTCCACCTCGTAGCGCCGGCGCCGCGCCTGGTTCACGAAAACGTTGTGCATGATCGCGAACAGCCACGCGCGTAAATCGCTTCCCGGTCGCCACAGGTAAAACTTGTTCCATGCGCGCTCCAGCGTGTCCTGCACCAGGTCGTCGGCGGCGTAACGGTCGCCGACCAGCGCGCGCGCGTATCGGCGCAGCCGTGGGATGTGTTCGACGATCGGGTGGCCCGTCATCGCCGAGCGCGTCACACCGTAAACATCATCAGTGCCAGCTTATTCCGCAGCGCGCCACGACGAGGCAGCGAACGCGAGCGGGGGAAGGAGGATTTCACGCGGCGCACGGCTCGCGCCTCAATGAAGGCCCGCGGCGTAGTCCGCGACCGCGGCGATGTCCGCGTCGGTGAGATTCGCGGCGATGGTTCTCATCGTGCGATTGGCGTCGTTCGCGCGCGTCCCGGAACGGAATGCCTTCAGCTGGTTCTCGGTGTACTCGGCGTACTGGCCGGCGAGGCGCGGAAACTGCGCCGGCACGCCGGCCCCGGTTGCGCCGTGGCACGCCGCGCACGCGGGCACCCCGCGCGTCGCGTCGCCCGCGCGCCAGATCTTCTGGCCGCGCACGGCGTTGTCCTTGGTCTTCGCCGCGCCCGGCTGCGGGGTTTGCTGCGCGAAGTAGGCGGCGACGTTGCGCACGTCGTCGGCCGAGAGCGGGGCCGCCATGCCGGCCATGATCGGATTCTCGCGCTCGGACTTCGCGCCGGACGCGGGCTTGAAATTCGTCAGCTGCTTCTGGATGTACTCGGGGATCTGGCCCGCGAGCTTCGGGTTCGCGGGCGTCGGGCTGTTGCCGTCGGGACCGTGGCAGGCGGCGCACACGCGCGACACGATGGTCTGGCCTTTCGACGCGTCGGCCTTCTCCTGCGCGAGCACCGCTTCGCAAGCGCACAGCAGTATCGCGGTCCACAAGAGCATGGGCAGGCGTCTCATTTCGCTCGTTCTCCGTCGCCGGGTTGGGTCGAAAAAGCTGATATTCTAGCCAATTTAGGCATTTCCCCGCCATGTCGCCGCGCGCGCCGGCGTTCTCCAATGTCGTCTTCTTCAAGAGCGTGGCGAGCCTCCAGGAACTGCCGGAGAGCGACGGCGAGATCGCGTTCGCCGGCCGCTCGAACGCCGGGAAATCGAGCGCGCTGAACGCGCTGACCGGGCGGCGGCGCCTCGCGTTCGTGAGCAAGACGCCCGGGCGCACGCAGCTGATCAACTTCTATCGCGTCGGCGAACGCAGCTTCCTCACCGACCTGCCGGGATACGGCTATGCGCGCGTCCCGGCCGCGGCGCGCGCCGACTGGGAGACGCTGCTCGGCGGCTATCTGAAGACGAGGGGCGCGCTGCGCGGTCTCGCACTCGTCATGGACGCGAGGCACCCGCTGACCGATCTCGATCGGCGCATGCTCGCGTGGTTCGCGCCGACCGGAAAGCCGGTGCACGTGCTGCTGACCAAAGCGGATAAACTGTCGCGTTCCGCGGCGCTGCAGACACTCGCGGCCGTGCGCCGCGAGCTCGCCGCGCACGGACCCGCGACGACGGCCCAGTTGTTCTCGAGCCTGAAGCACACCGGGATCGAGGATGCCGAGGGCGTGCTCGCCGCCTGGCTCGGACCCACGGCCCCAAAATAAAAAGCCCCGGGCTAAAGGGATAGCCCGGGGACTAAATGCCTTAGGGTCTAAGGCACCCGCTCAGGGAGGAGAAGCGGGAGACGGCCGAAGCCATCTGTAATATAGGAGTTCGGCCCAGGTAAAAAGGTTCCGCGATTGGCCTATTTTTTGTTAAGTCTCTGATACGAGAACGAAAGCGGAGTGATCATGCAGGTCTACGGAAGCTTCCCGGGAGTGCGGATGCGGCGCATGCGGCGCGACGATTTTTCGCGCCGCATGATGCGCGAGCATGTGCTCACCCCGAACGACTTCATCTACCCGGTGTTCATCGTCGACGGGCAGGCTCGCACCGAGGCGGTCCCTTCGATGCCGGGCGTGTCCCGCTACTCAGTCGACAAGCTGATGGCGGTCGCCGAGCAGTGCCTCGCGCTGCGCGTCCCGACGATGGCGCTCTTTCCCGCGATCGAGCCGTCGCTCAAGACGCCCGACGGCAAGGAAGCGATCAATCCGAGGGGTCTGGTGCCGCGCGCGGTGGCCGAGCTGAAGAAGCGGTTCCCGGAGCTCGGCGTGATGACCGACGTCGCGCTCGACCCCTTCACGAGCCACGGGCAGGACGGAGTGCTCGACGCGAGCGGCTACATCCTGAACGACGAGACGCTCGCGATCCTCGAGCGGCAGGCGCTGGTGCAGGCGGGCGCCGGCGTCGACATCGTCGCGCCTTCGGACATGATGGACGGCCGCATCGGCCGGATCCGCGCCGCGCTCGAGGAGAACAAGCTCATCTACACGCGCATCATGGCGTATTCGGCGAAGTACGCTTCGGGTTTCTACGGGCCGTTCCGCGACGCCGTCGGCTCCGCGGCGAACCTCGGCAAAGGCACCAAGTACACGTATCAGATGGATCCGGCGAACTCCGACGAGGCCCTCTGGGAAGTCGGCCTCGACCTGCAGGAAGGCGCCGACATGGTAATGGTGAAGCCCGGCCTGCCCTACCTCGACATCGTGCGGCGCGTGAAGGACGAGTTCAAGGCGCCGACCTTCGTCTACCAGGTGAGCGGCGAGTACGCGATGCTCAAGGCGGCGTTCGCGAACGGCTGGCTCGACGAGCGCGTGTGCGCGATGGAGGCGCTGCTCGCGTTCAAGCGCGCGGGCGCGGACGGCGTGCTGACCTACTTCGCGCTCGACGCCGCGCGCTGGCTGAAGGAAGGCTGAGCGGCGCCGGCGAGCGCGGCGTCGAGCGCCTTGCCGAACTTCTCCGGCGGCTGGTACCCGATCACGCGCAGGCCTTCGATCTCGCGCCCCTCGCGGTCGAAGAACACCGTCCCGGGCGGCCCGAACAGCCGAAAGCGCTTGAGCAGCGCCTTGTCGTCGGCGTCGTTGCGCGTCACGTCGGCCTGCAGCACGAGCATCCGCCCGAGCCGCTCCTGCACCGCCGGATCGCTGAAGGTGAAGCGCTCCATCTCCTTGCACGACACGCACCAGTCGGCGTAGAAATCGAGCATCACGGGACGGCCCGCGCCGCGAACCCGGGTCTCGAGCTCGGCGAGCGTCTTCACGCGCTCGAAGCGCGGCGGCTGCGCCGAGGCGGGCTGCGAGCCGACGAGCGTCGAGAGCGGCTGCAGCGGATCGCGCGCCCCCGAGAAGGCGCCGGCGAGCTGCGCGACGCCCGCGAGCAGCGCCAGGATGCCGAGCGCCTTGCCCAGGCGCGCCAGCCCGTGCGCGTTCGCCGGCAGCGGATCGACCGCGTGCAGGAACACGCCGGCCCCGATCAGCAGCGCCCCCCAGAGCAGCATCTGCACCGCGACCGGCACGACCGGAGCCACCGTCCAGATCGCGACCGCGAGCAGCAGCGCGCCGAAGAAGCGCTTCACCGCGTTCATCCACGGGCCCGACTTCGGCAGGAAGGCGCCTTCGGAGACGCCCACCACGAGCAGCGGCAGCCCCATGCCGAGCGCCATCGCGAACAGCGCGCTGCCGCCCAGGACCGTGTCGCGCGTCTGGCTGATGTAGAGGAGCGCGCCGGCGAGCGGCGCCGCGACGCAGGGGCTGACGATCGCCGCCGAGAGCACGCCCATCACCGCCACCCCGCCCCACTGGCCGCCGCGCAGGCGGCTGTTGGTGTCGTGCAGCCGCGCCTGCACCGCCGAGGGCAGCGCGAGATCGTAGAGTCCGAACATCGACATAGCGAGCGCGACGAACACGAGCGCGAACGCGGAGAGCACCCAGCCGTTCTGCAGCGCCGCGGAGAGCAGGTTCCCGGAGAGGGCGGCGCCGACGCCGATCGCGGTGTATGTCACCGCCATGCCGGCGACGTAAGCGAGGGACAGCCAAAGCGCCCGCGCGCGCGTGACGGCTTGGCCCTCGCCGACGATGATGCCCGAGAGGATCGGCACCATGGGCAGCACGCACGGCGTGAACGTGAGCAGGAGCCCGGCGCCGAAGAACGCCGCGAGCGTCAGCCAGATGCTCCCGGATTCGAGCATCTGCGTGAAGCGCGCCTCGTCGTTCGCGAGCGGCGCGGCGGAGGCCGCCGGGCGCGACACGGGCGCCTCGTCCTTGAGCAGATCGGAGAACGGGCGCGATGCGCCGCCGGCCGACGCGAGCACGACCTCGGCGCTCTGGTCGAACGGCACGTAGCACACGCCGCTGTCCGCGCATCCTTGCGAGGTCACCGTGAGCTTGACGCGGCCGGCGTTGCCGCTTTCGACCGGCAGCCGGATGCGAACCTCCTTGCGGTAAGTCTCCTGCTTGCCGAAGAACTGGTCCTCGTGCGCGATGCCCTTCGGAAATTGCGGCGTCCCGAGCTTGATCGCGGCCGGCTCGGCGGCGAAGCGGAACCGGTCGCGGTACAGGTAATAGCCGTCCGCGATGGCGTAGCGCACCTCGATGGTCGAGGCGTCGAGAGCGCGCGCGGAGAACTGGAACGCCTTGTCCGGATCGAGCAGGCCGTCGGCGTTCAGCTCGGGCGCGGCGTGCGAGACCGGCGCGAGAAGAAACAACGCGAGAAGCGGCAGCGCGAGGAGCGCGAGCTTGCGCAGCATCACGTCGTCTCCGCCGCGACCCAATCGAGGTACGCGGGCAGCCCCGCCGCGAGCGGCAGCGCGATGATCTCGGGCAGCTCGTACGGATGGTGCTCGCGCACCGCCGCCTCGAGCGCGGCGTAGCGCTCGCGCGTGGTCTTGATCAGCACGGGAAACTCCTCGGCATCCTCGACCTTGCCCTTCCAGCGGTACACCGAGCGGCACGGCGACAGCACGTTGACGCAGGCGGCGAGGCGCTCGTCGATCAGCACGTGCGCGAGCTTCTCGGCGCTCGCGCGGTCGGGCAGGTTGGAGATGACGAGGAGCGCGTCCACGTCAGGCGGCCTTCTCGACAGCGGCCATGAACGGCACGCCGTCGGCGACGGTGGGATAGCGCAGGCGCACGCCGAGCGCCTCCTTCATGCGCCGGTTCACCAGGCGCCGCGACTCGCTCATGAACGAGAGCTGCGCGGCGGGAATCAGGTCCGCCGCCTCGGCGCGGGCGATCCTCGGCGGACGCGGCAGGCCGCGGCGCACGGCGACGAGATCGAACCAGTCGCCCATGCGGATCTCGCTGTCGTCGCTCACGTTGTAGACGCCGGGCGGCGCTTCGCGCTCGAGCGCCGCGACGACCGCCGCCGCGAGATCGTCCGCGTGGATGTGGTTGCTGTAGACGTCGTCCTCGGCGCGCAGCGCCGGCACGCCGCGGCGCAGGCGCTCGAGGGGCAACCGGTCGGCGGCGTAGATCCCGGGCACGCGCAGGACGACGGTCTCGATGCCGAGGCGCCCGCCCCACTCGAGCAGCGCGCGCTCGGCGTCGAGGCGCCGCGCGGCGCGTTCCGTCTGCGGGAACGGCGCGCGGGTCTCGTCCACGCGCGCGCCGCCGCAGTCGCCGTAGACGCCGCTCGTGCTCAGATACACGAAACGCTGTGGTAACATCTCGCCGCGTCGCGCTGCGTGTTCGAGCGCGGCGAGCAAAGCCCGGGTGCGAACGTCGCGCCTGCCGCCCTCGGCGGGCGGCGCGAAATGCGCGATGCGCGACGCGCCCGCCGGGAGCACGGCGAGCGTCTCGGCGCGGTCGAGGTCGCCTTCGACGAGCTCCGCGCCCGCCGACACGAGCGACGGATCGAGCGCGCGGACCAGCGCCGACACGCGGTAGCGCCGGAGCAGCTCGGGCAGCGCGCGCCGTGCGACGTCCCCGCAACCGACGATGAGCAACTTCTCCATGGGCGAATTTTACCCCCGCCTCCGATGACGCATCAGGTCACGATACGCAATACCGGGCATCAATTCCCCGCGCAGGAGGGCGAAAGCATCCTCCAGGCGGCGCTGAACGCCGGTCTCGTCCTGCCTTACGGCTGCCGCGACGGGGCCTGCGGCACCTGCAAGGGCAAGCTGATCGAGGGCAAGCTCGATTACGGCCGCCATTCCGAGAAGGTCCTCACCCCCGCCGAGCGCGAGCAGGGCTACGCGCTTTTCTGCCAGGGGAAGCCGCTCGGCGACGTCGTCATCGAGGCGCGCGAGGTGCGTCGCGCCGGAGACATCCCGGTGAAGAAGCTCCCGGCGCGGGTGCAGAGAATGCAGCGCGCCGCCGACGACGTCATGATCCTCCACCTGAAGCTGCCGGCGAACGAGCGCCTGCAGTTCCTGCCCGGGCAGTATGTCGACCTGCTGCTGAAGGACGGCACGCGGCGCAGCTTCTCGATGGGCAACGCGCCGCACGACGACGAGTTCGTGCAGCTGCACGTGCGCCATGTCGCGGGCGGCTCGTTCACGGACCACGTCTTCGCGACGATGAAGGAGCGCGACATCGTGCGCTTCGAGGGGCCGCTCGGGACGTTCTTCCTGCGCGAGGAGTCCGACAAGCCGATCGTCTTCGTCGCCTCGGGCACCGGCTTCGCGCCGATCAAGGCGATCGTCGAGGCGGCGCTGCAGAAGGGCGTGACGCGCCCGATGACGCTCTATTGGGGCGGGCGGCGGCCGAAGGACCTCTATCTCGACGAGCTCCCGAAGCAATGGGCCGCGCACCCGGGCTTCAAATACGTGCCCGTGATCTCGGACGCGCTGCCGGAGGACGGCTGGAGCGGGCGCACCGGCTTCGTGCACCGCGCGGTGATGCAGGACTTCCCCGATCTCTCGGGCCATCAGGTCTACGCCTGCGGGGTCCCCATCATGGTCGACTCGGCGCGGCGCGACTTCGTCGCGCAGTGCCGCCTGCCCGAGAACGAGTTCTACGCCGATTCCTTCACCACGGCCGCCGACAAGGCCGCCTGATCAGTTGAAGGTCTTGCCCTCGCGCGCGAGCCGCGCGAGGAGCGGCGCGACTTCCCAGGAGTCGCCGCGGTAGCCCTTGGCGTATCTTTCGATCGCGGCGACGACCTTGTCCGGCCCCACCGTGTCGGCGTAGAACATGGGCCCGCCGCGGTACGGCGGGAAGCCGTAGCCGGCGATGTAGACCATGTCGATGTCGACCGCGCGCATCGCGATGCCTTCCTCGAGGATGCGCGCGCCCTCGTTCACCAGCGCGTAGATGCAGCGCTCGACGATCTCGTCGTCCGGAATGGCGCGCCGCTCGATGCCCATCGCGCGCGAGTGCTCGAGGACCAGCTTGTCGATCTCGGGATCGGGAATGGGCGCGCGGCCGCCCGCCTCGTAGCGGTAGAACCCGGCGCCCGTCTTCTGGCCGAAGCGCCCCAGCTCGCAGATCAGGTCCGGGACCGCGGAGTAGCCGAAGTCGGGCCGCTCGACGCGCCGCCGCTTGCGGATCGCCCAGCCGATGTCGTTCCCGGCGAGGTCCGACATCGCGAAAGGGCCCATCGCCATGCCCCAGTCCTGCAGCGCGCGGTCGACCTGCTGCGGCAGCGCGCCCTCGTCGAGCAGGAACCCGGCCTGGCGCAGGTACTGCTCCACCATGCGGTTGCCGATGAAGCCGTCGCACACGCCCGAGACGACGCCGAGCTTGCGGATCGCCTTGGCGAGCTTCAGCGCCGTCGCGAGCACCGGCTTCGAGGTGCGCTTCGCGCGCACGATCTCGAGCAGGCGCATGACGTTCGCCGGCGAGAAGAAGTGCAGCCCGATCACCGACTCGGGGCGCGACGTCGCCCCTGCGATGGCGTCCACGTCGAGCGTCGACGTGTTCGTCGCCAGGATCGCGCCCGGCTTCATCGCCCGGTCGAGCGCGGCGAACACCTCCTTCTTGACGCGCATGTCCTCGAACGCCGCCTCGATCACGAGGTCGGCGTCGCGGATATCGTCGTAGGAGAGCGTCGAGCCGATGCGCGCGAGGCGCGCGTCCATCTCGCCCTGCGCGAGGCGGCCGCGCGCGACCGCGCCCGCGTAGTTCTTGCGCACCGTCGCCAGCCCGCGCTCGAGCGCCTCGCGGCTCGTCTCGAGCAAGGTCACCGGAAAGCCCGCGCTCGCGAACGCCATGGCGATGCCGCCACCCATGGTCCCGGCGCCGACGATGGCGACGCGCTTGACCTCGATCGTGGGGGTGTCCTCGGGCACGTCGGGGACCTTGGCCACCGCGCGCTCGCCGAAGAACGCGTGGCGCAGCGCCTTCGACTCGGGCGTCGCGACGAGCTCGTCGAAGATGCGGCGCTCGTTCCTCACGCCGTCGTCGAACGCGAGCGTCGTCGATCCCTCGACCGCCTCGATCGCGCGTGCCGGCGCCGGGTAGCCGCGCTGCTCTTTCGCCGCCTTCTTTCGCGCCTCGGCGAACGCGGCCGCGTCCGCCGTCACGCTCAGATCGCGAAGACGCTTGAGCGGCCGCCGCGCCGCGATGCGCTCGGCGAACCCGACCGCTCCCGGCACCAGCTCGCCGGCGACGATCTCGTCGACGAGCCCCGTGCCCGCGACCTGCTCGGATTTCACCGGGTCGCCCGAGACGATCATGGCGAGCGCGCGCGCGACGCCGAGCGCGCGTGGCAGGCGCTGCGTCCCGCCCGCGCCCGGGATGAGCCCGAGCTTCACCTCGGGCAGCGCGAGCTGCGCACCCGGCGCCGCGACGCGGTAGTGGCACCCGAGCGCGAGCTCCAGGCCTCCGCCCATGGCGACGCCGTGGATCGCGGCGACGACGGGCTTGTCGAGCGCCTCGATCGCGGCGATCAGCTCGCGCAGGTTGGGGGACGCGATCGACTTCGGCGTGTTGAACTCGCGGATCTCGGCGCCCGCGCAGAACGCCCGGCCGGCGCCGGCGAGCACGACCGCCTTCACCGACGCGTCGGCCGCGGCGCGCGCGAGGTGCCGCATGAGCGCCTCGCGCAGCGCGTGCGCGAGCGTGTTCATCGGCGGGTTGTCGAGACGGATGACGGCGACCGCGCCGTCGACGGCGTACTGCGCTGCGCTCATGCGCCCTCCGGGGAGAACCCGATCACGACGTCGTCTCGCCGAGGTACGCCTCGCGCACCTTCGGGTCGCCGAGCAGCGCCCGCGCCTCGCCCGCGAGGGCGATGCTGCCGCTTTCCATGACGTAGGCGCGGCGGGCGAGCTCCAGCGCCGCGCGCGCGTTCTGCTCGACCAGCAGGACGGTGACGCCGTCCGCGGCGATCCCGCGGATGGTCGCGAACACCGCCTGCGCGGCGATCGGGGCGAGCCCCATGCTCGGCTCGTCGAGCAGCAGCAGCTTGGGACGGCTCATGAGGGCGCGTCCGATCGCGAGCATCTGCTGCTCGCCGCCCGAGAGCGTGCCCGCGACCTGGCGTCGCCGCTCGCGCAGCCGCGGAAACAGCGCGTACACCCGCTCGAGATCGGGCTCGATGCCGGCGTCGTCGCGGCAATAGGCGCCCATCCGGAGATTCTCGCCGACCGTGAGCCGCGCGAACACGCCGCGCCCCTCCGGGACGAGCGCGAGGCCGCGGCGCACGAGCTGGTGCGCCGGCATGCCGCCGATCTCGCGGCCCTCGAGCAGCACGCTGCCGCCTGCGGGCGCGAGCGCGCCCGCGATCGCCTTCAGCGTCGTGGTCTTGCCGGCGCCGTTCGCGCCGATGAGGCAGACCAGCTCGCCGCGCCCGACCTCGAAATCGATCCCCTTGACCGCGGCGATGCCGCCGTAGGCGACGCGCAAGGCCCGCACCTCAAGCATGCGCTCCTCCGAGATAGGCCTCGATCACCGCCGGGTCGCGCTGCACCTCCGCGGGCCGGCCCTCGGCGATCTTGCGGCCGTAGTCGAGCACCGCGACGCGGTCGCACAGGCCCATGACCAGCTTCACGTCGTGCTCGATCAGGAGCAGCGTCACGCCGCCCGAGCGGATCGACTGGAGCAGCCGCCGCAGCGACTCGCGCTCGGTCGCGTTCATGCCCGCGGCGGGCTCGTCGAGCGCGAGCAGCCGCGGCTCGGTCGCGAGCGCGCGCGCGATCTCGAGCCGGCGCTGGTCGCCGTAGGAGAGGTTGCGCGCCAGCTCGTCGCGCCGCGCGGCGAGGCCGACGTAGTCGAGCAGGGAGAGCGCCTTCTCGTGGATGGCGCGCTCCTCGGCGCGCGTGCGGCGGTCGCGCAGCACGGCGCCGAGCACGCCCGCGCGCGTGCGCACGTGCCGGCCCACCATGACGTTCTCGCAGGCGCTCATGTTGGAGAACAGCCGGATGTTCTGGAAGGTGCGCGCGATCCCGCGCCGGGCGACCTCGTGCGGCGCTCCCTCGGCGAGCGGCGCGCCCTCGAGCGCGAGCTCGCCGTGGTCGGGCCGGTACAGGCCGGTCAGCACGTTGAAGAACGTCGTCTTGCCCGCCCCGTTCGGGCCGATCAGCCCGTAGATCTCGCCGCGCCCGATCGCGAGCGACACGCCCGAGAGCGCCTGCACGCCGCCGAAGCGCTTGCTGACGCCGCTCGCCGCGAGCAGCGCGCTCACCGCGCGAACTCCCGCTTGCGCACCGTCGCGGGCCACAGCCCCGCGGGCCGCAGGACCATCACGAGGATGAGCGCGAGACCGAAGAGCAGCATACGCAGCGCCTCGGCGTCGACGAGCACCCGGCCGAACATCGCCTGCTGCGCGGGCACGACGGTGTAGCGGATCACCTCGGGCACCGCCGTCAGCAGCACCGCGCCCAGGATCACGCCGGGAATGTTGCCCATGCCGCCCAGCACCACCATCGCGAGCACCGTGACCGATTCGAGGAGCCCGAAGCTCTCGGGACTGATGAAGCCCTGGATCGACGCGAACAGCCCGCCCGCGAGGCCGCCGAACGACGCCCCCATCGCGAAGGCGAGCAGCTTGATGTTGCGCGTGTTGATGCCCATCGCCTTCGCCGCGGTCTCGTCCTCGCGGATCGCCTCCCACGCGCGGCCGATGCGCGAGTCCTGCAGGCGCAGGTTCAGCGCGACGATGCCGAGGGTGATCGCGAGCAGCGCGTAGTAGTACTTCTGCGGCCCGCCGAAGTCGAAGCCGAGGAAGCTGCCGCGCGAGGCGAGCGAGAAGCCGCCGAGCCTCAGCGGATCGATGAGGTTCACGCCCTGAGGGCCGTTCGTGATGTTCACCGGCGCGTTCAGGTTGTTGAGGAAGATGCGGATGATCTCGCCGAAGCCCAGCGTCACGATCGCGAGGTAGTCGCCGCGCAGCTTGAGCGTCGGCGCGCCGAGCAGCACGCCGAAGAACGCGGCGAGCAGGAACCCGGTCGGCAGCGTGATCCAGAACGGCAGGTGCACCCCGAACTGCGGCGACGAGAGCAGCGCGTAGCAGTACGCGCCCACCGCGTAGAACGCGATGTAGCCGAGGTCGAGCAGCCCGGCGAAGCCGACCACGATGTTGAGGCCGAGCGCGAGCATCACGTAGAGGAGCGCGAGGTTCACGACGCGCACCCACGCGAGACCGAACGCCGACGCGAGCGCGAACGGCAGCACCGCGAGCGCGGCCGCGACGAGCGCGAGGCCGGCCCACGCGAGCCTTCGGCGCCGCGCGGTCTCCATGTCAGGCGCGCTCCGAGACCCGCTCGCCCAGCAGGCCCGAGGGACGGATCGTGAGCACGACGACGAGCACCATGAACGCGAACACGTCCTGGTAGTTGCTGCCGAGGAAGCCGCCGGTGAGGTCGCCGATGTAGCCCGCGCCCAGGCTCTCGATCACGCCGAGGAGCAGTCCGCCGAGCATCGCGCCGCCGATATTCCCGATGCCGCCGAGCACCGCCGCCGTGAACGCCTTCAGCCCGAGGAGGAAGCCCATGTAGTAGTGGGCGATGCCGTAGTACGCCGACACCATGAGCCCGGCGACCGCCGCGAGCGCGGACCCAAGCAGGAACGCCGCGACGATGATGCGGTTCGCGTCCACGCCCATGAGCGCGGCGACGCCGAGGTTCTCGGCGGTCGCGCGCATCGCGAGGCCCAGCCGCGTGCGGTGCACGATCAGCAGCAGCCCGGCCATGAGCGCCGCGGACAGCAGCACGATCAGGATCTGCAGGTCGGTGATGGTCGCGCCGGCGACGTCGTAGTTCGTGACCGACAGGATCGGCGGGAAGCTGAAGTAGCTGCGCCCCCAGACCAGCATCGCGACGTTCTGCAGCACGATCGAAACGCCGATCGCCGTGATCAGCGGCGCGAGGCGCGGCGCGCGCCGCAGCGGCCGGTACGCGACCCGCTCCATGGCGTACGCGAGCAGCATGCACACGGGCAGCGCCGCGAGCAGCGCGATCAGCATCATCGCCGCCGGCGGCAGGCCGAGCCCCAGGCGCAGCAGCGCCGCGATCACCGATAGCGCGGTGAGCGCGCCCACCATCACCAGCTCGCCGTGCGCGAAGTTGATCAGGCCGATGATGCCGTAGACCATGGTATACCCGAGCGCGACCAGGGCGTAGACGCTGCCGAGCGTCACGCCGTTGATCAGTTGCTGCAGCAGGATATCCATGCGTTTCGAACGAAGATTCGCTCCAAGAAAGAAAAACGGCACCCGCAGGTGCCGATCCCTAGTCGATTCGGACAGGCTCCACGGGCGCTAGTTCTTCTCCGCGGCCTTGGCGCCCTGGCCTTGCGACGGGCCGCCGATCGTGGCGAGCGCCTGCCACTTGCCGCCGACCGCCTTGAAGATGGTGATCGGGCCGTCCTTGAGGTCGCCCTTCTCGTCGAAGCGGATCGGGCCGGTGATGCCGTTGTAGTCGGTCTTCGCCACTTCGGGCAGGAACTTCGCCGGGTCGGTCGAGCCCGCCCGCTTCATCGCCTCGACGAAGACGTTGAAGGCGTCGTAGCCCTGCGGCGCGTACAGCACCACGTCCTGGTTCCATTTCTTCCGGTATCTCTCGCCGAAGCTTGCGTCCTGCGGCATGCGCTCGAGCGGCAGCCCCGGGAAGGACGCGAGCGTGCCCTCGACGGCGTTGCCGCCGAGCTTGAAGAGCTCGGTGCTCTGGATGCCGTCGGCGCCGACGAACTGCGCCTCGATGCCGAGGCCGCGCATCTGCTGCAGCATGGGTCCCGCCTGCGTGTCGATGCCGCCGAAGAAGATCACGTCGGGCCGCGTGCCCTTGATCTTGGTGAGAATCGCCTTGAAGTCGGTCGACCGGTCGGTCGTGAACTCGCGCGCGACCACGTTCGCGCCCGCGGCCTTCGCCGAGCGCTCGACCACGTCGGCGACGCCCTGTCCGTACGCGGTGCGGTCGTCGATGATCGCGAGCGCCTTCGACTTGAGCTCTCTCGCGATGTACTCGCCGACCACCTTGCCCTGCTGGTTGTCGTTGGCGACGACGCGGAAGGCGGTCTTGAATCCCTGCTCGGTGTACTTCGGGTTGGTGGCCGACGGGCTGATCTGCGGGATCCCGGCGTCGTTGTAGATCCTCGACGCCGGGATCGTGGTGCCCGAGTTGAAGTGGCCGACCACCGCGGCGACGCGGGCGTCGGCGAGCTTCTGCGCGACCACCGGCGCCATCTTCGGATCGGCCTGGTCGTCCTCGGCCTGCACCTCGAAATGCACCGGCTTGCCGCCGACCACCACCTTGGCGGCGTTCGCGTCCTCGGCGGCGAGCCGCACGGCGTTCTCCAGGTCCTTGCCGATGTGCGACTGCGGTCCGGTGAGCGGCGCGGCGATGCCGATCGTCACCGTGGCCCCGCCCTTTGCGCCGGCCGCTTTCTTGTCGTCGCCGCAGGCCGCGAGCCCGGCGATCGCACAAGCCAGGATCAGGATCGATCCGACGCGGACGGCAGCCATGGGGAGCCTCCTACTTCAGCGACAGGATGTACTTCGCGAGCGTGTGCGCCTCGGCCTCGCTCACCGTGGTATTCGGCGGCATCGGGATCTGGCCCCAGTCGCCGGTCGAGCCCTCGCGGATCCGTTTCACGAGATACGCCTCGGCGTCCTTGCGGCCGCGGTACTTCTTCGCGACGTCCTTGTACGCGGGGCCGACGACCTTGTTGTCGAGGCTGTGGCAGGCGAGGCACGCCTTGTCACGCAGCAGCTGCTGAGCGTCCTGCGCTAGCGCGGGAGCGCAGACGAGAACGCCCGCGGCGGTCAACCAGATCAGTTTTTTATTCATGAACTCTCCTTGGATGTGCGGCACGATGCTAATGGATTTCGACCGCCTTGGAAACCTGCGGGATCAGGTCCTCCAGCCGGTCGACCGGCGGCAGGCAGGTAACGCCTTCGCAGACCCAGGCGTTGACGCGATCGGACGCCGGCTTCGCCAGCACGGGCGGCAGATCGCGAGCGTCCGCGGGCAGCGCGAGCACCAGCGTCGCCGGCGAGTAACGCTCGGCGAGCGCGCGGCGCCAGCGCGCGAGCGGCTCGGCCGGGCCGCGCAGGATCACCGTGCGCGGCGGCACGAGGCGCTCCTCGAGCGCCATGAGCAAGCTCGTGTGGCCGCCCGGCTGCGCGGCGAGCTCGGGATAGAACTGCGCGATCGCGCGCTCGGCGCTCGCGGCGTAGCGCGTCTCGCCGGTGAGGAACGAGAGCCGCTGCAGCGCGAGCGCGGCCATGCCGTTGCCCGAGGGCGTCGCGTTGTCGTGGCCGGGCTTGGGCCGGTGGATGAGACGCTCGTGGTCGTGGCTGGTGAAGAAGAAGCCGCCGTTCGCCGTGTCCTCGAACTGCTCGATCAGCACCTCGGCGAGCTCCTCGGCGAACGCGAGCGTGTCGGCGTCGTACTCGGCCTGCAGCAGCTCGATCGCGGCCGCGACCCCGTAGGCGTAGTCGTCGAGGTAGGCGTTGAGGTGCGCGCGGCCGTCCTTCGTGGTGGCGAGCAGGCGCCCGTCGCGCCACAGCGTCGAGCGCACGAACGCAAAGGCGCGCTTCGCCGAGTCGAGCCAGTCGTTTCGGTCGAACACCACCGCGGCGCGCGCCATGCCGGAGATCATGAGCGCGTTCCAGCTGGTCAGCACCTTGTCGTCGCGCCCGGGGCGCACGCGCCGCTCGCGTTCGGCGAGGAGCTTCGCGCGCGCGGAATCGAGCAACCGCTCGCATTCGTCGAGCGGCTTGCCGATCCGCGCCGCGACGCCGGCGAGCGGCGCCGCCTCGCGCAGGTGCCAGTGCCTGCCCTCGAAGTTGGGCGGACCGTCCAGCCCGTAGTGCGGCGCGAGCACCGCGTACTCGGCCTCGCTCAGGTGCGCGCGCGCCTCGTCGGGCGTCCAGACGTAGAACTTGCCCTCCTCGTGCTCGGAGTCGGCGTCGAGCGAGGAGTAGTAGCCGCCTTCCCGCGACTGCATCTCGCGCATGACCCAGCCGGCGATCCCCTCGGCGACGCGCGCGAAGCGCGCCTCGCGCGTCACCGTCCACGCGTCGGCGTAGAGCGCGAGCAGCGGCCCGTTGTCGTAGAGCATCTTCTCGAAGTGCGGGATGGTCCACTGCGCGTCGACGCTGTAGCGGCAGAAGCCGCCGCCGAGGTGGTCCCAGATGCCGCCCTGCGCCATGCGCTCGAGCGTGAGCGTCGCGATCTCGAGCGCGTGCGCGTCGCCCGTGGCCGCGTGGCGCCGCAGGCAGAACGCGAGCTCCGCGGCGTGCGGAAATTTCGGCGCGCCGCCGAACCCGCCCCAGCGCGAGTCGAAGCTCGTCTTGAGCGAGCGCAGCGCGCCGTCGATCGGCGCTCCCGAGAGCTCCGAGTGATGCGCCGGCGCGCCCGGCTCCAGGCGCTCGAAAGCCGCGAGCAGCCCCTCGTTCTGGCGGCCGATCTCCTCGCGGTTCTGGCGGTAGAACTCGGAGACGCGCTGGAGCAGGTCGGGGAAACCGGGCAGGTTGTAGCGCGCCTCCTTCGGGAAGTAGGTGCCCCCGAAGAAGGGCGCGCCGTCGGGCGCGAGGAACATCGTGAGCGGCCAGCCGCCCGGGCGCTGCGCCATCATCTGGTGCGCGAGCTGGTAGATCTGGTCGAGGTCGGGACGCTCCTCGCGGTCGACCTTGACGTTCACGAACAGCCGGTTCATCACCTCGGCGACGCCCGGGTCCTCGAAGGACTCGTGCGCCATGACGTGGCACCAGTGGCACGCCGAGTAGCCGACCGAGAGCAGGATCGGCTTGTCCTCGCGCCGGGCGCGCTCGAGCGCCTCGTCGCCCCACGGGTACCAGTCGACCGGGTTGTCGGCGTGCTGCTGCAGGTAGGGGCTGGTCTGTTGCGCGAGGCGGTTCGGCATGGCGGCGCTTGCCGGAGGGGAGCCGAGTGTAGCACGCCGGACGGCGTGACTTCCTCCGCGCAAGAGCGTTCGACTCGGGTCGCCCGGGGCCGGTTCCTCGTACTAGACTGTGCGGCGTACACCAGGGGGGAAAGCATGAGCCACGACACCGACCGCGCGCGCCGCCGCGCGCTCCTCGCGCTGCTCGGAGCGGGGGGCGGGCTCGCGGGGGCGCTGCGTCTCGCGCTCGCGCAGACCGCCGCCGAAGGCATGCGCCAGGTCCGCGGCGAGGTCACGGTCAACGGCAAGCCGGTGCGCGTCGGCGACGCCGTGCGCCCGGGCGACACGGTGGCGACGGGAGCGCGCTCCTTCGCCGCCTTCGTCGTCGGGCGCGACGCCTTCCTGGTGCGCGACTCGACGCGCGTCGAGATCGCGGGCGGCGCGGGCGCCGACCTCTTGCGCCTGATCACCGGGAAGCTCCTCGGCGTGTTCGGCGCGGGAAGGCCGCGGCGACTGGTGACTCCGAACGCGACCATCGGCATCCGCGGCACGGGCGCGTATCTCGAGGCCGAGGCGGTGCGCACGTATTTCTGCCTGTGCTACGGGACCGCCGACGTCGCGACCGCCGACGGAAAGGTGAAAGACAGCTACTCGACCACGCACCACGAGTCGCCGCGCTATCTCTACGGCGACGGCCGCAAGGACGCGATGACGGCGGCTCGCGTGGTGAACCACACCGACGCCGAGCTGATCATGCTCGAGGCCCTGGTCGGCCGCCAGCCGCCGCGCGAGGTGATGGACTCGCAGTGGCCCCGTTACTAGGTTGGGGAGGGGCCTTTAAGGGGGGAACCGTAGGGTTCCCCCGTTTCGTTCAGCTGTCGGTGACTGCGCCCTCGCTCGCCGTAGACACGAGCTTCATGTACTTCGCCATCAGCCCACTCGTATAGCGCGGCTTCGGCTGCTTCCACTTCTTGCGGCGCGCCGCCAGCTCCTTCGCCGACACATTGAGCTGGATGAGGCGCTTGCCCGCGTCGATCGTGATCGAGTCGCCTTCCTTCACGAGCGCGATCGTGCCGCCGACGTAGGCCTCGGGCGCGACGTGGCCGACGACCATGCCCCAGGTGCCGCCCGAGAAGCGGCCGTCGGTGATGAGGCCGACCGAGTCGCCCAGGCCCTGGCCGATGAGCGCCGAGGTGGGCGCGAGCATCTCCTGCATGCCGGGACCGCCCTTCGGGCCCTCGTAGCGGATCACGATCACGTCGCCCGCCTTGATTCTCTTCGCGAGGATGGCCTTCATCGCCGCGGGCTCGGAGTCGAACACGCGCGCCGGCCCGGTGATCGAGGTCTGCTTCAGCCCCGTGATCTTCGCGACGCAGCCCTCGGGCGCGAGGTTGCCCTTGAGGATGGCGAGGTGCCCGTGCTTGTACATCGGGTTGTCGAAGGGACGGATGACCTGCTGTCCCATCGGCGCGGGCGGCACGCTCTCGAGCTCCTCGCCGAGCGTCCGGCCCGTGATCGTCATGCAGTCGCCGTCGAGCAGATCGTGCTCGAGCAGGATCTTCAGCACCGCCGGTACGCCGCCCGCGCGGTGGAAATCGGTCGCGACGAAGCGCCCCGAGGGCTTGAGGTCGCACAGCACCGGCACCTTGCGGCGCACGCGCTCGAAGTCGTCGATCGTCCACTTGACCCCGGCCGCGCGCGCGATCGCAAGGTAGTGCAGCACGGCGTTGGTCGAGCCCCCGGTCGCCATGACGAGGCTGATCGCATTCTCGATCGACTTGCGCGTGATGATCTGGCGCGGCCGCAGGCCCTTGCGAACCGCGGCCACCAGCACCTGCGCCGATTCCGCGGCCGAATCCGCCTTCTCGGGATCGGGCGCCGCCATCTGCGACGACCCGAGCAGGCTCATGCCGAGCGCCTC
>DASRFB010000033.1:0-15537 GCA_035651815.1 Burkholderiales bacterium | reverse complement strand
TGCGGATCGCGCACGATGGCGCGGCCCATGGCGACGCGCTGGCGCTGGCCGCCCGAGAGCTGGCGCGGATAGCGCTTCAGATAGGGCTTCAAGCCGAGGATCTCCGCCGCGCGCTGCACCCGGTCGTTGACCGTGGCGCTGTCGGTCTTGCGGAGCTTCAGCGCGAAGGCCATGTTGTCCGCGACGGTCATGTGCGGATAGAGCGCGTAGTTCTGGAACACCATGGCGATGTCGCGCTGCGCGGGCGGAAGGTGATTGACCACGCGGTCGCCGATCTGGATCGCACCGGCGCTCACTGTCTCCAAGCCGGCGATCATCCTTAGCAGAGTGGACTTGCCGCAGCCCGAGGGGCCGACCAGGACGCAGAACTCGCCGTCGTCGATCGCGACGTCCACGCCGTGGACGACCTCGGTGGCGGCGAAGGACTTGCGCACGGCGCGGAGGGTGACCGAGGCCATGGATCGGGTCGAGAGGATCCCGGAGAAGACGGGTGACGGAGTTTGCCACATCGGTCGGACCGGGGCATCGGACCTCGCGTCCGGTTCCGCCGGTGCATGAGTCGACAAGGCGAACTCATCCCTCGCTTTTTCCGCCGTCGCGGTCGATGATACACGACTCTCCCGGGACGGAGCGTAGGGGACTTCCCGACTTGCGTCGCCGGGATCGGCGAGTAAAGAATTCGGCCCACGCCACCGGGGGCGAAAGGCAAAGGGAGGAATGCATGCGTCATGGCCCGTTCGCGGGTTGGGCGGGCGTGGGCGCACGCCCCGCGCCGGACGTCGGCGAGCTGCAGCGCCGGCTCGCCGCCGCCTTCGCCGGGACGCTGGCCGTGGTCCTCGTCCTGGCGCTCGCGCTGTTGGACACCGCGAGCCGGGCGCTGGAAGCGAGCAGCCGGGCGGCGCGCGCGCAGGAGGTGCTGCAGGTGATCGGAAGCGTGGAGGGCGCGCTGGTGACGGCGCAATCGGCGGTGCGCGGCTTTCTGATCACCGGCCAGTCGGTCTACCTGCGCGATCGCGACCGGGCGCTCGCCGCGCTCGAATCCCGCGTGCGGCGGCTGCGCGACATCGCCATCGACGACGACGCGCAGCGCGAGCGCTGGGGGGCCTTGCGCGAGCGGCTGGACGAGCGCCTGGCGCTATTCGGCCGCCTCGTGGCGATCCGGCAGACGCGCGGCCCCGCGGCGGCGCGCGATTTCCTCGCGTCGATATATCCGCCGGCGAAAAAGGGCGTCGTCCACGCCTTGACCGCGGGCATGGCGCAGGAGCAGCAGCGGCGGCTCGCGGCGCAGCTTCGCGACGGCGAGCGGGCGGGCAATTTTGCGATCGCCGCCGGCCTTTCGCTCGCCGTCGTGTTCGGGATGGTATTCACGCTCGGCTATCTCGCCGTGCGCCGCCAGGTCGCGGAGGTCGCGAGGCTGAACGCGAGCCTCGCGATCCGCACCGAGGAAGCGGAGGCGGCAAATCGGGAGCTCGAGAGCTTCAGCTACTCGGTATCGCACGACCTGCGCTCACCCTTGCGCGCGATCGACGGGTTTTCGCGCATCCTCGTGGAGGACTACGGCGCGCGCTTGGACGACGAAGGCCGGCGCCTGCTGGGCGTCGTCCTCGAGGGCAGCCGCAAGATGGAGCGTCTCATCGACGACCTGCTCGATTTCTCGCGCCTCGGGAAGAAGCCGCTCGCGCTCGCGGCGATCGACATGACGGCGCTCGCCCGCGAAGTCTATGGCGAGCTGCGGGGCATGCGCGCGGCCCGGACCGAAGGCGAGCCGGTGTTCGCCCTCGCGCCGCTGCCGCAGGGCCGGGGCGACGCCGCAATCCTGCGGCATGTCTTCGTGAACCTGCTGTCCAATGCCCTCAAGTACGCGCGCAAGGACCGCGTCCCGCGCATCGAGGTGAGCGGCTGGGACGCCGGCAGCGAGACCGTCTATCGCGTGAAGGACGAGGGTGTCGGCTTCGACATGGCGTACTACGACAAGCTGTTCGGCCTGTTCCAGCGACTGCATTCGGATAAGGACTTTTCCGGCACCGGCGTCGGGCTCGCGATCGTGAAGCGGGTCGTCGAGCGCCACGGCGGGCGGGTCTGGGCCGAGAGCCGGCCCGGCGCGGGAGCGTCCTTTTATTTTTCGCTGCCGAAGGCGGCAACGATCCCTTCAACAGATCCATACCGAAAGGAGGTCGCGAAGTGAACCGCAACCGCATCATGCTGGTGGTCGAGGACAATCCTCACGACGTCGAGCTGACCGTCCGCGCGTTCCAGAAGAGCAGGGTCGTGAACGAGCTGGTCGTCGTCGCCGACGGCAGGGAAGCGCTCGACTATCTCTTCCGCGAGGGGGTCCACGCCGATCGCGATCCCGCGCGCACGCCCGAGGTCGTGCTGCTCGATCTCAAGCTGCCCAAGATCGATGGCCTCGAAGTGCTGCGCCGTATGCGCGCCGATCCGCGCACGCGCCGGCTGCCCGTGGTCGTACTCACGTCGAGCAACGAGGAGAAGGACATCGTCTCGAGCTACGATTTCGGCGCCAACAGCTTCGTGAGAAAGCCGGTCGACTTCGACCAGTTCGCCGAGGCGACCCGCCAGCTCGGGCTGTACTGGATGGTGTTCAACGAGCTGCCTCCGGGGCCGTCCGGGGTGGTAAAGTAGCGCGCGCCCTGCCGGGGAGGCACCATGGGGAACCTCGAACGGTTCGCGCACCGCCGCCGTCTCCCGCGCTGGCTCGCGGCGAGCCCGCTGATCGCGCCGGGCGTTTCGCCGGCCGGGGTCGACCGCCCCTCCAAGCTCGCCGATCTCGAGGCCGACGCGAGGCCTTCGGCAAGTACTACCTGCGGCCGCGGCGCCTCGTCGACGTGTCCCGGCCCGACACGAGCTTCGAGATCCTCGGCGGCGCGCCGAACGTGAAGGCGCCCGATCCGAAGCTCGTGGGGCGGTTCTAAGGGGGCGACATGGAGATCAGGACGATGGCGGCAATTCTCGGCGCGGCCGCGGTCTTCGGCGGGAACGCGCAGGCGGCGGAGCTCCGCGTCCTCGCCTCGAACGGCGTCAAGGCCGCGCTCGAGGAGCTCGCGCCCGCGTTCGAGCGCGAGACCGGACACAGGCTCGCGTTCGAGTTCGGCGTCGCGAACGTGCTCAAGCGCAGGATCGACGAGGGCGGTGCGTTCGACTTGGCGATCCTCACCCATGCCAACATCGACGAGCTCTCGAGGTCGGGGAAGGTCGACGGCGCCTCGCGCGCCGGAATCGCGCGCTCGGGCGTCGGCATCGGCGTGCGCAAGGGCGCGAAGCATCCCGACATCTCGAGCCCCGAGGCGCTGAAGCGGACGGTGCTCGCCGCGAAATCGATCTCGTGGGCGAAGGAGGGCGCGAGCGGCCAGTACTTCGCCGGGCTCGTGGACCGCATGGGCATCGGCGAGGAGACGAGGAAGAAGGCGGTGCTCGCCGCGAACGGCGTCGAGGTCGGGAAGCTCGTCGGGGAAGGCAAGGCCGAGCTCGCGGCGCTGCTCGTGAACGAGATCATCGCCGCGCCCGGCATGGACCTCGTCGGGCCGCTGCCCGCGGCGCTGCAGACCTACCTCGTGTTCGACGGCGGCGTCGCGAGCGCGTCGCGGAGCGCGCAGGCCGCGAAGGCGCTGATCGCGTTCCTGAAGCGCCCGGCGGCGAAGGCGGTGTTCACGGCGAAGGGCCAGGAGCCGGCGTGAGCCTGGAGCCGCTGCTCTATTCGGGCGCCGCCTTGGGCGGGCTGATCGCGCTCGTCGGCCTCGTGCTGCTCGCGCGCCGCGTGCGCGGCCACAAGGCCGAGATCGACCTCGGCGGCATCGGCAGGATCGCGACCACGCACCACGGCGTCGCGCTCGTCTTCGTCGGCGCGGCGATGGTGTGGCAGTCCTACGCCGCGCTCGCGCAGCGCGACGAGCTGCGCGCGACGGTCGATCGCCTGAAGCGCTCCGAGGAGATGCTGGTCGCCTTCGTCACGCCCTCGCTCATGCGCGACCCGGGGTTCCGCAGCTATTTCGCGGCGGCGTCGCCCGAGCTGCACGAGGCGATCGTGCGCCGCGCGATGGGCATGCTCAATCCCGAGTTCCACGCCGTCACCGACCGCAAGCAGTCGGCCTTCGCCGAGGACGACTTCGCGACGCTGCGCGCGATCGTCGACTTCCTGCTCGCCGACGATCCGCACAACGGCAGCGCGCTCTACTACAAGGGCGAGGTGAGCCGGCTGCTGAAGAAGCCGTTCGTGATGCGCGAGTACTTCGGGCTGTACCTCGCGCAGGCGCCCGAGCCCGGCGGGCGCATCCCGGGCGTGCGGGGACTGCAGTACTTCGACGAGCGCACCGCGTGGGTGCACCAGCTGCTCGCGAACGACTACCTGTGCGAGGCGCTGCAGACCCCGACCGGGAAGCCGGATCTCAAGATGGTGCTCGCCGAGGCGGAGAGCGTCCGCAAGTACCACCGCGACGGCTTCGTCGCGAGCGAGACCATGCTTTCGACCGAGGCGCTCGAGAAGGCGGCGCTGAAAGGCCCCGCGGGGTTGCCGCGGCCGCGGTGCGCGGCGCGCTAGGCCGCGGGACAAAGTGTAGGGAAATTCCCGACTTCTTCCCCTCCCGACCGCGGATTAATATCGCCGCGAGGCTCGGGAAACCCGACAGGGAGGGAGCTTGGAGCCGACCACCTCGTGGAAGGCGCTCGTCGATCCGGGCGCGGCGGAGGATTTCTTCGAGATCGCCGGCCTGCCCGCGTTCGACGCGCTCGCGCGCGGCGCGTACTCGCGCGCGAACGCGCTCTGGATGAGCGAGGCCTCGCGCCTCGTCTACCGCGGCGACCCCGAATCGCGCCGCCGCTTCTTCCGCGACGCCGGCCTCGAGGAGATCCGCTTCTTCGACCGCGGCGCGACGCAAGGCGCGCTCGTGCGCGGGCCCGGCTTCGCGCTGCTCGTGTTCCGCGGCACGCTCGGCGCCGGCGACTGGCTCTCCGATCTCGACTGCCCGCCCGTGCCCTGGCAGGGCGGCGGCCGCGTGCACCAGGGATTCAGGCGCCAGCTCGCGGCGGTCTGGCACGAGGTGCGCGAGGCGCTCGATGGCATCCGCGTCCCCGTCTTCTACGCCGGACACAGCCTGGGCGCCGCGCTCGCGACGCTCGCCGCCGCGCTGCGCTTCTGCGAGGGCGGCGCGGCGCCCGCGGCGCTCTACACGTTCGGCTCGCCGCGCGTCGGCACGGCCGACTTCGCGCGCGCCTTTCCCGCCACCTTCCTGCACTGCCGCGTCGTCAACGACCGCGACGTCGTCGCCAAGGTGCCGCCGCGGCGGCTCGCCGACATGGTCTTCGGCGACGCGTTCCGGCACGTCGGCGCGCTGTTCCACCTGCGCGACGGCGCGCTCGAGCCGGGCGGCGGCGACGACGACGAGCCGCCGCACCTCGCGCTCGAGGAGATGGCCGAGCGCTGGCGCGCGGAGCTCGCGCGCATCCGCGAGGACGGCGGCTGGAGCTGCATCGGGCCGCTCGTCGACCACGCGCCCGTGAACTACACCGCGCGCATCGAGAGGGCCTGAAAGAGCGCACGCATGGCCGACAACAAGGACACCCCCGTCCCCATCGGCGGGATCGCCGTGCTGCTGCTGCTCGCGGTCGGCGTGTTCGTCAAGCACCAGTGGCCGCTCGAGAGCTCGCGGCCCGGAGACGCGCAGCTTCGCTCGGGCAGCCCGCCGAACGTGCGCGATCTCGACGCCCGTCTCTGGGAGGACCCGTTCGCGGCGCTCGGGCGCCTGAAGAAGCCCGACGACGCCTCGCCGGGCGCGGCCGGGGCCGCGCGCGCGGACCCGGACCTGCAGTCGCTCGCGGCGCGCGTGGCGCCGGACAAGCAGCTGCTCGTGCTCGGCGTCATGGTGTACGCGACGCCGTACGCCGACGAGACCGAGCTGCGCCGCCGCACGCGCTACGCCGTGCTCGCCGGGCTGCACGCGGGCGACTACATCCCGGAGCTGTACGACAAGATCGGCTACTTCCGCACCGGCGCTCCGCCGCGCGGCGCGTCGGCGTGGAGGTCGGCGCCCGAGCTGGTGCCCTACGAGCTGTTCGTGACCGAGGACGGCAAGCGCGAGGTGGCGCTGCTGTGGCTGGCCGAGGAGGACTTCGGCGAGCGCATGGCGGAGAACCTCGGCGCGTTTCTCGGCGATCTGAAGCGCGCGTTCGAGCGGCGCGGCTCGGCGCGCTTCGGCCTGATCGGGCCGGCGAGCTCGTCGGGCCTCATCGACATCACGCGCGGCTGCGTGCCGCAGCCGAAGCCCGACCCGGCGCTCGGGGCCCCGGTCGAGGTGTACTCGGCGAACGCCACCGCGGTCGACGCGGCGAAGCTGCCGGAAGTGCTCGGCTGCCCCTCCGGCGTGCAGCTCTCGGTCGTGTCGACGATCACGCCCGACGCGCGGGTGCTGAAGGCGCTGATCGACGAGCTCGCGCTGCGCGGCTTCACGCCGGGGAGCGATCACGTGATCCTCGCCTCGGAGTGGGACACCGAGTACGGCCTCACGCTGCCGCGGCAGTTCATCGCCGCGGGCTGCGACCGCGTCGCGGCGCCCGCGCCCGAGCGCCGCGCGGCCGGTGCCGAGATCGACCATGCGCCGGCGGCGGCCGGCGCGAGCGCCGACGCCTGCCGCGGCGACGCGACGCACGACCCGGCGTGGGTGACGCGACTGAGCTACCTGCGCGGGCTCGACGGCGACGAGCGCGCGTCGGCCGCGAAGCGCGCCGCCAAGGACAAGCCCGACGCGCCCGCGGACAAGGAGGCCAAGCCGCGCGAGCCGAACGACCGCGCGATCGGGAACGGGCAGTACGACTACCTGCGCCGCCTCGCCGACTCCGTGGAGCAGCGCGCGCGCTCGGCGCCCGGCGCGCGCGAGGTGAAGGCGGTCGGCGTGCTCGGCAGCGATCCCTACGACAAGCTGCTGCTGCTCCAGGCGCTGCGGCCGCAGTTCCCGAAGGCGATCTTCTTCACCACGGACCTCGACGCGCGCTACATCCACCCGGCGGAGTTCGAGTGGACGCACAACCTGATCGTCGCGTCGGCGCACGGGCTCGAGCTCGCCGAGGCGGTGCAGGGGCGCGCGCCGCCGTTCCGCGACGCGTACCAGACCTCGGCCTTCCTCGCGACGCGTCTCGCGCTCGACCGCGAGACGCTGTTCGCGCTCAAGCGCGTGCGGCTCGGGCGCTGGCTCGACTCGCCGCGCGTCTACGAGATCGGGCGCAGCCGCGCGTACGCGTTCCAGCCGCGCGGCGTGGCGCCGGCGGCGTCGGGCTGCCGCGACCTCGCCCACTGCGACGACATCGGCGCGCCGCTGCCGTTCTTCCTCGCGCCCGGCGATTCGCGCAGCTGGGGACTGGTGGTCGCGGCGCTCGCGCTGTTGGTGGTGTCGGTCGCGGCCGGCGTGTGGCTGCTGCGCATCTACCTGCGCTCGTTCCACGAGCTGACCGACCGCGTGGGCGAGGCGCTGCGGCGCCCGGGGATCGGCTACCCGACGCTCGCGGCCGTGCTCGCGGTGACCGCGCTCGCGCTGTGCGTGCCTTTCAACTCGCGCGGCGAGCCGTTCACCTGGACCGCGGGCATCTCGATCTGGCCCTCCGAGATCATCCGCCTCGCGGCGCTCGCGCTGTGCGCGGTGTTCATCGGGCGGATGCTGCGGCCCGTGGCGCTCGCGGAGGACGAGCCCGACGGCGCCTTCTTCGACGCGGGGCCCGGCGCCTCGGCGGTCGCGCCCGGGACCGCCCCCGTCTACGCGCGCATCAACGACTGGTACGACGAGTACCACGAGAGCCCGGGCGAGGTCGACGCGGTGACGCTGTGGCGGCAGTTCCGCGCGCTCGAGCGGCCGCTCAAGCGCTGGAGCCGGCTGTGGCCGCAGCTCGTCGCCTACGCGGTCGTGTTCGTCTGCCTGCTCGTCGGCTTCCACGACCGGCCCAACGTGCCCGCGCGCGGCGAGTTCAGCCGCGGCGTCGAGCATGTGATGAGCGCGCTGTCGATGGGGGCGTTCCTCGCGGTGCTGCTGCTCGTGATCGACGTGACCCGGCTCGGGTCGACCTTCATCCGCAACCTGTCGACGAGCCGCAGCGTCTATCCCGCCGGCACGATCGCGGCGGTGCGCCGCGAGCTGGGCCTGGGCGCGGGGCACCCCGACCACTACCTGTGCGACCTGCTCGACATCCGGCTGATCGCGGCCTACACCGAGCGCATCAACGCCTTCGTGTACTACCCGTTCGTGGTGCTCGCGCTGATCGTGGTCGCGCGCAGCCCGATCTTCGACGACTGGTACATGCCGCCCGCGCTCGCGCTCGTGTTCCTGTACGCGCTGGTCGCGGCCGTGGTGTGCGCGGTCGTGCTCCAGCGCGCCGCGGCGCGCGCGCGCGAGATCGCGGTCGGCCGCATGCGCGGCTACCTCGTGCAGCAGCGCGGCGCGGCCCCCGCGCAGGACGCGGGGCTGATCGCGCAGCTCGAGGCGATGCTCGCCGAGATCGAGCGCACCCGCGCCGGCGCGTTCCAGCCGTTCACGCAGCAGCCGCTGGTGCGCGCGATCCTGGTCGCGCTCGGCAGCTTCGGCGGGCTGCAGCTGCTCGAGTATTCGGTCGGAAGGCTGCAGTAGCGGTTCCACGAAGAACCCAAGGGAGGTCTCATGGACATCGACGCGATGGGAAAGGCGATCGGAGCGGTCGCGAAGTACGTCACGGACTACGCCGCGCTGCTGGCGATGGTCGGCACGGTGACGATGGCCTTCATCGAGCTGGCGAAGGGCGTGTTCGACATCCGCATGCACTTCAACCGCTGGCGCGTGGCGAAGTGGCTCGATGACGACGGGGCGGTCGGCGAGCTCGAGCTGCTCGCGACCGGCACGACGGCGCCGTCCTCGCGGTGGCGGCCGCTCGCGGGCTTCGCCACCGGCGAGCTGCACCGCGCCGACGTGCTCTACGACCAGCCGATCGAGAAGCTGCTCGGACAGGTGCAGGCCGCGGCCAACATGGCGCTCGATTTCCCGTGGCGCTACGAGAAGCTCTATCGCTTTCTCGCGGTGCCCGCGGGCCGCAAGGACGAGGCGAACGACGCGGGCGCGTGGCTCGCGTACGCAAAAGCGATCGCGACCGGCGCGAAGCCCCCGCCCCCGGACGAGGACGCGCGCAACGCGACCCAGGCGCGCGCGCGCATCGGCAACCTGGTCGCGCGCAAGCTCGACGCCTTCCAGAACGAGCAGGCGTATCTCTGGGCCGACTACAACCAGCGCGTCGCGGTCGTGTGCGGCACGTTCGTGCTGGCCGGGCTGCTGTGCGCCACGCCGAAGCCGCCTTCGGTGCTGGAGATCGTCGTGGTGAGCGTGTTCGGCGGCCTGGTCGCGCCGTTCGCGAAGGACGTGGTGTCGGCGCTCTCGAGCATCAGCGTGCGGGCGAAGTGATGTGGCCGAAGGCGACCTGACGCTCTCGCTGCGCATCGACGCGGTCGGCGGGGACGTCGCCGACGGCGTGCCGCGGGCGCAGATCGACGCGGTGCGCGCGGAGCTGAACGCCGCCGTGGGGCGCGGGCTGGTGCTGCTCGTGCACGGGTTCAACAACACGCTCGAGGACGCGACCGCGTCCTACGACGGTTTCTTCAAGGTGCAGCGCGAGCTCGCGCGGATCCCCGACGCCCGCGCGCTCGCCGACAACCGCGTGTTCGTGCGCGTGCTCTGGCCCGGCGACGCGAAGTGGGGCGTGCTCTCGCCGCTCTACTACCCGCGCTCGGTCACGGCCGGCGTGCTCTGCGCCGAGCGCTTCGGCGCCGCGCTGCGCGCGCTCGCCGCCGGCCGCGCCGAGCCGCTCGACGTGTGGATCGTCGGCCACTCGATGGGCTGCCGCATCGCGCTCGAGATCCTGAGATGGATCACGCAGACGCCGAGCCTGCGCGTGTCGCGCCTCGTGCTCATGGCGGGCGCGGTGCCGACCTACCGGCTCGAGGCGGCGGCGCAGAAGCCCGGGTCGCTGAGGAAGGCCTACGACGACACGCTCGGCGCGCGCGCCGGCGCGTGCCGCAGCCTCTACTCGTCGTGGGACGGCGTCCTCGCCGGCGCCTTCCCCTACGGCCAGAGCCTCGCCGAAGGCGACGAGGGCTTCACCCCGGTCGCGCTCGGGCACGAGTACTGGCAGGCGGGCGTGCCGCTCGCGGGGCACACGCAGGGCGAGGTGCACGGCGCGGGGCACTCGGATTACTGGGGCGGGGAGTCGAGCGATCCGAGGATCGCGCGGAGGGCGCAGGGGGAGGTGGCGGGGTTTCTGGGGTTTCAGAGCTCGGCGGGAAGGGAGACGGAGGTGAGGGATTTGGCGGAGCGGGGGACGGCGGCGGCGAGGGAGACCCTGACACGATGACCCGACCCAGACCCGACCTCGTGGGACGGCGCCTGGAATTCCTATTCATGCGTCGGAAAGTCACGCGCGTAGGTCCCACCGACTCGCCGTCAGATGTGGAAGCGCTCAAGAGCCGCGCCGACAATGCTCTCTCCGCGTCCAACGAGGCGAGCAGCCAGGTGCTCGCCCTGTTCGTCGCATATCTGTCGCTCATGGTCTATTGCGCCGTGGTCGTGCTGCGCACCCATCATGAGCAGATACTGCGGCTGTCGCCGATCAAGCTGCCGTTCGTTGACCTCGAGCTTCCGCTTCGCGAGTTCTATCTGCTCGCACCGCTTTTCGTGGTCGTCTTCCATTTGCACCTGCTCTTTAACTGCCGCATTCTCGCGGACAAAGTGCATCTGCTCGAGGGTTATCTCGAGCACATGTCCGGGCATGCGCGCGACGACTATTACTGTCGACTGCACAATCTCCACTTCACGCAGTGGATTGCGCAGAAGCGCCAGGATCCCATAGTACGGTGGCTGCTGAGATTACTTGTCGCTCTATCCCTCGTAGGGTTCCCGCTCTCGTTGCTGCTCGTGTTCCAGTCGGAGTTTCTGCCGTATCACTCCGAGGCCGTCACGGGATGGCACCAGTTGTTGGTGGTATTCGATACGGCACTGGTCGTCTTATTCTGGCCGAGCATCGCGTCTCCCGACCCCGCGGGCTGGTGGCGGGCACTGTGGCCATGGCCGGCGCGGCAGGATTCGGCGGGTGATAACGCCAAAAGGCGCACGAGCGAAGGCGCGCTTCCGCTTTTCCTTTTTGTCGTCGCCGCCGTGCCGCTTAGCTTGGTCTTCGCCAACGTGCCGGGGAGCGTGGTGGAGCGGGCTTTGCTCGCTCACGCGCCGGAAGCATTGATGATTTCGTGTTCGGACGATTGGGATTGGAGACGCCCGCCTCGGCGCATGTTCTCACTCACGTGCGCGCTTTTCGAGCGGCGCAATTCGTACTTCGGCTGGTCGCGAAACTTGGTCGTGCGCGACGCCATTCTGGTCGGCAACAAGGAGTTGTCTCCGCAGATCGCGCATCGGATCCGCCAGGCGCTCGAGACCGGGACCGCGTTGCCGCGGGACATACTGAATCAGATCACGCCGCTCGATCTGCAAGGACGCGATCTGCGCTATGCCGTCCTCGAGCGTTCCGCATTGCCTCGCGTGGATCTTCGCCCACTGGGTGCCTTGGAATCGGAGCCGACCACTCAGCTCGCGAACGAAAGGTCGCGGGCGAGCTCAGCTATGCAAAAGTTGGTCGACGACGTGCCGCCGCCGGGGTTCGGTCGGAAGGCGAATCTGGAAGGCGCGGTCTTTCGCCAGGCATTCATGCAAGACGCCAAGCTATCGCAGGCCTGGGCAAGACACGCGATCTTCGAGAGGGCGATTCTGCTGAATGCGACTCTCGACAGTGCGGACTTTGTCGGGTCCCATTTTGAAGGAGCCCTGCTCGATCAGGCGCACATCGACCGCACCGATTTCTCCGGTTGCGACATGTCGTCTTCGAGCATGACGTGGCGAGAGGCATCGACGAAGAGATTCGATCCCCGGAACGAGCTTTTCGGCGGCGCGAATTTCAACGGGGCGAACTTGCACAACGTCAGGTTCACGGGCAGGCATCTCAGTAATTCGAGTTTCGTGGCTGCGGTGCTGGCAAACGCCGTCTTCGACGGAAGCGCCACTCTGATCAACGCGGACTTCAGCCTCGCCCAACTCGGCGGAGCCGACTTACGCAACGCACGCCTGTCCGGCGCCGCCTTTGTCGGGGCCTACTTGCTGGGCACCCGGCTGGGAGGGGCTGTGTTCGAGGAGCAGTACGCCTCTATCGAACCGTTTACCGTTCGCAGTACCTACGAGTGGGGCTTCGCTGCGAAGCCGGATACGAAGCCCAGAGGCCTCTTCGATCTCATCACGGTCGGTCGCTTGAACTTCGATACTCGGCTTTCGCCACAACGCCCGACTTCTCCGGTCGACCCGAAAAAGTGGCTCGACGCATTACCCAAGCGCTACTGTACGACGCTAGGGCCAAGGTCAGCTAGCATCGCCGGCTGCGACACCGATCCTGAGACGCATGCCAGCGAGCTGGAATCGATGATCATGGACCTCGTATGCCGTGATTCACACGATGAGATCGCGCGCGCACATGTCGCGAACATGGTGATCCGTCGGGCGATCGTTGAACAGGACCCCGCCATGAACGCGACCCCTGGGCCTCGACAGAAGATGTATCGACGCATACTCAAGGCAATTGTCCTGGGGGAACACTGTAAGCTTCCGGACGATGAAGTCAATCCTTCCCTCTTGGAGGAAGGAAAGCGCCAGTTGATCAAGGCTCGTGACCGGCTGCAATGACGCGGCGGGATCGGAGTCGTTTGCGGAAACAATGCGAGGGGATACAGATGTCGAGATCGAACGTCCTTGTGTTGTTGCTGTGCCTCGGCGTGGCGAGCGGGGCGCTCGCCAGCCCGTCCGAGCCCGCCTGGTCCCTCGCGCAAAAGGAAAAGCCCGCCGTGATCGAGACCCTGCGCGAGCTCGTCTCGATCGAGTCCGGCAGCCGCGACCGCGAGGGCCTCGACCGGATCTCGACGCTCATCGCCGGGCGGCTCTCGGCGCTCGGGGCGAGCGTCGAGCTGGTCGAGGCGGGCGCGGACGCGACGAAGCTCTTCGACACGCCGGAGAGGATCGGGCGGACCGTCGTCGCGAGGTTCCAGGGCACGGGGACGAAGAAGGTGATGCTGCTCGCGCACATGGACACGGTGTACGCGCGCGGCACGCTCGCGAAGCGCCCGTTCCGGATCGGGGGGACGAAGGCCTACGGTCCCGGCGTCGCGGACGACAAGGGCGGGGTGGCGGTGATCCTGCACGCGCTCAATGTCCTCAAGCAGATGGGCTACCGCGACTACAAGACGATCACCGTCGTCATCAACGCCGACGAGGAAGTGAGCACGCCCGGAGCGCGCAACCTGATCACGCGCATCGCGTCCGAGCACGACGTCGTGCTCTCGTGCGAGCCCACGCCCGCGCCGAAGGACGAGCTCGCGATCACCACCGCGGGCATCGGCGCGGCGACGATCGTCGTCCACGGCCGCGCCGCGCACGCGGGCGTCAACCCCGAGGACGGCCGCAACGCCCTCTACGAGCTCGCGCACCAGATCCTCGCGACGCGCGACCTCGGCGATCCGTCGAAAGGCATCAAGTTCAACTGGACCGTCGCCCAGGCCGGCACCGTGAGGAACGCCATCCCCGACCGCGCCCAGGCGAACGCCGACGTGCGCATACGGCGCGTCGCCGACTACGACGCCATCGAGAAAGCCTTCCGCGACGGCATCGCGAAGGGACACCTCATCCCCGACACCACCATCGAAGCCACCTTCGAGCGCCGCCGCCCGCCGCTCGAGACCAACGACCGCCAGCGCGCGCTCGTCAAGAAAGCGCAGGCGATCTACGCCGAGATCGGCAAGACGCTCGGCGTCGACGACTCGGGAAAAGGCGGCGGAACCGACGCCGCCTTCGCGGCGCTATCCGGGAAGCCGGTCGTCGTCGAGAACTTCGGATTGCAGGGATACGGGTATCACACGCCGGATGCGGAGTATGTGGAGCTGGATTCGGTGGGGGCTAGGGTTTATTTGATGGTGAGGATGGTCCAGGTGCGATAGTGAATAGTAAGGTTCGTGCCTCTGCTGCCGAGTATCGTTCGCGCGTTATGCCGCAAGTGAACTACGCGATAGCAGCTTCGGAGGGGAAAAACCATCCACCGAGCTCCCTAGCGAGGGGGCACAATTTGCGAGGGAGGCGATATGAACCGGATAGGTTGTGTCGTTTGCATTGCGCTAAGCGTAGCGGGATGCGCCACGAAGTCTCTCTGGTACAAAGATGGTGGTACTAGGCAGGAGTTCAATGGTGATCGATACGCCTGTCTTCAAGAATCTCAGCAACGCGTATCTAGCGCTTATGTGGGGGCATATGGAGGGAGTGCACAGAATAGTGTCCGAACCAACGGACAACTGTTCGATGCGTGTATGAACGCAAGGGGATGGGAACTAAGGCCGGCCCGATGAACGCGGCTCAATATACGACAGCTCGCATCGCAGGAACAAGGGAGACAACATGAGGTTATGCATTCTATTAGGGAGTTTGCTGTTATCCGGCTGTATGACTATTTCGGCGAGTAAATCACTCGTGGTCAGTCCCGAGCCAGGAGAAACGAAAATCGTCGTAACAAGCAACGCAGTTACCCATTGTCAGGACTTCTTCTTCTTCTACAGATGCACACTTAACATCGAGATGACGCGCGCGCGATGACCGGTTTCCATCGGATAAACCGTATATCCCTTCTCCCCCGGCGTATGTACTAGGAGTCGACTTCGGGACAAGGCGCCGCTGGAATTAAGATTGCCGTAGGGCGTAAGGCGGGGTGACTGCTACCCGGCGGTCGAATTCCGGAGCATCTGCCTCACCGCCTCTTCCTTCAGCGCATCGTCCACGACGCGCATGACGCCGTCGACGTCGACGGGTTTCTCTTCGCGGTGGAAGCGGCCGGTGAGGTCGGTGTCGGTGTTCAGCTTGCCCGTCTTGTACAGCGCCCAGATCTCTTTCCCGTACTGCGTCTCGAGCAGCTCGGGCGCGAAGCGGCCGAAGTAGGCGGCGAGGTTGGCGACGTCGCGCTCGAGCATCGCTCCCGCGTGCGCGTTGCCGGCGGCGTCGACGGCCTGCGGCAGGTCGATGATGACCGGGCCTTCGGCTCCCAGCAGCACGTTGTACTCCGACAGGTCGCCGTGGACGACGCCGGCGCAGAGCATGCGCACGACTTCGCGCAGGACGAGGCGGTGGACTTCGCGGGCGTGCTCGGCCTCGAGCACGATGTCGTTGAGCCTCGGGACAGGTTCGCCTTCGCCGTCCGTGACGAGCTCCATCAGCAGCACGCCGTCGACGAAGTTGTACGGCTTCGGCACGCGCACGCCGGCGGCGGCCAGGCGGAGGAGGGCGTCGACTTCGGCGCTCCGCCACGCCTCTTCCTTCGCCTTGCGGCCGTAGCGGCTGCCTTTTTCCATGGCGCGGGCGCGGCGGCTGTTCTTGACGCGGCGGCCTTCGGTGTAGTCGACGCTCTGGCGGAAGGCGCGCTTGTCGACTTCTTTGTAGACCTTGGCGCAGCGGGTCT
>DASRFB010000032.1:0-20674 GCA_035651815.1 Burkholderiales bacterium | reverse complement strand
ACCGCGCTCGCGCCCGATCCGCTCAAGGTGTTCGCGGGAGCGAAGGCGAACGTCACCGCGACGATCGCGCCGGCGCCCGCCGCCGCCGGCAGCCTCTCCGTGTCCATCGACAAGCCGGCGCTCGCGACGGTGCCGGCGTCGGTCGCCTTCGCCGCCGGGCAGGCGCTCGTCGCGATCGAGGTCACCGGGGTCGCCGCGGGCGACGCGATCCTGAGCGTGAGCCTGAACGGCGCCTCGACGTCCTCGAAGGTGAGCGTGCTGCCGCCGCCGCCGAGCATCGATTCGGTCTCGCCCGCGAGCGCCGCGCCGGGCTCGCTGGTGACGCTGAACGGCCAGAACTTCGATCCGGTTCCCGCGAACAACCGCGTGAGCTTCGTCGCCGCCGGCGGCGACACGGCGATCGCGGCCGCGATCGCCTCGAGCGGAACGCAGCTCACGGTGCGCGTGCCCGCCGGCGCGGTCACGGGCGCGGTGACGCTCGACAACCCGCGCGGCACGGCGCAGGGCCCGGCGTTCACCGTGCTCACGCTCGACACGCGCTTCACGGCGACGCGCGCCGGCCTCAACGCGCCGCTCACGAACCCGGGCACCCCGGTGACGCCGCTCGTGGTCGGCGCGATCCCGGGAGACACGTTCGACTTGCGGCTGCTGACCGACCCGGCGAAAGGGCGCGCGACGGTGATCGGCGGCCGGCTCGCCTACGCGGCCAACGCGGAGCTGAACGGCGTCGATTCGTTCACCTACCGCGCCACCGCGGCGGACGGCTCGACGCGCGACGGCACGGCGCTCGTCAAGCTGTACACCGGCGCCAACCTCACGCGCTGCACGGCGGTGTCCACGCTCGCGCAGCGGATCAACGTGCGAGACTGCGCCTTCTACGGCGAGGTCCAGACGCGCATCAGCGCGACCGGCGCGCCCGTCACGGTGCAGTACATCGCGGCGCGTCCGTCGAGCGGCGCGGCGCCCAAGGCGGTCGTTTTCCTGATCGGGGGCGGCGACTTCGATCTCAACTTCATCGGCAACGCCGCCACCGGCCAGGCGAGCACGATCGGCGCCAATTTCGTGGTGCGCACCGCGCAGATCTTCGCCGACGCGGGCTATCTCGCGATCGCGATGAACAAGCCGAGCGACCTGCCGACGCCGGGAGCAATCAGCACTATCGTGGATGCCGACCTGTACCGCGTCTCGGTGCGGCACGCGGTCGACATCCTCGGCGTCCTGCGCGAGGTGAACACCGACGGGCTCGACGTGTTCCTCTCCGGGACGAGCCGGGGCGCGATCTCGGCGGTCGCGGCCAACCTGATCGCCGAGGGAATCTCGCTCTCGAGCGCCGTGACGCGGCCCTCCGGGTCGGCGCTGTTCGTGAACGACCCGCGCCACGCGAACCTGCTGCCGACCTTCGTGCAGCGCCCCTCGCACGTGCTCTGGAATACGCTGGATCAGTGCCAGCTCAGCCAGCCCGCCGACTCGCGCGCGCTCGCCGACGCGCTCATCGCCGCCAACGGCCTGAGCGCGACGTTCGGCTTCGTGACGGGCGGCCTGATCGGCGATCCGACCGACCCGTGCGGCGCGCAGCACTTCCACGGCTACTACGCGATCGAGCCCGACGCCGTCGGGCTCATCACCGCCTGGCTCGACTCGCGCGTCGCGGCGCTCGCCGGCAACCGCAGGCCCGACGCGACCTTCGCGGTCCTGCCGACCGCGCCCGGCGTTCCGCTGCAGATCGATCTCGGCCCGCTCACCGGCGACGCCGACGGCGACCCGCTCTCGTACGGGCTCGCGTACGTCGGCTCGGGCCGCGGCGGCACGGTGACGCAGAGCGGCGCGGTGCTCACGTACACGCCGCCCGCGGGCGCGACGGGCGGCACCGACAACTTCGTGTACTTCGTGAGCGACGGCCGCGGCGGCGTCAACGCCGCGGTGATCACGATCCGCATCGGCGGCTGACCCGCGTCCCGGTAGTATCATGCAGCCTCGACGGAGGTCCGCATGAGCTACCAGGAAACGCTGCCCCGCATCCGCGTCTCGCGCCGCGACATGATGAAGCGCGTCGCGCGCTTCTCCAGGCTGAAGGGCTTCGACGGCGGGCTGCCCGACTCGAAGATGCCGGGCTGCGAGCGCACGCTCTACAACGTCATCGGATTCCAGCCGCCCGCGGTCGAGCAGGAAGGCAAGCAGTCGCCGGTCGGCGAGCAGGCCGCGCGCATGGCGGCGATCAAGATCTCCGAGGGCTTCAACCTCGGCTACTGCCGCGCGCTGCCCGGCAAGGGGCCGATGCTGCACAACCACGACACCAACGAGACCTTCATCGCGATCACGGGCACCTGGCGCGCGAGCTGGGAGAACGAGCGGGGGAAGATCGAGCACGTCGACCTCGAGCCCCTCGACGTGATCTCGTTCCCCGCGGGCGCGTCGCGCCGCTTCATGAACGTCACCAAGGGCCCGAAGAACAAGCAATCGATCCTGATGTTCATCATCGGCGGCGACGCGCCGAGCGCCGAGTTCACGAGCGAGTCGATGGACGAGCTCGAGCGCGCGGGCGTCTGGCCTCCGAAGACGAAGTAGCCGTGGACGTCGGCGTCTTCGACCACCTGGATCTGGGCGCGCAGTCGCCCGAGCGCTATTACCGCGAGCGCCTCGAGATCGTCGCGGCGTACGATCGCGCGGGCTTCCGCAGCTACCACGTCGCCGAGCACCACCTGACGCCGCTCGGCATGGCGGCCTCGCCCTCGGTGTTCCTCGCCGCCGTGGCGCAGCGCACCGGGCGGCTGCGTTTCGGGCCGATGGTGTACGTGTCGCCGCTCTACCCGCGCCTGCGGCTGCTCGAGGAGATCGGCATGCTCGACCAGATGAGCGGCGGGCGCCTGGAGCTCGCGTTCGGGCGCGGCGCGCTCGCGGCCGAGCTGCGCTTCTTCGGCGTCGACCCGGCGCAGGCCGACCGCGCCAACCAGGAGACGATCGACTTCGTGCTCGAAGCGCTGCGCAGCGGCGCGGTCACGGTCGACGAGGAGGGCGCTCGCACGCGGCGCCTGCCGCTCGCGATTCCCGCGCTGCAGAAGCCGCACCCGCCGCTGTGGTACGGCGTGCACTCGCCGCAGTCGGCCGAGCGCGCCGCGCGCGCGGGCATGAACATCATGACGCTCGACTGGGCGGCGCAGATGCGCGCGTGCACCGACCGATACCGCGCGGTGTGGAAGGAGGCGCGGCCCGGCGAGCCGGTGCCGCGCATCGGCCTCGCGCGCTTCATCCACGTGGACGGCAACGCGGCGAGAGCGCGCGCCGTGGCCGCTCGCGCCTACCAGCGCTGGCTCGCGAGCTTCAACTATCTCTCGTCGCTGATGGGCGTGAAGCACCTGCGGCCGCGGCCCGAGCGCTTCGAGGAGATCCTCGACGACGGCCGCGCCTTCGCCGGGACGCCCGAGGCGGCGGCGGAGTTCGTCGCGCGCCAGACCGGGGAGGCGGGCGCGAATTATTTCGTCGGGCAGTTCGCCTTCGGCGATCTCACGCTCGAGGAGACGCTGCGTTCGGTGGAGCTGTTCGCCTCGGAAGTCATGCCGATGCTGAAGCACGAATCCGTCACCTCGAAGTAGGAGCCGCCATGCGTCCGGTCGCCGCCCTCGCGCTCGCTCTCGTCACGACGCTCGCATTCGGACAGAGCTACCCTTCCCGGACCGTGAGGGTCGTCGTCGGCACCTCGCCCGGCGGCTCTCCCGACGTGTTCGCGCGCATGGTGGCGCAGAAGATGACCGACTCGGGCTGGGGCACGGTCGTGGTCGAGAACCGCATCGGCGCGAACGGCAACATCGCCGCCGAGCAGGTGTCGAAGTCTCCCGCCGACGGCTACACCGCGTACGTCTGCGACAGCGCGATCTGGGCGATCAACCCGCACCTGTACAGGAAGGTGCCGTACCGGCCGATCGAGGATTTCGCCGGCGTGTCGACCATCGCGACGCTGCCGACCTTCCTCGCGATCCATCCGTCGGTGCCGGCGACGAGCTACGCCGAGTTCGTCGCGTACGCGTTGGCGCACCCGGGCAAGCTCGCGTACGGCTCCTCGGGCAACGGCTCGATCCACCACATCACCACCGAGCTCTTCAAGTCGCTGACCGGCATCCGGATGGTGCACGTGCCGTACAAGGGCATGGGGCAGGCGGCGCCGGCGCTGATCGCGGGCGACGTGCAGGTCGCGTTCTCGAGCTACACGGCGATGGCGGCGTTCGCGAAAGCGGGCAAGGTGCGCATCCTCGCGAGCGCCGAGGGCAAGCGCGCGCCCGCGCTGCCCGACGTGCCGACGCTCGACGAGCTCGGGCTCAAGGGATTCGACATGGCGTCGGTGCTCGGGATGCTCGTGCCCGCCGGCACGCCGCGTGCGGAGATCGACAAGCTGAACGCCGGCGTCGTCGCCGCGGTCGCGGATCCCGGGATCCGCGAGAAGATGATCGCCTTCGGCGTCGGCGTGGGCACGAGCACGCCCGAGGCCTTCGACGCGCTCAGACGCGCCGAGTACGAGAAGTACGCGAAGCTCGTGAAGCTCTCGGGCGCGAAGCTCGACTGATAGGTGGCGGGCTTTCCCCTCCTCGAAGAGGAGGGGTGGCGCGAAGCGCCGGGGTGGTCAACCGTGGATTTCCCCTCCTCTTCGAGGAGGGGAAGACCTGATCACGCGGCCTTGATCTGCGTGCGGTGCATGAGGCGCCGCGCGCTCGGGTCGAACGCGTCGCGGCGGTGCAGGGTGCAGCGGTTGTCCCAGATCAGCACGTCGCCCGCCTTCCACTTCTGGCGGAAGACGAACTCGGGTTTCGCCGCGTGCGCCCACAGCGCGTCGAGCAGGTCCTCGCTCTCCTCGAGGTCCATGCCGACGACGTAGCTGTTGCGCCGGCGCCCGAGGAAGAGGCACCGGCGGCCGGTCTCGGGATGCGTCGAGACGAGCGGGTGGTGCGCGCCCGGCGCTTTGCGCGGATCGGTGATCTCCTCGTAGCCCTTGCGCATCTGTCCGGCGCTGTTGTAGGTCGCGTCGTGGATCGCCTCGCGGCCCTCGATCTTGTGCTTCAGCTCGTCGGGCAGCGTGTCGTACGCGAGGTACATGTTCGCCCAGTACGTGTCGCCGCCCGACTCGGGCACCTCGAGCGCGTGCAGGATCGCGCCCATCGGCGGGCGCTCGACGTAGGTCATGTCGGCGTGCCAGATCGCCTCGCCGTCGCCGAGGCCGCCGATCGGCGCGCCGCCCTCGACGATGTTCGAGATGACGTTGATCTCGGGATGCTCGGGGAGGAACGACTTGCCGTAAGGGTTCGGCCCGGGCGGGTCGAGCTCGCCGAAGAGCCTCGTGAACGCGAGCAGCCGCGGGTCGGTGAGCTTCTGCCCGCGGAACACGAGCACGAGGTGCTCGAGCCAGGCGGCGCGGATCTGGGCGAACGTCGCCGCGTCGAGCGGCTTCGAGAGATCGACGCCGCCGATCTCCGCGCCGAGGGCGGCAGCGAGCTTCTTGACTCGGATGGCAGGCATCTTTTGTTTTCCCCTCCTCTCCGAGGAGGGGTGCCGCCGAAGGCGGCGGGGTGGTTCTGCGCATGCTACCAACCACCCCGGCGCTTCGCGCCACCCCTCCTTTTCAAGGAGGGGAAAGGTCCTAGCCGACGTGCTTCCTCAGGAATTCGAGCGAGCGGCCGCGCGCGAGCTTGGCGCTCTCGGCGTCGTACGAGCCGCGCTGGTCGCAGTTGAAGCCGTGCCCGGCCTTGTACATGAACGACTGCGCCTCGGGATGCTCCCCGGCGACCTTCTTCGCGGCCTGCACCGGGATCGCGTGGTCGGTCTCGCCCCAATGGAACATCACCGGCACCTTCGGCTGCTCGCCCGAGTTGTTCGGGATGCCGCCGCCGTAGTAGCACACGGCGCACGCGAGCCCCGGCAGGCGCGCCGCCGCCATCCACGCGACCGTCCCGCCCCAGCAGTAGCCGAGGATGCCGACCTTGCCCGCGGGCTTCGCCTCGGCGAGCGCGGCGCCCGCGTCCTTCATCGCGGTGTCCCAGTGCATCTTCGGGATGAAGGTGCGGCCGCGCTCCACTTCCTCGGGGCTGTAGCCGATCTCGAAGCCGCGCTGCACGCGGTCGAAGAACGCCGGCGCGATCACGAGGTAGCCGTCGGCGGCGTAGCCGTCGGCGACGCTGCGGATGTGGCTGTTCACGCCGAAGATCTCCTGCACCAGCACCAGGCCGCCGCGCGGCTTGCCCTTGGGCTCGGCACGGTACGCCGATAGCTTGTGGCCGTCCGAAGCGCTGAGTTCGATGGTCTTGCCCACGTGCTTTCTCCTCCGGGATGGGTTGAAGCGGGAAGCGCGAAGTGTACTTCGATTTGGCATAATGTTCCGGTCTCCTGGCCGCTTCCCGAGGTCCGCCATGCCCGTCACCGAGCTGAACCACTTCCTGATCATCGCCTCCGACCTGGAGCGCACCAAGAACTTCTATTGCGACGTGCTCGGCTTCGAGGTCATGCCGCGCCCGAGCTTCCCGTTCCCGGGCTACTGGCTCGGGATCAACGGCAAGATCCAGGTGCACATGGCGCAGGCCGGCGTCGACAACGCCGAGCTCTACTACCTCGGCACGCCGAAGAACTCGGCGCGCGGCAGCTCGGGCGTGATCGACCACGTCGCCTTCCTCGCGACCGAGCCCGAGAAGATGGTGAAGCACCTGCAGAGCCTCGGCGTCGCGGCGCGGCCGCGCAACTTCCCGGAGTCGGGGCTGTACCAGCTCTTCCTCAAGGACCCGGACGGCCTCACGATCGAGCTGAATTTCTTCGGCGTCGAGCGCGCGCCCGACTGGGGCGGCGAGGACTACTCGAAGATGCCGAAGGCCCGGGACGAAAAAGCGGAGAAGGCCAAGGCCCGGGCATGAACGCGCCGCAGCGGACGCCGAGCTTCGCCGGCGTCTCGTACGACCAGGCGATCGCACGGGCGCGCGCGCTGGTCCCCGCGCTGCGCGAGCGCGCCGCGCGCGCCGAAGCCGCGCGCGTGATGCCGCCCGAGACCCTCTTCGACCTGCACGCGAGCGGCGCGCTGCGCACGCTGCAGCCGAAGCGCTACGGCGGCATGGAGCTCGACTTCGTCGCCTACGCCGACTTCCCGTACGAGATCGCGCGCGGCTGCGCCTCGACCGGCTGGAACCTCGCGAACCTGCAGGTGCACCACTGGATGCTCGCTCAGTACGACGAGCGCGCGCAGGAAGAGGTGTGGGGCGCGAACCCCGAGGCGCTGATCGCCTCGGGCATCGCCTTCCCGCAGGGGCGCGCGACGAAGACCGACGGCGGCTTCGTGATCAGCGGCCGCTGGAACTTCTCGTCGTGCTCGAACGTCGCCGAGTGGAACATGCTCGCCGCCACCGTGCGCGAGGGCGAGCGCGCGGTCGGCTACCGCATGTGCCTGCTGCACAAGTCGCAGTACCAGGTGATCGACGACTGGAAGGTGCTCGGCATGCGCTCGACGGGCAGCATGACGGTCGCGGCCAAGGACGTGTTCGTGCCCGAGCACAAGGCGCTCGACATGCTGCTCGTGCGCGGCGGCGCCGGTTTCCCGGGCGCGAAGGTCAACCCGAATCCCGCGTACCAGGTCGCCGCCAACCCGCTCCTCGGCCACGGCATCGGCATGTGCGCGGTCGGCAACGCGCAGGCCGCGCTCGAGCACACCATGGAGCTCGTGCGCGAGCGCAGCACCAACTACACCGGCATGCGCATGCGCGACTTCCAGGGCGTGCAGCTGCGCGTCGGCATCGCCGGCGCCAAGATCGATTGCGCGCGCCTGCTGCTGCGGAACGACTGCCTCGAGGGCCAGGACTACGCGAAGCGCGGCGTCGTCCCCGACGTGCAGACCAAGCTCGCCTGCAAGCGCAACCTCGCGTTCGCGGTGAACCTGTGCACCGAGGCGGTCGACCTCCTGCACGCGGTCGCGGGCGCGAACGGCATCTACGAGAGCTATCCGCTCGAGCGCATCTTCCGCGACGCGCACGCGCTCGCCGGGCACATCAGCTTCAACATCGACGCGCAGGCGTCGGCGTGGGGGCTGGCGGCGCTCGGCGGCGAGGTGAACAACCCGACCTTGTAACGTCATTCTGAGGCGCCGAAGAATCTGCTTCTCGCAAAAGCAAAAGCAGATCCTTCGCTTCGCTCAGGACGACATCTATAGCTTCAGGATCTTCGCGGCGGTCTTGCCGAGGATCAGCTCGCGCTCCGCGGGCTTCAGGTCCTTCCAGCGCATCACGGTCTTCACCGGCTGGTCCAGCCCCATGTCGAAGCAGTAGTCGCTGCCGAGGACGACGCGGTCGGCGCCGACCTGGCGCACGAGGTTCATCGCGATCGCGTCGTCGTGCGCGATGGTGTCGTAGGTGAAGCGGCGCAGATAGGCGCTCGGCTTCTTCTTCATGTGCGCGAGCTCGGGGCGGACTCTCGCGCCGTGGTTCCAGCGCCCGATCAGCCCGGGCATCGTCCCGCCCGCGTGCGGCAGGTTGAACGAGAGCTTCGGGAAGCGGTCGAGCACGCCGCCGAAGATCAGATGCGCCGCGGCGAGCCCGGTGTCGTAGGGATTGCCGCAGAGGTTGCGCAGGTAGTACTTGCCGGTGCGGTCGCGCCCGACGGTGTCGACCGGGTGCAGGAAGACGGTCCAGCCGAGCGCCTCGCAGGCGGCGTACACGTCCCAGAACTTCCGGTCGTCGAGGTCGGTGCCGTTGATGTTGGTCGCGAGGTAGAGCCCCTTGATGCCCGGGAGCTTCGCCGCGCGCTCGACCTCGCGCACCGCGAGCTCGGGCGCCTGCATCGGCGCCTGCGCGAGGCCGAACAGCCGCCCGGGGTATTTCGCGTGCGCCGCCGCGGCGCAGTCGTTGTAGCACTGCGCGAGCGCGAGGCCCAGGCCGGGCGAGGCGAAGTACACCATCGGCGTCGTGAGCGACATCGCGTGCACGTCGACGCCGGTGCGGTCCATGCCGCGCAGGCGCCGCTCGAGGTCGACGAACTCCTCGGTGAAGGCGTTCTGGATGCGCTCGGTGCGCACGACGATCTTCGCCCCGTCGCGCTCGATCTTCGCGCCTTCCTTCGCGCCGTCGCGCGCGAACATCTCGAGCCACTCGCGCGGATACCAGTGCGCGTGGGTGTCGATGGTGCGGGTTGCCTTGCGCATCGGTCCTCCTGTTTCGAGAGGCCCGAATGTTAGCGGCAAAAACCGTCTTGGGCTATGATCGCCGGCATCCTCTGGAGGAGGTGACTATGAAGCGATCTCTGGCATTCGCGGGCGCGGTCATGCTCGCCGCCGCGGCGCCGGCGGCCCTGGCGCAGTCGGCCGACACCTATCCCAACCACCCGGTCAAGATCATCGTGCCGTACGCGCCGGGCGGCGCGACCGACGTTATCGCTCGCATTGTCGCCGCCCGATTGACGGAGTCGTTGGGCCAGAGCTTCATCGTCGAGAACCGTCCGGGCGCGACCGGGAACCTCGCGCTCGAGCTCGTCGCCAAGTCGCCCGCCGACGGCTACACGCTGTTCGTCGGCAACGTCTCGACCAACACGATCAACGAGAACACCTTCGCGAACACCCTCAAGATCAAGCCGTCGCGCGACCTCGTCGGCATCGCGAAGCTGGTCGAGCTGCCGCACATCCTGGCGGCGAGCACGGCGTTCCCCGCGAACACCGTGCAGGAGTTCATCGCCGAGGCGAAGAAGAACCTGGGCAAGATCAACTACGGCTCGGCCGGCATCGGCAGCTACCCGCACCTCGACATGGAGAAGTTCGCCAAGGCCGCGGGCATCCAGCTCACGCACGTGCCCTACAAGGACGGCGCGGCGAAGATGGTGCCGTCGCTGCTCTCGAACGAGACGCAGGTCGCGTTCATCAACCTCGGCTCGACGCTCGCGCACGTGAAGTCCGGGCGCATGAAGGCGCTCGCGACCGCGGCGCCGCACCGGCTCGCCCAGCTGCCCGACGTGCCCACCATGGCCGAGCTCGGCTTCGCCGGCATCGGCACGAACGCGTGGCAGGGGATGTTCGCGCCGGCCGCGACGCCGAAGCCCATCGTCGACAAGATCTACAGCGCGGTCGCCGCGATCCTCACCAAGCCCGAGATGAAGGAGAGCCTCGCGAAGCAGATGATGAGCGTCGAGCTCTCGGGCTCGCCGCAGGAGTTCAACGAGCTCGTGCGCAAGGAGACGGCGGGCTGGGGCGAGTTCCTGCGCCAGGCGAAGATCAAGATCGAGTGATTGTCATTCTGAGGGCGTAGCCCGAAGAATCTGCTTTTCGCGAAAAGCAGATCCTTCGCTTCGCTCGGGATGACTGCGTAGGACCGCCGTGCACGACTTCATCCTCGAAAAAGACGTCGAGATCCCGATGCGCGACGGCGCGCGCCTGCGCGCCGACGTGTTCCGGCCGAAGGGCGCGGGCCGCTGCCCCGCGATCGTCAATCTCGGCTCCTACCAGAAGGACAAGCTCTGGGTGCCGCCGCCCGACCTCGAGGAGGCGGCGAACGAGTTCATGAACTGGGAGACGGTGAACCCGCTGTGGTGGGTGCCGCGCGGCTACGCCTGCGTGCGCGTCGACGGCCGCGGCTCGGGCAAGTCGCCCGGCCGCACCGATCCGTGGTCGCCCTCCGAGGCGCGCGACTTCTACGACGCGATCGAGTGGACCGGGCGGGCGTCCTGGTGCAGCGGCCGGGTCGGCACGCTCGGCATCTCGTACTACGCGATGACGCAGTGGCTGGTCGCGGGCCTCAATCCGCCCTCGCTCGCGGCGATGATCCCGTGGGAGGGCGCGGCCGACATGTACCGCGACTTCGGCTACCACGGCGGCATCTTCTCGTACGGGTTCGCGGTCGGCTGGTGGAACAATCATATGGCGCATCATCTGCTGGGGAAGCCGCAGAGCACCGCCACCGACGCCTTCTCCACGCCGTGGCTGTGGGAGTACATGAAGAACAATCTCGACGGACCGTGGTGGGAAGGACGCCGCGCGCGCTGGGACCGCATCACGCAGCCGGTGTATACGGTGGGCAACTGGAGCGGCATGGGGCTGCACCTGCGCGGCAACACGGAAGGCTGGCTGCGCGCGGCCTCGAAGCGGAAGAAGCTCCGCATCCACGCCGGCACGCACTACCACCCGTTCTACGCGGAAGAAGCGCGGCGCGACCAGCTGCGCTTCTTCGACCAGTGGTTGAAAGGCGAGAGCACCGGCATCATGGACGAGCCGCCGGTGAAGCTCCTCGTCCGCAAGGGCGGACACGGCAACGCCGAGTGGCGCAGCGAGAACGAGTGGCCGCTCGCGCGCACGAAGTGGACCCGCTTCTACCTCGACGACGGAAAGCTCTCGACCGACGCGCCGAAGAAATCATCGTCGATCGAGTACTCCGCGAGCGGCATGACCAAGGCCGGCGTCGCCTCCGCGTCGTGGACCTCGACCGCGCTCGCGGGCAGCCTCCCCGACATGGGCGCGTCGTTCCTGACCGAGCCGATGAAAGAGGACACCGAGGTCACCGGGCCCGTCGTGCTCGTCGTCTGGGCGTCGAGCTCGACCGAGGACATGGACGTCTTCGCCACGATCCGCAACATCGATCCGGACGGCAAGGACGTGTGGGAGCTCGGCCAGCAGGGCCAGCCCGTGCCCGTCGCGAAGGGATGGCTGCGCGCCTCGCACCGGAAGAAGGACGAGTCGCTCTCGACGCCGTGGCGGCCGTACCACGAGCACCTCGCGCGCGAGTGGCTGAAGCCCGGCGAGGCCGTGCAGATGGAGGTCGAGATCTGGCCGACGTCGATGGTCTTCAAAAAAGGCCACCGCATCCGCCTCGACGTGCAGCCGCGCGACGGCGCGGGCAGCGCGCCGTATACGCACTACGCGGCGGACTACAACACCGGGACGAACACGATCTTCACGGGCGGGCAGCGCGCGTCCTATCTGCTGCTGCCCGTCATCCCCGCGAAGTAGCTACTTCGCGAGCTCCAGCACGTCGTGCTCCTCGGTGTCGACGCGCACGCCCGAGCCCGCCGACTGCACGTCGCCGCTCACCATGTGGAGCTTCGAGCCGACGACGGCGCCGGCGAGGCCGTGGCGCGAGACGGGCATCGGCGGCATGAAGGTCCAGGTGTTGGTCGCGGGATCGTAGGCTTCGACCGAGCGGTAGGTCGCCATCGTCCCCGGGTCCTGGAATTCGCCTCCGGTGATGTAGAGCTTGCCGCCGTAGACGGCGCCCGCGCCGGCGCTGCGCGCCTGCGCCATGCGCGCGAGGCCCTGGCTCCACGCGTCCTTCTGCGGGTCGTAGGCCTCGATCACGCCGATGTTGGACGAGCCGCCCGAGATGAACGCCGCGCCGACGCGCCCGCTCGCGACGTAGAGCTTGCCGCCGATCGCGCCGCCGACCGCGTGGTTGCGCGGCGTCGGCATCGACGCGCGCTGGCGCCAGGTGTTCGTCGCGGGGTCGTACTCCTCGACGGTGCCGACCGAGGTGTGCGGGCGCGCCGGGTGCACGGCGCTCTGTCCCGGCCCCGGGACCGCGCCGCCGATCACGTAGATCTTGCCGTTCAGCGCGACCGCGACGGGCGAGCCGCGCTTCGTGGGCATCGGCGCGAGCGCGCGCCAGACGTCCTTCGCCGGGTCGTATTCCCAGGCGTTGTCGATCGGCACCCACGCGGGCGGCTCGCCCTTGGGCGGCAGCACGAAGCCGCCGAAGGCGTAGATCTTGTTGTTCAGCTCGGTGAAGGCCACGTGGTGCGACGGCAGCGCCATCGGCGCCTTCTTCGTCCACTTGTCGCTCGCGGGGTCGTACTCGTACACGAGGCCCTTCGGCGTCCAGCGCGGCGTCTCGAAGAGGCCGCAGAAGACGTACATCTTCCCGTTCGCCGACGCGCCGAGCAGCTCTTCCGACGGGTCGGGGAAGGGCGCGGCCTTGGTCCACTTCGCCTGGGCGAAAACGGACCCGGCGAAGATCAGAGACGCGATCGACACCAGAACGACGCGGACGAAAGCCATGGTTCCTCTCCTCCTTGTGTTTGGAGCACTATAACCCGGCCCGGCTCTTTCCTTTGACCGCCTTGTTGACGACGTTCAGCGGCCACTCGCCGGAGAGCACGCGCCGGACTTCGCCCGGGGCGCCGCGCTGCAGCGCCACCATCGACTGCTCGCTGTACCACGCGGCGTGCGGGTTGACGACGACGTTGTCGCGGCCGCGCAGCGGGTGCGGATCGGGGAGCGGCTCGGGGTCGGTCGTATCGAGCGCGGCGCCCGCGATCCGCTTCGCGTCGAGCGCGCGCACGAGCGCCGCCGTGTCGATCACCGGCCCGCGCGCGCAGTTCACGACGAACGCGGTCTTCTTCATCTTCGCGAAGGCGTCGTCGTTCATCATCCCGCGCGTCTGCGGCGTGAGCGGCGGGTGCAGCGAGACGAAGTCCGATTGCCGCAGCAGGGCATCGAGCTCGACCTTCTTTCCCGGCTCCCTGAACTGCCCTTCCTTCACGAACGGGTCGGCGTAGAGCACCTTCATGCCGAACGCGGCCGCGCGGACCGCGACGGCGCGCGCGATGTTGCCGAAGCCCACGAGCCCGAGGGTGCCGCCGTTCAGGCGGAAGATCGGCTTGCCCGGCGGCAGCTCCCACTTCCCCTCGCGCACCTTGCGGTCGTAGAACGCGACCTTGCGCGCGCACGCGAGCACGAGCGCCATCGCGTGCTCGGCCACCTCGTCGATGCAGTAGGTCGGGTTGTTCGTCACGATGATGCCGGCGCGCGTCGCCGCGTCGAGGTCGATCGTGTCGACGCCGATGCCGTAGCGCGCGATGATCCGGCACTTCGGCATCCGCGCCATCACCTCGGCCGTGATCGGGCCGGCGTAGGTGTTGAGCAGCGCGTCGCAGTCGGCGGCCGCGCCGATGAACTCCTCGGGCTTCTTCGTCTTCATCGGCACCAGGGTCGCGAGCGCGTCGAGCGTCTCGTGCTCGATGTCGAGCGAGTCCCACACGTAATCGGTGATCACCACCTTGGCTTTGGTCATGCCTGCATCTTCCGTTGTTCGTAGATCTCGGGGTTCCAGCAGTTGGGCGGACGCTCTCCGGCGAGCACCGCGAGCACGTTGTCGGCGACGACGTTCGCCATCGCCTCGCGCAGGCCCGCGACCGCGCTGCCCATGTGCGGCGTGAGCGCGACGTTGGGCATCGCGCGCAGACGCGGATCGACATGGGGCTCGCCCTCGAGGACGTCGAGCCCGGCGCCGGCGATGCGGCCCTCGGCGAGCGCGCGCACGAGCGCGGGCTGGTCGACGAGGCCGCCGCGCGCGCTGTTCACGAAATAAGCGCCCGGCTTCATCAGCGCGAATTCGCGCGCGCCGATCAGGTGGCGCGTCTCGCGCGTGAGGCTCACGTGGACCGACACGTAGTCGGAGCGCGAGAACAGCTCGTCGAACGGCACCCACGCGAGCGCGAGCGACGCTTCGTCCTCGGCGGGCAGCCGCCGCGGATCGTGATACAGCAGCGTCATCCCGAACGCGCGCGCGCGCCGCGCCATCGCGCGGCCGACGCCGCCCGCGCCCAGGATCCCGAGCGTGCGTCCCGACACCCCGAGCGACTCGAAATGCCGCGACTGGCATCCGACCACCGCGCCCGCGCGCACCGCGCGGTCGGCCTCGGCGATGCGGCGGCCGACGGCGAGCAGCAGCCCGAACGCGAGGTCGGCGGTCGCGTCGTCGAGCAGCGGCGCGGGGATGACGGTGACGGGGATGCCGAGGCGCGTCGCCTCGGCGACGTCGATGTTGGCCGGCGTGATCGCCATCGATGCGATCGCGCGCAAGGCGGGATTCGCGCCGATCACCTCGGCGGTCACCGCGTCGTGCAGCAGGCAGAGCAGGACGTCGGCGTCGCGGACCGCCGCGGCGAGCTCGGAAGGCGCCGGGATGCGCAGCGGGTCCTCGTTCATCGTCACATCGGCGGCGGCGCGCACGCGCTCGAGCGCGCTCGGGGCGATCGGCTGCGTGATATGGACGCGCGGCCGCATGCGCTAGGGGCGCATCCAGCGCACGACGCCCGCGACCCCGTCGACCGCGACGCGCGCGCCGTCGGGGATCTTCTGCGTCGCGTCGGGGACGCCGAGCACCATCGGCACGCCGCGCTCGCGCGCGATCGACGCGAGGTGCGAGGTGCTGCCGCCGAGCTCCGCCACCACGCCCGCGACGTGCGCGAGCACCTCGGAGAGCGCCGGCCCCGCGACCGTCGTGACCAGCACGTCGCCCGGCGCGACGCGCTCGAGCTCGCACTCGCAGCTCACCACGCGCGCGCGGCCTTCGCCCCAGCCGACGCCCGACGGATGGCCCGAGAGGCGCGGGTGAGCGAGCCACAGCTTGTCCGGGACGCTCGACTCGGCGCTCGTCGGCGCGACGGCCAGCGGCCGCGCCTGGAGCAGCTTCACGCCCGTGTCGTCGAGCGCCCATTCGATCTCGACGGGACCGCCGGCGATCGCTTCGCACTCGCGCATCAGCAGCCCGAGCTCGGCGACGCTCTCGTCGTCCAGGCAGCGGCTCGCCGAGAACGAGCGCGCGAGCGACTTGCGGCCGTGCGCGCAGCCGACCGCGTGGTACTTGCGGCCGAGCGAGGATTCGCGCAAGCGCCCCTCGCGGTCGAGCACGTAGCGGTCGGGCGCGACCTCGCCCTGCGCGACCGCGGCGCCGAGTCCGGGCGCGGCGTTGATCACCATCGCGTCCTCGGCCGTTCGCGAAAGGCCGCCTCCGGCCGCGCGCGCCGCGACGAGCGGCTGCACGAGGACCGCCATCGCCGTGTCCGCGGCGTCGACGCCGTGTCCGCCCATGTAGCGCAGCGCGCGCGCCGCCCACAGCGCGGCCCAGCAGGCGCGCACCGAGACGACGAAGTCGGTTTCGTTGTCGATGCCGAGATAGCTCTGGAACTGGCCGGCGAAGCTCGAGCCCTCGCGGTCCTCGACCAGCGCCGAAGACCGGACCGCGGCGGGGCGGCCGGTCGCCGCGGCCGCGCGCCACGCGTCCGCGATCGCCTCGGCGACCTCGGGCGCGAGCGCGCCTTCCATCAGGCCGAGCTTCAGGTCGAGGGCGCAGCGCCGCGCCCCGGCCCTGTCCTCGGACCCGAACACGCCGCGTGCCGTCGCTTCGAGCCCGAGCGCGGCGAGCTGCGCCCGGTAGATCTCGGCGCCGAGCGCCCAGCCCGGCGGAACGGGCAGCCCCGCGCGCGCGAGCGCGCACAGGTTCGCCGCCTTGGCGCCGAAGCGTCCCGCGTCGGACGCCTCGAGGAGCGGGACCGGCCGGAGCGCCGCGTCCACGTTCAGGCCTTCGAGTCGATCACGATGCGCAGGATGCGGCTCGGGTTGCGCTCGTACTCCTCGAACGCGGCGGCCGCGTCCGAGAGCGGGTATTTCGCGGTGATGAAGCCGTTCACGTCGACCGCGCCCGAGGCGACGAGCTGGATCGACGGGTTCATGTCCTGCGGCGTGAGCGCGCGCGAGCCGATGATGCTGATCTCGCCGAAGTAGAGCGGGAAGGTCGAGAAGCCGCGCACCGCCTCGTGGCTGACCGCGAACGCGGCGAAGCGCCCGCCGGGGCGCAGCATGTCGATCGCCGCCTTGAGCGTTTCCGGGCCGCCGGCGGCGTCGATCACCACGTCGGCGCCCTTGCCGCCGGTGAGACGGCGCACCTCCTCGACCGCGTCCTGGACGGCGCCCTCGATGAGGTGATGCGCACCCATGCGCTCGGCCATGTCGAGCTTCCACTTCGTGCGCGACACGGCGATCACCGGGGTCGCGCCCGTGAGCACCGCGAGCCGCGCGTGCAGCAGGCCGGCCGTGCCCATGCCGAGCACGACGACCGATTCGGCCGCGGCGAGGTTCACGCGCGTCTGCGAGTGGCGCACCGTGGCGAGCGTCTCGATGATCGTCGCCGCCTCGAGCGGCATCGCCGCGGGCAGCACGTGGATGTAGCGCGCCGGCAGCTTCACGTACTGAGAGAGCGAGCCCTCGACCTCGCGGCCGAAGAGCCCGGCGTTGCGGCACAGGTTCCCGGCGCCGCGCGCGCACTGGTCGCACTGGCCGCAGGCGATGATCGGGTTGATGAGGACGTGCTGTCCCGCCTTCAGCGCGGACACGCCTTCGCCGACCTCGGCGATGATGCCGGTCGACTCGTGGCCCATCACCACCGGGTAGCGCACCCCCGGGTGCGCGCCCGTGTAGATCGAGAGATCGGTGTGGCAGACCGCCGTCGCGGCGGTCTCCACCACGACCTCGCCGCCGCCGGCCTCCGGGCGCGCCCGCTCGACCACCTCGAGCTTGCGAGGCGCCTGCAGCACCGCGGTGCGCATGGCCGTCATCTCACCTGGGGAAGAGCGTCGAGTAGCCCGGCATCGGGTCGACCACGGTGATCTGCTCGACCGGGAAGTTCGAGATCAGCTCGACCCGGTCCTTGTGCACGATCAGCATCTCCTCGATGCGCACGCCCCACTCGTACTTCTTGCCGTGCTGCGTCTCGAGCGCGAACACCATGCCTTCCTTGATCTCGACCGGGTGGTCGAGCGACCAGATGCGCGAGATCACCGGCTGGTCGTACTGCGCGAGGCCGAGGCCGTGGCCCCAGAGGTTCGCCGCGGCCTGGTCCTCTTCCGCGTAGCCCCAGGCCTCCTTCGCGCTCGGCCACTTCGAGGCGATGTCCTTCGTCGTCGCGCCGACCTTCACCGCCTTGATCGAGTCGTACAGCCACTTGAGCGCGGTGGCGTAGACCTGCTTCTGCTCCGCGTTCGGCTCCTTGCCCGCGCAGTAGGTGCGGTAGTAGCACGACTTGTAGCCGTTCCAGGTCAAGGCGGCCAAGTCCATGAAGACGATGTCGCCGGGCTTCACGATGCGGTCGGAGAAGTTGCGCCAGTTCGGCCAGGTGTTCGGGCCCGAGGACACGATCACGTCCTCGACGTCCTCCATGCCCGGCACCGAGTACAGGTACTCCATGATGTGCGCGGTCAGCTGGTTCTCGGTGCGCCCGGGCTTGAGGTACTGCATGAACTCCCAGTGCGCGGCGTCGCCGATCGCGCCGACCATGCGCAGCGCCTCCTGCTCGTCCTCGTTCTTGATCGCGCGCGCCTCCATCATCGGCGTCATGCCGTCGGTCCAGTCGATCCCTTCTTCCTTGAAGATCTGGATCATGTTGATGTCGATGAAGTCGACGCCGAGCTTCTGGCCGCCGACGCCCGCCTTCTTCATCTCCTGCTTGATCGCGTTGGTGAACTTCTTCACCTGCGCGAGCGAGGCGGCGCCCGCGGCGCCCTTGATCCAGGCGTACGACCAGCGGATATGGTCCTTCGGGATCCACGGCGAGTGGCGCTCGATCTGCATGCCGATGTCGCCCTGCTCGAAGAGCACGGGCGCGTCGTCGCCGCACAGGATCGCGTAGCGCAGGCCGGGCTTGAGCCGGTTCCAGCCGGGGGTGAGCGTGCTCGTCACGTAGCGGCAGTTCTCGTCGTACATGAGCAGCATCGCGCCCAGCCCGTGCGCCTTCATGCGCGCGCGCGCGCGCTCGAGGCGGTATTTGCGCACGCGGTCCCAGTTGATCCGCTGCTGCCAGTCCAGTGCCACCATGCCTGCGTTTGCCATTACCGGTCTCCGTCCTTTGAGATAGTCGCTATCTTGTCATTCTGAGCGAAGCGAAGAATCTGCTTTTGCTTTCGCGTCGAGCAGCAGATCCTTCGCTGCGCTCAGGACGACATCGAAAATCAATCCACCGTCGCCCCGACCTCGCGCGCGACCCGGCCCCAGCGCTGCGATTCCGCGGCGACGAAATCGGCGAAGGCCTCCGGCGAGTCGCTCAGGACGACCTCGGCGCCGCCGCCCGCGAGGCGCTCGACCACGTCCTTCGTCTGCATCACCTGCCGCGTCACCGCGAACAGCCGGTCGACCACGGGGCGCGGCGTGCCCGCCGGCACGAAGATGCCCTGCCAGGAGCCCGTGACCGAGCGCGGGAAGCCCGACTCGACCATGGTCGGCGTGTCGGGCAGCGCCGGGATGCGCTTCGCGCTCGTCACCGCGAGCGCCTTCAACCGGCCGCCCTTGATGTAGGGGAGCGCCGAGGCCGCGGTGGTGAACATGAGATGCGTCTCGCCGGCGATGAGCCCGGTGACGGCCGGGCCGGCGCCGCCCTTGTACGGGATGTGCACCATGTCCAGGCCGCCCGCGGCCTGGCGGAAGAGCTCCATCTCGAGCCGGTTCTGGCTGCCCGAGCCGGGCGAGCCGTAGTTGAGCTTCCCGGGGTGCGCCTTCGCGTAGGCGACCACCTCGCGCACGCTGTTCGGGGGGAACGCCTTGCTGGCGATCAGCACGCCGGGAACGTCGACCACCTCGGTCACCGCGATGAAGTCGCGCATCGGGTTGATGGCGAGCGAGCGGAACACCGCGGCGTTGATGGCGATCGTGCCGATGTTGCCGAGGAAGATCGTGTAGCCGTCGGGATCGGCCTTGGCGGCCGCCTCCATGCCGATGTTGCCCGCGGCGCCGCCGCGGTTCTCGATCACGATCTGCCGTCCGAGCAGCTCGCTCATCTTCGGCTGGATGATGCGGCCGACGAAATCCGAAGCGCCTCCGGGCGCGAACGGGATGATCATGTGCAGCGTCCGCGACGGATAATCCTGCGGCCGCGCGAAAGAGCAGACGCAGGCGAGCGCGAGCGCCAGCGCGAATTTCAGCCTTGCCATAGTCGCCTCCTCCTCGTGTCCTCAGGCCGTCCTGCGCAACGCCCCGCGTCCGCGCTCGTCGTCCGCGGTGATCGGGAGCGGGATCGCCTTCTTCAGGCGCGCCGACAGGTCGAACGCCTTGGTCAGCATCAGCCGGTCGTGGGCCTCGGCCGCGCTCGCGTGCTGCGTCGGCACGCCGAGCGCGACGCGGTTCAGCCACTGCTCGGTCTCCTCGCGCATCGGGCCGCGCAATTCGCCCAACGCGACGTCGCCCGGCGGGTAGCTCCCCATGAAGTCGACGCGGCGCATCTTGTCCGGCGCGTAGCCCTCGCCGCTCTCGCCCGAGGTGGCGAGCACGATGTCGCGGTGCGTGTCGTCGATCGTGAGCACGCCCTCGGTGCCGGTGATGCCGACCTCGAGGCTGTAGACCGCCCCCGGCCAGACGATCGGCAGCGCCCACGAGATCGCCGAGTGATAGAGGCTTCCGTCCTCGAACGTGATCACGCCCGCGGTCGCGTCGATGCCCTTGCACAGGGGGCCGAGCGCCTTGTCCACCGAGCGCGCGTAGATCTCGACCGGCTTCTTCGCCTCCATCATCCACATGACGATGTCGAGCGCGTGCGTGCCCGAGATGACCATCGGCGAGATCGTCGCCGGGTCGTCGGTGCGCCGGTAGTTGTCGAGCGCGACCAGCCGGTTCATGAACGCGCGCGAGGTGACCAGCGTCACGTCGCCGAGCGCCCCGGTGCGCACCTTCTCCTTGGCCGCCAGCCAGCGGCGGCGGAAGCGCTGCGTGTAGCCGATCACCGCGTCGACGCCGGCCTTGCGGATCGCCGCGAGCACCCGCTCGGAATCGGCGAGCGTGGTCGCGAGCGGCTTCTCGATCAGGAGCGGCAGGCCGCGCTCGACCGCGGCCAGGATGGGCTCCACGTGCAGGTGCTCGTCGGTGGCGATGATCGCGGCGTTCACCTCGGGACGCGCGAGCAGCTCGCGGAAGTCGCCCGTGACG
>DASRFB010000031.1:0-25207 GCA_035651815.1 Burkholderiales bacterium | reverse complement strand
GAGTCGCCGAAGAAGCACACGATCGGCTTGCCGAGCGCCGCCGCGAGATGCATCGCGCCGCCGTCGGAGCACACGAGCGCGTCGCAGGCGTCGAGCGCGGCGATCAGCTCGGCGAGCCGGAACGTCGGCACGGGCAGCGCGGGCAGGCCCTCGAGCATCGCGGCGAGCGCGCGCGCCTTCTCGTCGTCGCCGGGATGCGTCGGGTTGCGCTCGCTCCCCGGCGCCCACAGGAGGACGACCCTTGCGCCGTGGCGCTCGTGCAGGGCGCGGGCGAGCGCGGCGAAGCGCTCGGCCGGCCAGCGCTGGCTCGGCTTCCTCGCGCTGATATGCAGCGCGACGAGCGGCCCGCTTCCGGGCACATCCGAACCGAAATGCGCCGCGACGTTCGCGCGCATCGTCGCGGCGAGCTCGGGGTCGGGCACGACGCGCAGCCGCGGCTCGGATGCCGCGATCCCGAGGGGCGCGAGCAGCCGCAGCGCGTCCTCGACCTCGTGGCGCGCGGCGGGCGCGCCGTAGGGAACGGGGCAGTCGACGCGGCGCTCGGCGCGCGAGCGTCCCTCGGTGAAGCCGACGACGTGCCGCGCGCCGGCGAGCCGGGCGAATCGCAGCGAGCGCGGCTGGAACCCCGGCGCGGCGAGTATCGCGTAGTCGAAGCGCTCGCGCCGCAGCTCGAGCACGAGGCCCGCGCGGCGCAGGTAGGTGCCGAGCAGCGACTCGCGTCCCGAGCGGTGCTTCGCCTTGCCGTAGGCGTACACGCGATCGAGGTCGGGATTGCGCTCGAGCACGTCGCGGTTGTAGGAGTTCACGAGCGCCGCGATGAACGCGTCCGGCAGCGCGCGCCGCAGCGCCGCGATCAGCGGCGTGGTGCACACCAGGTCGCCGATGTTGTCGCGGCGGACGACGAGGATGCGCGCGTTCGCCTTCATGGGCCCGCGAGCAGCGGACGCACGATCCGCGCGAGGCGCTCGCCGCGCGCCGACCAGGTGTAGGCGCGCGCCTTCTCGCGCACGCGCTCGCCCATGCGGCTCGCGCGCGCGGGATCGTCGGCGAGCGCGCGGATCGCCGCCGCGAGGCCCGCCGCGTCGCCGGGGGCGACCCATTCCGCGTCGTCCGTGGCGAGGACCTCGCGCACGCTCGGCAGGTCGCTCGCGACCAGGGCGCAGCCCGCGGCCATGTACTCGAACAGCTTGATCGGCGAGGTGAACGCGCTGTCCGGGTCGGCGCGGTTGGGCAGCACAGCGATGCACGCGCGCGCGAGCTCGCCGGCGACCTCGCCGTGCGGCACGCGGCCGGCGAAATCGACGCGCGCGCCGCCGGCGCCGGCCGCCTTTTCGTACAGCGCGCGCAGCCGCGCGATGCCCGCCGCGTCGCCGCCGAGCAGCCGGATGCCGAACCCGGGCAGGCGCGCGGCGGCCGCGACCAGGTCCTCGACGCCTTTCCAGCCGAAGAAGCTGCCGGCGTAGATCACGCGCTCGCGCGCGAGCGTCCAGTCCTTCCCCGGCAGCGTCTGCGGGTAGTCGACGCCGTTCGGGATCACCTCGAGCGGGACCGCGACCGGGTAGAGCTCGCGCAGCCGCCGCGCGGTCGCGCCCGAGTTGGCGACGAGCGCCGCGGCGCGCGCGACCACGCGGCCCTCGAGCCGCCGCATCGCGGCGCGGCGCGCGGGCGCGGCGGTGTCGGCGAACACCTCGTGCGCCTCGTACACGAGCGGCAGCTCGGGAAAGCGCTCGGCGAGAAGGCAGGCGACCTTCAGGTGCCGCGCGAGGACCGCGCGCACGTCGCGGTCGACGAGCCGCGCGAGGCGCGCGGCGAAGAAGCGGTTCGAATGGACGCGCCCGAGCGGCCACGGCAGCCGGTGCGACACCGGCGCGAGCTCGACACCCGCGGGCCGCGTCATCGCGTACGCGGCGAAGGGATCATCACCCGCAGGGACGTAGGCGAGCAGCACCTCGACGCCGTGCGCGGCGAGCGCGGCCACCGTGTGGACCGTCTGGACGCCGCGCGCGCGCTCGAGCGGCAGCGGCTCGGGGAACGGGTAGACGAGCTTCACCGGGCCTTGACGCCGCGGACGATGATGCAGTCCCCGAACAGCACGTCCTCGGAGGTCACGCCGACGTCCGGGAAGCCGCGCTTGCGGATGTTGTTGCGGATCATGCGCGCGATGCAGCGCTCGAACGCGCGCTTCGCCCACTGCTTCTTGTACAGGAAGGCGTTGGTCGCGACGCGCTCGATGCGCACGCCGCCGCGCATGAGGAAGTAGTGCAGCTGCCAGAAGTAGACCGGGCTGATGTGCGCGTCGTCGACCGGCTGGTCCATGACCTTGTCGGGCTCCTGCATGAGCGGCCGGAAGCGCGGAAAGTATCCCGACACGAGGTACTTGAGCCGCGCGTCCACGGAGAACGTGTTCGGCGTCGTGAGGTAGAGCCGGCCGCCGGGGCGCAGCACGCGGCACAGCTCGTCCACGAAGGTCCACGGACTGTCGAAGTGCTCGATGCCCTCCACGCTGAACACGCATTCGAAGTGCGCGTCGGGGAAAGGCAGCGGCCGGGCGACGTCGTGCTGACGGTAGTCGACGCCGGCGCAGCGGAATCTCGCGGGCGGCAGCAGATCGAGGCAGTGGATGTCGCGCCAGCCGCGGCGCACGAGCTCGGCCGCGAACGCGCCGTAGCCCGCGGGCACGTCGAGCACCGGCCCCGCGGGCGCGTCGCCCAGCATGCGCAGGATCGCGGGGTAGAGGTTCTCTTCAGCGAGCGCGGGGATTCCTGCGTTTGCCGAGGTCATCTTCCGGGGCGGGCGGCGAGCGTCTTCACGAGCGGCGGGATCGGCAATCTTATACGGAAATCCGGCTATACTGAAACGAAGCACAAAGATGCTGTTCAACTCCTACGAGTTCCTCTTCGGCTTCCTGCCGGTCGTCCTGATCGTCTACTTCGCGCTCGGCCGGCGCGCCTCCACGCTCGCGCCGATCGGCTTCCTCGCCGCGGCGTCGCTCGTCTTCTACGGCTGGTGGGATCCGAAGTACGTCGCGCTGCTCGCGGGATCGGTCGTGTTCAACTACGCGATCGGCCGCGGTCTCGCGGCGCGCCCGGGCGCGGCGCTCCTCGGGATCGGCGTCGCGGGCGATCTCGCGGTGCTCGGGACGTTCAAGTACGCGGACTTCTTCGCGGCCAACGTCAACGCAGTCTCGGGCCTCGCGCTGCCGCTGCCGCACCTGGTGCTGCCGCTCGGCATCTCGTTCTTCACGTTCACGCAGATCGCATATCTCGTCGACGTCTACCGCGCCCAGGCGCGCGAGTACCGCTTCGCGAACTACGCCCTGTTCGTCACCTTCTTCCCGCACCTGCTCGCGGGGCCCGTGCTGCACCACGCCGAGGTCATGCCGCAGTTCGCTCGCCGCGAGACCTTCCGCTTCGACGCCGGCAACCTCGCGGTCGGCCTGACGATCTTCGCGGTCGGCCTGTTCAAGAAGGTGGTGCTCGCCGACGGCATCGGCGAGTTCGTCGCGCCCGCGTTCGACGCCGCCAAAAACGGCGCGACGCTCGGCTTCCTCCCCGCCTGGGGCGCGGTGCTCGCGTACACCTTCCAGCTCTACTTCGATTTCTCGGGCTACTCGGACATGGCGATCGGGCTCGCGCGCATGTTCGGCGTCGTGTTCCCCGCCAACTTCAACTCGCCGTACAAGGCGGCGTCGATCATCGACTTCTGGCGCCGCTGGCACATGACGCTGTCGCGCTTCCTGCGCGATTACCTGTACGTGCCGCTCGGCGGCGGACGCCGCGGGCCGCTGCGCCGCTACGCGAACCTGATGATCACGATGCTGCTCGGCGGCCTGTGGCACGGCGCGGGCTGGACCTTCGTGATCTGGGGCGGCCTGCACGGCGCCTACCTGGTCGTGAACCACGGCTGGCGCGGCGCGCGCGCAAGGGGGCTCGGCGCGATCGCGCTCCCGCCCGGGCTCGCGCTGTGGCTGGGGCGCCTGCTCACCTTCCTCGCGGTCGCCGTCGCCTGGGTGTTCTTCCGCGCCGAGTCGCTACCCGCGGCGCGCTCGCTGCTCGAGGGCATGGCCGGCCTGAACGGCCTCGCCCGGGCCGACCCGGCCTGGTTCGGCGCGACACAGCTGCGCTGGCTCGCGGCGATGTTCGTCATCGCCTGGGGGCTGCCCAACGTCCAGCAGATGCTGCACGCTTACCGGCCGGCGCTCGAGACCTATCCCGGCGAGGTGTCGCCGCCTTACTGGCGCCGCCTCGTGTGGCGGCCCGCGCGCGGCTGGGCGCTCGTCACCGCGGTGCTGCTCCTCGCCGCGGTGATCAACCTCACGCGCGTGAGCGAGTTCCTGTACTACCAGTTCTGACGGTGGACGGCGCGCGCTCGCACCTCGCCCACCTCGCCGCCTTCTGCGCGGCGGTCGCGGCCGCGCTCGCGGGCTTCAACTATCTGGCCGATCCCTACGGCAACTTCGACGTGCCGCGGATCGCGGGCGTCAACCGCCTGCCGCTCGGGTTCAACCATCGCCCGCTGCTCGCCAAGGCGCTCGCGGTCGACCGCGTCCGGCCCGCGAGCATCATCCTCGGCAACTCGCGCGCCGAGAGCGCGTACGACGTCGGGCACCCGGGCTTCGCCGCGCGCCCCGCCTACAACCTCGGGATCGGCGGCGCCGGGCTCGGCCAGGTGCGGCGCTTCTTTCTCGAGGCGCTCGCGGCGGGGCGGCTCGAGCAGGTGCTCCTCGCGATGGACCTGACGATGTTCGAGCCGTCGCTCGCCGCGAGCCAGCGCATTCCCGGCGCGGTCCTGCTCACCGACGAGTCGGGCCGGCGCGTCCCGGGGCGCGAGTGGGAGCGGCTCGCGTTCGTGCTGCTCTCGGGCCCGGCGAGCGCCGACAGCTGGTGGTCGTTCCGGCACCAGCGCGATCCGGTCGCGATCTACCTGCCGACGGGCCGGCGCGAGGAATCCTACGACGAGCGCCAGGTCGAGCGCGAGGGCGGCCACCGCAGCGCGTCGCTCCATACCGAGGCCGCCTTCCTCGCGACGACGCTGCGCGACACGCGCTCGAGCGCCTTCGCCGAGAGCTACCGCGCGCTGCTCGCGCAGTTCGCCGAGATCGTCTCGCTCTCGGCGCGGCACGGCGTGCGGCTCGACATCGTGATCAACCCGATCCACGCGCGCCACAGCTACGTGTACGCCGCCGCGGGGCTGTGGCCGCTGCTCGAGCAGTGGAAGCGCGACCTGGCGGCGATCGCCGCCGGGCACGGGGTCGCGCTCTGGGACTTCAGCGGCGTGAGCGCGTGCACCGCCGAGCCGATGCCGGGCGCCGGCGACGCCGCGACGAAGATGCGCTGGTACCGCGAGTCGGGACACTTCCGGCCGCGCCTCGGGACCATCGTCCTCGACCGCGTGTACGGGCGCGCCGACGCCGACTGCCCGGATCTCGGCGCGCGGCTCGAGCCCGCGACCGCGGACGCGACGCTCGCGCGGCAGCGCGCCGCGCTCGCGCGCTGGATCGCCGCGCACCCCGAGGACGTCGCCGAGATCGACGCGCTCGCGCGCCGCTACGGGCGCGGACCGCCGAGCGCGCTAGCGGGCGCGGGCTAGCTCGAGCAGCTCGCCCGCGATCCGGTCGAGCGAGAACTCGCGCGCCATCGCGACGCCGGCGTCGCTCCATCGCGCGCGCAGCGCGCCGTCGCGCAGGCCCGCGACCACCTCGCGCGCGAGCGCTCCCGCGTCGCCGACGGGGACGACCGCTCCCGCGCCGCAGCGCGCGATCCAGTGCACGACGCCCGCCGCGTCGCTCGTCACGCTCGGCGTGCCGACCGCGGCGGCCTCGACCGTGACCATGTTCAGGCCCTCGCCGAGGCTCGGGTTGACGTTGAGATCCGCGGCGGCCAGGTGCTCGTAGGTGTCGGGCGAATCGAGCCGTCCGGTCGCGACCACGCTCGCGCGCGCGCCGGCGCGCGCGAGCAGCGGCCACACGCCGCGCGCGAGCCAGGGATCGTCGTGCCCGCACAGCAGCCAGCGCGCGCCCGGACAGGCCGAGACGATCGCGGGCCAGGCCTCGGCGAGGACGTGGATGCCCTTGCCTTTCTGGTTGCCGCTCAGCGTGGCGACGACCGGCGCATCCTGCGCGATGCCGTAGCGCGAGCGCACGCGCGCGCGCGCCGCCGCGCGCCCGGCGCGGATGCCCGCGAGCAGGCGCTCGTCGGCGGCGAGGTGGCTCGGCACCACGCGCAGGCGCGCCGGGTCGGCGCCGTCGGCGAGCAGCACGTCGCGCAGCAGCGGCGACACCGGCCGCAGCGCGTCGGCCGCGGCGACCGAGGCCCGGATCATCCAGGCCGTGAGCGGCGTTCGCCGCCGGCCGTAGTCCGCGGCCGGGAGGTCGAGCACGTCGCCGCCGATGTAGCCCACCACGAGGCGCGGCCGCAGCCGCCCGAGGCGCTTCAGGAACGCGGCCGGGATCGCGTAGGTAAAGCCGTCGCTGCAGACGATCGCGTCCGGGGCGAAGCGCCGCACCGCCTCGGCGATAACCCACATGCGGTGCACGAGGTTGCGGCCGTCGAAGGCGCGGCGGAACACGCGGTCGGGCAACCAGGTGAGAAGGCGCTCCCAGCCGCGGCGCGGGTCGTACCACAGGGTCGCGATGCCGTCGCCCGGGGCGCGGAAATGGTCGGCGACCGCGCGCTTGCCCCCGGCGAGGCCGCGCTTCTCCTCGAGCACCGAGATTTCGTGGCCCAGGTCGCGCAGCTTCGCCAGCATCGCGTACTCGCCGATCCAGGCGTTCGGATGCAGGTAAAGCAGCCGCATCAGGCCGGGACGCGGTACCGCTCGACCCAGAGCGCGAGCACGAACAGCGGCCACAGCCGGTTCGTGTGCGAGGCGCGGCCCGAGACGTGCTCGTCGATGGCGCGCTCGATCACGTCCTGCCGGAACCAGCGCGCGAGCGTCTTCCGCGAGACGAGCGTGTCGCGCATCATGTCGGCGAGGTCGTCCTTCAGCCAGCGCGCGAGCGGCACCGAGAAGCCCTTCTTCGGCCGGTCCATGAAGCCGGGCGGCAGCCAGCCCGCGAACGCCTCCTTCAGGATGTGCTTGTGGCGCCCGGCGGCCGAGAGCTTGTAGCGCCCGGGCAGCGTCGCGGCGAACTCGATCAGCTTGTGGTCGAGAAACGGCGAGCGGCACTCGAGCGAGCTCGCCATGCTGGTGACGTCGACCTTGAACAGGATGTCCTCGGGCAGGTAGGTCGTCAGGTCTAGATAAAGGTAGCGGTTCAAGACGTCGTCGCCCGGCCGCTCGAAGTGCGCGGCGAGATAGGCCGCGGGGTCGACCCGGCCCGCGCGGCCGCGGAAATACGGCGTCACCATCGCCTCCTTCTCGTCGTCGGAGAAGAACGCGAGCAGGTGCTGGTAGCGCGCGACGCCGTCGAGGGCGAGCATCTCGTCGGCGCGCGTCGCGGGGAAGCGCCGCGGCGCGCGGCCCGGGTGCGTGCGGTTCTCGATCGCGATCGCCAGCCGGCGCGCGCCCCGCCACAGCGGCACCAGCCCCCGGCGCGCGAGCCACTCCATGCGCCGGATCTGGTAGAAGCGGCGGTAGCCGGCGAACACCTCGTCTCCGCCGTCGCCGGTCAGCGCCACCGTCACGCCGGTCCTCGCGAACTTCGAGACGTAGTAGGTCGGCATCACCGAGTTGTCGGCGAGCGGCTCGCCGAGGTGCTCGATCATCTTCGGCATCACGTCGACCGCGTCGGCCTGCACCATCATCTCGTGGTGCTCGGTCGCGAGGTGCGTCGCGATCTCGCGCGCGTGCGGCAGCTCGTTGAAGCGCTCGTCCTCGAAGCCGATCGAGAAGGTGCGCAAGGGCGACGCGCCGAGCCGCGCCATCGCCGCGACCGTGATCGACGAGTCGATGCCGCCCGACAGGAACGCGCCGAGCGGCACGTCGCTGACCAGGCGCAGCCTCGTCGCCTCGAGCACCTGCTCGCGCAGCGCCTCGCACGCCTCGCCGAAGGAGAGCGCGCTCTTCCGCGTGAGATCGAGGTCCCAGTAGCGGAACACGCGCTCGACGCGCCCCGCGCGCACCGTCATCGCGTGCGCGGGCGGGAGCTTCCTCACCGCGGCGAATCCCGAGCGCGGCGCGGGCACGTACTGGAAGCTGAGGTAGTGATCGAGGCCCTCGAAGTCGGGCTCGCGCGAGAGCCCCGGGTCGAGCGCGAACAGCGACTGGATCTCCGAGCCGAAGAGGAATCCCGAGGGCGTCTCGGCGTAGACGAGCGGCTTCACGCCGAGACGGTCGCGCGCGAGCGAGAGCCGCTTCTCCTGCCGGTCCCACACGGCGAAGGCGAACATGCCGCGCAGCCGCGCGAGGCAGCGCTCCAGGCCCTCGCGCGCGAACAGGCGCAGCAGCACCTCGGTGTCGGAGTGGCCGCGGAAGCGCTCGCCTTTCGCCTCGAGCTCGTCGCGCAGCTCCCGGAAGTTGTAGATCTCGCCGTTGAACACGACGACGTAGCGGCCGTCGGGCGAATGCATCGGCTGGTGGCCGGCCTCCGAGAGGTCGATGATGGCGAGCCGGCGGAACCCCAGGCGCGCCTCGCCTTCGCGCCACGCCGCGTTCTGGTCCGGACCCCGGTGCTCCAGGCAGGCGACGGCGTCGTCGAGCCGCACGTCGCCGCCGCCGGCGAGGACCGCGCCGACGATGCCGCACATCAGCCGCCCCCCATGAGGATCGCCTCGAGCCGGGCGGCGTTCGCCGCCCAGGTGAATTCGGCTCGCGCGCGCGCCCTCGCGCTCGCGCCGAGCGCGGCGAGCCGCGCGCGGTCGGCGTCGGCCGACGCGATCGCGTCGCGCCACGCGGGCACCGACCCGGGCGGCAGCAGCCGGCCGGTCTCGCCGTCGACGACGATCTCGGGCAGCCCGCCGTTGTCGGACGCGAGCACCGGCAGCCCGCACGCCATCGCCTCGACCACGCTGATGCCGAACGCTTCCTCGCCGATCGAGGGCTGCACGAACACGTCGCACTGCGACAGCAGGAGCGGCAGATCGGCGTGTCGCACGCGTCCCATGAAGCGCACGCGCTCCTCGAGCCCGGCCGCGGCGGCGGCGCGCCGCAGCGCCTGCGCCTCGGGCCCCTCGCCGACGACGAGATAGCGCACGCGCGCCGGCAGCGCGGCGAGCGCCTCGATCACCACGCGCACGCCTTTCCAGCCGATCAGCCGCGAGACGCTGACGACGAGCAGGTCCCCGGGCCCCGCGCCGAGCGTGCGGCGCAGCTCCTCGTCGCGTCCGCGCGGCGCGAAGGCGTCGGCGTCGACGCCGTTGTGGATCACGGTCACGGGACGCCCGTAGCGCGCCTCGACCTGGCGCGCGTTGTAGCGGCTCGCCGAGACCCAGTGCTGGATCGCGCCGCCGAACAGGCGGTCGCCGGCGTAGAAGTCGCGGCCGCCCGAGCGGAACAGCGTCTGCGCAAGCAGGCCTCGCCGGCGCGCCCGCCACAGGATCGGGAAATCGAAGGGCTTGTTCACGATCACGGCGTCGTAGCCGGCGGAGACCAGGTGGCCGAGCGAATGACGCGCGAACGACAGGCGCTCCATCAGCCGGCGGAAGCGCGTCCCGAAATCCGGCCAGTCCTGCTCGACCCGGAACGGGAACTGCACCAGGCGCACCTCGTCGTGCCAGGCCTTGCCGCGGTCGCCGGCGACGATCGTCACCTCGTGGCCGCGGCGCGCGAGCGCGCGGCCGGCCTCCCAGCAGTAGGTCTCCAGGCCGCCCGGGATGAAGCTCGCGGTGACGTTGTAGAAGCAGACTTTCATGCCGCGCCGCGCGCCGCCGCGAGCCGCCGGCCGAGCCCGAGGAACGCGCCGTTCATCGCCCAGAACAGGATCGCCATGTCGCGCACGAGGAAATCGTTGACCTGGTTGCGCAGGAACACGCCCAGGACCAGGGTGAACCCGGCGATGCCGATCGCCTTCGCGGCGCGGTCGCCGTCGCGCACGAAGCGCCAGTACTCGCGCGCGAGGCAGCCGAAGAGCAGCAGCAGCGCCGCGATGCCGGGCAGGCCCATGCTCAGTCCGTAGTTGAGCACCGTGTTGTGCGCGTGCCAGAACATCCCGTTGTCGGGGGGAATGAGGTCGGGGTAGGCCTTGGTCATCACCTGGCGGCCGAAGCCGACGCCGTGCCAGGGATGCTCGAGGATGCGGTCGACGACCTTGGGCCATTGCCGCCAGCGCGTGTCGGCGTCGACCATTTTCGCCGGCGCGCCGCGGTTCTCCGCGTAGCGCTCGGATTGTGCGACCAGCACCAGCGACCCCGCGAACACGGCGATCGCGACCGCGGCGAGCGCCACCGTGCGCGCCGGCGCCCGCACCAGGCCCTGCCGGTGCGCGAGCCAGAGCGCGGCGACCATCTGCGCGGCGAGCACCGGCCACAGGATGCGCTGCGCGCTCAGCACGCTCGCGAGCGCGACCAGCGCGAAGGCGCCGCCCGCGGCGAGCCGCATGGCGCGCGTGCCGGCGGCGAGCACGATCAGCCCCGGAGCGACGGTCACGGCGTAGGCCGCGAAGTTGCCGACGCCGCCGTGCCCCGCGGCGTCGTCCCAGCCGCCGGTGAGCGCGTAGCGCGCGACGGCCCAGGCGCACAGCGCCGCGGCGCCGAGCGCGAGCGCGACCATCTGCGCGCGCAGCACGCCGATGCCGCGGGCGAACGCGAAGAAGGCGATGAAGGCCATCATCGTGTACCCGACTTCGTTCCAGAGCTCGCTCAGCGTATAGCGCCGGTCGATCGCCCAGACGAGCGACGAGACACACAGCAGCGCCCACAGCGCGATCGGCACCCGGCACGGCAGCGGCGGCACGCCCGAGCGCCGCCAGGCGAGCACCGCGACGGCGAACGCGAGCGCGAGGCAGGCGAGGCGCAGCGCCACCGTGTGCGGGAAAGGCAGCACGGCGAGCAGCACGAGGAAGGGCGCCTGAGCGAGCAGCGCCGCGCCGGGCTCCGACCTCATTGCAGCATCTCGCGGTACAGGCGCTCGGTCGCGCGCGCGACGTGCGCCCAGGTGAAGCGCGACTCGACCAGCAGGCGCGCCTCGCGCGCCATGGCGGCGAGCCGCCCGGTCGGCGCGCCGGCCGCCGATTCGACCGCGGCCGCGAGCGCGGCGGCGTCGGCCTCGGCCGGCAGGACGAGCGCGTTCTCGCCGTCGGCGAGGTATTCCTTCATGCCGCCCTTGGCGAGCGCGAGCACCGGCAGCCCCGAGGCCATCGCCTCGATCGCGACCATCGAGAACGGCTCCTCGAAGCGCGACGGCACGACGAGCAGGTCGCCGAGCCGGTAGATCTCGGGCATGGCGCCGGGCGCGAAGTGCCCGAGCACGCTCACCGGCATCCCGGCGAGGCGCGCGCGCAGCGACTCGGCGAACACCACGCGCGCGCTGCGGCGCGGATCGCCCTGCGGCCACTCGCCCGCGAGGACGAGGTGGAAGCGCCGGGGGTCGAGGCGGCGAACCGCCTCGACCAGCAGATCGGGACCCTTCTCCGGCGAGATGCGCCCGACGTAGAGGACGACGAAGCGCTCGCGCGGGACGTCGAAGCGCGCGCGGGCGGCGGCGCGCGCGTTCGCGTCGCCCGGATGGAAGGCGGCGACGTCGACGCCGTTCGGCAGCTGGACGAAGCGCCCGGCGCGCACGCCCTGGCGGCGGAACCAGTCGCTGATGTAGCGGCTGCAGCCGCACAGCACCTCGATCTCGGGCAGGGACTGCACCGGCTTCTCGTTGTGCATGTGCAGGAGCAGCCGCGCGCCGGGGAGGCCCGCCTTCAGGCGCGGCACGAGCTGCGGCGCGTTGTGCACGTGGACGATGTCGGGCTCCACGGATTCGGCGTAGGCGACGATGCGGTCGACGTACGACCAGGGATCGAGCCGCGTGATCTTGCGGAACAGGCGATTGTACAGAGCGCCGACGCGGATCCGCTGATAGCGCACGCCGTCGACGACCTGCGAATCGGGCAGCGCCGGATGCGGAACGCTGACGACGTGCGGCACGTAGCCCGACACCCGGTGCGCGACCGTGTCGATCCACTGCTCGACGGCGGCGCCCTTCAGCGGCGGGATCGGGTGCACCTCCTGCGACAGCATCAGGACCGAGGGCACGCTCACGCGGGTACCCCGCTCTCGGCGAGCAGCGCCTCGGCCGCGCTCAGCACGGCGTCGACCGCCAGCTCTCCGGCCTCGGGCTGCTCGAGCACCCGCAGGCGCGGCCGCTCGAGCGGCGCGAGGTTGCGGCCCGGGTAGGCGTGGTGATAGATGCCGACCATGGGCACGTCGAGCGCGCCGGCGATGTGGGTCGGTCCGGTGTCGACGCCGACGTAGAGATCGAGCGCGGCGATCAGCGCCGCGCTCTCGCGCAGGCTCGCGGCGCCCGCGGCGAGGTCGACCTTCCCCGGCACGCGGCGCGAGACGAGCGCCGCGGCGTCGCGCGAATCGCGGTCGCCGAGCACGACGAAATGCGCCATCGGGTGCGCCTGCGCGATGCGCGCCGCGAGCTCCGCGAACGATTGCGCGGGCCAGTTGCGGTGCGCCTTGGTCGGAAAGCTCTGCATTTGCAGGCCGACGAGCGGCCGTCCCGCGCCCGCGAGCCGCGCCCGGGCCCAGGCGCGCTCGGTCTCGGTGACGACGTACGCGAGGCGCAGGCCGCCCGCGCGGATGCCGGCCGCCTCGGCGAGCAGCAGCCGCTCGCGCACCGCGTGCAGAGCTCGATCCGGCGGCGCGACGCTTTCGACGCGCGCGCGGCCGACGGCGATCTCGGGGTGCGCGAACGCGACCGCGCGCTCCGACACGCGCAGCGCGTAGTCGAGGAGCGGCCGGTCGCGTCCCCAGACGAAGGCGAGATCGTGGCGGCGCCCGCGCATCCAGCCGCGCAGGCGCGAGCGCGCGGGGTCGATCGCGCCCAGGCGGTCGACGAACGGCAGGTGCTCGAGCACGGCGAGCCGCTTCGGGTGCGCGAGCACGGTCAGTCGCCCGCGCGGGCACGCCTCCCTGAGCGCGCGCAGCGCCGGGGTGACGAGCAGGGTGTCGCCGATGCGCGCGACGACGATCGCGAGCAGGTCCGCGTCCGCTGCCGGAGGCGTCATTTCGGCGCGCGCGCTTCCGAGGCGACCGACCGGAACACGGCTTCCATGCGCTCGAGCATGCGCTCGCGCGCGAAGCGCTCGCGCACGTGCTCGCGCGCGCGCCGCGCGAGCGACGCGCGGAGCTCGGGCTCGTCGTGCAGGCGCGCGAGCGCCGCTGCGAGCGCTGCGGCGTCCTGCGGCGGCACGAGGAGCCCCGTGTCGCCGTCGCGCACCAGCTCGCCGATCGCGCCGACGGGCGTCGACACGACCGGCACGCCGCACGCCATCGCCTGCATGATCGCCTGCGGCACGCCTTCGTTCGCGTACGACGGCAGCGCGAAGGCGTCGAGCGCCTGCAGCCAGGGGACGACGTCGTCCTGGTTGCCGGGCATGCGCACGCGCGGCTCGATCCCGAGCGAAGCGACCTGCGCGCGCAGGTTCGCGGCGCCGGGACCGTCGCCCACCATGACGAGGAGCCAGCCGCGCTTCGCGCCCGCCCGCGCCACCGCGTCGACGAGATAGCGGTGCCCCTTCCAGCTGCGCAGCGTGGCGACGATGCCGACCGTGAAGGCGTCGCGCGGCAGTCCGAGGCGCTCGCGCGCCGCCGCGCGGTCGCCCGCGGCGAAGCGCGCGAGGTCGACGCCGGTCGGGATCGAGCTCACGCGCGCGCCGTCGAGGCCGGTCTCGCCGATCACCTGCTCGCGCAGCCGCTCGCCGGTCGTGACGACGTGCGCGGTCGCGCGGCCGTAGAGCCAGCGGCTGCCGGCGTTGCGCGGGATCGGCGCCGAGATGTGGCGCGTGCGCACGAGCGGCGGCGCGCCGGCGAGCGTCGCGAGCGCGAGCGCCGCGAGCCAGGTGTCGGTCGAGCTGTGGGTGTTGACGACGTCGGGACGGCCGGCCGCGAGCAGCCGCCGCAGCGCGAGCAGCCCGCGCACGCCCTTGCGCGCGATCGGCAGCGGCCGCGACGGGATGCCGCGCTTGCGCGCCTCGGCGTAGATGCGCGATTCCGGCGGCGCGGCGAGGCTCACGTCGTGGCCGCGCTCGATCAGGCCCTGCGACTCGGAGATGATCCGCAGTTCCTGTCCTCCCCAGCCGCACGACGATTCGGTATGGACGATCCTGAGGGGGCTCAAGCCGGAGCGCCCTCTCGCTCGAGCGCGAACTGGATGCGGTACAGGCGCGCGTACAGGCCGTCGCGCGCGATCAGCTCGGCGTGCGCGCCGGCCTCGGCGATGCGCCCGCGCTGCAGGACGATGATGCGGTCGGCGTGCTCGATGGTCGAGAGCCGGTGCGCGATCACGATCGTGGTCCGGCCGCGCATCAGCTCGTCGAGCGCGGCCTGGACGTGGCGCTCGGACTCGCTGTCGAGCGCCGAGGTCGCCTCGTCGAGGAGAAGGATCGGCGCGTCCTTGAGCACCGCGCGCGCGATCGCGAGCCGCTGGCGCTGGCCGCCCGAGAGGCGCACGCCGTTCTCGCCGATCAGCGTCTCGAATCCCTGCGGCATCTCGCGGATGAAGTCGAGCGCGTGCGCGGCGCGCGCCGCCGCCTCGATCGCCGCGCGGTTGGCGCCGCCCATCCGGCCGTAGGCGATGTTGGCGGCGACCGTGTCGTTGAAGAGCGTCACGTCCTGCGACACGAGCGCGATGTTGGCGCGCAGGCTGCCGAGCGCGACTTCGCGCAGGTCGACGCCGTCGACCAGGATGCGCCCCGCGGTCGGCTCGTAGAACCTGGGGATGAGGTTGACGAACGTGGTCTTGCCGCCGCCGGAAGGCCCGACCAGCGCCACGGTCTCGCCGGGCTCGATCCGGATGCTCACGCCCTCGAGCGCCTCGCGCCCGCTGCCGGGATACGCGAACGACACGCGCTCGAACTCGATCCGGCCGCTCGCGCCCTCGATCGAGCGCTTGCCCGCGTCCTCCTCGGCCTGCTCGTCGAGCAGCTGGAACACGCTCTCGGCCGAGGCGAGGCCGCGCTGCAGGGGCGAGTTCACCTCGGTCAGGCGCTTGAGCGGCGCGAGCAGCATCAGCATCGCGGTGATGAACGAGACGAATCCGCCGACCGAGAGCTGGTTGGTCGCCGACTGCTGCACGGCGAGCGTGATGATGATCGCGATGGCGACGGCGGCGAAGAGCTGCACGATGGGCACGGTCGCGGCCGCGGCGATCGTCTGGCGCATGGCGTAGCCGCGCAGCTTCTGGTTGGCGCCGTGGAAGCGGCGCGCCTCGTATTCCTGCCCGCCGAAGATCTTGACCACCTTGTGGCACTCGATCGTCTCCTCGAGCACGTGCGTGACGTCGCCCATGGCGCGCAGCGACTCCTTGCTCATGCGGCGCATGCGCTTGGAGAAGAGCTTCACGACGAGCGCGATGCCCGGGGTGATCACGAGCGTGACCAGCGTCAGCTTCCAGTTGAGCCACAGCAGCCACGAGAGGAGGAGCGTCACCGTCAGCGTGTCGCGCACGAGCACGGTCAGGACGCTCGTCGCCGCGCCCGTCACGCCGGTCACGTCGTAGGCGACCTTGGAGAGCAGCGCGCCCGAGCTCTGGTCGTCGTAGTAGCGCGTCGGCAGCGCGAGCAGCCGGCCGAACATCGCGTTCCGGAGGTCGAGCACGACCTTGTTCGCGACCCACGAGAGCGCGTAGTCGCCGGCGTAGCCGAACGCGCCGCGCACGAGGAACAGGCCCACGATCGCGATCGGGATCAGGTGCAGGTTCGACATGTCGCGCTTGACGAAGCTGCCGTCGAGCAGCGGCTTGAGCAGCGCGGGCAGGATCGGCTCGGTCGCCGCCTGCACGATCATCGCGAGGATGGCGACGCCGAACAAGGACCAGTACGGCTTCACGTACTTCAGGAGCCGTCCGTAGACCTCGGCGGAAGTGCGCTGCGGAGAGGCTTGCGCCATTCGCGTCCCTTACGGAAAACGTTGAATTATAACCGCTTCGAAGTCTCCCGCCGGTCCCTTCGCGCGCTCAGCCCGGCGCGAGCGCGCGGTACAGCGCGAGCAGCCGCGCGGCGGTCGCGTCCAGGCCGTGGGCTTCGGCGGTCGCGCGCGCGCGCGCGCCCATGGCGCGGGCGCGCTCCGGGTCGAGCGCGCCCATGAAGCTCGCGAGAGACGCCGCGTCGAGCGCGTCGCACAGCCAGCCGTTCTCGCCGGGACGCACGAGCTCGGCGGCGCCGCACTGGTGCGTCGTGACGACCGGCAGGCCGCACGCCATCGCCTCGAGCGCCGCGTTCGGGAACGGGTCGTAGAGCGTGGGCAGCACGAAGGCGTCGGCCGCGCCGTACCACGGACGCACGTCGTCGCGCCCTCCGAGGAAGTGCACGCGCTCGCCCAGGTCGCGCGCCTCGGCGCGCGCGCGCGACTCGCGCCGGTCCGAGCCGACGACGATCAGGTGCGCGCCCGCGGCCGCGCCTTCGCGGAACGCGCGCACCAGGCGCGACACGCCCTTCCTCTCGAAGCCCGAGCCCACGAACACCCAGGTCATCGCGCCGGGCGGGATGCCGAGCTCGGCGCGGGCGCGCGCGCCGAGCGACTCGCGCAGCCGCGGGTGGAACGCCTCGAGGTCGACGCCGTTGTAGATGACGTGGAGCTTGTCCTCGGCGACGCCGAAGCGCGAGCGGATCTCGTCGCGCACCATGCGCGAGTTGCAGATCACCGCGCGCAGCCGCGGGCTCGCGAAGAGGCGCCGCTCGGCGGCGAGCGCGTAGCGGTGCGCGGGGTTGCACGCGATGCCGAGCCGGCCCAGCGGCCCGAGGGCGCGGCGCCGGTTGTCGAGCCACTGCGCGTGCACGCCGTCGCCGGCACGGAAGATGTCGCAGCAGGCGACGCGCTCGTGCGACTGCACCAGGTCGAAGCGGCGCGCGGCGAGCGCGCGGCACACCGCGCGCTCGAAGCCCGCGTCGCGCCAGACGCGGCCGAGGTAGAACGGGTCGCAGCGCACGATCTCGACGCCGGGGCGAGCGCCGGTCCAGCGGCGCGCGAAGACGCTGAACGTCGCGCCGCCGCCGGGAAAGGCGCCGAGCACGCGCTCGATGAAGCGCTCGGCGCCGCCGTGCGGGTTGTAGCGCTGCCGGACGAGCGCGATGCGCACGGCTCGGCCTAGCGCGCCCGGTCGAGCGCGAGGCACAGCTCGCGCGCGCCCTCGAGCAGCCGCGGCCCCGGGCGATGCAGGTCGTTCGCGCGCACCGCGTAGACGTGGCCCGCGCGCACCGCGGGCACGGCGTCGAGTCCCCGCCAGGCGTCGCGCTCGACCGCCGGGCCCGTGACGTCGACGCCCGTGACGACGACGTCGGGCCGGGCGCCGAGCAGCTGCTCGCGCGACACGAGCGGGGTCGTGGTGCGCGCGCGCGCGAAGACGTTGCGCCCGCCGCACAGCTCGATCGCCTCGCTGAACACGTGGTCGCCGTTGATCGTGATCATGGGCGCGTGCCAGATCTCGAGGAAGACGGACAGCGCCGGCCGCGCCGCGTACTCGGCGCGCAGCGCCGCGAGGCGATTTTCGAAATCGCGCGCCGCGGTCTCGGCGCTCGCCTCGGTGCCGGCGATGCGGCCGACCGTGCGCTCGAGCGCCGCGACGTCTGCGAAGTGCCTCACCTCGGTGACGACCACCTTCATCCCGAGGCGCTCGAGCCGCTCGACCTGCAGCGCGGGCGTGCCGCTGCGCCAGGCGAGGACGACGTCGGGCCTGAGCGCGATCACGCGCTCGTAGTCGACGCGGCCCCAGTCGAACACGACCGGCAGGCGCTTCGCCTCGGGCGGGAAGTCGCTGAAGTTCGACACGCCGACCAGCCGGTCGCCCGCGCCCGCCGCGTACGCGATCTCGGCGAGGTGCGGCGCGAGCGCGACGATGCGGCGCGCCGGCGCCTCGAGCGCGACCGCGACGCCGCGGTCGTCGCGCACCTCGATCGGTGCCGCGGCGTGCGCCGGCGCGAGCGGCATCAGCGCCGCGAGGGCCGCGACGAAGCCGCTCGCGAGCCTCATCGCAGCAGCGCGTCCACCGCCGTCAGCACCGACGCGAGCGGCAGGTGCGTGAGGCACTCGCTCACCTTGCCGCCGCCGCAGCCGTCGTTGCCGCACGGCCGGCACGGATGCACGCTCGAGGCGACCACGCGGTGCGCGACCTGCCACGGTCCCCACTCGAGCTCGCCGCTCGGGCCGAACAGCGCGACGACGGGCGTCTGCATGGCCGCGGCGATGTGCATGGGCGCCGAGTCGACGCCGACGAAGAGCCTGGCGCGGCCCGCGAGCGCCGCGAGCTCCTTGAGCGTGAGCTGCCCCGAGAGGTCGAGCGGCTTCGCGCGCGTGCGCGCGAGCATGTCGGCGACGAGCTCGCGCTCGGCCGGATCGGGCGCGGCGGTGAGAACGACGCGCTGCCCGCGCCGTTCCAGCTCGTCGAGCAGCGCCGCGGCCCGGTCGGCGGGCCAGCACTTGAACTGCCAGCGCGAGCCGGGATGGAAGTGCACGAAGCTCTTCGCCGAAAGGCCGGCTTGCGCGAGGAGCGCGTCGACGCGGCGCTCGGCCGCCTCGCCGGGAACGAGGACCAGCCGGCGCTCGTCCTCGCCCGGCCGGATGCCGAGGCGGCGCAGCGCGTCGAGGTTCAGCTCGACCATGTGGCGGCGCGCGCCTTTCGGCAGCGCGTAGCGGTGCGTGAAGCTCCTCTTCCAGTAGCGCGGCTTGTCGGCGTAGTCGGGCGCCACCGTCCAGCGGGCGCCGAGCGCGCGCGCGAGCCAGGCGCCGCGCGGATGCTCGGAGAGGTGCACGACGAGGTCGTAGCGGCGCGCGCGCAGCCGCGAGAAGAGCGCGAGCTCCGCGCGCGCCCGCGCGAGCGCGCCCGAGCGCTTCCACGCGCGGTCGATCACGTGGATCTCGGCGATCGCCGGGTGCAAGGACAGCATGTCGCGCGTGTCGGCGTAGACCAGCGCGTCGATCTCCATCCGGGGCGCGAGGTTCTTCAGCACCGAGAACACGGGCGAGGCGAGCAGCACGTCGCCGTGGTGGCGCAGCTTGATGACGAGCGCCCGCAGTAGCGCGCCGGGGTCGATCGCGTCCGCGGGTCCGTAGGGCATGGCGGGCAAGATAGCAGAGAACCGGCGGCGGCCAAAGCGGCCGCGCCGCGCCGGACGCGGCGCTACGCCGAAGCGATGGGTCGCAACGCCTCGACGCGGATCAGGTCGTTCTGCGCGGAGCGCCGCGGGAAGATCTCCGGATGGATGATCTCGGCCATGATCTCGAGGCTGTCGACGAGCCGCGGCCCAGGCCGGCTGAAATAGGCGCAGCCGTTCACCGCGTAGACGCGGCCCTCGCGCACAGCCGGCAGGGATTCCCATTCGGATCGCGACTGCAGGATGCGCACGTCGGCGAGCGTGCGCTCGATCTCGTAGCCGCAGCACGCGAGCACCAGGATGTCGGGGCGCGCTTCGACGAGCTTTTCCCAGACGGTACGCACCGAGGGCTTGCCCTTGAGTCCGAGCGGATCGACGCCTCCCGCGATCTCGACCAGCTCGGGGCTCCAATGACCGCTGCAGTAGAGCGGATCGATCCACTCGAGCTGGACGCAGCGCGGCCGGGACGCGGCGCGCGAGGCGCGCGCGTGCACGGCGTCGACGCGGCGCTCCAGCGACTCGACCAGCGCGTCGCCCCGCTCCGGCGCGCCGAGCGCGGCGGCGACGCGCCGGACATCGTCCAGCACGTCGGCGAAGGACGAGGGCGAGAGGCTGAGGAGCTGCGGCTTGCCCGGCAGCGAGTGCGCGATCGCCGAGATCGTGCGGTAATCGATGGCACAGACGTCGCACAGCTGCTGCGTGACGATCACGTCCGGGGCGAGGCTGCGCAGCAACGGCTCGTCGATGGTGTACAGCGTACCGTTCGACGAGAGCGCGCCGCTCACCCAGCGGTCGACCTCGGCGCTCGGCAGGCCCTTGCCGTACACCTCGCAATGCGAGACGCGCGGCAGGCGGTTCACCTCGGCCGGATAGTTGCACTCGTGCGACACGCCGACCAGCGAGTCGACGAAACCGAGCGCGGCGACGATCTCGGTCGCCGCGGGAAGCAGCGAGACGATGCGCATGCCGCTACGCCGTCGCGCGGCCGGCGCGCGAGCGTGCGAGGTCGAAGACTCCAAACAGCACCGCCGTCCAGAACAAGTCGCCGGCGAGGCCGTTGCGCAGGAACGGCAGCCCCATCCAATAGCTCTCGGCGAGGCCTGCGAGCGTGGCCGGATAGAGCGGGGCGTGGCCTCCGGGCAGCGCCCAGACCGCGAAATTCGTGACGACATAGAACAGCAGCGAGCCGCCGACCGCGGCGAAGGCCGTCCGCGTCCAGGTCCTGCGCGGCCCGAGCCAGCGGCCGATGCCGGCGCCGGCGAGAAAGGCTCCGTAGATCACGACGGTCATCCACCCGAGGGAATTTCCGAGCGCGAGGTCGCTCAGGAACAGCGCCGCGACCGGCACCAGGAAGGCGCCGGCGCCGGGAAGCATCGCGCCACCGAACAGCGCGACCGCGAGCACCGGGGTGAAGTTGTCCGGGTGCGGCACGAGCCGTCCGGCCAGCGCCATGACGATCAGCGCGATCACGAGCCCTTGTTTCATCGTCGTCTCCTCAATGCGTGGTTTGCATCGCGTCGCGGCAGCGCTCGACGAAGCGCTCCGCCAGCTCCGGCCGCGCCGCGAAGTGCGCGTGCGCGTAAGTCGCGAGCAGGTTGCGCTCGCCGTAGCCGTCGAGCGAGGTGTTCCCGCCATGATACAGCTTGAGCGCCGGCGCGAAGCGCGCGTCGTCGAGCACCGAGTGGTGGAAGGTCTGCGCCCGATAGCGCTCGCCCGCGCGCGCGAGCAGCGTGTCGCGCAGCGTCTCGACCTCGACGTAGCCCAGGGACAGGCGATCGCGGCGCATCACCGAGACCGCCGGCACGAGCCCCGCCATCGCATGGCGCCGCCCCTCGAGGTCGACGAGCGACTCGCACAGGATCATCAGGCCGCCGCATTCCGCGTAGACCGGTCCGCCGCCCGCGGCGAAGGCGCCGATCGCGCCGAGCATGGCCGTGTTCGCGGCGATCTTCCCGGCGAACAGCTCGGGGAAGCCGCCGCCGAGATAGACGCCGTGCGCGCCGCCCGGCAGCCGCTCGTCCTCGAGCACGCTGAACGGCGCGATCTCGGCGCCTTTGCACTCGAGCAGCTCGAGGTTCTCCGGGTAGTAGAAGTGGAGCGCCGCGTCGCGGGCGACGGCGATGCGCACCGGCGCGCCGCCGCGCCGCTCGGCGAAGCGATCGAGCGCCCCGGTCTCCGGCGGCCGCGGCGCGGCGCGCGCCGCCGCGAGGATGCGATCGAGCGCCACGTGCCGCTCGAGCCGGTCGGCGAGGCGCGCGAGGGCCTCCTTCGCGAGGGCGCGCTCCGCCGCGGGCACCAGCCCGAGATGGCGCTCGTCGATCCGCAGCGCGGGGTCGTGGCGCAGGTAGCCGAAGCTCGCGAGGCCGGTGCGCGCCTCGAGCGCCTTGCGCAGCCACTCGTAGTGGCCTTCGCCGCCGACGTTGTTGAAGACCACGCCCGCGATCGCGACGTCGCGGTCGAACTGCCGGAGGCCGAGCGCCACCGCGGCGGCGCTCGTCGCCATGCGCTGCGCGTCGATGACGAGCAGCACCGGCGCGGCGAGCAGCTTCGCGAGGTGCGCCGTGCTGCCGCGCTCCTCGTCGGGCCCGAAGCCGTCGTAGAGACCCATCACGCCCTCGACGACGGAGACGTCCGCGCCGCGCGCGCCGCGCGCGAAGATCGCCGCGACGGTCGCGTCGTCGCACATCCACGTGTCGAGGTTGCGCGAGACGCGCCCGCACACCGCCGTGTGGTGCGACGGGTCGATGAAGTCCGGCCCGGCCTTGAACGGCTGCACCGCGAGCCCGCGGCGCGCGAGCGCCGCGAGCAGCCCGAGCGTGACCGTGGTCTTCCCCGAGCCGCTGTGCGGCGCGGCGACGACCAGGCGCGGGGATGCTTCGCTCACAAGGCGAGCTCCAGCGTTCCCATGACGGTGCGACCGGCCTCGGGATACGCGTTGAAGGTCGTCGGCGCGGTCGGGCTGTCGACGATGGCGTACGAATAGAAGCGCTTGTCGAAGGCGTTGTTCAACGCGAGCCCCCACGTTGCGCGTCCGCGGCGGTGCGCGATCTTCAGATCGGTCACCGAGTACGACGGCATGTCGCGGAAGAGGTTCGCCTGGTCGTTGTCGTAGCGCTGGCGGCCGACGTAGCGGGTCGCCGCGGTCACGAGCGTGCCCGGCGCGGCCTGCCACGCGGCGCGCAGCGTCGCGAGCCGGCGCGGCACGAGCGGCACGTCGTGACCGCCGACGTCGGTGCCGCCGAACTCGCCGCTCCTGAACCTCGCGGTCTGGGAGATCAGGCTGCCCGAGATCTCCAGGGCGCTCGAGAAGCGCTCGCTTCCGAACAGCTCCACGCCCTGGCGGCGCGTCGGCGGCAGGTTGATGTTGGCGCCGTTGAAGCCGAACAGTCCCGGCACCAGCGGCATGAAGTGGATCTCGTTGTCGAGATCGATGCGATACGCGCTCAGGCGCACGCGCGCGTCGCTTCCGCGGTACTCGACGCCCGCCTCCTTGCTGCGCCCGGTCTGCGGCTTCAGCGGCTCGCCCGTGCCCGTGGTGCCGGGCGCGTTCTCGTCGATGGTCGCGATGCGGAAGCTCTTGCCGTACTTGCCGAAGACCTGGACCCGGTCGGTCACGGCCTGCTCGAGCCCGAGCTCGCCCGCGTCCAGCGTGTGCACGGTGCGCTGCTCGGAGCCGGGGAACGATCCGGTGGCCGCCTGGCGATCGACGACGCGCTCCTCGCGCGCGCCCGCCGTGACCTTCGTGCCGTGCGCGAAGCGCCCGCCGTACTGCAGATACGTGCCCGCGCGCTGCTGCGATCCCGTCGTGCCGAAATCCGGACCGCCCAGCGCCTGCACCGATTCCGCATTGCGCCGGTCGAAGTCGCCGTCGTTCCAGTCGAAGCCGGCGACGACGACGTTGTCGACCCCGCCCAGCCGGAACGGCGCGCGCACGCGCGGCGAGAAGCTCAGGTTGCGGGTGCGCGTGTCGCCGTAGGTGAACGCTCCGAAGCCGGCGAAGAACGCGGTCGACTCCTTCTCGCGGTAGCCGAGGTCGGCGGCGAAGTCCGCGTCGCCCAGGGGACGAGCCAGCGTGAGCGTCGCAAAAGCGCCTTCGCGCGCCGACCAGTTGTTCGGCGTGCTCGCGGCGCGCGGGTCCGATGCGATCTGCGCCTCGCTCAGCTGGCCGGGCAGCTGGAGGCGCTGCGTGTCGGCGCCGAACTTCAGCCCGACCGTGGTGCGCTCGCCCCCGAGGCGAAGATCGCCCGCCATGCTGTCCTGGCGCAGCCGGTTGTTCACGCGGTAGTTGTCGCTCTCCAGGTGCTCGGCCGAGGCGGTGATGCCCGTGCCTCCGCTCGCGACGTTCGTGCTCGCGCGCGCGTCGTAGGTCCCGTACGACCCGGCGCCGACGAGCACATCGCTCGAGCGCCCGGGCTTCGGCCCGCGAGTGACGATGTTGATGGTCCCGCCGACCGCGTTGTCGCCGTACAGCACGGCGCCCGAGCCGCGCAGGATCTCGATGCGCTCGATCGACTGCAGCGGGATCGTCGAGAGCTTGGCGGAAGTCAGCTCGGCCTCGTTCAGCCGCACGCCGTCGAGCATGATCAGCGCGTTCTGGTCGCCGGTGACGCCGAAGCCGCGCAGGTCGACCTGCTGGTCGGGCGTGCCCGAGCTGTTCCTCACCTGCACCCCGCCGAGGTGCGAGAGCACCTCGGGCACGGTGCGCGCGGTGTCGCGCGCGATCTCCTCGGCGGTGATGACCGTCACGCCGACCGGCGCGTCGAGGCGCCGCTCGGGAAATCGCTGCGCGGTCACGACGACGGCGTCTTCCTGCGCGCAAACAACGGTGGAAACGGCGGCGAATGCGGCGGCGAGGCACGACGCCGCGACGTTGCGTTTCATGGATCCCCCTTCGGCCAGCGTCCCCGCAGGCCCGGTTCGTGAGCGAAATGCTTCTTCTCATCGCTCGGGGCCGGTCTCCGGGCTCGTGGGATGGGGCGTATCGCCTTCCCGTGAGTCGCAGCTCACAGTGGCGCCGCGGGCGGCGATGTTCGGTCGCAGCCGCGGCTCGATTGATACGCCCTCGCGCACTTACCGTTGCGGGGGCAGCAGAGGCTTCGGGCGGTTTCCCGCCGCACCTCTTTCCCGTTTCACCCCGGCGCCAGAACGACGCCGGGACACCTCGAGCGAGCGCGCCGATTCTACCCTGCCCGAGCGCCTCCGCGCTCGGCGTGTGAGCGCTATCACAATCTACATTGAGAACTACCCGTTAAACCTTGACTCCACAGGATTTTCCAAACTATAGTGTGCCGATGGACGCGGAACTCGAGACGCTCGAGCAAAAGATCCGGCAGGCGGCGCAGCTGTGCCAGAAGCTGCGCGACGAGAACCGCGACCTGCGCCAGAAGCTCGCCGCCCTTCAGGGGGACAAGAAGTCGCTGTCGGAGAAGATCGACGGCGCGCGCGTGCGCCTGGAGAACATCCTGAAGCAGATTCCCGAATAGCCGCGCGATGAGCGCCAAGCCGAAGACCCTCGACGTGACCATCATGGGCCGCGCATACAAGGTCGCGTGTCCCGATCACGAGCGCGACGCGCTGCTCGCGGCCGTAGGCTATCTGGACCGCAAGATGACCGAGATCAAAAACACGGGCAAAGTGGGAAGCGCGGAGAGAATCGCGGTCATGGCAGCGCTCAACATCGCGCACGAGCTCCTCAGCGCGAGAAACTCTTCCCCGGGCGGGTTTGACACCGAGGGCTTGAAGCGTAGAATGGCCGCAATGGAGGCGACGCTCGATCAGGCCCTCGCTCCGCAGGAGCGGTTGATCTAGCGAAGCAGCGGTAAGGCAATCGTTGCAGTGCCGATCGCGCCGCCGAAGAATTGTCCCCTGCGATGTGCGTCAAGACCTGAAAAATTCTTGAACCAACAGCTTGAATTTGGTTGCGGACTCTAGCGTCACTGTTGTGCGCGTCCCCCGTCGGACGTACCTGATGTGACCGGAAAGCGACCATCTTGGACCGCAAGGTTCAGGAAGAGGGTCTAGCGGCAT
>DASRFB010000030.1:0-32729 GCA_035651815.1 Burkholderiales bacterium | reverse complement strand
AACGAGCGCGAGTCCGACCGAGCTCTTCATCATCTGCATGCGTATGCGGTATTGGGAGTACCAGATCGCGTAGTTGTTCAGCTCCTCGTCGTACGTGCAGCTCGGCGCCGACTGGCAGTCGGAGCGATTCGGTCGGTTGCCGAAGGTCAGGCCCGAAACGATCGTGTCGCGCTTGAACCAGCCGTAGCGGGCGTACAGGTACTGCGTGATTCCCGCCGTCTCGTTGTATTTCGAGCGGCAGCGCGCCGTTCCCGACGAGTCGCCAACCCCGCCCGGCGCGAGCGCCTGCCCCTGCGTCTGGCAGAAGCGCACGTACGCCGGATTCGTGAACCCGGCCGGCGGAGTGTTGCCGGGGAGAACGAAGACGCAGTTCGTCAGGTTCACGTCGGAGCAATACTCGACCGGGACGATGGCATAGGCGACCGCCGGGCCGTTCACGGTGGAGCCGACGTTGTAGAGGCCGGTGCGCACCCAAAAGCCGGTTTGGGAGCCGGTGCCGGTCGCCGACAAGTAGGAGAACGATGTCGGTCCGACAGCGGTGACGCTGAAGGGTCCTGAAGCGAAGTTCACTGGCCCTGAAGGTGCGGCGGTGATGACATCACCGACGACAAGGCCCGGCGCGCTAGACGTCGTGACCGTTACGGTGCCGCCCGCGATCGTCCAGGTGCCCGCGACGCATTTGCGATACGAACCGTTGCTGGCGGAAACAGTACCGGACGTCGACGTGGTGTAGGTAAAAGAGTTCGTGGTTACCGCCGTCACAGCGGCGCAAGTGACGTTGACACTCGTCCCGGTGACATAAACTTTGTCGGAAGTCGTAAGCCCGTGGGCCTCGACCGTGGTGGCCGTCACGGTGCTGCCGCTGCGCGTGAAGCTCGCGATCGACATCATTTCCGGCAAACCGAAGATCGCGCTGCTGTCGTTCGAGGGGTTGGTCCGATACGGGAATTGCCCGGGCTGCATAGTGTTGCCCGCGCCGTTCGCAGCATCGAACGCGGTGCCGGCGACGACCGTGCCCGTGTTATTGGCGCCCGGACGCTTGCAGACGCTGTTGGCGTTGCAGTACTTCATGTCCGGGATTTGCGTCGCCAGGTTCACGGTGGTCGTGCTCGACCCGTACGGGCTATGGGTGTACACGTTGTCCGGCACGACGGTTGTGGTCACCGGATTGCCCAAGGGCAATCCGCTCGGCGGGTTGAGGAGCGGCTGGCCGTTCGGATTCACCCCGGGCCGGTAGCGGAAGTTCGGGTCGTACCCGACGCCGTTGAAGCCGCGGGAGCCGCCCGCCGCGTAAGGCGGGTCGCCTGCATTACAGAAGGCGTTGTTGCCCGAGTCGATCATGCACGGCTTCGACTGGGTCAATGCCACGCCGCCGGTGTTCGGGCTGACGTAATCGGGCATGAAATCCCAGTTCATGCTGCCCGAATCGTCGAGGTCGAACAGCAGGTTCGGCAGGATGCTCCTGCCGCCCGCGGTCGCGAGCGGGACGTTCGAGACGTCCGTCGGCGTGGCGAGCGCTGCATGGCACGCCACGCAGGTCAACGCCACGCCGAGCACTGCTCGTATCGAGAGACGCGTCTTGTTGGTCATGATGTCCCCCTGACCTTGGCTTTGTTATTACTGTCCGCGGACCAGTGTCTGAACGTACGCCACGGAGTTACGCGGGCCGGTCACCCGCACCGTGACGCGGAAATGTTGCGATGGCGGCGGTACGAAGAAGTTGGGCGAGCTCTGGTCGACGCCGCTGCCCGACGCGATCGCCCCGGATTGCGTTTGTCCGCAGACGGTCCCGGTGCTGTCGCACAGCCGATGTATCACGTACGTGATGTTATTGCCGGCGAGATCGACCGAGCTGCCATTGGGCGCGAACGTATTGCATGCCGTCGCGGTCCTCGTCGGGCCGCTGCATCCCACGGAGTTCGTCCAGCCGGCATTGCTGGGGCTGAGGTACCAGTCCGGCGCCTCGCCGAGAGACACGAAGCCGGTATACCCGTTCGCCGGGTCCGTGCCGCCGTTGCCGGCGAGACTCGACATGATCGGGAAAACGTAGCCGTACGCGGCTTGCACGCCCTGATCGGCAGCGTTGATCGTGGATTGCCGGAATCCGATGTTCCCGGCGACGATCGTGGCCGTGTCCACGGAGCGCATCATTGCAAGCCCGGCCAGGGTGAGAGCCACGAGCACGATGAGGGCGATCAGCAGCGTCGCGCCCCGCTGGCGATGCCGCGGGCGGCGCCGAACGACATTTACGGCGAGCGTCTTCATGTCAGCTGGATTTCCATATGGAGTTGCGCACCGGCACGACCGTCTCGAACACGCGATAGCGATAGCAGTCCCACGCCACGCCGGCCGGCGTAGGGACGGCCGAAAGGTCGAGCCCGCGAGCTCCGGCCGTATTGCCCGACCATGTCGGAAACGGCGTCGTCCCGTCGCAAGCCGTGCCCGGCCCGGCCTTCTCGGGAAGCGCGCTCCGCGCCACGACCACGATCCGGACCGCCATGATGTACTGCCACGGCAGCGGCGCGGGCAGGGCGTTGAACGCCACGGGGTCCAGGAACCGGTCGAGGACACCGTCGCCGGCCGTGCCCCCGACTCCGTCGTCCAGCCCGTATTCGGCGCGCATGTGGACGATGTTGTCCGCGATGGGGTTGACCGTCGGAGCGCCGCCGGAGACGACGAACTGGTTTGAAACGGTGAGGCTGTTGTTCGCTACGGCGTAGACGTTGTAGACGGGGGTCCTGGGATTCTGCGTGCCGGGGAAATCTTCGCTGTCGTGGAGATTGCCGAGGTCGAACACCCGGGTGACGGAGTTGTTGACCACCTTGTTGCCGGAGAACGTCAGGGCAAGCCCCGCATTCAGGCCGGTCCAACTCGGAGGGTTGAAGCGCGAATTGACCGACACGGCGTTGTTGTTCGCGAGCGGATAGGCGCCCGAGATGTGGTTCACCTGGTTGCTCGAGATCGACGTCACCTCGAGAAATATGCAGTTCTGGGGAGCCGCGCCGGGCTGGAACAGCAGCAGCAGGTCACCGGGTCGAAAGCCGAAGGTCGAGTTGACCTGCAGGTAATTAGGCGTCGCGGTCATCGCCACCGGAGCGATGAGCGTCGTGGTGTTCACCAGCGTCTGCGAGCCGTAGAACACGTTCAACTGGTCGGGCGTCCTCGCGTCGGCGCCGGGGACGATCTGTACCGGCGTCAGCACGATGTTGTTGCCCACTGGCGGGAAATTGGGTGTGGCGCGCGCAGCGTCATAGCCCACGATGTTGCACGGCGGGGCGAGCAGGCCGATCTCGTTGATTCCCATGCCCGCGTTGCGCAAGTCATGCTCCATGGAATAGAGCGCCAGGGCTCCGTTTTGCTGCGCGTCGCCGCCGCTCACCGTTGTGCGGCGCACCCCTTCCGCGTTCTCGAATACCTGGAAGATGACGATCATGCCGAGAAGTCCGATCAGCATGGCGATCATCAATTCGACCAGGCTGAAGCCTCGATCGCGGCGGCGTGTAATGGCGAAGTGCATCGGTCAGCTCGTGTACACGGAGGCCGTCACCGTGTAGTTGTGAGGCGGGAGGCCCTTCGACTTCTCCTCGGGCATTCTCCAGAACACCTGGATCGTCACTTGAGCGCCACTCGCGGTAGCGCCCGTAACCGTGACGATCGGGGGATTCGAGGCTGCATCGGGCAGAAGGTCGTTGACCCCCGTCTTCGCCGCGTTGGTGATCCAGTTCTGCAGCTTCGCCGGCACCGTACCGCTGCCGGGATAGGCGTAGAGGGCGATGCCGCCCGCGTCCGTCCACATTTGCGATAGCAGCTTATTGGTGAGGAACGCTGCGTCGCTGCGGTACTTGGAATCCGTCACGCTCTTGATGGCGGTGGCCTGCATGCCCACGACCGCCAGAATCCCCATCGAGAAGATGAGGATGGCGAGAAGGACTTCCAGCAGCATCACGCCGCGCTGTCCCTGGCCCCGTATTTTCGTTGGCCGCATAGAGCGACTCGCTTGTTGTCGGTTTTAACGTCGGGAGGAATCGAGAGCTGTTTCCAGGCCCCGTCATCCTCGCGCCCTCAATGCTAGACGCGCGGCCGTGCGCCGCCACTCTTTGGCGACGAACGGGCGGAAAAGGCGGGCGAGCGGTGCGAACGGCGCGCACCGGCAGTGAACTATTTCACCGGGGCTTAAAGGGCTGCGTCAGCCGCAGCCACGAAGCTGCTCGCGCAGCGCGTTCAGACGGTTCTGACGAGCTTCGTCGCTCGCGCTCGGGTCGGGCCGCGTGGCGGCCAGTCGGGAGTACTCCTGCATGGAACGCGAACACGTGGCATTGAGCTGCTGGATCGTCTTTGCCGGCTCGCGGGGCGAGGCGGGGGCCGCGGGTGCGGCGCCGCTCCGCTTGGTGCTGATGACTTCGTTCTTGCAGTTCGGGAGCGGGGTGTCCGAATAGCGCGTCGCGCCGTGCTGATCGACGCACTTGTAGGTTTGGGCCTGAACCGGCGAGCAGATGACGACTGCGAGGATGAGAGCGGCGCTTTTCACGTCGCGCATGATAGCAGAGCGGGTGCCATCCCAGCCGCCCGGCGGCTCGGCGCCGTCACTACGTCACACGTAACCCTGACGGTGCTATAAGATTCGATTCATGCGAGCCAGGCGCAAAGCGGGCACCGATCGCATCGCGGAACTGCTGCGTTCGCGGGGTGTTACCCTTACCCGGCAGCGCACCGAGATCGCTCGCGTGCTGTTCGAGCAACGAGAGCACCTTTCTGCGGACCAGATCCTGCAGCGGGTGAACAAGCGGCACCCCGAGGCCTCGAAGGCGACGATATACAACACGCTCAGGCTCCTGGTCTCGAAAAAGTTGCTTCGGGAACTGGTGATCGACTCGGCAAAGTCCATATACGATCCCAATATGGCGCCGCATCATCATCTCTACGACGTCGAGACCGGCCAGCTGAGCGACATTTCGGCGGACGGCGTGCAGGTGATCGGCCTGCCGCCTCTCCCGGCGGGCACCTTCGCCGAAGGCGTCGACATCGTGGTACGGGTGCGACGCAGGGTCTGAGCGTGGCAACAGGAGGCACGCTCGGCGGCCTGCTATAATCGGCTCTTCCCCCGGCTGGTGTAGCTCAGTTGGTAGAGCAACTGATTCGTAATCAGTAGGTCGGTGGTTCGAGTCCACTCACCAGCACCAATCGAAGCGTAGACGTCCCGTCCAGGATCCACTCTGACTCGCGAGACCCGATCGACGCTGGCCGCGCTGCGGCAGAACGGGGAGATGCCGGATGAGGCCACCCTGGCGAAGGCGCGCCACCTGCTCGTCGTCCTGCCGCCGGGCAAGGGGCTGGAAGGACCTGCCGTCGGCACGCTGAAGTCGGTGCTCGAGCGCCGCAAGCTCAAGCCCGAAGATCTCGCGAAGACGCCGGTCACCGCCACTCTCGCGAACGGCGCGCTCTGCGCCTGGGTGCGGCACGACCCGGCACGAACCGCGTTCGAGCGCGGAACCGCGATGCGCAAAGCGCTCGCGCCGCTCTTGGAGGAGAACCCCACCGAGCTGGGCATCGCCGTCTACGGCACGCCCGAAGCGCGCGCCGCGGCCGCGCCGCTCGCGGCATATGCCGCCTGGGTGAACGGCGCGGTGCTGCCCGCGCGCAAGAAGAAGAACGGGGCTGCGCTCGCTTCGATCTCTCTGTTCGGCGCGCGCGCCGATCTGGACGAGGCGCGCGCGGTGGCCGAGGCGAACGTGCTGTGCAGGGAGCTCACGGCGCTGCCGCCGAACGAGCTGAACCCGCGCGCGTACCGCGCCCGGCTGCGGACTTTCGCCAAATCGTCCGGAATGGGGCTCGCCGAATACGACCTGGCGCGCCTGCGCCGCATGGGCGCGGGCGCCTTCGCGGCGGTGGCTCAGGGCAGCGCCGAGTCGGACGCGGCCATCGTGCGGCTGCGTTACGCGCCGCGCGGCGCGAAGCGCAACCTCGCGCTGGTGGGCAAGGGCATCTGCTTCGACACCGGCGGCCACAACCTCAAGCCGGCGCGCTACATGGCCGGGATGCACCACGACATGAACGGCTCGGCGGTCGCGCTCGGGATCCTGCACGCGGCCTCGCGTATGCGCCTGCCGGCGAGGATCGACGCCTGGCTCGCGATCGCGCAGAACGACATCGGGCCGCGGGCGTATCGGCAGAGCGAGGTCGTGACCGCGCTGAACGGAACGACCATCGAGATCGTGCATACCGACGCCGAGGGGCGCATGGTGCTCGCCGACACGCTCGCGCTCGCGGCCCGCGACAAGCCTGACGTCATCGTCGACTTCGCCACGCTGACGGGAAGCATGATCCACGCGCTGGGCAACCGGTACAGCGGCGTGTTCGCCACCCGCCCGCACCTCGCGCGCCTCGCGGTCGACGCCGGCGAGGCGACCGGCGAGCGCGTGTGCCTTTTTCCGATGGACGAGGACTACGAGTCGGCGCTCGAGAGCAAGGTGGCCGACATCAAGCAGTGCACGCTCGACGGGGAAGCCGACCACATCCTCGCGTCGCGCTTCCTCGCGCGCTTCATCTCGGACACGCCTTGGGTGCACGTCGACCTCGCCGCGGCGACCTGTACCGACGGCCTCGGCGTCGTCGGCACGGAGATCACGGGCTTCGGCGTGGCGTGGGGGGCCGAGTTCGTGCGCCGGCTCGCGGCGGGCGAGTGAAGCGCGCCCGGCGCTAGGCGAGCACGCGGCACAGCCACGCCGAGAGGTCCACGATCTCCTCGGCGCACACCGAGTGGGGCATGGGGTACTCGTGCCATTCCACCGCGTAGCCGAGCCGCTCGAGCATCTCGCGCGAACGTATCGCCCGCTCCGGCACCACGATCGGATCCTGGGTGCCGTGCGCCATGAAGACCGGGACGCTCTTGTTCGCCCCGGCGGCCTCGGCCGCGAGCTGGTCCGCGAGCGGCAGGTACGAGGAGAGCGCCATGATGCCCGCCAGGCGCTCGGGATGGCGCAAACCGGTCTGGAGCGCGATCGCGCCGCCCTGCGAGAAGCCCGCGAGGACGAGCCGCGATGCCGGCGTGCCGCGGCTCTTCTCGCGCTCGATCAGCGCCTCGACCCGCGCCTGCGACGCGCGTACCCCGCGCTCGTCCTCGCGCCGGATCGCGGCATCGGAGATGTCGTACCAGGCGCGCATCACCATGCCGGCGTTGATGGTCACCGGCTGCATCGGCGCGTGCGGGAACACGAAGCGGATCGCCGCGTCGGGAAGATCGAGCTCCGGAACGATCGGCACGAAGTCGTTGCCGTCGGCGCCGAGGCCGTGCAGCCAGACGACGCTGCGCTCGGGATTGGCGCCGGTCTCGATCTCGATGCTGTCGAGGAGGCTCGACACGACGATCAGGACTGCTTGGGCCGGATCGCGGACTTGGGCCTGAACGCCTTGACCACGCTCTCGTGAGTTTCGATGTAGGGACCGCCGATCAGGTCGATGCAGTAAGGCACCGCGGCGAAGATTCCGTTCACGATCTGCGCGCCGTCCTTGTCCCTGAGCCCCTCGAGCGTCTCCTGGATGGCTTTCGGCTGCCCCGGCAGGTTGATCACGAGCGCCTGCTTGCGCACGACCGCGACCTGCCGCGACAGGATTGCCGTGGGGACGAACTTCAGGCTGATCTGGCGCATCTGCTCGCCGAAGCCGGGCATCACCTTGTCCGCGACCGCGAGCGTCGCCTCGGGCGTCACGTCGCGCGGCGCCGGGCCGGTGCCGCCCGTGGTGAGCACCAGGTGGCACCCGACGCGGTCGACGAGCTCGACGAGTGTCGATTCGATGAGCGGCCGCTCGTCCGGGATGAGCCGCGTCTCCATCCGCCACGGCGTCGCGAGCGCGCGCGCGAACCAGGATTGCAGCGCGGGCAAGCCCTCGTCCTTGTAGACACCGCTCGAGGCGCGATCGCTGATCGAGACGAGGCCGATGAGGAGCTCGCGATCCATGCGGTCGAGTATAGCGTGTCAGGCGGCCGCGTCGACCGAGCCTTCCCCGGCGGCGTCGGCCTCGAGGCTCTCGCGCAGGAAGCGGAACAGCTCGCGGTGGCTGCGCGGCGGCCGCCCGGCCGCGAGCTCGTCGCGCGCGCTGCGCACGAGCGAGCGCAGCCGCTGCGTGTCGAGCCCCGGCCGCTCCCGGGCGAGCTCGCCGAGCGCGGCGTCGTCCTGCATCAGGCGCTCGCGCCAGCGCTCGACCCGGTGATGCCGCGTCGTGTGCGCCTGCGAGACGCCGTCCCAGATCTTCAGCTTCTCGCGGATCGCGACCGGGTCGACGTCGCGCATGAGCCTTCCGATGTACTGCATCTGGCGACGGCGCGCTTCGTGCCGGGTGAATCGCTTCGCGTCGTCGACCGCCGCGCGCAGCGGCGGCGGCAGCTCGATCTCGTCGAGCTGCGACGCGTTCAAATCGACGAGCCGCTCGCCCAACGCCTGCAGCTCGTGCATCTGCTTCTTGCGCTGCGTCTTGCTCGGGCGATCGTCTTCCGCCATGGCTGCTATGATAGCTCTTTCCCGAATCGTCCCCGCAGCTCGCATGGCGTCCGCGCGCTTTTCCCATTCGTACGAGTCGCTGCAGAAAATCGCGGCGTCCGCGCTCGAGCGCGCGGCCCAGAACGGCGCCACCGCGAGCGAGGCCGAGGTCTCCGACAGCTACGGCCAGACGGTCACGGTGCGCATGCGCGAGGTGGAGACGATCGAGTACAACCGCGACAAGGGCCTGTCGATCACGGTGTACATCGGCAAGAAGAAGGGTTACGCGAGCAGCGCCGATTTCGCGCCCGACGCGGTCGCCGCGACCGTCGACGCGGCGCTTTCGATCGCGCGCTTCACCGCGAGCGACGAGGCGGCGGGCCTCGCGGACGCCGACGCGCTCGCGCGCGACATCCGCGACCTCGACCTGTTCCACCCGTGGGAGCTGCCGGTCGAGCGCGCGATGGAGATGGCGAAGCGCTGCGAGGCAGCGGCGTTCGCGCTCGACCCGCGCATCGTCAACTCCGAGGGCGCGACCGTGTCGTGCCAGCAAACGCAGTTCGTGCTCGCGAACAGCCTCGGGTTCATGGGCGGGTTCGCTTCCTCGCGGCACTACCTCTCGTGCGCGGTCATCGCGTCCGACGGCGAGCAGATGCAGCGCGACGACTGGTACGTCTCACAGCGCTCCCCCGACGATCTGGCGCGGCCCGAGGCCGTGGGCGACTATGCCGGCCGGCGCGCGCTGGCGCGGCTGGGCAGCCGCAAGATCGAGACCACGGAGGCGCCGGTCCTGTTCGAGGCGCCCGCGGCCGGCAGCCTGCTCTCGCACTTCGTTTCCGCCGCGAGCGGCGGCAGCCTGTACCGCAAGACGTCCTTCCTCGTCGACCGGCTCGGCACCGAGGTGTTCTCGCCGGTGGTGACCCTCGTCGAGCGGCCGCACCTCCGGCGCGGGCAGGCGAGCTCGTACTTCGACGACGACGGCGTGGCGACGCGCGAGCGCGACGTCGTGCGCGGGGGCGTCCTCCAGGGCTATTTCCTCGGCAGCTACTCGGCGCGCAAGCTCGGCATGAAGACGACCGGCAACGCCGGGGGCGCCCACAACTTGCTGCTCCAGAGCGGAGAGCTGGACCTGCCGGGGCTGATCCGCGAGACCCGGAGGGGCCTGCTCGTCACCGAGCTGATGGGGCACGGCATCAACCTCGTGACCGGCGATTACTCGCGCGGCGCCGCGGGCTATTGGATCGAGGGGGGCGAGATCGCGTACCCGGTGGAGGAGATCACCATCGCGGGCAACCTGCGCGACGTGTTTCGCGGCATCGTGGCGGTGGGACGCGACGTCCTGACGCGCGGCTCGCGCACGACGGGCTCCATCCTCGTCGACCGGATGACGATCGCCGGGAACTGAGCCGCCCCCTTGGCCCGCGCGAATCCGCTTCGGCATATAATCGACCCCCATTCTCTGAGGAGGGGAATACCCAATGCGTAGACGCGATTTCCTGAAGCAGGCCGGCGCGGGAACGCTCGCCGGCGCGAGCATGATCACCGCGCAGCAGGCGATGGCGCAGCAGACGCCCGGCCTGCCGAGCATCCAGTGGCGCCTCGCGGCGAGCTGGCCGAAGAGCCTCGATACGCTGTTCGGGGGCGCCGAGCTCGTCGCCCGGCGCGTCGCCGAGATCACCGACGGCAAGTTCCAGATCCGGGCGTTCGCCGCCGGCGAGATCGTGCCGGCGCTGCAGGTGCTCGACGCGGTGCAGGCGGGCACGGTGGAGCTGGGCCACACCGCGACGTACTACTATTTCGGCAAGGACCCGACGTTCGCGCTCGGCACCTCGGTGTGCTTCGGCATGAACGTGCGCCAGAACAACGCCTGGTGGTACTTCGGCGGCGGACGCGAGGCGATGGAGCCGCTGTTCAAGGAGTACGGCTGCGTAGCGATACCCGCCGGCAACACGGGATGCCAGATGGGCGGCTGGTTCCGCAAGGAGATCAAGACGCTCGCGGACCTGAAGGGCCTGAAGTTCCGGATCGGGGGCATGGCGGGCCTGATCATGGCCAAGCTCGGCGTCGTGCCGCAGCTCATCGGCGGCGCCGACATCTATCCCGCGCTCGAGAAAGGAACGATCGACGCGGCCGAATGGGTCGGGCCGTACGACGACGAGAAGCTCGGCTTCAACAAGATCGCGCAGAACTACTACTACCCGGGATTCTGGGAAGGCGGGCCGATGATCCACACGCTCGTCAACGAGAAGAAGTGGAACGAGCTGCCGAAGGCCTACCAGATGGCGCTCACGGCCGCGTGCGGCGAAGCGAACGTGTGGATGCCCGCCAAGTACGACGAGCAGAATCCCGCCGCGCTGCGCCGCCTGGTCGCCAGCGGCACCAAGCTGCGCCCGTTCCCGCGCGCCATCATGGAAGCGGCCGAGAAGGCCTCGTACGAGCTGTACGAGGAGCTGAAGGGCAAGAGCAAGCACTGGGCGCGCGTCTATCCCCAGTGGAAGAAGTACCGCGACGAGCAGTTCCTGTGGTTCCGCGTCGCGGAGTCGACTTACGACAACTACGCGTTCACGTCCAAGCTCGGAGCCGGCAAGCACTGACCCGGCGACGGGCACAAAGACAGACAAACCCCGCCGCGGCGGGGTTTGTTTTTCGCGTCACTTCTGCTGCAGGAACTGCTTCTCCAGCTCGTCGCCGGGATTTTCCGGCGGCTTCTGACCGGGGGCCGGCTTGGCCGGGCCTTGCCCGAAATCGGGCGGCGACTCGTCCTGGTTCTCCATCGGCGGCACGATGATCTGCACCTTCGACGGATCGACCGTGCTCTTCTCGAGATTGCCGGTGACCAAGCGCGGGAACGCGATGACGATCCCGACCATGATCACCTGGATCACGACGAAAGGCACGGCGCCCCAGTAGATCTGGCCCGTGGTGACGCGCGCGAGCGTCCTGCCGGTGAGCTTGTCGACGTAGTCCCGGGCGGGGGCGACGCTGCGCAGGTAGAACAGCGCGAACCCGAACGGCGGATGCATGAACGAGGTCTGCATGTTCACCCCGAGCAGGACGCCGAACCAGATGAGATCGATACCGAGCTTCTCCGCGACCGGGCCCAGCAGCGGCACGATGATGAAGGCGAGCTCGAAGAAGTCGAGGAAGAACGCGAGCACGAAGGTGAGCAGGTTGACGACGATCAGGAACCCGACCTGCCCGCCCGGAAGGCCCGTCAGGAGGTGCTCGACCCAGAGATCGCCGTTCACGCCGCGGAAAGTCAGGCTGAAGACCGTCGAGCCGACCAGGATGAACACCACGAAAGACGTCAGCTTGGCGGTCGAGTTCATCGCCTGCGTGAGGAGCGACCACGACAGCCGCCGGTTGACGAGCGCGAGGACGAGCGCGCCGGTCGCGCCCATCGCGCCGCCCTCGGTCGGCGTCGCGACGCCGATGAATATCGTGCCGAGCACGAGGAAGATCAGCGCGAGCGGCGGGATGAGCACGAAGATCACGCGCTCGGCCATGCGCGAGAGCAGCCCGAGCCGCGTCACGCGGTTCAGGGCGGCCGCCGCGAAGGCGATGCCGACGCCGATCGACGCGCCCAGCACCACGCGCTCGTCGCCGGGTGCGTCCGCCGGGTAGTAGAACTTCATGAACGCCGCCGCGAGCCCGGTGGCAGCGATCACCAGCACGACGAGGGACACGACGCCGCTGCGGCCGTCCGGCTCGCGCAGCTTGCGTGCCTCCGGCGGCAGCGCCGGCGCCGCGCCCGGGCGCACCAGCGTCACGCCCAGCACATAGAGAGCGTAGAGCGACGTGAGAATGAGCCCCGGGAAGATTGCGCCCGCGTACATGTCGCCGACCGAGCGCCCGAGCTGGTCGGCGAGCACGATCAGCACCAGCGACGGCGGGATGATCTGCGCGAGCGTGCCGGAGGCGGCGATCACCCCGCTTGCGAGGCGCCGGTCGTAGCCGTAGCGCAGCATGATCGGCAGCGAGATCAGTCCCATCGAGATGACCGAAGCGGCCACGACCCCCGTCGTGGCCGCGAGCAGCGCGCCGACGAAGACCACGGCGTAGGCGAGGCCGCCTCGGATGGGTCCGAACAGCTGGCCGATCGTATCGAGCAGGTCCTCGGCCATGCCGCTGCGCTCGAGGATCAGTCCCATGAAGGTGAAGAACGGCACGGCGAGCAGCGTGTCGTTGGCCAGGATGCCGAAGATCCGCTCGGGCAGCGCCCCGAACAGGGCGGGCGTCAGCAGCCCGAGCTCGATCCCGAGGAAACCGAACGAGAGCCCGATCGCGCCGAGCGCGAACGTCACGGGATAACCGAGCAGCAGGAACACGACGAGCGCCGCGAACATCAGCGGCGCCATGTTGGCGACGACGAAGGCGGTCACGACGCCTGTTCCTTGCCCTCGACCTGCATCTGCTCGATCGCGGGATCGGCGTGCTTCTCGGCGGGGTCGGGGATCAGACCGCGGAGGAAGGCGATCCGCTTGATGAGCTCGGAGATCCCCTGCGCGAAAAGGAGGGAGAACCCGAGCGGCACCAGCAGCCGTACCGGCCAGCGGATCAGCCCGCCGGCGTTCCCGGAGATCTCGCCGCTCGTCCAGGCGTTCACGAAAATCGGCCACGACAGCCACACGATGTAGCCGGTCATGGGCAGCATGAACAGGATCGTGCAGATGATGTCGATCCAGACCTGCGCGCGGCGCGAGAGGTGGCCCGACACGACGTCGATGCGGATATGCTCGTTGTGCAGGAACGTGTAGCCGGAGCACAGCAGGAAGATCGCCGCGAAGAGGTACCACTGGATCTCGAGCCAGGCGTTGGAGCTCGTGTTCAGGGTGTAGCGGACGATCGCATTCCCGGCGCTCACGAGGACGGCCGCGAGCACGCACCAGTAGACCAGGCGTCCGACACGCTCGTTGACGCGGTCGACGGCGCGCGAGATCGCGAGCAGGATTTTCATTGCGGATCTTCTCCCTTGTCCGGCGAGGCCGATTGTCTCCGATTGCTCTGCGCTTGGCAAAGACGCCTACTTCGGAAACCCGAGCGTCGGCGTGGCCGCGCCGGCGCGGCGCGCACGCGCGCCGCTCAGCTCAGGTAGCGCGCCGGGCCGAGGGCGTAGTAGACGACGAGCATCGCGAGGATCGCGCCCGCGACCCACCAGAGCGGGGCGATGCCCACGTGCGAGACCGCGCCCGTCTCGACCGGGTTGCGCGGGGGCGCCGGCGGCCGGCCGGCCTCCGGCGCCTGCCCCGCCACCTTGCGGTTGAACGCGGTGAAGAAATCGTCCGCCATTTTCTTGGCGACGCCGTCGATCAGCCGCGATCCGATCTGCGCCAGCTTGCCGCCGACGCTCGCCTTGGCGGTATAGCTCAGGCGCGTGCCCGCGCCTTCCGGCGCGAGCGAGACGTGCGCGCCCCCCTTGCCGAAGCCGGCGGCGCCGCCCGAGCCCTCGAACGAGAGCGAATAGGAGTTCGGCGGCTGCAGATCCGAGAGCACGAGCTTGCCGTTGAACTTCGCCTTGACCGGGCCGACGGACGCGGTCATGGCGACCCGATACTCGTTCTCCGAGGTCTTGTCGATCGACTCGCAGCCCGGGATGCAGGCTTTCAGGATCTGGGGGTCGTTCAGGGCGCGCCAGACCTCGGCCTGCGGCAGGGAGATGAGCTGCTCGCCGGTCATTTCCATCGTGGGCTCCTCGCGGGTGAGACCGGCATTATAGTCGGCGGCTCACATGTAGAACGGGTTGTCGGGCAGCGCGGCCACGAAGCGATCCATCTCCTCCTGGGTGATGCGGCCGTCGCCGTCGATGTCGATGGCGTTGAAGGCGCCCGAGAGCAGCAGGTTCGTGCGCGCCTCCTCGCGGGTCACCGCGCCGTCCTGGTCGTAGTCCTGCTGCTGCATCGCGGCGCGGTAGTCGTTCGCGACGCGCTGAACGTAGTCCTCGGGGGCCACGGCGGCGGTCGCGGACGCGGATAGGAGCGCGAGCGCCAGGGTGGAAACGCGGAGCCTTATCATGGTTGCCTCTCGTGGGTCGATCCGTCGGTGGGATACCGGGTTGGACGCCGTTGCGGCGCCCGTGTTCCGGCCCACGGAACCGTGTCCCGAAACGGCGCCGTCCGGTAAAATGTCCGTCCCTCTGTCCGACATCCTCACTCTGGCACCGTGAACCGACTATTCCTCGCATTGACCGCCGTCGCCGCCCTCGTCGCGGCGATCCCGGCACCCGCCCAGGACTATCCCACCAAGCCGGTGCGCGTCATCGTGCCGTTCGCACCCGGGGGCACGGCCGATACGCTCGGCCGCCTCACGGCGCAGAAGCTTTCCGAGTACATGGGGCAGCAGTTCGTGATCGAGAACCGCGGCGGCGCGGGCGGCGTCATCGGCTCGGAGATCGTCGCCAAGGCGGAGCCCGACGGCTACATGCTGGTCGTGTCCGGCGTGGCCTCGCACTGCATCCAGCCCGCGCTCTCGAAGAACGTGCCGTTCGACCCGATCAAGGACTTCACGCACATCGCGCTTTTCGGCGGCCCGCCCGGCGTGCTCGCCGTGAATCCCGGGCTGCACGCGAAAACGCTGAAGGAGTTCATCGCGCTCGCCAAGTCCGAGCCCGATACGCTCGCCTACGGCTCGCCCGGCAACGGCACGCAGGGACACCTGATCGCCGAGCAGCTGAAGCAGGTCACCGGCATCCGCATGACGCACGTCCCGTACAAGGGCGCGAGCCTCGCGGTCGCCGATCTCATCGCCGGCCATCTGCAGATCGTGTCGACGACGCTGACCACCGCATCGACGCAGATCAGGGCCGGCAAGGCGCGCGCGCTCGCCGTCAGCTCGACCTCGCGCGTGCCCGATTTCCCCGACGTGCCGACGTTCAAGGAGCTCGGCTATCCCGAGCTCACGGCGACGATCTGGTTCTCGTTGTCAGGCCCGGCCGGCATGCCGCGGGACATCGTGAACAAGCTCAACGCCGACGTGCGGCGCGCGCTCAAGGAGCCCGACGTGCTGCAGCGCCTCAAGCCCGAGGGCATCGAGCCGGGCGACCTCGATCCGCAGCAATTCACCGCATATCTCGCTTCCGAAGTGAAGCGCTGGGCGCCCATCGTGAAGGCGTCCGGCGCCAAGGCCGACTGAGAGTGGCCGCAAGGAGACATCGATGCTTTCGAAAGAACAGAACGAACAGTTGACCCGGACCGGGCCCGGAACGCTCATCGGCGACCTCTTCCGCCGCTACTGGATCCCCGCGCTGCACGCCTGGGAGATCGCCGAGCCCGATTGTCCGCCGGTGCGCGTGAAGCTCCTGGGCGAGAATCTGGTCGCGTTCCGCGACAGCGACGGCAAGATCGGCATCATCGACGAGTTCTGTGCGCACCGCGGCGTGTCGCTCTGGTTCGGGCGGAACGAGGAGTGCGGCATCCGCTGCCCCTACCACGGCTGGAAATACGACGTGAACGGCCAGTGCGTCGACCTTCCTTCGGAGAAGGAAGAGAGCGGCATGCGCCAGAAGATCAAGCTGAAGTCGTATCCCGCCATCGAGTGCGGGGACGTCGTCTGGGTCTACATGGGACCGCCCGACAAGAAGCCCGCGCCGCCCGAGCTCGAGTGGGTGATGGTGTCGCCGAAGAAGCGCTTCGTGTCGAAGCGCTTCCAGGAGTGCAACTACCTGCAGGCGATGGAAGGCGGCATCGACTCGAGCCACGTGTCCTTCCTGCATTCGGGCGAGCTGAACACCGATCCCCTGTTCAAGGGCAGCAAGGCGAACGAGTACAACCTCCAGGACCGCATGCCCGTGTTCGAGGTGGTCGACTACGAGGGCGGCCTGTTCATCGGGGCGCGCCGCAAGGCGGAGCACGGCAAGTACTACTGGCGCATCACGCCGTGGATCATGCCGTGGTACACGATCATCGCGCCGCGCGCGGGTCATCCGATCGGCGCGCACGCCTGGGTGCCGATCGACGACGAGAACTGCTGGGCGTGGAGCATCAACTACCACCCCACGCGCGATCTCTCCGACAAGGAGGTCGACGCGATGAAGAACGGCGCGGGTATCCACGTCAAGTACGTGCCGGGCACGTTCATCCCGCTCGCCAACAAGTCGAACGATTACCTCATCGACCGCGGCAAGCAGAAGTCCGGCCGCAACTACTCGGGCGTCGAAGGCATCGCGATGCAGGACGCCTCCCTGCAGGAGTCGATGGGGGCGGTCCAGGACCGCACGCGCGAGAACCTGTGCTCGACCGACAACGGCATCATCCTCACGCGCAAGAAGCTGCTCAAGGCGGCGCAGGCGAACCGCGACGGCAAGCCGGTGCCCGGCCTCGAGCCCGCGTCGCAGCGCGTGCGCTCGTGCGCGATCGAGCTGCCGGTCGACCAGAAGTACAAGGACGGCGCGAAGCACGGCCTGTTTCCGTCGCTCGACGAAGAGCCCGTCTCTGTCTAAGCTGCAACTGACGCTCGCCTGCTGGGACTACGACCGCACGCGGGCGCTCGCGGACGGGAGCGTCCGGCCCGACGGCATCGACCTCAACGTGCTGAACCTGCACGTCGAGGAGACGTTCTTCCGGATGCTCCGCAACCGCGAGTTCGACGTCGCCGAGATGTCGCTCTCGTCGTACTGCGTGTCGCTCGGTCGCGAGAAGCCCGCGTTCGTCGCCATCCCGGTGTTCCCCTCGCGGTTCTTCCGCCACTCGTGCATCTTCGTGTCGGCGAAGTCGGGGATCCGCGAGCCGAAGGACCTCGCGGGAAAGCGCATCGGCGTTCCCGAGTACCAGATGACCGCTCCCGTGTGGATCCGCGGCATCCTGCAGGACGAATACGGGGTCGACGGCGCGAGCCCGGAGTACTGGACCGGCGGCGAGGAGGAGCCCGGCCGCGACGAAAAGATCCGGCTCGATCTGCCCGCCAAGATCCGTGTCCGGCCGATCGATCCCGGCAAGACGCTCGCGCGCATGCTCGCCGACGGCGAGCTCGACGCTCTGCACACCGCGCGCATGCCATCGACCTTTCTCTCGCGCCCGGGAGCGGTGCGTCGTCTGTTCGAGAACTACGTCGAGGTCGAGAAGGCGTATTTCCGCAAGACGAAGATCTTCCCGATCATGCACACGGTCGTCATCCGGCGCGAAGTGTACGAAGCGAACCGCTGGATCGCGCAGTCGCTGCTCAAGGCATTCGCGCGGGCGCAGCGCGTCGTCTACGACAACCTCTACAACAGCGCGGCGCTCGTGACCATGCTCCCGTGGCAGCTCGCGGCCGTCGAGGAGACCCGGCGCGAGCTCGGCGACGATTGGTGGGCCTACGGGTTTGCCCCGAACCGGCACGTGCTCGACACGTTCCTGCGCTATCACCACGAGCAGGGGCTGTCGCGGCGGCGCCTTGCGTCGGAAGAGCTCTTCGCCCCGGAAACGCTGGAAGCCTTCAAGATCTGACGCGCCGGGTCCTCCCGGCCGCACTTTTTCCGGCCGGGCGGGTCACACGGGAAATTTTCGCAAGAAGACGATCCCATGTCCCAAGCCCTCGACGGCGACACCCTGTTTCGTCTGTTCGTGGAGACGGTGGACGAGTACGCCATCTTCGCCATGAATCCCGACGGCCGCATCATCCACTGGAATGCCGGGGCCGCCCGCATCACCGGATTCGAGGAGCACGAGGTCCTCGGCAAGCCGCTTCTGATCATTTTCACGCCCGAGGACCTGAAGGCCGGAGTCCCCTGGCAGGAGCTCGAGCGGGCCGCGACGACCGGGCGCTCGGAAGACGAGCGCTGGCAAGTCCGCAAGGACGGCTCGCGGTTCTGGGCCCTGGGCGTCGTCGTGCCCGTGCGAGCGGCCGACGGTACGATCGTCGGCTACGGCAAGATCCTGCGCGACTGCACCGACCTGAAGGAAGAGGAGCAGGCGCTACGCAGCCGGGCGCAGGACCTCAGCGTCGCGGACGATCGCAAGAACGTGTTCCTCGCCACGCTCGCGCACGAGCTGCGCAACCTGCTCGCGCCGCTCGCGAACTCGGGCCAGGTGCTGCAGATGCGCGGCAACGCGGATCCGGCGCTCAAGCGGGTCGCCGAGATCATCGAGCGCCAGGTGCGGCAGATGAAGCGCCTGGTCGAGGATCTGATGGACGTCAGCCGCATCAGCCGCGGATCGCTGCAATTGAAGCGCCAGCAGATGGTGCTGCAGGACGTCGCGAACCAGGCGATCGAGATCGTGCGCCCGTTGATCGAGTCGCGCCGCCACCGGCTCGAGGTTTTTCACTACTTCCCCGGGATCGAGCTGAACGCCGACCCCGACCGCCTGCGCCAGGTGGTGGTGAACCTGCTCAACAACGCGGCGAAGTACACCGATCCCGGCGGCGAGATCGCCGTCACGGTCGACCGCGAGGGCGACCAGGCCGTCCTGCGGGTCCGGGACACGGGCGTCGGCATGCAGCCCGAGCAGATGGCGTCGATCTTCGAGCTTTTCACCCAGGCGCACCCGTCGCTGCATCAATCGCAGGCGGGCCTCGGGCTGGGCCTCGCGCTGGTGCGCGACCTGGTGACGCTGCACGGCGGAACCGTCCAGGCGCGCAGCGCCGGCGTCGGCAAGGGCAGCGAGTTCATCGTGCGCCTGCCGATCGAGGGCGTTTCCGCCGCGCCGTGGCCGTTCGCGCTCGCGCGCGAGACGCCGCCGCAGAGCTGACGCGCTACGCGCGCAGCGTAAGAACCGCGTCCTCGTAGCGGCCGGCGCCCATCCCGCCCTCGGGGAAGATGCCGCGCTCGGCGATCCAGCGGAACGACTCTTCGAATACTTCCTTGGTGTAGGGCTCGAACACGACGCGCTCGCCGGGGCCCCAGCGCCTCGTGTCCATCTGGTCGAGGAAGCGCGCGGGAAACTCGTTCTTGTAGTAGTGCGTATAGAGCTCCGGACGCAGGTCGATGTCGCGCTGGGCCCTGCGCAGCGCGCGGTAGAACTTGCCGATGTCCTCGGGGTCCGGGTTGCCGGTGATCATCGACGCCATCATGAAGGTGGTGTCGATCACCTTGCGGAATCCGAGCTGCTCGAGGAAGTAGTAAGGGCCGCTGAAGAGCGACACGGCGGGGACCTTGCGGTCGACCGCGAGCTCGAGGCGCCGGAACAGGAGGCCGTCGGCGAACGACAGCTTGATGTCGGACAGCGGCATGTACTGCTCGAGCGCCTGGATGGTGGCGTAGTGGCTGCCCGACTGGTGCCCGACCGAGATCGGGACGCCCTTCAGCTGCTCGGGATGGCGGATGTCGGACTCGGGCGGCACGAAGACCGCGCACGGCGACACCGAGTACGCGTCGGCGTACAGCTTGCCGTGGCCGTTCGAGGCCGCGACGTTCACGGTCCAGTGGCACGCGCCGCTGATGTCGCACGCGCGTCCCGACTCGAGGCTCTGGTAGGCGCCGACCTTGTTCGCGGTGGTGTGCTTCTTCGCGGCTTCGCCGGGACCGTAGTTGTCGCGGAACTCGTAGTCCAGGCCCTCGGCGGCGAAGTAGCCCTTCTCCTCGGCGACCCACTCCTGCAGCCTGAAATGCGGGGAAATGACGAATTTGCCCATGGCGTTCCTCCAAGTCTCGATCTCGACGAAACGCAAATCTAGCGCGCCCGCGCCAGGAAAGCAAAATTTCTCGGTCGCCGGCCCCGATCCGGATTAGGATTCGGCCTGCAACTCCCGGGCCCCTCGGGGCGCGGCTTCCCACAACCGAAGAAGGGAGATGGCGATGAAATACCTCACGATGTTCGCATCGCTCGCGCTGGTCTCGGCGCTCGCGTTCGCGCAGGGCCAGGCGCCGGCGGACAACGCGCAGGCGCAGACGCCCGCGCCCGCGGCCGCGCCGTCGATGCGCAAGGCCTGCGAGGACCTCAAGGGCGAGATCGACGCGAAGCTGCAGCAGAAAGGCGTCAAGAGCTATACCCTCGACGTCGTCTCGAACGAGGAAGTGAAGGACCAGAAGGTGGTCGGCAGCTGCGACGGCGGCACCAAGAAGATCACGTACAAGCGCGGCTGAGGCGTTCGGGCCGTAGCCGTCGGCACGTCGCGACACGGCGCGTAGTCCGGAAGGACGCGCGCCGTGCGCTTTTTCGAGCGCCGTTTCGCCCGCGGAAACTTGCGCCGCATGCCGAAGTCAACGCTGGGGACGGGGACAATCACCCACCAGCGAAAGGACTCACATGCGACGCTCACTACTGCTCCTGCTTTCCCTGCCGTCCGTCATCCTGGCCGGCTGCGGCCGCCCGGTCGTGCACGAGACCGTCGTCGAACGTCCCGTGGTGACGCGCGAGAGCGCCACCGTGGTCGAGCGCCCGGCCGTGGCGAGCGTGGGCAGAAGCTGCGCTTACGCCGGCACCGAGTACTCGTCGGGCACGATGTCGTGCCAGGCCGGATACCAGTACCGCTGCAACAACGGAACCTGGGACAGCGTCAACGTCACCTGCTGAGGCACCGGACGCTGCCCCTCGGCGGCGCCTTTCACGCGCGTGAGCGCGCGTGCGCGAGACGCCGGACCGCCTCGATGAGGGCGGCCGGCGTGGCGCGGTTCTTCCCCGCGATGTCGAGCGCGCTGCCGTGCGCGACCGACGAGAACAGCACCGGCGTCCCGATCGTGAGCGCCGCGGCCCCCGCCGGCGCGAGGAGCTTCGCCGCGATGTGCCCCTGGTCGTGCAGCATGACGACGCAGGCGTCGTAGCCCTCGCGCCGCAGGATCGTGTCGGCGCCGAAGGGGCCTTCGGCGGCGACGCCGTTGGCGGCCGCGTCCCGGATCGCCGGCACGATCACCTCCTTCTCCTCGTCTCCGAACAGTCCGCCTTCCCCGGCGTGCGGATTCAGCCCGGCCACGGCCAGCCGCGGTGACGCGACTCCGAGCCGGCGCAGCGCCCGGTCGGCCGAGCGCAGCGCGTGCAGCACGCGGTCGCGGGTCAGCAGCTCGAGCGCGCGGCGCACGCCCGCGTGCAGCGTGACGTGCACGATGCGCGTCTCGACGCCGCCGCGCTCGAAGCACAGCATGAGAAAAGCGTCCTCGGGCGGCACGCCGGCGCAGCGCGCGACGAACGACGGATAGCCGTCGAAGCCGACGCCCGCGAGCTTGATCGCCGCCTCGGTCTGGGGCGCCGCGACCACCGCGTCGACCTCGCCGGCGAGGGCGGCGTCGATGGCGGCCTTCGCCGAATCGAGAGCCGACTCGCCGTGCGGCGCGGCGATGGTGCCCAGGTGCAGCTCCCCGGGAGAGAACTGCGGGCGCTCGACGATGGTCAGCTCGTCGCCCTCCCAGCCGGCGTCCGCCGCCCGCAGCACGCGCCGGACCTTCGGGCGCAGACCGCAAGCGGCCGCGTGCAGCGCCAGCACGCCCGGATCTCCGAAGAGCAGCGGCCGCGCGACCGCGCGCACTTCCGGCGCGAGCGCGGCCTTCAGCGCGATCTCGGGACCGATGCCGGCGGGGTCGCCGAGCGCGATGCCGATGCGGGGGAGGGCCATCGCGCGATGTTCGGACGCTTTCCGCTTCGGGGCAAGTCGAAGAAGCCGGCTAGAATATGGTCTTCGAGACTGTCCGCGCGACGTGCGTGGGAGGCGCGATGGCACAGCACCCGGTGTTCCTGTCGGTGGTCGTGGCGGTGCGCAACCGCTCCGCGGAGCTGCGCCGGGTCCTTTCCGGCGTGGACGCGGTGGTCTCGTCGCTCGCCAGCGATTACGAGGTCGTCGTCGTGGACAACGCGTCCGACGACGACAGCGTCGCCGTGCTCAAGAGTCTGGTCGGCGACGACGGGCTTCCGAACCTGCAGGTTTACGCGCTCACCAAGGAAGTCGACCCCGAGACGGCCTCGTGGGTGGGCCTGGAAAACGCGCTGGGCGATTTCGTGGCGGTCTTCGACGCGGGCATGGACGACATCGCGTTCCTCGCGTCCATGCTCGATCGCGCGGTCGCCGGCGCCGACGTCGTGTTCGCCTCGAACGCGCACAAGCCGCCGCAGAGCCTCGCCTACCGGTTCTGCTCCTTCGGCTTCAACCTGCTCTACCGGCCGTTCGGCGGCATCGACCTGGAAAAGGACGCGCCGCAATACCGCGTGCTGAGCCGGCGCGTCGTCAACTTCGTCCTCCAGCACGGCCAGCCCGTCGTCGCGTACCGGCTGCTGCCGGCGACCGCGGGATTCGCGCGCGCGCACCTCGCCTACAGCGCGCCGCTGCGCGGCGCGCGCAAGAAGCGCCTCGGCGACAGCGTCGACCGCGGCGTGCGCCTGCTGCTGTCGACGACGCGCGCGCCGATGCGCCTGGTCACCGCGCTCTCGCTCTTCGGGGCGGTGTCGAACCTCGTGTACTCGGCCTACGTCATCGCCGTCGCGATGCTGAAGGAGGACGTGGCTCCCGGCTGGACCACGCTCTCGCTGCAGCAGTCGGGGATGTTCTTCCTGATCTCGCTCGTGCTGCTCGTCCTCGGCGAGTACATCCTGCACATGGCCCGGCTGTCGGGCGAAGGACCGCTGTACCACGTCGGGCAGGAGTTCACGAGCGCGCGCATGGTGGGCAGGGAGAAGCTCAACGTCGAGGACGCGCACGGGCATCCGGGCCGGCGCGAGACCCGGCCGCGGCAGCCCGCCTGAGCCTCGGGCCGATGCACGGGGCGATCGTCATCGGCGGCGGGTTCTACGGCGCGGCCGTCGCTTCCTACCTGCTGCGGCGGCGTCGCACGCGCGACGTCCTCCTGGTCGAGCGCGAGCCGGGCTTGCTGCGCCGCGCGTCGTTCCACAATCAGGCGCGCATCCACAACGGCTACCACTATCCCCGCAGCTTCACGACGGCGTACCGCAGCCGGGTCAACGTGCCGCGCTTCGCGCGCGATTACCCCGAGGCGCTCAAGCGCGATTTCGTCTCGCTGTACGCGATCGCGCGCCGCAATTCCAAGGTGACGGCCGCGCAGTTCCGCGCCTTCTGCCGGGCCATCGGCGCGCGGCTCGAGCCGGCGCCGCCGAACCTGCGGTCGCTGTTCGAGCGGCGACTGATCGAGGACGTGTTCGTCGCCGAGGAATACGCGTTCGACGCCGCGCTGCTCGAGCGTCGCATGAGGCAGGACCTCGACGACGCGGGCGCCGAGGTGCGCTTCGAGACGACCGTCACCGACGTCGACCTTCGCGGCGATCGGCTTCGGGTGCGCTGCCAGGGGCCGGCCGGAACGGTCGAGGTCACGGCACCGCTCGTTTTCAATTGCACCTACAGCGGCCTGAAGCGGCTCGGCGGAGCGTCGTCGCGCGGATCGGCGGGACTCAAGCACGAGATCACCGAGATGGCGCTGGTGCGCACGCCGCCCGCCCTCGAGGGCCTCGGCGTCACGGTCATGGACGGGCCGTTCTTCTCGCTGATGCCTTTCCCGGCCCGCTCGGTGCACGCCCTGTCGCACGTTCGCTACACGCCCCACCTGAGCTGGGAGGAGGTGCCCGCCGTGGATCCGTATCACAGGCTGGCGCAGTACGACGGCGCGAGCCGCGTCGACCGGATGATCCGCGACTCGGCCCGCTACGTTCCCGCGGTGCGCGATGCGCGCTACGTCGAGTCGCTGCTCGAGGTGAAGACGGTGCTCGTCAGGAACGAGACCGACGACGGCCGCCCGATTCTGTTCGAGCGGCACGCGGAGCTGCCCGGGTGCTTCTCGATCCTCGGCGGCAAGATCGACAACGTCTACGACGTGCTCGACCGGCTCGATGCGGAGCTGCCGCTTGCCGCCTGACCGGTCCGCGACGACGCGATGGCCGACGCCCTGATCGGCTGCACCGGATTCGTCGGCACGACGCTGCTCGGTCAGCGCGCGTTCGACGCCGGGTTCCATTCGCGGAACATCGCGGACATCGCGTCGCGGTCGTTCGATCTCGTCGTCTGCGCGGGCGCCCCGGCCCAGAAATGGATCGCGAACCGGGAGCCCGATGCCGATCGCGCGAACCTCGAGCGCCTGATGCGCTACCTCGAGCAGATCCGCTGCGCGACGTTCGTGCTGATCAGCACGGTGGACGTGTTCCAGCGGCCGGTCGCGGTGGACGAGGATTCCGCGGTCGACGAATCGGGGCTGCACGCGTACGGGCTGCACCGCCGCAGGCTCGAGAAGTTCGTCGCCGAGCGATTCGCGCGGCATCTCGTGGTGCGCCTTCCCGGGCTGGTCGGTCCGGGGCTGCGCAAGAACGCGGTATTCGATCTGTTGAACGGCAACAATGTCGACCGCATCGACAGCCGCGCGGTTTTCCAGTTCTATCCCATGGTCAAGCTCTGGGACGACCTGAGGACGGCGCTCGCCACCGGGCTGCGTCTGGTGCACCTCACCGCCGAGCCGATCGCCATGGCCGAGGTCGCGGCGGAGGGCTTCGGCATGCGGTTCGAGCAGACGCTCGGCGGAGCCGTGCCGACCTACGACATGCGCACGCGCCATGCCGCGCCGTTCGGCGGAAGCGGCGCGTACCAATACGACAAGCGCGACACCGTCCGGGCGATCCGCGCCTACGTCCAGTCCGAGCCGCGGACCCAGCGCCCGTGAGGCTCGCGGTCTCCAACATCGCCTGGGATCGCGCCGAGGACCGTGCGGCGGCCGATCTGCTCGGCCGCCACGGCATCGACGCCGTCGACATCGCGCCGGGCAAGTACTTCCCCGATCCGGCCGCCGCATCGGCGGCCGACGTCGCGCGCGTGCGCGGCTGGTGGGCGGATCGCGGCTTCGCCATCACGGGGATGCAGTCGCTGCTGTTCGGGACGACGGGGCTGAACCTCTTCGGCGCCGCCGACGTGCAGCGCGCCATGCTCGCGCACCTCGGGCACGTGTGCCGGATCGCGTCCGGCCTCGGCGCGCCCTGTCTCGTGTTCGGGTCGCCGAAGAACCGCGACCGCGGCGGGCTTTCCGAGGAGGAGGCTGCCGCGGCTGCGGTCGACTTCTTCCGGCGGCTCGGCGACGTTGCGCTCGCGCACGGCGTGGCGATATGCCTGGAGCCCAATCCCGCGCGCTACGGCTGCAATTTCATGACGGGCAGCGCCGAGGCCGCCGAGATCGTCGAGCGGACCGCGCATCCCGCGATCCGGATGCAGCTCGACACCGGCACGATCGCCGTCAACGGCGAGGATCCGGAGGCGGTCCTCGCCCGCAGCGCGCCCCTGATCGGGCACGTGCACGCGAGCGAGCCGGGCCTGGCGCCTCTCGGGGAAGGCGGCGCGGATCACGCGGCGGTCGCGCGCGCGCTGCGCGGGGTGCTTCCGGACTCCGTGGTCTGCATCGAGATGCTGACGGCGCCCGGGGAAGCGAGGCTCGGCGCCATCGAGCGCGCGGTCATCCTCGCGATCCGCGAGTATCGCTAGAGGCCCGCATGGAGCCCGCGTCCGATCGCCGTCCGCGCGCGCAGCGGCAAGTGCCCGCGTTCGACACGCCGCTCTGGCTCGGCCGGCGCCAGCCGTGGTGCGTGGTCATACCGGTGATCAACGAAGGCGAGCGCATCGGACGCCTGCTCGGGCGCATCGCGGCGCTGCGCATCGAAGACGGGGCCGACGTCGTCATCGTCGACGGCGGCAGCACCGACGGGTCGCTCGGCCTCGAGCTGCTCCGGCGCTGCGGCGTCCGCGGCCTGCTCGTGAAGCGGGACCGCGGGGGCCTGAGCGCGCAGCTGCGTTGCGCCTACGCGTTCGCCCTCGATCACGGCTACGAAGGCGTGGTGACCATCGACGGCAACGACAAGGACGATCCCGAGGCGATCCCGCGCTTCATCGGGGCGCTGCGCGAGGGCGTCGACTTCGTGCAGGCGTCGCGCTACGTTCCGGGGGGGCGGGGCGAGAACACGCCGCGCGCGCGCGACCTGGCGATCCGCGCGGTGCACGCGCCGCTGCTCAGCTGGTTCTCGGGTTTCCGCTGGACCGATACCACCCAGGGCTTCCGCGCCTACAGCCGGCGGCTGCTGACTGATTCCCGCATCGCCGTCTTCCGCGACGTCTTCGACACCTACGAGCTGCTCGCGTACCTGTCGGTGCGCGCACCGAGGCTCGGGTATCGCTGCATCGAGCTGCCGACGGTGCGCCGCTATCCGGCGACGGGCCCGACGCCGACGAAGATCGGCGCGATCCGAGGCAACGCGAAACTCTTCAAGATCCTGCTGCTCGCATGCTTCGGCGCGTTCGATCCGGCGTGACGGCGCGGACCGCCGTCGTCGTCCTGGCCGCCGTGCTCGGCTTCGCGGCGCTCGCCGGGACGCTGAGCCTGAACCTGGCCCAGCCGTATCCGGAGTTCATCGTCGGCCACCTGAGCTGGCGCGCGGAGACCAAGCTGCAGGACCTTATCGCGCCGCCGATCCTGGTCGCAATGCTGGTGCTCGTCTACGCCGGCGGATGCGCGCTGACGCGCACCTGGCGCGCGGACGACGACGCGTCCGGAGCGCAGGAGCTGCGCAAGCTGGCGATGCTGGTGACGTCGTTCGGGCTGGCGTTCGCTGCCGCTCTCGTCGTCCTCAAGGCGATGGCGGCATACGACCTCGCCGATTTCGCGTCCGGGCGCATGGTCCGGCGCGGCGAGATCTGGCCGCACCGGGCGATCATCGGCGCGGTCGTGTTCGCGATGGTGGCTCTCGTCGCGTGGCGCGCGCTCGCGAAGCTGCTGCCGCGGGCTGCGGAAGCCGGCCACGAGCATCCGGGCCTCGCGCGCGAGCTCGTCCTCTGGTCGCTCCCGGTCGTGGCGGCGCTCGGCGGCCTGCTTTCGGCTTCGACGGCCGACGCGCACTGGGTCCTCGCGTCGGCGTTCGGCTCGCTTGCCGTCATCGCGGTTTCCGGGCTCGGGCGGCGTGGCGCGGCGCCGGCTGCGGCGCCGGGGCTCGCGGCTTACGCGGTGCTCCTGCTCGCGCTTGTCCCGGGGGAGCTGGCCCTGGTCCTGGGCCGGACCGCCGGGTGGTGGGACCCTGCGCTGTACGCGGTCGCGACGTCGGCGTGCGCGCTGCTCGGCCTCGGTGCGCTGGGCGCCGCCGCCTCGCGCCGTCCCGGCCGGCTGGCTTCGGCGCTCCCGGCGCTGCTGCTCTGGGCGCAGGCCGGCCTGCCGCTGTTGTTCCTGACGCTCGTCCCGGCGCGGATCACGACGGAAGACGGCGTCGCGGCGCATTACGCGACCACGCCGGCGCTCGGCGTCGTGGTCGGCGCGTTGATGGCGTGGGGGTGGATCGACCTCGGACGCCGGTACGCCGCGAGCACCACCACGTCGGGCGCGCTCGAGCGGCTCGTCTCTCCGGTGGCGCTGTTCGCGCTGGTCGTCGCGATCCGGCTGGGGACGACCGTGCCGCCCAACGTGTCGCCCGACGACTATCACTTCGGCGAGTCGGTGCTGGGGGCCTGGGCGTACGTGAACGGCATCGTGCCGTACGTCGGCTACCTTCCCGCGCACGGCCTCGTCGGGGACGATCTCGCGGCGCTCGTCTCGAGGCTGTTCTACGACGGCACGGCGGCGAGCATGGGCGAGGCCGCCCGCCTCGCCGCGGCGATGCTGGGACTCGCGGCGTACCTGTGCGTCTACGCCGGCACCGGAAGCCTCGCGGTCGCGGTCCTGTCGGCATTGATGCTCGCGGGAAATTCCGGATGGCTCTTCCTCGTGCCGTTCTTCTGCCTGTGGATCGGGGGCGCGCTCGCGCGCGAGCGTCCCGGGCGCTGGCTCGCGCTCTGGCTCGCGACCGCCCCGATCGTCATCCTCGGCGAGCCGGCGCAGGGAGGACTCGCGCTCGCCGCGAGCGCCCCGGTGGCCGCGTGGTGCCTCGCCAGGGTGCGCGGTCGCGCGGCCTTCGTGGGCCTCGGCGCGGTCGCGGCCGCGATCGCCTTGCTCGCGGCGGCGACGCCCATCGGGGGGATGCTGGCCGGGGCGCTGCGCTACGTCGTCGAGAACGGGCCGATCAATCAGGTCGCGTGGGGGATTCCCTGGCACGAGAGCTGGCGCTCCGAGGGCAGGGCCGGGCTGATTTTCGAGATCGCCCGCATGTCCTGGATCGGCGTCGTGCTCGTGACCGTGTTCGCCGCGCTGCGCGCGCGGAGCACCGGGGCGGATTCGAGCCGGGTCCTGCCGATGGTGGTCGCGTCGCTGTTCCTGCTCCTCGTGATCCCGTATTCGATGGGCCGCATCGACCCGGGCGATCTGTCGAGGGCCGGAACGGTATCGCTGTTCGCGTGGGCGGTGCTGCTGCCGATCGCGCTGTGGCGCGGAGCCGCGCCCGGGGCGCGCGCCGCGATGCTGGTCTGCATCGCGGCGTTCGCCGGCGCGCTCACCGAAGGCAAGGTGTCGATCTCGTCGCTCGCCTCGGCGGTGTCGTCCGACGTCCGCACGGCGCGGCTCGTCGACGCGCGCAGCGCCGGGCTTCCGAATGTCGGCGTGGCGAACGTGCGCAGCGACCATTGGAGGCAGATCGTCGCGCTCCAGCGGACGCTTGCCGCGCACCTAGCCGACGGCGAGTCGTATCTCGACCTCAGCAACCGCAACGCCCAGTATTTCTACACCGGGCGCCTGCCGCCGACCGACGTGTCGGCGCCGGTCAACATGGTCGCGGTGGCGCAGCAGCGGCGCGCCGTCGCGGCGCTGTCGCGCCGTCCGCCGCGGCTCGCGCTGCTCGAGGCCGACAACGTGATGCACGACGGGGGCAGCGTCGCGCTGCGCGATCCGGTTCTGTTCCGCTTCGTGCTGGAGCGCTACGTGCCCGCGACGGAGAACGGGTTCGTCATCGGCTTGCTGGACGCCGGGGCGGTGCCACGCACCGAGGGCGAGCTCGCGCTCCTCGACAAGGCCTTCGCCGTGCGCGACTTGCGCAAAATCCCGGTGGCGTGGGGACGCTCGGAAGCGACCCTTTCGGACCGGATGCAGCGCGTCGCGCTGCTCGAGCCGGCGCCGAACGCGCGCGGCGGCGTGGTCGCGGATCTTTCGCGGCTGCGAGTGTCCGGCCGGGACGCGGGGTTGCTGCGGTTCGATTTCTCGTGCGCCGGCCGGCGCGGCGAGCCGCGTCTGACCGTGCACTGGTGGGGCGAAGGCGCCTCGCGCAGCGAGGCGGCGAGCGCGAGCTTCGCCGCGGAGGACGGCACGCTGATCGTTCCGCTCGACGCCTATCCGCGCTGGGCGCTGCTCGAGCGCCCGGTCGGCATCGCGATCGAGCTCGCCGACCCGGCCGCGTGCGAATCCATCCGGGTGGCGAACCCCGGGCTCTATCAGCGCAAGGCGCTGGCCGCGCCCTGACGCCCCGTCACAGCCAGGGCATGAGCGAGGCGTGGATCACGTCCGGCGCGCCTTTGCCGCCGACCGAGCGGATCGCGAGGTCGACGTCCTTGAGGCCGAAGCGGTGCGTGGTGATCTTCTCGAGCGGAAAGCGCTTCGACGCGAGCTGCGCCAGCGCCAGCTCGCAGGCCTTGTAGCTGTGGCCGCGCGCGCTCTTCATCGTGATCGCCTTCACGGTGACGCGCTCGAGCGGGAAGTTGGGAAACTCCTTCAGCTCGCCCTGGACGACGATGGTCCCGGCCTTGCGCTTCAGCGCCTCGACCCCTAGCAGGATGGGAATCGTCCCCGCCCCCGCGGTGCAGTCCAGCGCCACGTCGACGCCTTTCCCGCCGGTGATCTCCATGATGCGCGCGAGCGGGTCCTCTTTCTGCACGTCGATGACGTAGTCGGCGCCGAGCTCCTTCGCGACCTTCATGCGCGCCGCGTCCTTCGAAGTGCCCGTCACGATGATGAGCGACGCGCCCGCCTGCTTGCAGATCACGGTCTGCGACAGGCCCTGCTGTCCCGGCCCCTGGATCAACACGCTCGAGTCGTAGCCGACGCCGCCGTCGAACAGCGACCACTCGACGCCGTTCGCCATCGGCGTGACCAGGCCCGCGAGCTCGGGCGTGACGCTCTTCGGCACGTGGTGCACCACCGCGTTCCACGGCAGGTAGACGTACTGCGCGAAGCCGCCCCAGAGGTGCGGCGCCTTCGCGGCCGACGTGTAGCCGTAGCGGATCGCGTCCGGGTTCTTGCGCCAGTCGGTGTTCTCGCAGTGGCGGTATTGCCCGAGGTGGCACCACTCGCACTTGCCGCACATGACGTAGTGCTCGACGAAGACCAGATCGCCTTCCTTGAAGCCCTTGCGCCGCGTGAACTCGCGGCCCGCCTTGGCGATGACGCCGATGTTCTCGTGTCCCATGATCACGGGCGCGTCGGACGGCGGGTGCGCGTAGAGCTTGACGTCGGTGCCGCAGATGCCGGCGACCTCCATCTTCATGAGCGCGCTGTCCTCGGGGATGTCCGGCATCGGGTATTCGCGGAACTCGGTCTTGCTCGGGCCGGTCCGGACGGCGGCCATTACTTTTTCCAAAGCGCATTCCTTCGGGATGGATGAAAGCCCGCTATTTTCCTTCGGACGGGCCTTCCAGTCCATGCGTCGGCGGCGAGCGGTGCCCCGGCATCCCACAAAAAACGGGCCCGATCCGGAGACCGGGCCCGCCGCAAGCTACAACTTCGGGTTCTGCCTCAAGCCTCGGCCGCGCGCTTGTTCCAGGGCACGCCGTTCCAGGCTCGCTCGTGGAACCAGTACAGCGTGCTGTTCACGACGAGCGCGAATCCCGCCACGCCGAGACCGACGCGCCAGTCGCCCGTGGTGATGAGTCCACCGGCGAAGTTGGTCAGCGTCACCATCACGCGCCACGTCACCAGCTTCGTGACGCTGCGCAGCTGGCCCTCGGTGAACTTATTGCGTTTGCTGAATGCGAGCAATCAGGCCTCCGAATTCGTGTTCATACTCCGCCTGCACCCCCTTTTGCCTAGGCGCCGGATTGGGCCGGGAGGCGGGCACCCTTGCCGTCCCGCGACCCATGCCGATGCTTGCCATCGAGCCGCGGTAATGGAAGGTATCCAGGAGGCCTTTGGGCTTGTTTAACGGGCCCGAAGGAACCCGTGCGCGCCGCCGGCGTCAGAATCGTCATCGGAGGATCACATGCAGGACGACACGCTCCCGCGCGCACTCGGATGGTTCGGCATCGGTCTCGGCGCAGTGCAGGTGCTCGCTCCGCGGGCCTTCGGCCGCTCGATCGGCATCGAGGCGCCGGCATGGCTGGTGCGGCTCGTCGGGCTGCGCGAGATCGCGAGCGGCGCCGGCATCCTGGTGCAGCGAGAGCCGGGGCCCTGGATCGAGGCGCGCGCGACCGGCGATCTCATGGACCTCGTCCTGCTCGGTCTCGCGTACAGCTCGCGCTCGGCGAACCGGGAGCGGGTGGCTGCTACCGTCGCGGCCGCGGCGGGCGTCACCGCGCTCGACGTGCTCTACGGCGCGCTGCTCGACCGCGCGCGCGACCGCGACGTGCACGTGCGGCCGGCGGTCGTGGTCGAGTGCCCGCGCGAGCGGCTCTACGCGTTCTGGCGCAAGTTCGAGACCCTGCCTCTGTTCATGCGCCACTTGGAGTCGGTGCGGGCGATCGGCGACAACCGCTGGCACTGGGTGGCGCGGGGGCCGCTGAAGACCACGGTCGAATGGGTCTCGCAGATCATTGACGAGCGGCCGAACGAGCTGATCGCATGGCGCTCGGTCGACGGCTCGGGTCTGGACAACTGGGGCGCGGTCATCTTCGAGCCGGTCGGCGACGGCGGCGCGACGCTGGTGCGCGTCGAGCTGGGCTACCGGCCGCCGCGCGGCGCTCTCGGCGCCAAGGTCGCGAAGCTCTTCGGCCGCCGGCCCGAGCGGCAGGCGAGCGCCGACCTGGTCGCGTTCAAGCACATGATGGAGGCGGGAAAGATCGCCGCGGCGGGCGAGGCGTCCCTCGAGACCTCGGTCGCCGAGCGGCTCGGCCAGGCCACCGGCCGCTGAGCCGGCGTCAGGCGGGGCGAGGCGCCGCGGCCGTGCGCTCGCTGCGGTGCGCCCAAAGGTCGGCCGCGATCTTCAGCGCGACCAGCAGCGCGAGCGCGGGCACCGGCGTCTGCAGCGCGAGCAGCAGCCCCCCGCCCGCGATCAGCGTCAGCTGCATCACCACCACGCGCTTGTAGGGCGCGTTCATCAGGATCGATAGCTTCGCGCCGCGGCGCTCCCCGCGGCCGAAGAAGTCGAGCGCGAACGACACGCCGTGGCTGAGGAACAGCGCGAGCAGCGCCGGCCAGAGCGGCCCGAGCGCGCCCGCTATCGCCTCGAGCGCGCGCGGCTCGGGCCCCGTGTGGCGCGGTCCGCGCACGAACAGCTCGTAGATGAACAGGAAATGGATCGCCATGAAGGCGCCGAAGTGCGCCACGAAGAACGGCACGGCGACGATCGCGAGCCAGCGGCCGACGACGATCATCTTCAGCAC
>DASRFB010000029.1:0-31934 GCA_035651815.1 Burkholderiales bacterium | reverse complement strand
CCAGGCCGTGAGCGCGGTCGGTCGAAACGAATTACGGCCCTGACCCCGAATTCCAGTACGCTGCCGGCTTTCCGGAGGAGGAGAAGATGGCTGAGCAGAAGCGCAGGACAGTACTCAAGGCGGCCACCGCGGGCGTCGCGGCGCTCGGCTTTCCGGCGATCGTGCGGCCGCAGGCGAAGGAGGTCGTGATCCTCGGCCTGTGGGACCAGACCGGCGCCTTTGCCGACGTCGGGCCGCTCAACGACCGCGGCATGCGCATGGCGCTCGATGAGCGCGGCATGAAAATCCTCGGCCAGCCGATCAAGTACATCACGCGCGACGGCGCGACCCAGGCCGGCACCTCGACGCGGCGCGCCGAGGAGGCGATCGACGGCGAAGGCGCGCGCTTCATGATCGGACCCTGGTCCTCGGGCGTGGCGCTGGCCGTATCCGAGGTGGCCAAGCGCAAGAAGGTCGTGCACCTCTTCTCGGGCGGCACCGAGGACATCTCGGGCAGCCGTTGCCACCGCTACTCGTTCCAGTGGGCGGCGAGCCCCTACACCGCGGCCAAGACCGTAGTCGACAACTTCATGAAGGCGAACCCCAGGGCCAAGCGCTGGCACCTGCTCGTCGCCGACTACGCCTTCGGCTGGTCGGTCGAGAAGTACGTGAAGGAGGTCGGCAAGACGCACGGCATCGAGTTCGTCGGCGCCGACCGCCACCCGCTCGGCGAGCGCGAGTTCTCGAACTACGTGCAGAAGGCCGCGGCGAACCGGCCCGACGTCGTGGCGATGGTCAACTTCGGCGGCGACGCGGTCGCGGGCGCGCGCGAGATCTTCAACTTCGGCCTGACGCCGAAGGTACCGCTCATCATGTCGTGGTCCTCGGGCGTCGAGGAGCTGATCCAGCTCTCGCCCGAGATCCGCGAGAACCTGTGGGTCGGGACGAATTTCTACTACACCGTCGACACGCCCGTCGCGAAGCGCTTCGCGGCGAGCTACCAGTCGAAGTTCAAGACGCCGCCGGGCTACGCGCCCTCCTCGGCCTATTCGATGACGCGCATGCTGCTCGCCGGCTTCGACAAGGCCAAGTCCGACGACACGCAGGCGGTGATCCGCGCGCTCGAGACGCTCGAGATCAACGACGTGGTCGGGCCGATGCGTGTGGACGGCGCCACGCACCAGACCCTCAGGCCGTACTTCTTTCTCCGGTGCAAAAAGAAGTCCGCGATGAAGCACGAGCTCGATCTCGCCGACATCGTCGCCACCGGCGACACGCCGCTGCCGAAGGAGTACGCGAGCTGCAAGGACATCGGCGCCTTCTAGAGCCGGGCCCGCTTTGACGCTGCTCGCGGGCCAGATCCTCAACGGGATCGCGACCGGGATGCTCTATGCCCTGATGGGCCTGGGGCTCGCGCTGATCGCCGGCATCCTCAACATCCCGAACTTCGCGCACGGCGCGCTGTTCGCGGTCGGCGCCTATCTCACGGTGAGCGCGATCGGCGCGACCGGCAACTTCTGGCTCGCGCTGGTCGTCGCGCCGCTCGGCGTCGCGCTGCTCGGCCTCGCGATCGAGTACGCCGGGATCCGCAGGCTCTACGCCGCGGGGCACGACTACCAGCTGCTCTTCACCTTCGGGCTGTCGCTGATCCTCGCCGAGACCATCATCCTGATCTGGGGCCCGGTCGGGATCAGCCAGCTCCCGCCGCCCGTCCTGCGCGGCGGCGTCGACCTCGGGTTCACCTTCTACCCGAAGTACCGGCTGTTCGTGATGGCGGCGGCGGGGCTGCTCGTCGTCGGCACCTGGCTCTTCCTCGAGAAGACGCGCTACGGCGCGATCATGCGCGCCGGCATCGAGAACAAGGAGATGGTGTCGCTGCTCGGCATCGACATCCACCGGCTGTTCACCGTCGCGTTCGCCTTGGGCGCGTGGCTCGCGGGCGTCGCCGGCGCGCTGACGGCGCCCATCCGCGGGCTCTCGCCCGGCATGGGCGTCGACATGCTCGGCATCGCCTTCGTCGTCGTCGCGCTCGGGGGCATGGGCAACGTGCTCGGCGCGATCGCGGCCGGCCTGCTGATCGGCGTGGCGCAGGCGGTGGTCGCGGCGTACTGGACCGAGGCGTCGGTCGCGGTGATCTATCTCGTCATGGCCGCGGTGCTCGTCGTGCGCCCGCAGGGCCTGTTCGGGATCCGATGATGACGCCTGTCATCCTGGGCGCAGCGAAGGATCTGCTTTTGCTTTTTCGTCAAAGTCGAAAAGCAGATTCTTCGTCGCTGCGCTCCTCAGAATGACATGAGAAACCTCGCCGTTCTCGCGATGGTTGTGGCGCTGCCGTTCTTCGTTCGGCCCGCGCTCGCCGCGGAGATCTGGATCTTCGCGATCTTCGCGCTCGGCTGCAACCTGCTGCTCGGCTACACCGGGCTGCTCTCCTTCGGCCAGTCGACGTTTTTCGGCGCGGCGGCCTACGTCGCCGGCTGGATGCTCAAGCACTGGGGGGTGAACCTCTTCGTCGCGCTCGCCGCCGGGACCGGCGTGGGCGCCGTCTCGGCGCTCGCGGTCGGCTATCTGTGCGTGCAGCGCTCGGGCATCTACTTCATCATGCTGACCTTCGCGCTGAACCAGCTCTTCTACTTCGTCGCCTACCAGTGGACGAGCGTCACGGGCGGCGAGGACGGCATGCCCGGCATCCCGCGGCCGGCGATGCTCGGGATCGATTTTTCGGACCCGGTCGCGTATTACGCGCTCGTCTCGCTGCTGTTCCTCGCGTCGCTCGCGGTCATGAAGCGCATCGTCGACGCGCCCCTCGGCAGGATCCTCCAGGCGATCCGCGAGAACGAGACTCGCGCCGAGGCGGTGGGCTACGACGTGGCCCGCTTCAAGCTGCTCGCCTTCGTGATCGCCGGCGCCTTCTCGGGCGCGGCGGGCGTGCTGTACGCGACGCTCTTCGGTATCGTCCCGCTCGAGGCGATCGGCTTCGTCTTCTCCGGCAACGTGGTGTTCGCGACGCTGATCGGCGGCTCGGGATCGCTCTACGGACCCGTCATCGGCTCGGTGGTGTTCATCTGGCTCTCGGAGTCGGTGAGCACGGTGTGGGCACGCTGGCCGCTCTTGCTCGGCGTCGCCTTCGTCGTCGTCGTTCTCTACTTCCGCGGCGGGGTCGTCGAGGCCTGGTCGCGCTTCCTGTCATGGCGCTCCTCGAGACGCGCGGCCTCACCAAGGCCTTCGGCGCGCTGACCGCGGTCGACGGCGTCGGTCTCGCGATCGAGGCCGGGTCGCTGCATTCGGTCATCGGGCCGAACGGCGCCGGGAAGACGACGCTGTTCAACCTCCTCACCGGGACCTACGCGCCGGACTCGGGAAGCATCGTCCTCGACGGCCGCGACATCACCGGCGCTCCCGCGCACCGCGTCGCGCACCTCGGCCTCGCGCGCTCCTTCCAGCGCACGAACGTGTTCCCGGCGTTCTCGCTCCTCGACAACGTCTGGGTGGCCGCGTTCGCGACCGGCCGCTCGCGGCGCGGCCTGATGTGGCGGCCGCGCGGGCGCTATCCGCAGGTCGAGGATCGCGCGCGCGCCGCGCTCGCCGACGTCGGGCTCGCCGACAAGGCCGAGCAGGCGGCGCGCGCGATCTCGCACGGCGAGCAGCGCCAGCTCGAGCTCGCCATCGCGCTCGCCGCCGCGCCGCGCGTGCTGCTGCTCGACGAGCCCGCCGCGGGGCTGTCCCCCGAGGAGACCCGCCGCATGGTTGAGCTCGTGCGCGCGCTCAAGCGCCGCTACACCATCGTGCTGATCGAGCACAAGATCGACATCATCATGAGCGTGTCCGACCGCGTCTCGGTGATGAATTTCGGCCGGCTGATCGCCGAGGGCTCCCCGGAGGAGATCCGGGCGAACCCCGAGGTGCGACGCGCCTATCTCGGCGGGATGGCCGCATGATCCTCGAGCTCCGGGCGATCGATACCTACTACGGCCTCGGGCACATCCTCCACGGCCTGTCGCTCGACATCGCCGAAGGCGAGGTCGTGGCGCTGCTCGGAAGGAACGGCGCCGGGAAGACGACCACGATGCGCTCGATCGCCGGACTCGCGCCGCCCGCGCGCGGGGAGATCCGCTTCAAGGGCCGCGACATCGCCGGGCTCGACCCGCACCGCGTCTCGCGCCTCGGCATCGCCCTGGTCCCGGAGACGCGCGGCATCTTCTCGTACCTCACGGCGCGCGAGAACCTCGCGATCGCGCGGCGCGCGGGCTCGCGCTGGCAGATGGACGACGTGCTCGGGCGCTTCCCGGGCCTGGGCCCGCGCCTCGAATCGAAGGGGCGCTCGCTCTCGGGCGGCGAGCAGCAGATGCTCGCGATCGGCCGCGCGCTCATGACCGGGCCCGAGCTGCTGCTGCTCGACGAGCCCTCGCAAGGCCTCGCCCCGCTCGTGGTCGACGCCGTGATGAGCACGATCCGCGAGCTGAAGCAGGAGCGCGTCAGCATGCTGCTGGTCGAGCAGAACGCCGAGATGGCGCTCGCGCTCGCCGACCGCGTCTACGTCATCGACCACGGCGCGATCGTGTTCGAGGGCACGCCGGCCGCGCTGCGCGCCGACCGGGGCGTGACGGCGACCTACCTGGGCGTCGGCGCCTGAGCCGGCTGCCGCCCGCTCGCGGCGGCATTTTCGTCCGGGCCCTCGTCCTCGATCTCCGCCAGCTCGAGCGCCGCGAGCGCGGCCTCGGCGACGATCACGTCCTCCTCGATCTTCGCGCCGCCGGCGGCGACGGCGCCGATCACCTGCCCCGCGACCACGACGGGAAATCCCCCCGGGACGTTCGTGAAATCCCCGTCCATGCGGATCTGCATCGACAGCACGTCCTTCTCGGCCGCGTAGCCGGTGGGGCGGCGCTGCGACGCCGACGTGATCGCCTTCTTGATCGTCGTGCGCGGGGCGAAGAACTTGGCGCCGTCCATCTTCACGAGCGCGATCAGCTGGCAGCTCTGGTCGACCACGGCGAGCGCGACCTTGGCGCCGAGCTCGTCGGCCTTGGCGATGCCGGCCTGGATCATCTTGAGGCTCGCCTCGTGGGTGAGGCGGTAGGTGGAAACGAAATCGGGCATGCCCGTTTCGACGGCGGCCGCGGTCATTTCGTTCCCGGACGGTCGCGTCGGCGTCGGATCGTTATACTTGCGCGACCCCCACACAAGGAGGCCGCCATGCGCCGGATCGAGGTCGCAGCAACCGTTCTCCTGGCTCTTCTCGCAGCTCTCGCTTTCCCCGCCTCCGCCCAGGTCACCGCCTACGAGGGCGCGCGCCTGATCGTCGGCGACGGGCGCGTGATCGAGCGCGGGACGTTCGTGGTCAACGGCGCGAAGATCGTGCAGGTGGGCGCCGTCGTGCACGCGCCCGCGGGCGCGAAGCGCGTCGATCTCGCCGGCAAGACGGTGATGCCGATGATCATCGACACGCACGTCCACCTCAACACCACGCGCGACGGGCTGATGCGCGACCTGCGCCAGCGCGCCTACTGGGGCGTGAGCGCTGCGTTGAGCCTCGGCCTCGACGGCTTCGAGCTGCTCGACGTCCGGAAGCAGGCGCTCCCCGGCACGGCGCGCTTCTTCAGCGCCGGGCGCGGGATCACGATGCCCGAGCCGGGGCGCACGACCGCGCCCTTCTGGGTCACGACCGCGGCCGAGGGCCGCAAGGCGGTCGACGAGGACGCCGCGCGCCAGGTCGACATCATCAAGATCTGGGTCGACACGCGCGACGGCAAGTACCGCAAGCTCACGCCCGAGATATACGGTGCGATCATCGACGAGGCGCACAAGCGCAAGCTCCGTGTGATCGCGCACCTCTTCGACCTCGAGGACGCGAAGGGGCTGGTGCACGCGAACATCGACGCCTTCGCGCACGGCGTGCGCGACCGCGACATCGACGACGAGTTCGTCGCCCTGTGGAAGGCGCATCCGGAGCTCGTCCTCACGCCGAACCTGCCCGAGCGCGGCGTAAAGACCGACCTCTCGTGGCTGAAGCCGGGCCTCGCGCCCGAGGAATACGCGAAGCTCGAGAAGGCCAACAAGGACGACCCGAAGGCGCGGGCCTTCTACGGCATCCAGGCGCGCAATCTCGCGCGCCTCAACGCCGCGGGCGCGCGCATCGTGCTCGGCACCGACGGCAACAAGCCCTGGGGCCCGCACGAGGAGATGCAGGACATGGTGATCGCGGGCATGACGCCCGCGCAGGTCCTGGTCGCCGCGACGCGCAACGGCGCCGAGTTCCTGCGCATGGCCGACGCCGGCACGCTGCAAGCGGGCAAGAGCGCCGACTTCATCGTGCTCGATGCCAGCCCCCTCGACGACATCACGAACACGCGGCGCATCTCGGCGGTGGTCCTGCGCGGGACCGCGGTGGATCGGTCGCGCGCCGAGCCGTAGTGGCGCGGATCGTCATCGAGCGCGCGGATGCGGCCGCGGCCTCGCGCGCCCTGTGGGCCGGGCTCGTGAGGTTCAACCGCGAGCACGCGGGCCGATTGAACTATTCGCGCATCGTGATCGGCGTCCGGGACGAAAAGGACCGGTTGCTGGGCGGGCTGATCCTGCAGTCGTACTGGCGCGAGAGCTACATCGAGCTGCTCTGGCTGTCGACGCGCGCCCGCGGCGCGGGATTCGGCGGCAGGCTCCTCGCGGAGGCCGAGCGCCGCGCGCGGCGGCGCGGCAGCCGCCTCATGCATCTGAGCACCTATTCGTTCCAGGCGCCGAAGTTCTACGAGAAGCACGGGTACCGCCGCCTGGGCGGGATCTCGGGCTCGCCGAAGGGCGCGACCCGGCACTTTTACGTGAAGCGCCTGCGCCCGTAGGCAGGTGAAGGCGCCATGGATACCGATGTCCTGATCGTCGGCGCCGGCCCGACCGGATTGATGCTCGCCAACCAGCTCGCCCGCCGCGGCGTGCGCGTGACGATCGTCGACCGCAGCTCCGGCCCCGCGCAGCAGACGCGCGCGATGGCGGTGCACGCCCGAACGCTCGAGATCTACCAGCGCCTCGGCGTCGCCGAGCGCGCACTCGAGCTCGGCCAGGTGGGCGGCGCGGCGAACATGTGGGCGAACGGCAAGCGCCGCGCGCGCATCCCGATCGGCGACATCGGCCGCGACCTCAGCCCGTTTCCCTACGTCCTCATGCTCGGTCAGGACGACAACGAGCGCGTCCTCGGCGCGCACCTCGCGCAATGGAAGGTCGCGGTGCAATGGAACACAGAGCTCGTGGCTCTCGAGCAGACGGGCGACGGCGTCGCGGCGACGCTGAAGCAGCCCGACGGGTCGACCCGCAAGACCACCGCGGCCTGGCTCGCCGGCTGCGACGGCGGCCGCAGCACCGTGCGCGAGCGCCTCGGCATCGGCTTTCCCGGCGCGCCTTACGAGCACGTGTTCTTCGTCGCCGACACCGAGGCCACCGGCTCGATGGTCCCGGGCGACCTGAATGTGTACCTGCTGCGCGAGGGTTTCCACCTCTTCTTCCCGATGCGCGGCAAGGATCGCTGGCGCGTGATCGGCATCCTGCCCGAGCGGCTGCGCGGCAGGCACGACCTCACGTTCGAGGAGACGGTGCCCGCGATCCGCAGCGAGGCCGACGCGCACGTGGCGTTCAAGCGCTGCAGCTGGTTCTCGACCTACCGCATCCATCACCGGCGCGCCGAGCGCTTCCGGAAGGAGCGCTGCTTCCTGCTCGGCGACGCCGCGCACGTGCACAGCCCCATGGGCGGCCAGGGCATGAACACCGGGCTGCAGGACGCCTACAACCTCGCGTGGAAGCTCGCGGCCGTCGTCCAGGGAAAGGCCGACGCGCGCCTGCTCGACAGCTACGAGGCCGAGCGCATCCCGGTCGCGGAGCGACTGCTGCAGACGACCGACCGCGCGTTCTCCCTCATCGTCTCGGACACGTGGACCGCGGCGCTCTTCCGCACCCGCATCATGGCGAGGATCGCGGCGACCGCGATGCGCATCCCGCGCGTGCGCCGTGCCGCGTTCCTCACGATCTCGCAGACGGGCATCCGTTACCCGCGCAGCCCGCTGTCGCGGACGAGCGGCGATCTTCCGCCGGACGCGCCGCAGCCGGGCGACCGCTTCCCGTGGCTGCGGCTGCGGCTGCGCGCGGGCGGACCGGTCGAGGACCTGTTCCGCGCGTTGGACGACCTGCGCTGGCACCTGCTCGTCTTCGGCGATGGCGACGCGGAACCCGGCGACGGCGTCGAGCGTCACGTGTTGCCGGTCGATCCGGACAACCGGCGCGAGCTCGAGCGCGCCCGCATTCCGCCGCAATCCTTCTTCCTGCTGCGTCCCGACGGCCACGTGGGGCTCGCCGGGACGCGTCCCGAGCCGCAGACGATCGCGCGCTATCTCGCCGAGGCCGGGATGCGGTAGCGGCCGCATGCTCCGTTCGGCGGCCCGGGCCGCCCGGCATTTGCGTCTCGGCGGCCTGTTGGACTACGATCTTGGATTCGCCGTTCGTAACGCCGTTCCGCATACCGGAACGGCGCGCGGCGGCGGCCAAGAGAGGAGAAACGTTTTTCATGGGCAACCGCTACAAGATTCTGGTCATGGGCGCGTCTTACGGCTCCCTGCTCGGGACCAAGCTCGCGCTCGCGGGCCACGACTCGCACCTCGTCTGCCTCCCGGCCGAGGCCGAGCTCATCAACAAGGAAGGCGCGATCGTGCGCATGCCGGCAAAGGGCCGCGAAGGCCTGGTCGAGATCAACTCCAAGAAGCTGAAGGGGAAGATCACCGCCGGCGGCACCGCGGGCGTCAAGCCCGGCGACTACGATCTGGTCGCGCTCGCGATGCAGGAGCCGCAGTACCGATCGGCCGGCGTGCGCGAGCTGCTCGACGCCGTGGCCAAGGCGCGCGTGCCGTGCATGTCGATCATGAACATGCCGCCGCTTCCCTACCTCGCGCGCATTCCCGGCATCTCGGTGGGGTCGTGCCGTCCCGCGTATACCGACGCGACTGTCTGGGACGCCTTCGACCCGAAGCTCGTGACGCTCTGCAGCCCCGACCCGCAGGCGTTCCGTCCGCCCGAGGAGAAGGTCAACGTGCTGCAGGTGCGGCTGCCGACCAACTTCAAGTCGGCGCGCTTCGACTCCGACAAGCACACGGCGATCCTGCGCCAGCTCGAAGCCGACATCGAGGCCTCGCGCTTCGACGGCCTGGAGCTGCCGGTGAAGCTCAAGGTGCACGACTCGGTGTTCGTGCCGCTCGCGAAATGGGCGATGCTGCTCGCGGGCAACTACCGCTGCGCGCTCAAGGACACCGTGCGCCCGATCAAGGACGCCGTGCACTCCGATATCGAGGCTTCGCGCTCGGTGTACAACTGGGTGGTGAAGCTGTGCGTGTCGCTCGGCGCCAAGGAAGCCGACATGGTGCCCTTCGAGAAGTACGCCAACGCCGCGCTCTCGCTGCTGTCGCCGTCGTCGGCGGCGCGCGCGCTCGCCGCGGGGGCGCCGAACATCGAGCGCACCGACCGGCTGGTGCAGCTCGTCGGCCAGCAGCGCGGCATGCGCAACGAGATCGTCGACCAGACGGTCGCGACGGTCGACGGCTGGCTCGAGCGCAACCGCGCCAAGGCCAAGGCCGCCTGATTTAGCAGCAGCTGCACTCGACCCCCGGGACGACGCGCAGCGCGTCCCGGTACCACGCGGGCGGGAGGTCGTCCTCGGCGACCTCCTCCAGCGGCTTGAACACCTTGAAATGGTAGTGGCCGCCGTCCGCGGTCCAGAACATCACGACGGTCTCGACGGGCGGGCAGCCCGGCAGCGCGCACGCGAGCTGCGCGACCGAGATCACCGCGTCGGGCGCGAGGGCGAAGCGCCCGCGCGTCCAGGCCTGCACGCGGTCGGCGCGGGCGAGCCGCGCCGGGTCGCTCTTGCGCATCGGACCGAACATGGGCCCGAGCGTATCAGAACCGGCCCGGGGCGAGCGCGGCGTGCAGCACCCGGGCCACGATCGCGTCGGGGGAACCGTGCTCGAGGTAGTACTCGCGGTTGCGCGCCATCATGCGCGAGCGCAGATCCCGGTCGGCGAACAGGCGCGCCACGGCGCCCACGCATTCGTCGGGCGTCGCGAACGCGAGGTAGTTCTCGCCCGGCGCCATCGGACCGGGGGCCTCGAACTCGAGCGGCTCGGACACGATCGCCTTCGACAGCGCGACGTACTCGGCGAACTTCCAGCCGATGGACCCGTACAGTCCGGTCGTGGCGACGCAAACCGGGTAGGCCGGGAGACGCCGCAGGTAGTCGCCGCGGCGCGTGCTGACGTCCGCGTCGACGACGCAGTCCGGGTAGCGTCGGCAGGCGTGCGGCGTGCGCGAGAACCCGCCGAGGAATCGCGGACCGAACGCCTCGCGCAGGGCGCGGATGCAGGCCGCGCGCGTCTCGTTGAGGACGTCGAAGCCCACGTCGTCCGCCTCGACCGGCTCCCAGGTGCGCGCGAAGAAGATCGCCCGCGGCGGGACCTCGGGCGCAGGGGCGGCGGAGAGCCGGCTCACCGTGGGCGCGCCGAGCGCGGCGCCGAGCGGCGGCACGAGGCGCACGAGCGAGAGGCACACGCGCTTGAGCGAGAACGCCGAGCCGTCGACCTGCGCGAGCGCCCGAACGAGCTCCGCCGCGCAGGTACGGTCGAGCACCACGGCGTAATTGAGCCCGAGCGGCACGAACCTTCCCCGCGCTCCGCCGTAGGCGCCGCTGCGGAAGCTTCGCTTCGCGTACAGCGCGACGCGCTCGGCGACCTCCGGGAACCACGCGCCGCTGTCCCGGACGTCGAAGAAGACGAGACCCGCGCCTTCGACGTCCACGAGCAGGTTCTCGAGCACCTTGGTCAACCGCGACCGCTCGATCGGCTCGGCACCGAGTCTGCGCATCGCCGCGGCGCGCGCGTGCCGCTGCCGCAGCCGTATGCAGCCCGCGTCGCGCAACGCGTACAGGCCCGAGTAGAGCTGCACCGTATGGTCCGTCCGGCTCGTGGCGAAGACCGTGCACAGCGGACGCGCGCGGGCGATCGCGGCCTTGACCTGCGCGAGCGGAACGTCGCGCGCGAGCGCGTCGGCGCCGGCGAGAGCGGCGGGCGGCGTCGGCAGTACCACCGAGGCGGTGCTCATGCGGGCTCCTGCGCAGAAGGGGCGGCGGGCGCCGCCCAGGAGTTCGGACACGCCAGCTTTAGCGCGCCTCGTGCGCGGAATCGAATCGCGCGATCCCCGCGCCGCGTGCGACGATCGGCGCATGCCCGCCGACGCCGTGCGAAAATGCGCCGATGGCACACCCCGACCGCTTCCTCCTCGCCGGCGTCATTGGCTGGCCGGTGATGCATTCGCGCTCGCCCATGATGCACAACCACTGGTTCGCCAAGCACGGCCTCGCCGGCAGCTACGTGCCGCTCGCCATACGGCCCGAGGGCCTCGAGCGCGCCTTGCGCGCGCTGCATCCGCTCGGCTTCGCCGGATGCAACCTCACGATCCCGCACAAGGAAAAGGCGATGGCGATCGTCGACGAGATCGACGCGCTCGCGCGCGCGATCGGCGCCATCAGCTGCGTCCTGGTGAGGCCCGACGGGTCGCTCGCGGGCACGAACAACGACTGCTTCGGCTTCGTGCAGAACGTCAGGGACGAGCAGCCCGGGTGGCGCGCGGACGCCGGGCCGGTCACGGTGATCGGCGCGGGCGGCGGCTCGCGCGCCGTGTGCTACGGCCTCGCGCGCGAGGGCGCGCCGGAGATCCGCCTCGTCAACCGCACGTTCGAGCGCGCCCAGGCGCTCGCCGAGGAGTTCGGCGGGTCGATCAAAGCGCTGCGCTGGGCCGAGCGCCACGACGCGCTCGAGGGCGCCGCCATGGTGGTCAACACCACGAGCCAGGGCATGGTCGGCCAGGAGCCGCTCGATCTCCGGCTCGACCGGCTGCCGAAGAGCGCGCTCGCCGCCGACATCGTCTACATCCCGCTGGAGACGCCGTTCCTCGCGGCCGCGCGCCGCCGCGGCAACCGCACGGTGAACGGGCTCGGGATGCTGCTGCACCAGGGCCGCCCGGCGTGGAAGGCCTGGTTCGGCATCGAGCCCGAGGTCACGCCCGAGCTGCGGCGGATGGTGGAAAAGACGATCCAGGCCGCCTAGGCGGCGATCGGCAGGCCCGCGCCGGACCGGTTCAGCCGCAGCGGCACGACCGGGCCGACCGCGAAGCCCTGCGCGTAGTCGATGCCCATCTCGCGCACGCGCGCGAGCAGCGCATCGGTCTCGACCCACTCGGCGACGAGCGTGGCGTGGATCGCGCGGCCGATGTGGCAGACCGCGTCGACCATGGCGTAGGCGACGGGATCGGTGAGGATCGATTGCACGAAGCTGCCCTCGATCTTGAGGAAGTCGAGCGGCAGCTGGCGGATGTACGTGAGCGAGCTCGACCCGGATCCGAAGTCGTCGAGCGCGAACTTGCAGCCCATGAGGCGCACCGTCTCGATGAAATCGCGCGCGCGCGCGACGCTCGAGATGGCCGCGGTCTCCGTGATCTCGAAGCAGATCTGCTGCGGCCTCCCGGGCGCGAGCTGCCGCACCTGCTCGCGGATGAAGTCGAGGAAGTGATCGTCGTTCAGCGAGGTACCCGACAGGTTGATCGCGACGACGTCGCCCTCGACGATCGCGATGTCCCCGCGGGCGATCGCCGCGAACGCCGTCTTCACGACCCAGCGGTCGATCGTCGGCATGAAGTTGAAGCGCTCGGCAGCGGCGATCAGGGTCGCGGGCGCGACCGGCTTGCCGTCCTCGTCGACCATGCGCAGCAGCAGCTCGCGGTACAGGCCCTGCCGCGGCCCCTCGCCGTTGAGCCGCCGCGCGTCCTGCACCGCGAGGCTGATGCGGCCCTCCTCGTGCGCGCGGCTCACGCGCGAGACCCACTCCATCTCGGAGCGCCGGCGCGTGATGTCGGCGTCGGTCGGCGAGAACACGTGGATGCGGTTGCGCCCGGCATCCTTGGCCGCGTAGCAGGCGAGATCGGCCTGGCTCATGACGGTCGCGATCGATTCGGTCGCCGGGGTGATCTGGCACATGCCGATGCTGATGCCGACGGAGAAGCGCTTGCCCTGGCGCAGGAAGCGGAAGTTCTGGACCGCGGCGTGCAGCTTCTCGGCGATCTCGATCGCCTTCGCGGGCGGGCAGCGCTCGAGCAGCAGCCCGAACTCGTCGCCGCCGAGCCGCGCCAGCATGTCGTTCGCGCGGATCTGGCCCTTGAGCACCATGCCGAGCTCGCGCAGCAGCTCGTCGCCCGCGGTGTGCCCGGAGGTGTCGTTCACCAGCTTGAACTGGTCGAGGTCCATGAAGAGCAGCGCGTGCACGGCGTCCGCCGAGCGCGCCTCGCGCAGCAGCTGCTCGGCGCGGCGCTCGAACGCCGTCCGGCTCGCGAGCCCGGTGAGCGAGTCATGGTTCGCCTGCCAGCTCAGCTCGCGCGCCATGCGGCGCGAGCGCGTCACGTCGAGCGAAATCAGGAACCCCAGGATCAGCACGCCCGCGCCGGCGACGCCGATGATGACGGCGAGCGTGACGCGGTTCTGCGCGGCCGCGAACACCTCGACCTTGTCGAGGGGGATCGAGACGTCGATCGCCCCGAGGAGCTGGTGCAGCTTGAACTGCTTGCCGGGAACGACGCCGTTCGCGACGCGCTGCGCGCGGATGTCGTCCATCAGCTCGTGCGCGTTGTGGCACGTGACGCAGGACTGCGCGGAGGCGGCATCGGCGCGCAGGTAGCGCAGGACGCGCTGCCCGTTCACCTGCTCGATGCGCCACACCGGCTTCCAGGCGATCGGGCCCGTCGGGTTCGTCTGGTCTTGCGCCTCGAGCTGCGGCCACGCCCAGCGCAGGAAGTCGTCGGCGAGGTACTGCGTGGGCTCGATGTTCCACTTGCTGACCGGCTTGTAGCTGAACAGGCCGTCGTTCTCGCGGCTGACGACGCGGCCGAACATCTTCAGGAACTGCGCCGGCAGCGGCACGAAGCCGGCCTGGTCCTCGAACGCGGCGTGCGAGCCGTAGCCGTCGCGGGCGAGCTTCTCGACGATCTGCGACGTGTACACGGAGCGCGCGCTCAGCGCCGAGCGCGCCACCACCTCGGCGACCTCGAGCGCCTGGTGCTCGATCACGCGCTGCTGGCCGAGGTAGACCATGCGCCAGGTCACCAGCCCCACGGCCACCAGGCACAGTGCGCCGATGAGCAGGACGCGCCGGTGCAGCCCGGCGGTCTCCCGCCCGGCGTGATCGGGTGGCGTGTGCGTGTCGACGGCCGCGCGCGGCGCGGGCCGGAAAAGCCGGGTCAGCAAGACCCCTCCCAGTGCGAAGCTGAAAAGCGCACACGCTAACGGCGCGGCGCCCTATCGTTATTCCGCGAAACTAGCCGGTTTTCGAGAAGAAAGACAGGGAAACCCTCGGAAAAACGACAATTGTTGCAGCCCGCGCCGCCGCGCGGCCGGCACGTCGCCTCAATCGGCCTTGATCCGGGCGGCGCGGATCACGGCGCCCCAGCGCTGGATCTCCTCGGCGAGGAAGCGCGCGAGGTATTCCGGGCTGCGGCGCTCGGGCGCGACGATTTCCAGCCCCAGGTCCTCCAGGCGTTTGCGGATCGGCGGGCTGTCGAGCATGTCGCTCATCGCCTTGTTGAGGCGGCGCACGACCGGCGCGGGCGCGCCCTTCGGCAGGAAGAACGCGTTCCAGACGCTCACCTCGGCGCCGGCGAGCCCCTGCTCGCCCGTCGTCGCGAGATCCGGGATGCTGGGCGAGCGCTTCGTCGCCATCACCGCGATGCCCTTCACTTTGCCCGACTTCGCCTGGATCGCGCCGGTCTGGATGGTGTCGCACATGTAGTCGATGCGTCCCGCGATGAGGTCCTGCATCGCCGGGCCCGCGCCGCGATAGGGAATGTGCGTCGGCTCGACGCCGAGCATGTGGTTGAGCAGCGCGCACGGCAGGTGCGTGCCCGAGCCGACGCCGGCCGAGCCGAACTGCATCTTCGCCTGGTTCGCTTTCACGTAGGCGATGAACTCCTGCAGGCCGCTCACGGGAAGGTCCTTGCGCGCGACGAGAATGCGCGGCGACTCCGAGACCAGGCCGACCGGCGTGAAATCCGCGCTCGCGTCGTACGGCCGCTTGCTGTAGATCCACTGGCTGTAGGCGTGCGTGCCGCTGTTCGCCATCAGCATGATGTAACCGTCGGGCTCGGCCTTGGCGACGCGCAGGCTGCCGACCGTGCCGGCGGCCGCCCCCATGTTCTCGACCACGATCGGCTGCCCGAGCAGCTCGCCCATCGCCTGCGCCTGGATGCGCGCGCTCGAATCGATGCCGCCGCCCGGCGCGAACGGTACGATCAGGGTGATCGGTCGAACCGGGTACGCCTGGGCGGAGGCGCCCCCGGCTGCGCCGGCGAGCACGGCGAACAAGAGGCTGGAGAGCTTCATGCGGAGGTTCCCTGCCGACGGACGATGGTGCCGAAATCTATTCCAAATCGCCCGCGCGAGGCAAGCGCTCCCTATGCGCTCGCGGCGCTTCGTGCTAGAGTCGATCCGCTTCGTATCCCGAGGGAGGCGCGAATGCGCGTTGCACTGGTCCACCCGGCCGGGTACAACTTCTGCCCCGGTCAGCCGGACCTCACCCTGTTCGCGAATCGGATGGCCCCGATCGGCATCCTGTCGCTCGCGTCGTGGCTCGACAAGCACGGCCACGAGACGATGCTGCTCGACTGCCTCGGGCCGCGCGCCCCGAAGACCACCGAGGAGACGGTGCAGCGCATCCTGGCGTTCAAGCCGGACCTGGTCGGGTTCTCGACCACGACGTCCGCGTTCCTCGACGGCTACGACATCGCCTCGCAGATCAAGCAGAAGCACCCCGAGATCAAGACCATCTTCGGCGCGGTGCACCCGTCCTCGATCGGCGGGCAGCTCCTCGAGTACTTCCCGAACGCCGACTACCTGTGCGTCGGCGAGGGCGAAGGCACGCTCGTGGACCTTGCCGACGGCAAGGCGCTCAGGGACGTTCCGAACCTGGTCTACCGCGACGGCGACAACATCGTCTCGAACCCCCGGCGCGCGCGCATCAACGACCTCGACGAGCTGCCGTTCCCCGCCTGGGACAAGCTGGACGGCTTCGCGAGCGGGTACCACCTGCCGCTCTTCAGCTACATCAAGCGCTACGGCACGAACATGATCACGAGCCGGGGCTGCCCGTTCACGTGCAGCTTCTGCGACCGCACGGTGTACGAGCACAAGTACCGGCACAACTCGGCCGAGTACACCTGGGAGCACATGAAGCTCCTGCGCGACCGCTACGGCGTGCACCACATCAATTTCTACGACGACCTGTTCACGGCGAGCCGCAAGCGCGTGGTCGAGCTGTGCGAGACGCTGATCCGCAAGCCGCTCGGCATGGACTGGAGCTGCGCGATCCGCGTCGGCCACAACGACGACGAGGAGCTGTTCGCGCTCATGAAGCGCGCGGGCGCGCTGCAGCTCTCGATGGGCATCGAGACCGCGGACCCCGGGATGATGGAGCGGCACAAGACGGGCCTCGAGCCCGACATGGTGCGCGCGACCGTGGGGCGCATCCAGAAGCTCGGCATGCGCGTGAAGGGGCTGTTCATCATGGGGCTGCCGGGCGAGACGCCCGAGAGCTTCAGGAAGACGTCCGACTTCGTCCTCGATCTCGACCTCGACGAGATGAACATGACGAAGTTCACGCCGTTCCACGGCGCGCCCATGTGGCACGAGATCATCGCCAACAACGGCAAGGACGGGAATTTCCACGAGGACTGGCGGCTGATGAACTGCCTGAACTTCGTATACATCCCCGAGGGCTTCCAGTCGCGCGAGCAGATGGAGGACCTCTACAACTGGCACATCCTGCGCTTCTACAAGAGCAAGAACTACGAGCGCCGCTTCCGCAAGCGCCTTTGGCAGCACCGCTGGACGCTGTGGCACATCGTCAAACACCTGCCGACGCTGCTCCGCGCGAAGACGCATTTCACGCACGAGGGCGTGTCGGTCGCGACGCAGCTCGAGATGATCCCGCTGCACCCGGCGCAGCCGACCGTGCCGCTCGCCGCGGGCACGACCTCGAACACCGCGTTCGCGAACGTCCCCGAGCAGTACCTTCCCGAGGACAAGAAGGTCATCCCGGTGAAGCTGCGGGCGCGGCCCGACAAGCCGGATCGCCGCGCCGCCTAGGCGCACCGCAGAAACGAAAACGGCCGGGACATCCCGGCCGTTTCTTTTTTTTCCCGCGCCGCTCAGTCGAGCTTGGCCCTGAAGTGGTCCCAGGTCCTCTTGAAAAGATTCGCGTTCCAGAGCTTCTCGCGGCACAGCGCGATCTCGTGCTCGCTAAAAGCATAAGGCTTGCCGATCTGCATCGCCATGTACTGGCGGTACGAGTTCTCTTCCATGTAGTTCGCGAGCACGAACGCCTCGACGATGTCGCGGCCGACGGTGACCGCGCCGTGCGACTTCATGAGCGCCGCGGGCCGGTCGCCCAGCGTCGCGGCGAGCCGGTCGGCCATCTCCCTGTTGTTGATCGAGTTCGGCGAGTCGAGCAGCGGCAGCGGGTGGACGAGCGAGCCCTGGGCGTAGACGGGCTGGTACGGCGCGCCGACCATCGTCAGGAACGTCGACCACTTCGGGTGCGCGTGCACGATCGCCCGGACGTCGGCGCGCACGCGGTAAATGCCCATGTGCAGGTGCCGCTCGAGCGGGGGAGTGCCCTTGCCCTCGACGACGTTGCCCTCGAGGTCGATGGCGACGATGTCCTCGACCGTCAAGCGGCTGCGCTGGCACGAGCCCGTGTTGATCAGGATCCGGTTGACCGCGATGCGGATGCTGCAATGGCCGTTGTAGTCGATGATGTCCGACTGCTCGAGCATGCGGATGCAATCGACGAGCTGCTGCTTCAGCTCGCCGAGCGAGACGGTCTCTTCGCGCTGCTTGAGCTCGACCGGAGTCATGGTCACCAGTTTACCTGGCTTCGGACCTGGCTGCGCCACAGGTCCCAGGCGCGCATGCCCGCGGTGCGGTTGACGACGTCGGACAGCTTGCCCTCCTCGGGCTCGACCGCCGCGATCGGGCCGCCGCCCGCGAGCGCGTTCGTCCAGTGCTGGATGCGCGCGTTGACCTCGGTGTAGACGGCGCGGAACACCGCCGATTGCAGCGTCGCGCCGCAGGCGACGCTGCCGTGCGCGCGCATCAGCACGATGTCCTTGCGGCCCATGACCTGGGCGAGCGCCACGCCTTTCTCGCCGTTGCCGACCAGCATGTCGGTCATGCCGAACTTCTCGCGAATGTCGAAGACGGGGACGCCCTCGGCGATGAATCCCGCGTTGTGAAACATCGCCCGCATCGGCACGCCGACCAGCCCGAACGGGATCACCGACGGCGAGTGGCTGTGCACGACGGCCAGGACGTCGGGCCGCGCCTTGTAGATCTCGCCGTGGATGAAGCGCTCGAGAAAGCTCGAGCGGCCGTTGGCGTCGACGGCGTTGCTGTCGAGGTCGTACTCGATGATGTCGCCGGGCGTGACCAGCGCCGGCGCGATCGAGCGCGCCATGAGATAGCGGTTGGGCGCCTGAGGATGGCGCATCGAGACGTGGCCGAAGCCGTCGACCACGCCCTGCGCGGCGAGGATGCGGCTGGCGGCCGCGAGGTCGGCGAGCTGCTCGGCGGCGACGCGGCCGCCGGTCTTGGGGATGACGAGGTCCATGCGTGTCCGTTTCGTGAGCGCGTATTTTCACATCTTAGCCGCCCGGCGTGGGCGGCCGTTGCGCCCCGGACCCCGGAAAGAGAGCGGGCGGCCTTCCGGCGGGGCATTCCTTGCGCCGGGCGGCGGCCCGGTACGCCGGTCGCGGCGGGGGTTCGAGCGCCGGATTGCGACGCCCCGGCCGGTGGAAGTATCCTATGGGCCTTTACCGCCCAAGCCACGAGGGATACCGATGAGCGCCCGCCCGGTTGTGAAAATCGCCCCGAACAACCCCGTATTCGACCTGCCCGTCATCGCCGGCATCGAGGAAGGCCTATTCGCGAAGGCCGGGCTGGACGTGAGCTTCTCCGGAACCTACTCCGACCGCGAGAAGGACACCACCGCGCAGCCGGTGCTCGAGCGCAACAAGGAAGGCAAGTTCGAGTGCGGCACGGCCGACAGCTACAACGTGTGCGAGTGGGCGAGCATCGACCGCCTCGAGCGCGGCAAGCGCGGCGGCCACATCGCGGCCCTGCGCGCCTGCGTGGCGGCTCAGGCGATAATCAGCTTCGACGAGAAGCTGCAGACCCCGCGCGATCTCGCCGACGTTCCGGTCGTCGTGCAGGAATGGACCGGATCGCACTACACGACGCTGCAGATGCTCGAGAGCGCGGTCGGCCGCGACCACGTGAACATCGCGAAGGGCGGGCTGCCGCACCGGCGCTGGGAAGCGCTGAAGAACGGCAGCGCCCGCGCGGTGACCGTCATGGAGCCCTTCATCAGCCTGGGCGTGAAGGAAGGCGCGCACATCGTCGCCGCGTCGTTCTACCGCGGCGGCGAGGTGATCGGGCCCGAGCTCACGTCGGAGCAGCGCAAGGCCTACTACGACGCCCTGAACGCCGCGGTCGACCTGATCAACGGCGATTTCTACAAGTACGCGCACCACGTCGTCGCGCACGCGAAGGGCGCGCTCAAGCCGAACGAGCTCTCGCGCGCGTTCGTGCACTACAAGCACGTCGACTACTACGACCCGGTCCTGTTCCGTCGCGCCTACGACTGGATGAAGGACCGCGGCATGACCGAGGGGCAGAGCGAGCACGCCGCGCTGGTGGTCGGCTGACGCCCGTCAGGCCGGCGATCGCGATCGCCAATCTCTCGAAGACGTACGCGTCGGGATTCCGCGCGCTCGGGAACATCGGCCTCGACATACGCCCCGGCGAGATCTTCGCCCTGCTGGGGCCGAACGGGGCCGGCAAGACGACGCTCATCGGCTGCGTGTGCGGCCTGGTGAACCCGTCGCAAGGCACGATCCGGGTCGACGGCCACGACATCGTCTCCGACTACCGCGCCGCGCGCTCACTGATCGGGCTCGTGCCGCAGGAGCTGACGACCGACGCTTTCGAGTCGGTATGGAACACCGTCTCCTTCAGCCGCGGCCTGTTCGGCCGCTCGCCCGACCCCGGGCATATCGAGCGCGTGCTGAAGGACCTGTCGCTCTGGGACAAGCGCAACAACAAGGTGATGACGCTCTCCGGGGGCATGAAGCGCCGCCTGCTGATCGCCAAGGCGCTGTCGCACGAGCCGCGCATTCTTTTCCTGGACGAGCCGACGGCCGGCGTCGACGTCGAGCTGCGCCAGGCGATGTGGCACCTCGTGCGCAGGCTCAAGGCCGAGGGCGTCACCATCGTGCTCACCACGCACTACATCGACGAGGCCGAGGAGATGGCCGACCGCGTCGGCGTCATCAACAAGGGCGAGCTGATCCTGGTCGAGGACAAGGCGTCGCTGATGCGCAAGCTCGGGAAGAAGCAGCTGACGCTGCACCTCGAGCACCCGCTCGAGCGCGTCCCCGAGGCGCTCGCCGGATACAACCTCGAGTTGGTTGCGGGCGGCGCGGACCTCGTCTACACGTACGACGAGCGCGGCGACCAGACGGGCATCACCGCGCTGCTCCAGGCCCTGCCGCGGGCGGGCGTGCGCTTCAAGGACCTCCAGACCCGGCAAAGCTCGCTCGAGGACATCTTCGTCACGCTCGTGAGGCGCACGTGAGCGGCGTGAACGTCCACGCGATCCGCGCCATCTACGGTTTCGAGATGGCGCGCACGCGGCGCACCCTGACGCAGAGCATCATCGCGCCCGTGATCTCGACCGCGCTCTACTTCGTCGTGTTCGGCGCGGCGATCGGCGGGCGCATCCCGCAGGTCGAGGGCGTCTCGTACGGCGCGTTCATCGTGCCGGGGCTGATCATGCTGTCGCTGCTCACGCAGAGCATCTCGAACGCCTCTTTCGGCATCTACTTCCCCAAGTTCGTCGGCACGATCTACGAGCTGCTCTCGGCGCCGGTGTCGTACCTCGAGATCGTCGTCAGCTACGTGGGCGCAGCGGCCACCAAGTCGGTCATCCTCGGCCTCGTCATCCTCGCGACCGCGGCCGCCATCGTGCCGCTGCGGATCGAGCACCCGGTATGGATGGTCGTGTTCCTGCTCCTCACCTCCATCACCTTCAGCCTGTTCGGCTTCATCATCGGCATCTGGGCCGACGGCTTCGAGAAGCTGCAGCTCATTCCGCTGCTCATCGTCACGCCGCTCACCTTCCTCGGCGGCAGCTTCTACTCGATCGACATGCTGCCGCCGTTCTGGCAGAAGGTCTCGCTGTTCAACCCGGTGGTGTACCTCGTCAGCGGATTTCGCTGGAGCTTCTTCGGGCTCGCCGACGTCAGCGTCGGGGTGAGCCTCGGCATGACGTTCGTCTTCCTCGCCGCCACGGTGGCCGTGGTCGCCTGGATCTTCCGCACCGGCTACCGGCTGAGGACATGAAGATCGCCACCTGGAACGTGAACGGCATCCGCGCACGCCAGGCGCAGTTCTGCGAATGGCTGGAGCGCGACCGGCCCGACGTCGTCTGCCTGCAGGAGCTGAAGGCCGAGCCCTCGCAGATCCCCACCGAGTGCGGCCACGTCGACTACCACGTGTACTGGCACGGCCTGCGCGCCTATTCCGGCGTATCGCTGCACATCCGCAAGGGCCTGTTCGAGACCGATCCCGTGTTCAGCCACCCCGAGTTCGACATGGAGTCGCGCATCGTCCAGGCGCAGTTCGGGAAGCTGATCTTCGCATCGGTGTACGTTCCGAACGGCGGCAAGGACTACGAGGCGAAGCTGCAGTTCATGCTGCGGCTCGCCGAGTGGACGCGCCGGCTGCACCGCGAGGGGCTCGAGCTCGTCCTGTGCGGCGACATGAACATCACCCGCACCGAGCGCGATGTGCACCCCCGCGAGCGCAAGCCCGGCATCATCGGCCAGCGCGAGGAGGAGCGCGATCTGTTCGACAAGCTTCTCGGCCAGCACCTGGTCGACGTCGGCCGGGCGCTCGACCCGGACAACGACAACATGTTCACGTGGTGGGCGCCGTGGCGGAACATGAGGCAGCGCAACATCGGGTGGCGCCTGGACTACGTCCTGGCCTCGCCTTCGATCGCGGCCCGGGCGGTGAGCTGCCCGGTCCTCGCCGAGGTCGGCACGAGCGACCACGCGCCCGTGGTGATGACGACCGCAGAGGGTTTGAGCAGTACTTAACGGACCGCGGGCGCGGGATTAACGTAGGCCACGCTTCCTGGCGTAACCTACGCCTTCTCGGCGGGAGGGACGACACCCGGGGGCGCCGACATGAGAACCCACACCACGCTGGTGATCAATCCGAAGGGCGGTTCGGGCAAGACGACCGTCACGACGAACATCGCCAGCTACTTCGCGGCACGCGGCGTGTCTGTCGCCATCATGGACTACGACCCGCAGAGCTCCAGCCTCGCCTGGCTGCAGCTGCGCAAGCCTTCGTTCCCCCGCATCCACGGCGCCGACGCCTCTCCGCAGCGCGGCATGCGCCTGCGCGGCATCACGATGCACGTCCCCACCGACACGCGCCAGCTCCTGATCGACGCCCCGGCCGGCGCCGCGGGTCTGCTGCTGCAGGAGATGCTCGCGCGCGCCGATTCGATCCTCATCCCCGTCGCGCCCTCGGCGATCGACATCCACGCGAGCGCCAACTTCATCCGCGACCTGCTGCTCGCGGGGCGCGTCCGCCTGCGCAACATCCGCATCGGCGTGATCGCGAACCGCGTGCGCGGCACGATGCAGGCTTATCCGCCGCTCGAGCGCTTTCTCGCCGTGCTGAACTTGCCGATCATCGGGCGGATCAGCGACTCGGACGCCTATGTGAAGGCCGCGGAGGCGGGCGTGGGCGTGTTCGAGATGGATCCCGCCGTCTCCGGGACGGAGCGCGAGGAGCTCGCTCCGGTGTGCGACTGGGTCGAGCGCGGGCGCGAGCCCGGCGCTCCCGACGACAAGATCGTGCCGCTGCGGCCGCGCTCGCAGGGCGCGATCTCGGCGTTCATGAAGTGACGGTCTCGAACTTGTCGGGATAGAAGGCCAGCAGCTCGCCGATCGCCGTCATCTCGTCGTAGGGCCGCTCGTAGCTCCACACCGCGTTCTCCGGTCCGTTCTTGATCGAGAAGTAGGACGCGTCGCCCTTGAACGGACAGTGCGTCGTGTGGCTGCTGCGCACCAGGCGGTCCATCTTCACGTCCTTGCGCGGGATGTAGTAGACCACGGGCGCCAGGACGTGGCCCTCGGGCGTCTCCTCGAGCGCGACCGCGTCGCGCGTGTCGGCGATCAGCTCGCCTTTCAGCTTCACCTGCACGTGCACGCCCGCGGGACGCGCCGCAACGCGGTGCTTGGGGTACTTCTTGAATCCGGGACCGCTGTTGCCCGCCATGACGTCCTCCGTTTACTTGACCAGGCCGAGCAGCTTCGCGCTCTCCATGTAGAGCGCGGCCTTGTCCTTCATGAACCGGTCCATGCCGGGGCCGACGCCGACGTTCACCAGCTCGAACCCGCTCTTCGCGGCGAGCGCCTTCATCTCCGGGTCCGCATTGAGCGCCGCCCAGAGCTCGGACAGGTGCTTCTTCACCTCGGCCGGGGTCGACTTCGGCACGCCGATGCCGCGGTAGGCGCCGTCCACCCAGTCGACGCCGAGCTCGCGGAAAGTCGGCGTGTCCGGCAGCAGGGGATGGCGCTTGTCCATCGCGACCGCGAGCGCGCGCGCCTTGCCCTTGTTGTTGATCGCGAAGGCCGAGTAGCCCATCGCGCCGTCGACGTGACCGCCGATGATCGCGGTGGTCATGTCGCCGGTGCCCTTGAACGGCACGTACAGCGTCTTGATGCCGAAACGGGCGTCGAGGCGCTCGTGCGCCGCGTGGTTCGCCGAGTTCGTGCCCGAGCCGCCGAGCGAGAATTTCCCCGGATTCGCCTTCGCCGCCTTCACGAAATCCTGGAAGGTCTTGAACGGGCTCCCCTCGCGCACGATCAGCGCGTCTGGCGTGTAGTGGAACCAGAAGACCGGCGTCACGTCCTCGGTCTTGTACTGCACCTGGCCCTCGAGCGGCTGCAGCACGATGTGCGGCAGGTTGATGCCGACGACATTGACGCCGTCGGCGGGAAGCTGGTTCATCTGCGCCCACATCAGGCCCCCGCCCGCGCCGGGCTTGTACTGGATGACGGTCTCGATCCTGGGGCAGAAGCGCTTCAGCACGAGCTGCTGGTGACGCGCCGAAAGATCGGACTCGCCTCCGGCCGGGAACGCCTGCCAGTACAGCAGATTCTTCTCGGGACAGGTCCACGCCAGCGCCTGACCCGAGGCGAGCAGCAGCAATACGGCGAGCAGCTTCTTCATCGATCTTCTCCCGTCATTTCTTCGTGGCGGTCTTGCGCGCGACCTTCTTGCGCGCCTTCTCGAGCCTGTGGATCTCCTTCTTGCGCGCCTGGTTCCTTCGCCTGGCCTTGAGCATGCTCGCGTGCGTCATACCGCCTCCGGTGCCGAAATGGACGGCGACGAGTTTAGCCGGAAGCGCGGGCTTTGGCGCGGGCGCCTAGAGAATCTTCTCGCCGAATTTCTTCAGCGCCTTCTCCGAGAGCGTGAGCCCGAGGCCGGGCTGCTCCTTCAGCGTGAGATGGCCGTCGGCGATCGCCGGCGGATCCTCGAACAGCTCAGCCTGCAGCGGATCGCGCTCGGGATCGGTGAACGACTCGACGATCACGCCGGCAGGGCTCGCCGCGACCAGGTGCGCGTGGACGAAGCAGTCGTGGTGCGGGGCGACCTGGACGTGGTTCATCTCGCAAAGCGCGGCGAGCTTGCGGCCCTCGGTAAAGCCGCCCATCATGGTGCAGTCGAACTGCAGGATCTGGATCGCGCCTTCCTCGAGCAGCGCGCGGCAGCCGTACGCGGTGAGCTCGCTTTCCCCGGCCGAGAGCGGGATGCGCGTCTTCTGCGCGAGCAGCTTCAGCTCGCGCCGGTCGTCGGCCCAGCGCACGGGCTCCTCGAGCCAGCGAGGGTTGAGCGGCTCGAGCAGGCGCGCGCCCTCGATGGCGGTCGCGAGGTCCCAGCCGCGGTTGACGTCGACCATGAGATCGCGTCCGGGGCCGATCACCTCGCGCACGAGCGCCAGGCGCTCGAGATCTTCCTTGAGCGGCAGGCCGCCCGCCTTCGCCTTGAAGCCGTGGTGCCCCTGGGCCGCGAGCATCTGCATTTCGTCGCGCAGCTCCGAGAGCGTCTTGCCGTCGCGGTAGTACGCGCAGGTGACGTAGCACGGAACCATCTTGCGGTAGCCGCCGAACAGGCGGTACAGCGGCAGCTTCGCCGCCTTGCCGACGATGTCCCACATCGCGATGTCGACCGCCGCCGAGATCCGGACGATCGCCTCGCGGGTCCACTGCTTCTCGTGCGCGAGCCGCTGCCAGGTGAGCGCGAACAGCTTCTGGTAGAGACGCTCGGGCGCGAGCGCGTCGGCGCCGACGACGAGGTCCGCGATCCCGGTCCGGAACGCGTGGATCGCGGCCTGGATGGGGGTGTAGCTGGTCGCGAGGCCGATCCCCTCGATGCCCTGGTCGGTGCGCACGCGCACCAGGATCTCGTTCGCCTTGGGGACGATGAAGTGGCTGACCCAGTGCGGACGCCCGGCGTCGGGCGCGCGCAGGATGTGGACCTCGAGATGCGTGATTTTCACGCGGGCAGTTTAGCCGAAGCTTGGAGCCGGGCGGCGCCATGCAGTAAAGTCTCGGCCCGTGAACATCGTCCGAATCGGGGCAGCGCTCGCGTGCGCGGCGGCGGTCGCCGGCTGCGTCCACACGGCCGAGCCGCTGCTCGCCTCGACCGCGATCGTCGCCGAGTTTCCGCTCCAGAGCGGCCCGCAGGTCGCGGCGGCGCGCTTCTCCGCCGAGCGCGTCGGCACGCCGCCGCGGTCCTGGGAGCCCTTCGTCGTCTCGCCTTCCGCCAAGCCGACGCATTACCGGCTGATTGATGCCAACGCCGGCGTGGCGCTCGAGGCCACGGCGGAGGGCGCGGCGTCCGGGTTGTACCGGCGCATCCGGATCGATCCCGCGCGCTACCCCGTCGTCGAGTGGCGATGGCGCGTGCTGCGCGCGCCCGCGCACTCCGACCCGCGCCTCCCCGCGCGCGACGACTCGCCGGCGCGGCTGGTGATCTGCTTTCACGGCGACGTGAGCCGGCTCGACATCGGCGAGCGCTTCACCGCGCAGATGTACAAGTCGCTCACCGGCTCGAGGCTGCCGTACGCGATGCTCATGTACGTCTGGGCGAACGACGCGCCGGTCGAAACCGTGGCCGCGAGCAACTACACGAGCAAGATCCAGATGATCGTGGTCGACGGCGGCAGCGTCGGCGAGTGGCGCGAGTTCCGGCGCAACATCGTCGAGGACTACCGCCGCGCCTTCGGCGAGGACCCGTGGGACATCGTCGCGGTCGGCGTGATGTCGGACACCGACAACTCGCGCGCGCAGGCGCGCACGCTGTACGGCGACATCACCCTGCGCCCGGAGAAGTGATCCTCATGCGAGGTCGGCGAGCAGCTCCGTGATCCGCGCGGGGTCGGCGGGCTTGACGAGGTGGAAATCGAAGCCCGCCGCCTGCGAGCGCTCGCGGTCCCCGGCCTGGCCGTAGCCGGTGAGCGCCACGAGCAGCGCGCCGCGCGTGGGCGCGAGCGCGCGCATCCGCCGCGCGAGCTCGTAGCCGTCCATGTCCGGCAGCCCGATGTCGAGCAGCAGCACCCGCGGCGGCGAGGCCGCGGCGTACTCGAGCGCCGCTTTTGCGCCGTGCTCGACGTGCACGTGGTGCCCGTCGGCGCGGAGCACCGCGGCGAGCGAGTCGGCGGCGTCGGCGTTGTCGTCGACGACCAGCACGTCGAGCGCGCCGCGCGGGACGGCATCGCCCCGGGAGGACGCGGCGCGCGCACCCGCCGGCGCGCCGGACTCGGAATATCGCGGCAGCGACACGGTGAACTCGGCGCCGCGCCCCGGACCCTCGCTGCTCACCGTGACCTTCCCTTGATGCAGCTCGACCAGGCTGCGCACCAGCGCGAGCCCGAGGCCCAGGCCGCCCTGCGAGCGGTCGACCGGGCGCTCCTCCTGCGTGAACGGCTCGAACACGTGCGGCAGCAGCTCGGCGCGGATCCCGGAGCCGTTGTCCGCGACCGTCAGGGCGACGCAGCGCTCGTCGCCCGACACGTCGACCCGGATGAGGCCGCCTTCGGACGTGAACTTCGCCGCGTTGGCGAGCAGGTTGGTGATGATCTGCACGAGGCGGGTCCGGTCGCCGCAGACGAAGGCCGGCTCGGGCGCGCGGATCTCGACGCGATGACGCCGCGTCTGCACCAGCCCCGCCGTCTGCTCCACCGCCGCGGCGATGACCTCGCGCGCGTCGACGACCTGCTTGTCGAGGGTGACGAGCCCGCGCGTGACGCGCGACACGTCGAGGAGGTCGTCGACCAGATCGGTCATGTGATCCACCTGCCGCGCGATGATGGCAGCCGCCTGGCGCACGCGCTCGCTGCCCTCGGGGTCGAGCCGCAGGATGTGCGCCGCGTTGCGGATCGGGGCGAGCGGATTGCGCAGCTCGTGCGCGAGCATCGCGAGAAAGTCGTCCTTGCGCCGATCCGCGGCGCGTAGCTGCTCCTCGATGACCACGCGCTGCGTGAGATCGACGTTGACGGCGACCGCGCCGATCGTCTCGCCTTCGAGACGCACGGGAGCCGAGTGCCCGCCGATGTAGACGTCCTCGCCGGTGTCGAGGCGCGTCGCCCAGGTGTCGAGGTGCGCCGGCGTGCCGCCGAGCGCGCGCGAGAACGGCAGCTGCTCCGGCGGGACGACGTCGCCCTCGCGCTGGCGGCGGACACGGAACTTCGCGCCCAGGTTGCCGATGTTGTCGTTCAGGTCGTCGAGCGACGATGCGCCCAGCATGTGGAGCGCCTCCGTGTTCGCGCGCCAGATGCCGTACGCGTCGCCGATGTAGACGGCGTGGGGCATCGCGTCGAGCACGGCGTCGAGCTGGGCGACGCGCCGCTCGGCTTCCGCGAGGTTCCGGCGCGCGTCGGCCGCGTCCGCGCGCGCCGCCGCGAGCTCGCGCTCCAGCGATTCCCGCTCGGTTTCGATTTCCGCCATAAGTGGCGGACTGCGCCGGCCGTGCCGGAGTTCCGGCCGCCGGCGCCGCGGGGTTCGACCGGTCTATGCCCGGCGGCCGAGCAGGCCATCCCCGGGCTCCGGCATACTCCGTGTCTCGCCATGAGCCTGCGCCCCGACGCCGTCGTCACCGCCGCCGACATCGAGCGCGGAAAGCGCGCGCTGGTGCAGGACGCGGCGTGGGCGAGCGTGTGCGGAGCGCTCTACGGCGGCGTCGTCCTCGCTGGCTTCGCGGTCGCGCTCGACGCGGGCGCGCTCGTGATCGGGCTGCTCGCCTCGATCCCGTTCGCGGCGCAGGCGGTGCAGCTGCCCTCGATCGCCTTGATCGAGCGCGTGCGCGAGCGGCGCCGCATCACGGTGGCGGCGGCGACCGTCGCGCGCGGCCTCATCTTCGGGCTCGCGATCGTGCCGTGGATCGCGGCGCCCGGGCGGCTGCCGCTGCTCGTGTCGGCGCAGCTGCTCATCACCGTCCTCGGCTCGGTCGCCGGCTGCTCGTTCAACTCCTGGCTGCACCAGCTGCTGCCGCGCGAGGGGCTGGGACAGTTCTTCGCGCGCCGCCTGTTCTTCGCGACCTCGCTCGCCTGCATCGGGTCGCTCGCCGCGGGCCTGATCGTCGATCACTGGCCGTGGGGCGAGCATCTGCGCGCGTACTCGCTGACCTTCGCGCTCGCGGGCATCGCGGGATTCGTCAGCTCGTGGTTCCTGACGCGCGTGCCCGAGCCCGTGATGGCGAGCGCCGGGCCGCACGAGTCGGTGCTCGCGAAGATGCGCTCGCCCTTCGTCGACCGCAACTTCCGGCGGGTGCTCGTGTTCATGGGCGCGTGGAACTTCGCGTCGAACCTCTCGGCGCCGTTCCTCACCGTCTACCTCATGCGCCAGCTCGGCTACTCGCTCTCGACCGTGACGACGCTGTGGGTCGCGAGCCAGGTCGCGAACGCGCTCACGCTGTACCTGTGGGGCCGGCTCTCCGACCGGCTGACGAACAAGGCGGTGCTCGCCGCGGCGCTCCCGGTCTACTTCGGCTGCGTGCTGGGGCTCGTGTTCGCCGCGCTGCCCGCGCACCGCGAGCTCACGCTCGTCCTGCTCTACGTGGTCCACATCGTCATGGGAGCCGCGGCGGGCGGCATCGCGCTCGCCGCGGGCAACATCGGCCTGAAGCTCGCGCCGCAGGGCCAGGGCACCGCCTACCTCGCCGCGATCAGCCTGGTCGCCTCCGTCTCGGGCGGGCTCGCGCCGATCCTCGGCGGCGCGCTCGCGCAATGGTTCGAGGCTGCGCACCTCGAGCTGCTCGTCCGCTGGGGCTCGGCCGCGCGCACCGGCGAGTTCAGGGTCGTCGCCTTCGCCCATTGGGAGTTCCTGTTCGCCGTCTCCGCCGCGCTCGGCCTGTACGCCGCTCACGCGCTGTCGCGCGTGAGCGAGGGCGAGGAGCACAGCGAGCGCGTCGTCATGCAGCAGTTCGCGCTCGAGGCGATGCGGACCGTGAACCAGATCTCGTCGATCGGCGGTCTGCTCGGGAACCTGAGCGCATTCGGGCGGCTGCTCGAGCGGCGGCTCGTGTCGAAAAGGCGGCCGGGCGAGCCCGAGCGCAGGACGGGCACCGGCGGCTGACCTGTCATCCTGAGGAGCCAGGCGACGAAGGATCTGCTTTTCTCGCTATGATGTTCCGATGTCTCTCCCAACCTTGTCCCTCATCGAGACCCGCGTCCTCGGCACGCTCGCCGAGAAGCAACGCACCGTCCCCGACGCGTATCCGCTGACGCTGAACAGCCTCGTCTCCGGCTGCAACCAGAAGACGAGCCGCGATCCCGTGATGGACGCGGGCGAGGCCGAGGTGCAGGCCGCGCTCGACAGCCTGAAGCGCTACAGCCTCGTGATCGAGTCGAGCGGCGGACGCGTCGCGCGCTACGCGCACAACGTCGAGCGCGTGCTTCAGCTCGGGCCCGAGGCGCTCGCCGTGCTGACGGCGCTCATGCTGCGCGGGCCGCAGACCGCCGGGGAGCTGCGCATCGCGTGCGAGCGGCTGCACCATTTCGAGAGCATCCCGGCGGTCGAGGCAGCGCTGAAGGACCTCGCGGGACGCTCGCTCGCGCTCGAGCTGCCGCGCCTGCCCGGGTCGCGGGAGAGCCGGTGGTCACACCTGCTCTCGGGCGCGCCGGCGGCCGACGCGCCCGCCGCGCCGGAGAGGCCGGCCGCCGACGCGTCGCTCGGAGAAGTCGCAGCCCTGAAGGCGAACGTCGCCAGGCTCGAGAGCGACGTCGAGCAGCTCAAGGGCCTGGTCGGACGCATCGCGCAGGAGCTCGGCATCAAGCGCTAACCGTCATCCCGAGGAACCGTCATCCTGAGGAGCGCAGCGACGAAGGATCTGCTTTTCTATCGACTATGAAGATCTCCATCGTCGTCCCCGCGTTCAACGAAGAGCGCCTGCTCCCCGAAACGCTCGCCCGCGTGCGGAGCGCGTCGGCGGCCTTCGGCGGCTGGGACACCGAGCTCGTCGTCTGCGACAACAACTCGACCGACCGCACCGCGCAGATCGCGCGCGAAGCGGGCGCGAGCGTCGTGTTCGAGCCGGTCAACCAGATCTCGCGCGCGCGCAACGCGGGCGCGGCGCGCGCGAGCGGCGAGTGGCTCGTCTTCGTCGATGCCGATTCGCATCCGTCGCCGGAGCTGTTCGGCGAGGTTCGGACGCAGATCGCCGCCGGCCGCTGCATCGCCGGCGGCGCCACCGTGAAATACGATGATCCGCGCGCGAGCGTGCGGCTAGCCGTCGGCGCGTGGAACGCCGTCAGCCGCACCGCGAAGTGGGCCGCGGGCTCCTTCATCTTCTGCGAGACCGCGGCGTTCCGCGCCGTGGGCGGCTTCAGCACCGAGCTCTACGCCGCCGAGGAGATCGACCTGTTCCGGCGACTGAAGCGTCTCGCCCGCGGCGCGCGCCGCACGATCGTCATCCTGCACCGCAATCCCATCGTCACGAGCGGCCGCAAGGTGAAGCTCTACCGCTGGGGCGAGCTGCTCGCTTTCGGAGCGAAGCTGATCCTGACCGGCGGCCGCAGCCTGCGCCGCCGCGAGAGCTGCTTTCCCTGGTACGACGGCCGGCGCGACTAACGCTCGTCATTCTGAGGAGCGCAGCGACGAAGAATCTGCTTTTCTAGCCGTCGATCTGCGCCAGCGCCTTCTCGATTTCGTCGACCTCGGTCGGCCGCACCAGCTTCCGGACTTCCGTCCCGTCCTTGAGAAAGACCAGCGTCGGCCAGAGCTTCACGCCGAACGATCGTCCCAGCCGCTTGCCGCTCGCGTCCTCGACCTTGATGCGCCGCACTTCGGGATGCGCCGCGAGCGCCTGCGCGATCATTGGCTGCGCGCGGCGGCAGTGGCCGCACCAGGACGTGCCAAATTCGAGCAGCGTCGGCCCGGGGAGAGCCTCGATCTCCGCGCGCTTGGGTTCCCTCGTGGTTTGTTCCATGGCTCTATTGTCGCCCAGGAACGACGCTCGGATCGATAACTCATCGCCCGTTCGGACGTAGCGCATCGCCCTCGGCGGACTGCCTGCAATCACTTCGAATCGTCACAGCAAGTAAAATCCCGCCATGCCCCGCCTGCACCTCCCCTGGCGCCTCCTGCGCTTCGCCCTGCTCTCGCTGCTCCTCGTCGCCGCGGGGTTCACGTTTTATCTCGACTTCCGCGTCCGCAGCGAGTTCGAAGGCCGCCGCTTCGCGCTTCCCGCGCGCATCTAC
>DASRFB010000028.1:0-13882 GCA_035651815.1 Burkholderiales bacterium | reverse complement strand
CGCGGCGTCGACCGCGCAGTTCTCGTGCGACTCCCAACGCGCGACGACGTCGCCGTGCCCGAGGTATTTCGTGATGTCGGGGTTGTCGTCGTCGCGATGGCTGTCGATGCGCGCCCAGAGCCGCGCCATCACGGCGACGCGATGCACCGGCCACTCCCAGCCGCCCTGCACGTACACGCGGTTCCAGCTGCGCGAGAACGGATCGTCGCGGCCGTTCGACTGGTGCACGACGCCGAGGTTGACGAGCTTGAGGCCGGCGCCCGCGACGTGGCGGTCGAAGGTCGCGATCAGCTCGGGCTCGTAGTCCGTCTCGCGGAACGGACGCGAGTCGCGGCTGTTGAACCACTGCCAGCTCGACTGCTGCGTGTACGCGGCCCATAGCCTGAAGCGGTGGAAGCCGTACTCGTTCGCGGTCGCCACGTCGACGCGCGTCGAGCGAGCGAGCTCGGTCTTGAACGAAAGCTGGAACTTCGCCTCCTGCGCGTCGAGGTCGAGCGGGTCGGCGACCGTATGGCCGGGTGCGGGCGTGCTCGGCGTCGCGTTCGGGTCGTTCGACTTGCGCCAGAGCAGGAAGTAGGTCGGCCGGTACTCTTCGATGATCCCCAGCCGCGGCGGCTCGATGTTGCCGAGCTTCCACGAGCGCACGAGGTAGGAGTTGCGGTCGGCAGTCTCCGCGCCCGGCTTCGCGAGCTCGTCGTAGCACTGCAGGCGCTGCCGGTCGCTGTCGAGGACCGCGCAGTCGGCGGGCGTTTTCGCCAGGGTCTCGACGGCGGCGGGCGCGAGCGCCAGCCAGAGCGCGAGCGCCGCGCCGAGCCGGACGCTACAGCCCGAGAAAGCGCCGGGCATTGTCCTCGCGCAGCAGCCGGGCGCGCGACTCGTCGAGGCCCGCGGCCGCGAGCGAGCCGAGCGGATCCTTGTCCTGCACGTTGAACGGGTAGTCGGTGCCGATCATGATCTGCGTGGCGCCGAAGCGCTCGATGACGAACGCGAGGCTCTTCGCGTCGTAGACCAGGTCGTCGTAGTAGAGCTTCCTCGCGTAGGCGCTCGGCGGCTGCGGGATCGCGTCGCGGACGGCGGGGATGGCCTTCCAGCCGTGCTCGAGGCGCGGCAGCACCTGCGCGAAAGCGCCGCCGCCGTGCGAGAAGCCGATCTTCAGCTTCGGGTGGCGCTCGAGCGTGCCGCCCGTGATCATCGACGCGATCCCGAGCGCGACGTCGCCCGGGAAGGCGACCACTTGCTCGAGTGCGGGCGGTCCGACCAGGCGGTCGAGCCCTGCCGGGTGCAGCGCGTGCACGAAGATCGGCGCTTCCAGCCGCTCGGCCTCGGCGAAGAACGGCTCGAAGCGCGCATCGCCGATCGACACGCCGTTCACGTGCGTCGCGATCTCCACGCCGAGGAGCTTCTGCGCGCGCAGCACGTGCTCGAGCTCGCGGCACGCGGCGTCGACGTCCTGGAGCGGAACGCCGCCGAGGCCCGAGAAGCGCCGCGGATTCGCCGCGCACAGCGCCGCGATCTCGTCGTTCACGTGCCGGACGAGAACCTTCGCGTCCTCGACGTCCAGCCAGTACGAGAGCAGCTCGGGCATCGGCGACACCACCTGCCGCGCGATGCCCATGCGATCCATGTCGAGCACGCGCTTCGCGCCGTCCCACGCCTGCTCGACCACGGTGCGGTAGTTCTTCCCCTGGATGACCACGTTCGCGTGGCCGCAGCCGTCGTGCTGCATGCCCGGCCAGCGCGCCTTCGGGTTGCGGCCGGCGTACGGCGGGAACTGCGACGGGACGAAATGGCAATGCACGTCGATGGGGCCGCTCACTTCAGCTCTCTCCTTGGGTCGTCATCATGGCAACGCCGAGCCGCTCCGCGAGCGCGGCGAGCTCCTTCCATACGGGCGGCGGGATCGGAACGCCGTCGCGCGTGCGCTGCGCGTACGCGCGCGCGCCGCGCTCTCCCGGCACCAGAATCTCGTCGACGCCGTCCGCGCGCGGCAGCGCCTTGACCGCGCGCACCGTGCGCTCGACCTCGCGCCGGAACGCCGCCGGGTCGCCGAAGCGCGACACGTCGATCGCGATCGCGAGGCCGTTCTGGCGGTGGCGCAGGCCGAGCGGCGTCTCCTCGAGGAACTCGGAGACGAGCGGGTTCGCGACGACGAGGCTGGTCAGACATTCGATCATGAGCGCGAGGCCCGAGCCTTTCGCTCCCGCCATGGGAAGCGGCAGCTCGGCCTTCTGCGGATCGGTCGTCGGGCGGCCCTCCGCGTCGAGCGCCCAGCCCTCCGGGATCGGAGTGCCGCTCTTGCGCGCCTGAGTGAGGCGCCCGACCGAGACCACCCCCGTGCCCATGTCGAGCACCAGCGGCTCGCGCCCGCCGGGAACGGCGATCGAGATCGGGCTCGTCGACACGCCGGCGGCGCGCGCGCCGTGGTACGCCATGTTCGGCCAGGACGCGGCGAGCGCGATCGCCGCCATCCCTTCGCGCGCCGCAGCGATCGTGTAGTAGCCGAGCGCCGCCGTGTGCGTGGTCGCGCGCGCGAGCCCGAGACCGATGCCGGCGGCGCGCGCCTTGCGCGTCGCGCCGGCCATCGCCTCGGTCATCGCGATGGGCCCCGGGGCGCGGTCGGCGTCGATCACCACGGCCGCCGCGGTCTCGCCGACGACGCGCAGCGCGGGCTTCGGGTTCATGTCGCCCGCCTGGAGCAGGTCGACGTAGCGCGGGAGCCGCGTCACGCCGTGCGTGTCGACGCCGCGCAGGTTCGCCCACGCGAGCGCGTCGGCGACGGCGGCGGCGTGCGGCGCCGACAGGCCGGCGCGCGCGAGCACCGCCGCGGCGAAGTCGCGCAGGGCGTCGGCGCTCACCACCCGGTGTTCGCTCATGCGGCGGGGAAGTATTTCTTCAGCCAGTCGCGCACGACGTCGAGCACCAGCGTGTTGGTCTCCGAGAGCATGAAGTGGTCGACGTCGGCGACGAGGTGCAGGTCGCACGGCTGGCCCGCGCGGCGGAAGAGCTCGATCGACTGCTCGGTGGGCGTGACCGAGTCGCGCGCCGGGTGCAGGAGCAGCAGCGGCCGCGGCGCGATCCGCCCGACGACGTCGTTCGCGCGGAACGCGAACATGCTCTCGACCACCTCGAACGGGAACTCCATGATCGAGCCGGGCGCGAGGTTGCCGCGCAGGCCGGGCGGGATCGGCACGATCTCGTAGCGCGGCACCGGCATCGATTCGCCGCGCGCCTTGCGCCGGCGTCCCTCCTCCATCATCGCGGAGAAGCGCGCCCAGGCTTCGGGCGACGCGTGCTGCACGCGGAACTTCGATTCGCCGTCGCCCCAGCCGCCGGTCGACACGCACGCCGCGAAGCGCGCGTCGACGCCGGCCGCGTAGACGGCGACGGCGGCGCCGAAGCTGTGCCCCATCACGGCGATCCGCGCCGGATCGATCTCGGGGCGCCCCGCGAGGTACGCGAGCGCGGCGCGGGTGTCCTCGACCTGCTCGAGGCAGATGACGCGCCCGCGCTCGCCCTCGCTCTCGCCGCAGCCGCGCATGTCGAAGCGCAGCGCGGCGTAGCCGAGGCCGGCGAAGAGCTTCGCCGCGATCATCGCGGTGCCGCCGTCCTTGTTGCTGCCGAAGCCGTGCAGCACGAGAAATGCCGGGAGCTTGCCGCGGCGTCGCTCCGGCAGATGCAGAATGCCGGCGAGCCTCAGGCCGCCGGAGACGAAACCGACGCGCTCTTCCATTCGCCTTCTCTCAGCGCCGCGTTCACCCGCGGCATCACCTCGCTCGCCATCAGCTCCATCGAGCGGCGCGCGAGCTTCGCGTCGACCCAGTCCATGCCCGCGTACACGATCTCGCCGAACGGCCCCGCCTGCCCGCGCAGCGCGACGATGCGCTCGGCGACCTGCTCGGGCGTGCCGTGGATCACGAGCTGATCGAGCAGCCGCTCGAGCGTCACCGCGGCGTCGTCCTCGTCCTCGCGCATCTTGAAGATGACGTGGCGCTTCGCGAGCATCATCTTCGTGCGCAGCTGCTTCCAGTAGAAGCGGTACGGGCTCGCCGCGTCCTCGACCGCGTAGCGGCGCGCGGTCTTCGCGTCGTCGGCGACGAAGATGGTGCGCGCGACGCGCCAGTCCGCCGGCTCCGCCGTCTTCCCCGCCCGGCGCTTGCCCTCGACGTAGTTCGTCCAGTGCGACGGCAGCCAGTGCGGCAGCAGGAAGTTCGCCGACAGCGGGTGGAAGTCGCGCTCGCCCATCGCGATCACGCCCTTCGAGAACGGCGCGACGACGGTGCCGACGATCTCGGGCCGCGGCTTCTGGTACGGCTTGTACATCACGCCGCGGCCGATGTCGGGCACGTAGGTCTTCGCCGTCGTCACCTTCCAGCGGTTGCCCGGGAGCTCGATGTCGTACGGCGGATCGCGCCGCCAGATCTCGAGGATCACGTCGATGCACTCGGCGAACATGCGGTTGCGGTCCTCGCCGAGGATGCCGAGCGCCTCGGCGTCGGACGACAGCGCGCCCGGGCTGACGCCGAAGATGAAGCGGCCCTGCGCGAGGTGATCGAACATCGCGGCGTGCGCCGCGATCACGACCGGGTGCGACTGCGACAGGTTCGACGTCCCGGTCGCGAGCCGGATCGACTTCGTCTCCGCGATCAGGCTCGCGAGGAAGATGAAGCTGCTGGTGACGTTCTCCGCGCGGTCGGTAAGGTGCTCGCCGACGAAGGCGTCGTGGAAGCCGAGCCGGTCGGCGAGGACGATCGCCTCGCGGTCCTCCTGCAGCGTCTGCACCGGGTCGCGGTGCAGCGGGTGCAGGGGCATGGTGAAGTAGCCGAGTCGCATGAATCCGTATCGCCGCTTGTGCCGTGAGAGGCGCGTCCCCGCGGCCGGGGGACGCGCCGTGACTTTACTTCGCAGGACTGGCGACCGGCTTGCCGCGCTCGACGACGTAGGTCGCGAGCACCTTGGCCGGACCCTTGCCGATGTTCTTGCCGTCGTGGACGGTCCCGGCCGGGACGAAGAACACGTCGCCCGCGTTGAGCGTCTGCGGCGCGCGGCCCTCCATCTCGAGCACCAGCGTGCCTTCGACGATGTAGCCGAGCTCCTCGCCCGGGTGCGTGTGCCGCCCGGCGACGCCGCCCGGCACGAACTCGGCGAGCGCGACGACGGCGTCGCGGTTCTGCGCGGAGAGCTCGTGCTTCTGGAGCACCGCGCGCTTGAACCCGGGCTGCTGCGCGTTCAACGACGGGATGCCGAGCGCGCCGAACAGCGCGCCTGCGACGAAAGCTGCTGCGATTGCGAGCCTGCTCCTCTTCACGGTCGCCTCCTTCGGGGTTGATTCACTGAAGCTCGATCTTCCTCTGCTCCACCACGCGCTTCCATTTCGCGATCTCGCGCTGGACGTAGGCGCGCATGTCGTCGGGGCTGCTCGCCTCGGGCTGCCCGCCCCACTCGGCGAAGCGCTGCGCGACGTCGGGCAGCGCGCACACCCGCCGCAGCTCGCGGTTCAGGCGCTCGACCACCGCGCGCGGCGTGCCCGCCGTCGTCGCGATGCCGGAGAAAGACGACGCCTCGTAGCCCGGAACGCTCCGCGCGGCGGTCGGCACGCCGGGCAGCGCGGCCGAGGGCTCGGCCGAGGTCACGGCGAGCGGGCGGAACTTGCCGGCGCGGATCTGCGGGTAGGAGTTGGTGAGCGCGTCGAACAGCATCGGCATGCGCCCCGCGAGCACCTCGGTGAGCGGCTCGGCCCCGCCGCGGAACGGCACGTGCTGCATCTCGATCCCGGCCATGGCGATGAACTGCTCGGCGGCGAGGTGATAGAGCGTGCCCATGCCCGGCGACGGGTAGTACACCTTGCCGGGATTGCTCTTCACGTAGGCGATGAACTGGTCGAGCGTCTTGAAGTCCGAGTCCGAGCGCACCTCGATCACCAGCGGATACTTCACCACCGTCGAGACCCACGCGAACGCGCGCACCGGATCGTACGGAAGCGAGGCGCGCACCGCGGCCTGCGTCACGTGCGCGCCGCTCACGAGGAGCAGCGTGTAGCCGTCGGGCGCCGCCTTGGCGACCGCGTCGTTGGCGATGATGCCGCCCGCGCCGGTGCGGTTCTCGGGCACCACCTGCTGCCCGAGGCCCTCGCTCATCTTAGCCGCGACGATGCGCCCGACGACGTCGACGTTGCCGCCCGGCGGAAACCCGATCAGCAGCTTGATCGGCTTGGCCGGGTATTCCTGCGCCCGGGCGCCGAGCGGCGCCGACGCCACCAGGGCGGCGAAGAAGATCAAGGCAACCGTTCTGTTCATGCGCTCTCCCGACGCTAGTCGACGCGCGCGCCCGAGTTCCGGACGACCTGTCCCCATTTGTCGACCTCGTCCCGGACGTACTCGCCGAGCTGCTCCGGGGTCTTCGGCATCGGATCGACGCCTTGCCTGGCGAGCTGCGCCCGCACGTCGGGCGCGGCGAGAACGCGCGCGGTCTCGCGTGCGATCCGGTCGATCACGTCGCGCGGCGTCGCCGCCGGCGCGAACAGCCCGAACCAGATCGAGGTCTCGAATCCCGGCAGTCCCGACTCCGACACGGTCGGCAGCTCGGGCGCCGCCGCGGTGCGCTGCGCGCCCGTCGACGCGAGCGCGCGCAGCTTCCCCGCCTTGATGTGCGCGAGCACGGTCGAGGCCGGCGAGAACATCACCTGCACGCGGCCGGCGAGCAGGTCGGTCACGGCCTGCGGGCTGCCCTTGTACGGGATGTGCACCATCTTCACGCCGGCCATGAGGTTGAACAGCTCGCCCGAGAGGTGCGGCGAGGTGCCGTTCCCCGAAGAGCCGTAGAGGATCGCGTCCGGCTTCGCCTTGGCCGCCGCGATCAGCTCGGCCACCGAGCGCACGCCGAGCGACGGGTGCACGACGAGCAGGTTCGACATCGTCGTCAGCCCCGCCACCGGCGCGAGGTCCTTCGTGAAATCGAACGTGAGGTCCTTGTTGAGGCTCGCGTTGATCGCGTTCGCGACCGAGCCGAAGAAGAGCACATAGCCGTCGGCGGGCGATCGCACCACGGCCTCCGCGGCGATGCTCGAGCTCGCGCCGGCCCGGTTCTCGGCGATGAGCGGCTGGCCGAGCGTCTCGCCGAGCCGCGGCGACACGATGCGCGCGACCACGTCCGCCGCGCTTCCGGGCGGAAAGCCGATCAGCAGCTTGATGGCCTTGACCGGGTAGGCCGGCCCGCTCGCGGCGCTCTGCGCGCACGCGGCGCCCGCCAGACCCAGCGCCGCGGCCGCCAGCACGGCCTTCGCCATCTTCATTCGCGCCCGCCTCCTTCCGGCCTGCATCCTACAGGAGGCGCCCGCCCCCCGCCAAAGGCGCGGGCGAAAAAAATCCCGCGCCCGGCGCGAGCCGGACGCGGGACGCTTGCGATGCCGCGCTCTACTGCGGCTCGGGGCTGCTGCCCTGCTTCGGCGGATTGCCCGGCGTTCTCGGCCCGCGCGCCATGTTGGGCGTGTCCGCGGCCGTGCCGCTGTCCGCGGTCGTGCCGCGGTCGTTGCGGCTGAGACGCTCGTGGTCGCGCTTGCTGCTGCGCTTGCTCGTCTTCGCCTTCGGCGCCGTGCTGCGGCCGGTGGTGCTCTTCTCCTGGTCGGCCTTGGGCGGCGTCTGCTCGTCGGCCGAGCGCTGGTCCATCCCGCCCGGTCCGGTGCCGCCGGTCTGCGCGAACGCGACCGGAGCGGCGAGCACGCCCGCCACGAGGGCGGCGATGAGAGTCTTTGCTTGCATGGGATCTCCTTGGGTTGCGTCGAGTGTCAGCGCGACGGCGAGCTGCTGCCCGGCGTGCCGGGCGCGTTCGCGATGTCCGACTGCGTCACGTTCGCGGCGCCCGACGTCCCTGCGCTTTCCGTGACCGCGTGGTTGTCCGAGCCGCGCGTGGAGCGCGACGGATTCACGCTCGACGTCGAGCTGCCCGTCGTGTCGCGGTCGTTGCGGCTGATGCGCGTCCTGCTCTCGGAGGTGCTGGCGGTGGTGCTGCTGCTGACCTCGGACTGCGACAGCTTGCCGTCGTGGTCCTTGTCGAGCGACGCGAAGCGGCTGCGCAGGACCGGGTGCAGCTTGACCTCGTCCTTCGAGAGGTAGCCGTCGTGGTCCTTGTCGAGGCGCGAGAACTCGCGCGCGCTCACGCCCGCGTGCTCGCTCGCGCTCGCGCTCGGCGAGCTCGAGCCCGGCTTGCCGGGCGTATTGGCGATGTCGCTCTGCGAGACGTTCGAGCCGTCGGCATTGCTGCCGCCGCGCGTGCTCGCGCTCGGATTCGCATTGGATCGGGTTCCGTAATCGGCCGCCTGGACCGCGAGCGGCACTGCAAACGCGCCTGCGATTGCGGCGGCGATGATCGTTCTCGTCAACATTCGGATGTCTCCTCTGGCAGACAATTGAAAAGTATCCCGCGTGGGCCTGGGATGGCCCGGATACTCGCAAGCCGCGTGCCATGCGCCGCCGGCACCATGAATGGAGCCCGAGCGGGCGGTGAGCCGCGGGTCGGCGGGAAAAAATTGCAGAGGCGGGCGCCGGAATTTACCGGCGCCCGGTGAAGACAGTCCGGAAGGTCTATACGCCCGGTCGGCGCGATCAGTCGGCGCGGATGTCGTTGTCGCGCACGACCTTGCCCCAGCGCGCCATCTCCGAGAGGAGGAATTTCTGGGTCTCCTCGGGACTCGCCGCCACGACGTCCATGCCGAGCGTCTCCGACAGGTTCTTGTGGATCTCGGGGAGGCCGATCGCCTTGACCAGCTCGGCGTGCAGCTTCGCGATCACGGGCTTCGGCGTGCCGGCGGGCGCGACGATCATCCACCAGTCGGCGGCGGCGAAGCCCTCGTAGCCGCGCTCGGCGAGAGTCGGCACCTCGGGCATGGTGTGGGCGCGCTTTGCGCCGGTCGTCGCGATCGCGCGCAGCTTGCCGCCTTTGACGTTGGCGGCGAGCGCCGCGACCGAGGCGACGCCGAGCTCGATCGCGCCGCCGAGCGCGTCCTGCATCATCGGCCCGCCGCCCTTGTACGGCACGTGCACGAGCTTGACGCCCGCGCGCTGCATGAAGACCGTCATCGAGAGGTGCCCGACGCTGCCGTTGCCGATCGAGCCGAACGTGACGCTATCGGGCTTCGCCTTCGCCGCCGCGATCACGTCGGCGATCTCGCGATAGGGCTTCGACGGCTGCGTCGTGATCGCGAGCGGCGCCGTGCCGACGAGCATGACGGGATCGAAGTCCTTCTCCGTATCGTAAGGCAGCTTCTGCAGGAACGGGATGATCGCGTGCGTATCGAAGGTCACCACGAAGGTGTAGCCGTCGGCCGGCTGCTTCGCCGCGTACGCGGTGCCGATCGCGCCGGAAGCGCCGGTGCGGTTCTCGACGATGAATTGCTGGCCGAGCGACTCGGAGAGCTTCGCGCCGAGCAGGCGCGCGAGCGGATCGACCGACCCGCCGGGCGGAAAGGGCACGACCACCTTGACGGGCTTGGTCGGCCAATCCTGCGCCGTCGCCGGCACCGAGGCCATCGAGACGATCAGGCACGCGGCGAGCGCCGCGATCCGGGTGGCTGCTCTTGTCATGGTTCTCGTCCTCCTCGAAGGCCGCAATAGTAACAAAGTGTAACTTCGGATCGCACGCGCCAACAGAGTGTTACCTTTTTTCGCAGATCGCGCGTGCGCCGCGGCGGATCATAAGCGTTGATGGGAATGGGCGAGCCGCCCGTGCGAAGGAGACCCTCGTGAAAAAGACCTTCACCCTGCTTCTGGCCGGCGTCGCGCTCGCCGCGGCGAGCGGCGCCGCGATGGCGAGCGACGTTCGATTCAGCGTCTCGATCGGCGTGCCGGCGCCGTATGCGTACGCTCCGCCCGTCGTCTATGCGCGGCCCGTGGTGGTCGCTCCGGCCCCGGTGTATTATCCGCCGAGAGTCGTCTACGCTCCGGCGCCCGTGTACTACGCGCCGCCGCGCGTGGTCTACGGTCCTCGCGTCGCGGTCGTTGCCGCGCCGTGGGGCTTCCGCCACCGGCACTACTGGGGGCACGAGCGGCGCTGGTAGCGATTCGCGCAAAGGAGATCCGACATGACCAGGCTCATCAAGTCGACGCTGATCGCGGCGCTCGCCGCGGCCGGCGCGCTGGCGAGCGGCTCGGCGCTCGCCTGGCATCGCGGCGGCGCGCACGTCGGCGTCTTCATCGGCGGACCGGTGTGGTGGGGATATCCGTATCCGTACTACGCGTACCCGCCGACGGTGGTGGTGCGCGAGGCGCCGCCGACGCAGTACATCGAGCAGAGCGCGCCCGACGCCTCGGCGCAGCAGCAGGGCTACTGGTATTACTGCGCGGACTCGAAGACGTACTACCCGTACGTCAAGGATTGCCCCGGCGGCTGGCAGAAGGTCGTGCCGCAGACGCAGCCCGCGCGCTGAGCGAACGGACATGAAACGCAAGATCGCATTCGCGGCGCTGCCGATGCTGCTCGTCCTCGGCGCGTGCGTGTCGATGCCCTCCGGCCCGAGCATCCTCGTGCTGCCGGGCACCGGGAAGAACTTCGATCAGTTCCGCTTCGACGAGACCGACTGCCGCAATTACGCGAGCGCGCTGCTCGGCGGCAAGGACGCGAACTCGGCCGCGGCCGAGGCCGGCCTGAAGAGCGCGGCCGTCGGCACCGCGATCGGCGCGGTCGCGGGCGCGGCGATCGGCGGACGCTCGGGCGCGGCGGTCGGCGCGGGCGGCGGCGCGCTGGTCGGCGGCGCGGCCGGCACCGGCGCGGCGTCGACCTCGCAGTACGGGCTGCAGCGCCGCTACGACAACGCCTACATCCAGTGCATGTACGCCAAGGGCCACCGCGTCCCGGTCGCGGGCAGCTTCACTTCGGCGCCGCCGGCGAACACCCCGCCGCCTCCGCCGCCCCCGCCGCCGTCGGCGACGACGCCGCCGCCGCCTCCTCCGCCTCGATGATCTTCACGGGCCGCCTCGCGCGGCCCGTGCGCTATTCGGGCTTGATCCCGGCGGCCTTCGCCACCTTCGCCCACTTGTCGATCTCGGCGCGGATGAACGCGGCGAACTGCTCGGGCGTGCTGCCGACGGGCTCGGCGCCGTCGGCGGCAAGGCGCTCCCGCACGTCGCCCGCGTGCAGCGACTTCGCGATCTCCGTATACAGGCGCTGCACGATCTCGCGCGGCGTGCCCGCGGGCGCGAGCACGCCGTACCACTGCACCGACTCGTAGCCCGGGACGCCGGCCTCGGCGATCGTCGGTACGTCGGGCAGCGCGTCGCTGCGCTTGCCGCTCGTCACGGCGAGCGCGCGCAGGCGCCCGCTCTTGATGTGCGGCAGCGCGGTGAGCACGTTGGGCGTCATCACCTTCACCTGCCCCGCGAGCACGTCGATCACGCCGGGGCCCGTGCCCTTGTACGGGACGTGCACCATGTCGATGCCGGCCAGGTGCTCGAGCAGCGCGACCGACATGTGCGGCGACGTGCCGATGCCGGCCGACGCGTACGCGATCTTGCCGGGCTCACGCTTCGCGAGCGCGATCAGCTCGGCGAGCGTCTTGACCGGCAGCGACGGATGCACGACCAGCACGTTCGGCAGCGACGCCGCCTGCGTGATCGGCGCGAAATCGCGCAGCGGGTCGTACGTGACCCTCTTGTACATGATCGGGTTGATCGCGAGCGTGCTCGCGGTCATCAGCAGGGTATGGCCGTCGGCGGGCGACCTGGCGGCGAGCTCGATGCCGATCATCTGCCCGGCGCCCGGACGGTTGTCGACCACGAACTGCTGGCCGAGCGCCTCGGAGAGCTTCTGCGAGATCGCGCGCGCGATGATGTCGGTGCCGCCGCCCGCGGACGACGGGACGATGAAGCGCACGGGCTTGGACGGATAGGCGCTCTGCGCGAAGGCATGGGCCGCGGCGAGCGCCAGGATGAGCGCCGCGGCCGGAAGGCGAAGCAGCATGGCAGGACTCCTCCAGACGGTGCGTGGCATTATTACACCGCCGAGGAGGCCTCATGTACGAGCACCGGACCCAGCCGCTCCTTCCGCGCCGCGAGTTCTACGGCCGTGTCGCGCAGAACGGCGCCCTCGCCGCCGGCATCGTCGCGTTCTCGCTCGCGGTCGGGATGCTGGGCTATCACCTCCTCGAGCGCCTGCCGTGGCTCGATTCCTTCCTGAATGCCGCGATGCTGCTCGGCGGCATGGGCCCGGTCGACGCGCCGCGCACCGCGGCCGGCAAGCTGTTCGCGGGACTCTACGCGCTCTATTGCGGCCTGGTGGTGCTGGTCTCGGCGAGCATCATCCTCGCGCCGGTCGCGCACCGGTTCCTGCACCGCTTCCACCTCGAGCAGCAGCGGGCCCGCGCCGGCTGATCGATTTCGCGCTCACCGAAGAGCAGCAGCGCATCCGCGACGCCGTCGCGCGGCTGTGCGCGCCGTTCGACGCGCAGTACTGGCTCGCGAGAGACCGCGACGGCGGCTTCCCGCACGATTTCCACAAGGCCTTCGCCGACGCCGGCTGGCTCGGGATCGCGATGCCCGAGCCGTACGGCGGCGCCGGGCTCGGGATCGTCGAGGCCGCGCTGATGATGCAGGCCGTGTCCGAATCGGGCGCCGGCTTCTCGGGCGCCTCGGCGCTGCACATGAACATCTTCGGCCTGAACCCGGTCGTCGTCTTCGCGAGCGACGAGCAGAAGCGCCGCTGGCTGCCGCCGCTCGTCGCCGGCCGGGACCGCGCGTGCTTCGCGGTCACCGAGCCCGACGCCGGGCTGAACACGCTCGAGCTCAAGACCAGAGCGGCGCGCGAGGGCGACCACTACGTCGTCTCCGGACAGAAGACGTGGATCTCCACCGCGCAGGTCGCGACGAAGATCCTGCTGCTCGCGCGCACCACGCCGGTCGAGGAGGCCCGGGGGACGCAAGGTCTCACGCTCTTCTACACCGACTTCGACCGCGACAAGATCGAGGCGCGGGTCATCGACAAGATGGGCCGCCACGCCGTCGACTCCAACCAGGTCTTCATCGACGGCCTGCGCGTTCCCGCCGCGGACCGCATCGGCGACGAAGGCCGCGGCTTCGAGTACATCCTGCACGGCATGAACCCCGAGCGCATCCTGATCGCCGCCGAGGCGGTCGGCCTCGGCCGCGCCGCGCTCGCGCGCGCCGCCGCGTACGCGAACGAGCGCGTCGTCTTCGACCGTCCGATCGGCCAGAACCAGGGCGTGCAGCACCCGCTCGCAAGGGGCTGGATGGAGCTCGAGGCCGCGAACCTGATGACCTTCAACGCCGCGACGCTGTACGACGCGGGCAAGCCGTGCGGCGCCGAGGCGAACGCGGCGAAATACCTCGCGGCGGAAGCGTGCTGGCGCGCGTGCGAGACGGCGGTGCTCACGCACGGCGGCATGGGCTACGCGAAGGAGTACCACGTCGAGCGCTACCTGCGCGAGGCGTGGATCCCGCGGCTCGCGCCGGTGAGCCCGCAGCTGATCCTGTGCTTCATCGCGGAGAAGGTGCTGGGGCTGCCGAAGTCGTACTAGCGCGTCGAGAGCGCCTCCTCGAGCGCCGCGACCAGCGGCCCGAGCTTCGGCGGCTTGGCCTCGAGCGCGACCTTCACGCCGAGCCCGCGCAGCCCGGCGCTGCACACCGGCCCGATGGAAGCGACCCGCGTCTTGTTGAGATTGCCGGCCAGCTCGGCGTTCCTCCCCTGCCGCTCCGCCAGCGCGAACAGGTTCTGCGCCTGCGACGCGCTCGTGAACACAGTCGCGTCGACCTCGCCGCGCTCGAGCGCGTCGAGCAGCGCGATCAGGGGCCCCGTGTCCGCGGGCAGCGACCAGCGGTAGGTCGCGATCTCGACCACCTCGGCGCCGCTCGCCTGCAGCGCATGATCGAGCTCTTCGTTC
>DASRFB010000027.1:0-75313 GCA_035651815.1 Burkholderiales bacterium | reverse complement strand
TACACGCTCGACGCGATGGGCAACCGCGTGCAGGAGCAGGTGCTCGATCCGCTGGGGAGCCTCGCGCAGACGAGGAGCCGCGCGTACGACGCGCTGAGCCGCCTCGCGCAGGAGATCGGGGCGCAGGACCAGACCACGGCGTATGCCTACGACGCGCAGGGCAACGTCGTCTCGGTGACCGATCCGCTGGGGCACCTCACCGCCAACGGCTACGACGCGCTCAACCGCCTGGTGCAGGTCACCGACCCGGCACTCGGCGTCACGCGCTACGCCTACGACGGCATCGACCAGCTGACCGGCGTCACCGATCCGAGGGGCCTCGCGACGAGCTACGCCTACGACGGCCTGTCGAACCTGAACCGGCAGGTGTCGCCCGACACGGGGACGACGAGCAGCACGTACGACGCGGCGGGCAACCTGCTCGCGCAGACCGACGCCAAGGGCCAGACCACGAGCTACGCGTACGACGCGCTGAACCGGGTTGCGTCGATCGCGTTCGCCGACGGCTCGCGGCAGGTCTACACGTACGATCGGGGCCCGAACGCGCTCGGGCGCCTCGCGCAGATCACCGAGATCGACGCGGGCGCGCTGACGACGGGCGAGCTCGCGTACGCGTACGACCTGCACGGGCGCGTCGTGTCCGAGACGCGCACGCTCGCGGGGGTGAGCTACGCGACCGCGTACCGCTACGACGCGGCCGGGCGCCTCGTCGGCACGACGTACCCGAGCGGGCGGCAGATCGCCTACGGGCTCGATCCGCTCGGGCGCATCGCCTCGGTGGCGACCGTGGCGCCGGGCGGCGCGGCGCAGGACGTCGCGCTCGACGTCGCGTACCAGCCCTTCGGCGGCGTGCGCGGCTACACGCTCGGGAACGGCCAACCGGTCGTGCGCGGCTACGACCGGGACGGGCGCATCGCGAGCTACAACCTTCCGGGGAAGACCTTCGCGATCGGCTACGACGCGGCGGGCCGCGTGAGCTTCGTCGCCGACGCGGCCAATGCCGCGAGCGCGAACAGCTACGGCTACGACGCGCTCGACCGGCTGACGAGCGCGGTGATCCCCGGCAACCAGTACAGCTACGCGTACGACGCGGTGGGAAACCGCATCTCGAAGACGGTCGGATCAGCCACGGATACCTACGCCTACTCGGCGGCGAGCAACCGCATCGCGCGCATCACGGCGCAGGCCGGGGCCGTGCGCAATTTCCTGCTCGACGCGAACGGCTCGACCACCGACGACGGCGTCAACCGCTACGCGTACGACGCGCGCGGGCGCATGGCGCAGTCGGTCGGCGCGCTCGGCACGACCGCGTACCAGGTCAACGCGCTCGGCCAGCGCGTGCGCAAGACCGGCGCGGGTGACGACCGCGTCTTTCACTACGACACGAAGGGCCGGCTGATCGCCGAGAGCGATCCGGACGGGAAAACCCGGCGCGAATATCTATGGCTGGGCGATATTCCGCTGGCGGTGATCCAGTGAGGCCGATCTTCGGCCCGGAGAGGGTTACTCCGGCTTGATCCCCGCCTCCTTCACCACCTTCGCCCACTTCGCCGTTTCCGACACGATGAAGCGCCCGAACTCCTCGGGCGCCATCGGCACCGCCTCGCCGCCCTCGGACTCGAAGCGCTTCTTCGTCTCGGCGGTCTTGAGGATGACGACGAGCTCCTGGTGCAGGCGGTCGATGACGGGCTTGGGCGTCCCCGCGGGCGCGACGATGCCCCACCAGTTGGTCGCCTCGTAGCCGGGCACGCCGGCCTCGGAGATGGTCGGGACGTCGGGCATCGCGGGCACGCGCCGGGCGCTGCCGACCCCGAGCGCGCGGAGCCTTCCGTTCTTGATCTGCGGCAGCATCTGGATGAGCGACCCGATCGTGATCTGCGTGTTGCCCGCGACGACGTCCATCATCGCGGGTCCGCCGCCCTTGAACGGAACGTGCACGATGTCGAGGCCCGACTGCAGCTTGAACAGCGCGCTCGACAGGTGCTGGAAGCTGCCGACGCCTGCGGTCGCGTAGTTGAGCGTTCCGGGCTCCTTCTTCGCCAGGTCGATGAGGTCCTGCAGCGTGCGCACCGGAAGCTTCGGGTTCACGCACAGCACCACGGGTCCGGTCCCGAGCAGGGTGATGGGCGCAAAGGCGCCGATCGGGTCGTAGGGCAGCTTGTACATCGAGCTGCCGAAGGCGTGCGCGACCGAGATCAGCAGCAGCGTGTGGCCGTCGGGCGCGGCCCTGGCCGCGGCCTCGGTGCCGATGATGCCGCCCGCGCCGCCCTGGTTGTCGGCGACGACCTGCTTCCCGAGGCGCTCGGAGAGCTGGTACGCGATCATGCGGCCGACGACGTCGTTCGAGCCGCCGGGCGGGAACGGGATGATCAGCCGCACCGCCTTGGAGGGATAGGATTGAGCGTGCGCGGTTACCGCGGCGAGGCCGAGCGCCAGCGCCGCCAGGACTCTGGTCGGTGACATCATGTGTTCCTCCTGCGGCGAATATTACTATCAGAAACGGGGATTGCCCCGGCGGCGCGGACAACTTATCCTGAGGCCTGAAGTCGAATCGGTATCCGGAGGACTCCCCTTGACGCAAGCCCTGAAGACCGCCATCGGCAATTACGGCATCACGCGCGCGCTCAAGGACGGCGGCGTCCGCGGCGGCCCGCCGCTCTCGCAGATCGAGGTGAGCCCGATCACCGCGGCGATGCGGCGCATGGTGCGCACGCTCGAGTTCGACGTGTGCGAGATGGCGTTCACCACCTACCTGTGCGCCGTGGCGCTCGGCAAGCCGATCCTCGCGATTCCCGTGTTCGTCACGCGCAACTTCCATCACTGGGCGCTGTTCAAGAACGCGAAAGCCGGCATCGAGTCGCCGAAGGACCTCGAGGGACGCGTGGTCGGCGTGAACCGCGGCTACACGGTGACCACGGGCCTGTGGGCGCGCGGGATGCTGCGGGACGAGTACGGCGTCGACCTCGAGCGCATCACCTGGGCGCCGACCGACGACGAGCATGTCGCCGAGTACAAGGCGCCGGCGAACGTCGACTACTCGTTCCGCGGCCGGCCGCTTCCCGACCTGCTCGCCTCGGGCGAGATCGGCGCGGCCATCGGCGACATCCGCAGCGACTCGCCCGATATCAAGCCGCTCGTGCCCGACGCGCGCAACGCCGGCTTCGAGTACTACCGGCGCACCGGCGTCTACCCGATCAACCACGGCATCGTCGTGCGCACCGACCTGCTGCGCGCCAATCCCGGCCTCGCGCGCGAGCTGTTCGAGGCCTTCAAGGCCTCGAAGTCGGCCTACCTCGCGCGCCTGCGCGAAGGCCGCGACCTGTCGCCCGCGGACCAGAACGCGCTCGACCTCGGACGCGTGGTCGGCGGCGACCCGTTCCCGTTCGGCGTGCGCGCGAACCGGCCCGCGCTCGAGACCATGGTGCGCTTCGCGGTCGAGCAGCACGTGATCCCGAAGCCGATCCCGGTCGAGGACCTGTTCTCGCCGGAGACGCTCGCGCTGGAATAGTCTTCCCCTCCACCCACCCGAGAAAGGGCAAGCGAATGAACGCCAAGGCTCTGAAGAAGGTGAACGTGTCGATGATGAACGCGATCCACGACCTGCCGCTGCTGGTCGCGCGCGACGAGGGCTTCTTCCGCGACGAGGGCCTCGACGTGAACATCCTGAAGACGCCGGGGACGGGGCAGCGGGACTCCGACCACCAGGCGCTGCGCGACAACATCTTCGCGCGCACCATGGAGTCGCTCTACGAGCAGGGCAAGTGCGACCAGTTCCGCATGTGCGAGTGGGGCATCATGAAGCGCGCGGTCGAGTCGAACGTCACCTCGGGCCACCGCCCGGCGAAGATCGTCGCGCTCGGCTCGGCGATGTCGACCTTCGCCATCGTCACCGACCCCAAGCAGCGCATCTACGAGCCCGAGCAGCTCAAGGACAAGCCGATCGCGGTCAGCCCGTACAACGGCTCGCACTTCACGCTGCTCAAGATGCTCGACGGGTTCCTCAAGCGCGAGCAGATCCAGTGGACGAACGCCGGCACCATGCGCGAGCGCATCGAGGCGCTCGTGCGCGGCGAGGTCGCCGCGGTCAGCCTGATGGAGCCGTGGATCTCGGTCGCCGAGAAGCGCGGCATGCGCGTGCTCATGGAATCGCACTCGACGCGCAGCGAGGCCGCGGGCGACGAGCTCGACGGCGCGACGCTCGCCGCGATGTTCCGCGCCGAGGCGCGCGCGGCCGAGGCGATCGACAAGGACCCGCTCAAGCACGCGCGCTACCTGGTCGAGGAGGCGGGCGGCCTGCTCGAGCCGAAGGAGCTCAAGCTCTCGCGCATCCTCAACGCGCCGCCCGAGAAGTACACGCGCGAGCGTTTCGACCACACCTACCAGTGGACGCTCGGCTGGGGGCTCGTCGCTCCCGGCGCGACTTACGAGAACACGGTCGACAACCGCGCCTGGCAATAGCGCGGCATAGGCTCGGCGACTACCTGCGCGGGAAACGCCGCACCTGAGCGGGCGTCTCGCGCGGCAGGCGCTGGAACGCGCGCCCGCGCAGCGACACGCCCGAGGCCGCGACGGTCTTGACCTCCTCGGTGCCTTCGACGCGCTCGAGGTCGAGCTCGTGGCTCTCGGCCCAGATGCGCGCGCCCACGTCGTCGAGCTTCCACAGCAGCCGACAACGGCCTTCGGTGCCGGCGACGTGCCAGGCCCATACGACCCGGCGCTTCTCGATGCCTGAGAAAACGGTGCTCATACGGCTGCGACAAGGCCCGAAGGCGGACGGTTCTTCCCGATTCGCCGCGCACCCTAGCTTGTTTGGGGCAGTCCGATGAGCGCAGCCGCCCCGGACGACGCCGCGCGCGTCAGAGTGAGAGGCGGACGAGCTTCGTCGTTTCCAGATCGTCGCCGTTCCACACCTTGAGCGCCGCGTCGCGCTCGCCGAGGTAGCGGATGCGTCCATCGTCCTGCGTCATCGGCAGGTCATGGCCCGGAACGAGGATGCTGCCGGGACGGCGGGCCCAGAGATCCCGGATCATCGCGATGCTCGCGCTGCTCGTCGCCGCGTCGTAGGTCGCGTCGGCGCGGCGCGAGAGCAGCTCAGCCCGGTTCTTGGCGGCGTCGCCGGTGAACACGGCATCGCGCGAGCGCCCGGAAGCCACGAACACCAGGTGCCCGGGCGTGTGGCCGGGCGCGGCGTGCGCGACGACTCCCGGCATCACCTCCTCGCCGTCCGTCGCGCGGTGCAGGCTCGGCCAGCGCGCGAGCTCGCGCACGTAGAGCTCCGGGACCGGCGTCTCGCCCCAGGGGACCTGGAGCGACCACGCGAGCTCCGCGTCCGAGATCACGATGCGCGCGTCGCGGAACAGCGTCCAGTTGACCGAGTGATCGTAGTGCGAATGCGTGAGCAGGACGTCGGTCACGTCGGCGGGCTTCAGGCCGCGGCGCGCGAGCTGCTCGATCAGCCCTTTGCGCATGGAGAAGGCGCCGACGTCGATCAGCCCCACGCGCCCGCGCCCGCGCAGCAGCGCGATCGTGCTCCAGCCGAGGCCCCCGTGGCACACCATCTTGCCCGGGAAGCCCTGGACCAGGATGTCGAGCTCGAAGCCGCCGAGGTCTTCGCTCATGTGCCGAGAGCTTGCTTCGACACCGCGAGCGGCGCGATGCCGGCGCGCTTCGCCTCGGCCTGCACGGCGTCGATCTCGGCGCCGTAGGGAATGCCGGACCTCGCGCGCGTCGCCGCGAGGCGCGACTCGATCTCGCCGGGCATCAGGATCTCGTCGACGCCCTCGGCCCTGGGACACGCCTTGACGCGCGCGACCAGCGTATCCATGCGCGCGCGCACCTCGTCCATCGGGACGAACAGGTCGGGCCGCATGGCGAGGAAGAAATGGCCGACGTCCTGCGGCCGGTCGAAGGCCTTGTACTGGTCGCCGACGTCGCCCGCGTACGCCGCGCCCGAGAGCACGCCGCCGAAGATGTCCATCATCATCGCGAGGCCCGAGCCCTTCGGGCCGCCGATCGGCAGCACGACGCCGGCGAGCGCCGCGGTCGGATCGGTCGTCGGCCGGCCCTCGCCGTCGAGCGCCCAGCCGAGCGGGATCTTCTCGCCGCGCTTCTCGGCGATGCGGATCTTGCCGCGCGCCGCGATCGAGGGCGACATGTCGAGCACGAAGGGCGCGAGCTTGCCGCCGGGGACGCCGGCCGCGAGCGGGCTGGTCCCGAGCAGCGGCTCGCGAGCGCCCCACGGCGGCATCGCGCGCGACGCGTTGGTGAAGACGAGCGACGCCATCCCGGCCTCGAGCGCCTGCAGCACGTAGGTCGCCGCCATCCCGAAGTGCGTGCTGCGGCGGACCGCCACGACGCCGAGGCCCGACTCGCGCGCCATCGCGATCGCCTCGGCCATCGCACGCGTGCCGACCACGAAGCCGAGGCCGTTCCGGCCGTCGAGCGCGGCCGCGACCGCCGTCACCCGCGAGGGCGAGAGCTCGGGCTTCGGGTCGACGAGCCCCTTTCGTATACGGTCGAGGTAGCCGGGCAGGCGCAAAAGGCCGTGGGTCTGCACGCCGCGCAGATCGGCGAGGACCAGGCACTCCGCCGAGCGGCGCGCGTCCCCCGGCGGCACGCCGTGCGCGGCGAGGAGCGCCTCGGCGAAGGCGCGCGCCGCGGACGGCGACGCGTACGCGGTCTCAGCCACCGGCCCGGCCGCCGGCCATCGCGTGCGCCTCTTTCGCCTTCTGCGTCGCCGCGGCGAGCAGGAACGCGAGGTCGGTGCCGGTCGAGACGTAGCGCGCGCCCATCTTCACGAACTCGGCGGCGAGCTGCGGGCGCGTCGCGAGCCCGCCGACGCCGACGTGCTTGCCGTGCCGGCGGCACGCCGCGATCGTGTGCGCGTAGGCCTCGCGCACGCGCGGGTGCTCGTACTGCCCGGCGAGCCCCATGTCGGCGAGCAGGTCGTTCGTGCCCATCAGCACCAGGTCGACGCCTTCGACTTCCGCGATCTCGTCGGCGCGCTCGAGCGCGTCGGCGGTCTCGAACTGCACGACCACCATGGTCGCCTCGTTCATCGCCGCGTTCGCCTCGGCGGGCGGGAACGCCCGGTACTGCAGGTGCGGCGGCGGTCCGGCCATCGAGCGCTCGCCGAAGGGCGGGAACTTGGCCGCCGCGACGACCTCGCGCGCCTCCGCCGGCGTGCCGATGTGCGGCGCGATCACGCCGAGCGCGCCGCCGTCGAGCACGCGCGACACGTGCTCGGGACGCCGGGTCGGCACGCGCACGAAGGGCGCGATGCCGGCGGCGAGCGCGGCGATGCAGATCTGGCTCGTCGTCTCGAGCGAGAAGCTCGAGTGCTCGACGTCGACGTACAGGCTGTCGAAGCCAGCGGTCTTCGCGAGCATCGCGATCTCGATCGAGCGCACGAGCCGCACGGTGATCGAGGCGACCACCTCGTCGCGGGCGAGCTTCTCCTTGACGATGTTGCGCACCACGTCGCGGGCCGGCTGGGCCATTCGTCCTCCCGGGGGCTAGAAGGCCTGGCGGTAGCGCAGCATGAGAAAAGTGCCGCCGACGTGCTCGGTGCCCTGCACGAGCGACTCGAAGCGCGCGTTCAGCCGCAGGAAGCGCACTTCGGCGCCGAGCGCGATGCGCGGCCGGATCCAGTAGTCGAACCCGGCGAGCACGTGCGCGCCGAAGTCGTTCGACTTCTCCTCGGCGACCGTGTCGCGGAAGAAGAAGCTCGTGCCGCGCACCTCGAGCCGCGACTGGTACCACCCGACGCCGGCGCCGAGGAAGGGCTCCCACCGGTCGAACGGGATGATCCAGCGCGCGTTCACGTCGAGCCCCTCGGTCGAGAGGCGGGCGCGGCTGTCGACGCTGCGGAAGCCCGAGGGCGCCGAGACGCCCGCCGGCGTGTCGACGCGCTGCCCGAATCCGGTCACCTCGACGCCCCAGGCGAATCCCGGCGTCGGCCGGTAGCCGCCGCCGACGAGGCCGAAGCCCTGGCCGTCCTGGTTGGCGAGATGGTTGGTCGACTGCGGCTCGAAGGCCCCGAGCGCCGCCTCGAGATACGGCCGGCCGACGCGGGTGTCGGGCTCGATGTAGGTCTGCGCCGCGGCCGCCATAGTCCAGAAGGAGAGCATGGCTGCTGCTACGGCCGTGCGACGCGTGCGGTAGAAATGGTCCATGGATGAAACGATCGACTGGTGGAGAGCACCTCCGAGCATACACCGGGCGCAAAGCCCTGTCGCCCGGGCGGGCGCCGAACGGCCTATGCGTTTATGACACCACGACGCTCGCTTTCAATTTCGCCGCTATACCCTTTCGACGGAACCAGACCATGGCAAATAAGGACTATGCCTCGCTGAGGGCGCGCCGATGTGCGGCATCGTAGGCTACTGCCGGCTCACGGGCGCGGCCGCCGCGCCGGCGCCCGACGTGATCGAGCGCATGACGGGCGCGCTGCGCCATCGCGGGCCCGACGGCGCCGGCGCGCACCATGACGCCGCGGTCGGGCTCGGGCACGCGCGTCTCTCGATCGTCGACCTCGAGGGCGGCGCGCAGCCGCTCGCGAACGAGGACAAGAGCGTCTGGATCACGTTCAACGGCGAGATCTTCAACCACGTCGAGCTGCGCCGCCAGCTGCTCGGCCGCGGCCACCGCTTCCGCACGCACTCGGACACCGAGACCATCGTGCACGCGTACGAGGACCTCGGCACGGGCTGCGTCGACGAGCTGAACGGCGACTTCGCGTTCGCGCTCTGGGACTCGCGGCGCCGGCGCCTCGTGCTCGCGCGCGACCGCATGGGCGTGCGGCCGCTCTACTACACGGTGCGCGACGGCGTTCTCGTCTTCGCCTCCGAGGTGAAGGCGCTGCTGCGCTTCCCCGGTGTCGAGGCTCGCCTCGATCCGATCGCGCTCGACCAGTGCTTCACGTTCTGGTTCCCGCTCGCGCCGCGCACGCCGTGGGCCGGCATCCAGGAGCTGCCCCCGGGGCACCGGCTCGTCGCCGAGCGGGGGCGCATCACGCTCGAGCGCTGGTGGAAGCTCGACTATCCGTGGGCCGACGGGTCCGGCCGCGGCCCCGCGCTCGACCGCCGCGGCGAGGCGGCGATCGCCGAGGAGCTGGAAACGCTGCTGATCGACGCGACGCGCATCCGGCTGCGCGCCGACGTCCCGGTCGGCGCGTATCTCAGCGGCGGCTTCGACTCCTCGGCCACGACCGCGCTCGCGCGGCTGTTCCCGGGCGCGGGCCTGCGCACCTTCTCGGTCGCCTTCGAGTCGCCCGAGTTCGACGAGAGCGAGCACCAGCGCCGGGTGGTCGCGGCGCTGCGCACCGACCACACGAGCGTGCGCTGCACGCGCGCCGACATCGCGTGGCGCTTCCCCGACGTCATCCGGCACACCGAGCGGCCGGTGCTGCGCACCGCGCCCGCGCCGCTCTACCTGCTCTCGCGCCACGTCCGCTCGAGCGGCTTCAAGGTGGTCGTCACCGGCGAGGGCGCCGACGAGGTGCTCGGCGGCTATGACATCTTCAAGGAGGCCAAGGTGCGCCGCTTCTGGGCGCGGCGTCCCGCCTCGCGCTGGCGGCCGCTGCTGCTGTCGCGCCTCTATCCTTATCTCGAGGGCGTGCAGCGCCAGCCGCAGGCCTACCTCCAGGCCTTCTTCGGCACCGGGCTCGAGTCCGTCGACGATCCGCTGTTCTCGCACCTGCCGCGCTTCCGCCTGACCGCGCGCGCGAAGGCGTTCTTCTCCGCCGACCTGCGCGCCGAGCTGCGCGGCTACGACGCGATGGCCGAGCTGCGCGAGTCGCTGCCGCCCGAGTTCGGGGCCTGGCACCCGCTGTCGCAGGCGCAGTACCTCGAGACCGCGCACCTGCTCCCCGGCTACATCCTGTCCTCGCAGGGCGACCGCGTCGCGATGGCGAACGCGGTCGAGGGCCGCTTCCCGTTCCTCGATCACCGCGTGGTCGAGCTCGCCGCGCGCATCCCGCCGCGCCTCAAGCTGAAGGGCCTGCGCGAGAAGCACATCCTGAAGCGCGCCGTCGGCAAGTACTTGCCCGCCGCGATCGCCGAGCGCCCGAAGCAGCCGTACCGCTCGCCCGAGAGCGAGTGCTTCACGGGAGCCGGCGCGCCCGAATACGTGCGCTCGCTGCTGTCGCCCGCCGCGCTCGCGCGCTCGGGCCTGTTCGACCCGGCCGCGGTGGAGAAGCTCGCGTCGAAGTGCGACCGCGCCTCGGGCCGGATCGGCATCGGCGACAACATGGCGCTGGTCGGCATCCTGTCGACGCAGCTGCTCGAGAACCATTTCGCCGCCGGCGTCCCGGCCCGTGCGCCCGACGCCGCGGCAACCGTTTTTGCGTAGACAAGGAAGCTCCATGCAGCAGGCCGACATCAGCGCGTCAGTCCGAACCTTCATCAACGACAACTTCCTGTTCCGGGAAGGCATCGAGGCGATCGCCGACGACGCATCTTTCCTGGATGCCGGGATCATCGACTCGACCGGCGTCCTCGAGCTCGTGTCCTACCTCGAGGACACGTGGGGCATCACGGTCGCAGACGACGAGATGGTGCCGGAGAACTTCGATTCGATCCGCGGCCTGGTCGCCTACCTGCAGCGCAAGCGCGACGACGCGCGCGCGCTGCGCCCGGGTCCCGTGCCCGCGTTCGCCGGGACCTGAGGAGCCGTCGCATGCGGGTCGAGGCCTTCCTGGAAGAGAGCCGGCGGCGCCATCCGGACAAGATCGCGCTGGTCGCGGGCGGCGCGCGCCTCTCCTACGCCGACCTGGACGCCGCCGCGAGCCGCTGCGCGAACGCGCTGCGCGCGCGCGGCCTCGCGCGCGGCGACCGCGTCGTCATCTTCCTGAACAACTCGGTCGAGGCGGTGGTCTCGATCTTCGGCACGCTGAAGGCCGGAGGCGTGTTCAGCGTGGTGAACCCGGGCACCAAGGCGGACAAGCTCGCGTGGCTCCTCGAGAAGTACCGCGCGACGGCGCTGGTGACCGAGCGCAGGCTGCTGCCCGTCGCGGCCGAGGCCATCCCGCGAGCGCCCTCGCTCGTGCTCGCGCTGGTCGCGGGCGCGCGCGACCTGCCCGCCGGGCTGGTCGCGTGGGACGCGGCGCTCGCCGCGGCCGGCGAGGCGCCGGTCGCCGACCGCGGCATCGACGTCGACCTCGCGATGATCGTCACCACCTCGGGCTCGACCGGCGTGCCCAAGGGCGTGATGATGACGCACCAGAACGTGGTCGCCGCCGCGACCTCGATCACGACGTACCTGCAGAGCTCGCCCGAGGACCGCGTGCTGTCGGTGCTGCCGCTCGCCTTCGACTACGGCCTGTACCAGGTGCTGATGAGCGTGAAGGTCGGCGCGACGCTCGTGCTCGAGAAGTCGTTCACCTATCCGTCGCTCGTGCTGCAGAAGCTGAAGGAAGAGCGCATCACGGGGCTGCCGGTCGTGCCGACCATGGTCGCCATCCTGCTGCAGATGAAGGACATCGCTCCCGGCGATTTCCCCGACCTGCGCTACGTCACGAGCACCGCGGCCGCGCTGCCGCCGGCGCACATCCAGCGGCTGCAGGACCTGTTCCCGGCGACGCGCCTGTACTCCATGTACGGCCTGACCGAGTGCAAGCGCTGCACGTGGCTGCCGCCCGAGGAGCTGCGGCGGCGCCCGGGCTCGGTGGGGATCGCGATTCCCGGCACCGAGGCGTGGATCGTCGACGAGAGCGGCCGCCGCGTCGCACCCGGCGTGGTCGGCGAGCTCGTGATCCGCGGGGCGCACGTGTTCAAGGGCTACTGGGAGAACCCCGAGGAGACCGACAAGATGCTCAAGCCCGGCCCCTGGCCGTGGGAGAAGGTGCTCCACACCGGCGACCTGTTCAAGGCGGACGCCGACGGCTATCTCTACTTCATCGGCCGCAAGGACGACATCATCAAGACCGCCGGCGAGAAGGTGAGCCCCAAGGAGGTCGAGAACGCGATCTACGCGCTGCCGGGGATCCGGCACGCGGCGGTGATCGGCGTTCCCGACGCGGTGCTCGGTCAGGCGATCCGCGCGGTCGTCGTCGCCGAGCCCGACTCGGGCCTCACCGAGCGCGGCGTCATCGCGCACTGCGCCGCGCACCTCGAGAGCTTCATGGTGCCCGGCGTGGTCGAGTTCCGCGGCGAGCTGCCGCAGGGGCCGACGGGCAAGATCCGGCGCAGCCAGCTGCAGGCGGAGGCCGCGCGCCGGGCGCTCGGGCTTCCCGCCGCCGACGCGGAGGCGGTGGCGCCATGACGACATTGCTCGATATCGCGCCGGCGCTCGCCTTCTCGGCGCACGCGCTCGACATCGACCCCGAGGACGTCGCCGGCGACATCGCCGCGGTGCTCCGCGAGCAGGTGCTGAAGCGCCTGCGCAGGCGCGGCGTGGTGGTCGGACTCTCGGGCGGCGTCGACTCGAGCGTGGTCGCCGCGCTCGCCGTGCGCGCGCTCGGGGCCGAGCACGTCTTCGGCCTGTTCACGCCCGAGCAGGATTCCGAGCCCGACAGCCTGCGCCTGGGACGCCTGGTCGCCGAAACCTTCGGCGTCGAGAGCGCGCTCGAGGACATCACGCCGATCCTCGCCGCCGCCGGCTGCTACCGCAGGCGCGACGAGTTCATCCGCGAGGTGTTCCCCGAGTACACGCCCGAGTTCAAATGCAAGCTGGTGCTGCCCGACGTGCTCGCCGGCCGCGGCTACAACGTGCACCAGCTCGTGATCGAGTCGCCCGACGGCACGCAGCACCGCGCGCGCCCGCCGCTGCACGTCGCGCTCGGCATCGTCGCCGCGACCAACATGAAGCAGCGCACGCGCAAGCAGATCGAGTACTACCACGCCGACCGGCTGAGCTACGCGGTCGCGGGCACGCCCAACCGCCTCGAGTACGACCAGGGCTTCTTCGTGAAGAACGGCGACGGCGCGGCCGACGTGAAGCCGATCGCGCACCTGTACAAGACGCAGGTGTACCGGCTCGCCGAGTTCCTCGGCGTTCCCGCGGAGGTGCGCCGGCGGCCGCCGACCACGGACACCTACTCGCTCGCGCAGACGCAGGAGGAGTTCTTCTTCTCGGTCCCGCTCGCGAAGCTCGACCTGTGCCTGTACGCGCTCGACCATTCGGTGCCCGCGTCCGAGACCGCGCCCGCCGCGGAGCTCTCCGAGGACCAGGTGGAGCGCGTCTACGACGACATCCGGCGCAAGCGCGCGAGCGCGCGCTACCAGCACACGCCGCCGCTCCTGGTGCAGGCCGTATGAGGAGCATCCCCGTGCTTCGCCGCCTGCCGCTGCCCGCGCTCCGGCTGCCGCAGTGGTGCCATCTCATCCGCACGGACTACCGGCGCTATCGCGCGACCGAGGAGTCGGCGCTGACCACGATCTTCCTCACGCAAGGCTTCTGGGCGAGCTGCGTCTACCGCTTCTCGCGCGGCCTGGTGCACGGGATGCGGCCGGGGCCGCTGCGCAAGGTGCTGAAGGCCTTCACCGCGCTGCTGCAGAAGCTGACCGAGATCGTCACCGGCATCTGCATCCCGCGCGAGTGCAACATCGGCGAGGGCTTCTACATCGGGCACTACGGCGCGATCATCCTGCCGCGCTACGGCCGCATCGGCCACAACTGCAACGTCGGCCAGAACGTGACCATCGGCATCGTCGTGAAGGGCGCGAAGCGCTGGACGCCGACGATCGGCAACCGCGTGTTCATCGGAGCTCACTCCGTGATCATCGGAAACCTTACGATCGGCGACGACGCCATGATCTGCGCCGGCTCCGTGGTGACGCGCTCGGTGCCCGCGCGCGGCGTGGTCATGGGCAACCCGGCGAAGATCATCTCGCTCGACGGCAGCTTCGACTACGTCAGCTACGACGGCATGGAGACCGACGCCGATCGCCGCGCCTCGCTCGAGGCCGCGCGCAAGCAGGCGGCGACCGTCGCCGCAGCCGCCGCCGACGTCCCGACCGCGGCCTGAATTCCGTTCCGCTGTATACTCCTGCGGTTCCCGCAGGAGAGCCCCGCCATGGCCGTCCAATCGCTGAGAAAAGGCAAGACCGTCCGCCAGCAGGTGAGCAAGGAGGAGTGGCAGAAGCGCGTCGACCTTGCCGCGGCGTACCGCCTGATGGACGTGTACGGCATGACCGAGATGAGCGCGAACCACATCAGCACGCGCGTCCCGGGGGAGGACGATGCGTTCCTGATCAACCCCTACGGGCTGCTCTACGACCAGATGTTCGCGTCGTGCTTCATCAAGCTCGACCTCGCGGGCAACGTGCTCTTCAACCCGACGGAATTCGGCTTCAACAAGGCGGGCTACGTGATCCACAGCGCGATCCATGGCGCGCGCCACGACGTCGACTGCGTGATCCACACGCACACGATCGCCGGCATGGCGGTTTCGGCGATGAAGTGCGGGCTGATGCCGATCGCGCAGACCTCGATGCGCTTCGCGAAGATCGCCTACCACGACTACCAGGGCGTCGCGATCGACGAGGCCGAGCAGGCGAGCCTGGTCCGCGACCTCGGCGGGCACGCCGGGATGATCCTGCGCAACCACGGGCTGCTCGTGGTCGGCGGCTCGATCCCCGAGGCGTTCAACAACATGTTCCGCCTCGAGCGCGCCTGCCAGGTGCAGGTCGCGGCGCTCTCGTGCAACGTCGAGCTGCAGCTGCCGCCGCAGGAGGTGATCGACGCGTCGTACCGGCTGTACCTGCCGCAGACGCGCCGGCCCTTCGGCGTGCTCGAGTGGCCGGCGCTGCTCCGCAAGCTCGACAAGATCGATCCTTCCTACCGCGAATAGCAAATGACGACGGAACTCCTACACGAGGTGCGCGACGGCGTCGCGTACGTCACCTTCAACCGGCCGCAGGCGCGCAACGCGCTGACCTTCGCGATGTACGACCGGCTCGCCGAGATCTGCGACGCGGCGAACGAGGACCGCTCGGTGCGCGCGATCCTGATCACCGGAGGCGGCGACAAGGCGTTCGCCGCCGGCACCGACATCTCGCAGTTCCGCGCCTTCGACAAGGAGGAGGACGCGCTCGCCTACGAGGCGAGGATCGACCGCGTCATGAACGCGATCGAGCGCTGCCGCGTGCCGACCGTGGCCGCGATCCACGGCGCCTGCACGGGCGGCGGCGCGAGCATCGCCGCGTGCTGCGACCTGCGCATCGCCTCGCGCGAGATGAAGTACGGCTTTCCGGTCGCACGCACGCTCGGCAACTGCCTCTCGCTCGCGAGCTACTCGCGCCTCGTGTACCTCGTGGGGCCGGCGCTGGTGAAGGACATCGTGTTCCGCGCGCGGCTGATCGAGGCGGACGAGGCGCTCGACAAGGGCCTCGTCAGCGAGCTGTGCGAGGACCAGGCCTCCTTGCTCGAGCGCGCCGAGGAGATCGCGCGCACGGTCGCGAGCCACGCGCCGCTCACGCTGCAGGCGACCAAGGAGGCGATCCTGCGCCTTCGCCCCGAGGTGCCGCACGGCGCGGGCAACGACCTCGTGCTGATGTGCTACATGAGCGAGGATTTCCGCGAGGGCATGGAGGCGTTCCTCGCGAAGCGCAAGCCGGTCTGGAAGGGGCGGTAGTCCGTTCGGCCCACCCATCCGGTCGAAGGCGGCCGGATTTTCCCGAATCGTCCCGGTGTCCAACTCAGCGTCGATACGCTCGAGGAGGCACACCATGACACGCAACGTAATACGAATGGCGCAGTGGGCATCGATCGCGGCGGTCGCGGCGTTCGCCGGCTGCGCGGCGATCAACCGGGGGCACGACCCGAGCGACGTCAGCCGGACCGAGGTGCAGCGGGCGCAGGCGACGCTCGAGGCGTTCCGCAACGATACCCAGATGGCCGGCTTCCGCGAGCGGCTCAAGGACGCGAAGGGCGTCGTGATCGCGCCGCGCCTGGGCCGCGGCGGATTCATCTTCGGCGGCGGCGGCGCCGAGGCGGTCGCGCTCGTGCGCGAATCGAACGGCCGTTGGTCGAGCCCGGCGTTCTACAAGCTCGCCTCGGCGAGCGTCGGCCTGCAGGCCGGCGCCGACGTGTCCGAGGTCGTCATGCTGCTCATGACCGACAAGGCCGTGAACGCGCTGCTCAATCCGAAGTTCGACCTCGGCGCCGACGCGAGCATCGCGGCGGGTCCGGTCGGGGTCGGCACGCAGCGCGACATCACCGCGGACGTGCTCTCGTACGCGAGGTCGCGCGGCGCGTACGCCGGCCTCTCCGTCGGCGGCGCCTACATCCAGCCCGACGAGGCGGCGAACAAGGCGTACTACGGCAAGAGCGTCACGCCGACCGACATCCTGGTCCGCCGCAACGTGAGCAACCCCGAATCGGCGGCGCTGCAACGCTCGCTCAGCCGCATGCCGGGATGACGAACAGGAGATCGCGAATGGGCAAGAGCAAGGACCTGCAGGGCGAAGGCAACTACGACGCCGCGCGCGAGTTCGACCAGGCCGAGGAGAAGTTCGTGAAGTCCGGCAAGGTCGAGCAGGCCGCGCGCGACGCCGAGCCGAAGAACGAGAAGGAGAAAGAGGAGATCGAGCGCGCCGAGGAGCAGGCGCGCGAGCACGCGAAGGGCGAGGATCCGCAGCTCAAGCGGCCGAAAGGCGGCAAACCCTAGCGACGGACGGCTGCCCTGCGCGAGCGCACCCAGCGCAGGTGCAGCCAGCCGTACGCGAGCGTGTTGACGGCGGTGACCACGACGGGCAGGACGTAGTGCCCCGCCTGCGCATCGATCGCCCCGCGCAGGTAGTGATCGATGAATCCGCCGGTATAGACGGGCTCGCCCGCGACGGCGCGCAGCGCCTTCTCGGCTTGGGTCAGGGGGCAGGCGCCCGCGGTCAGGCTGACGAACATTCCCCAGCCGGCCGCCGGAAGATGAACCCACGGGATCCAGCTCCACTTGAGCGCGAGCAGCGCGCCGAACGGGACGAACAAGACGAAGGCGAGGTGGATCGCCATGACCAGGTCGGCTAGGCTGCTGTAGAGCATGCGCACGTTGGAGCAGCTTCCGGGGCCGGTCGTTCGCCAGGGTGGTCCTTCCGGCGCTCCGCCTTCATCCCCTTGTAACAAACCCGGTTCAAATTGACTGCCTGACCGCTCCGGGAGGCGGCGGCACCTATTTGTCGGGGGACTCACCGCATGCCCGCAGGCGCTCTCTCGGTCGGCATCGACATCGGCGGCACGTTCACGGATCTGGTCGCCTTCAACCCGGACACGCACCAGTTCTCGGTGACGAAGGCGCGCACGACGCCGCGCGAGCTGACGGGCGGCGTGGCCGCGGCGCTGAGGAAGGCCGGCGTGAGCCTCGCGAGGGCGGAAGCGCTCGTCCACGGCACGACGCTGGTCGCGAACGCGGCGCTCGAGCGCCGCGGCGCGAAGACGGCGCTCGTGACGACGAAGGGTTTTCGCGACGTGCTCGAGATCGGCCGCGGCGACCGCACGGCGCACTGGGACCTGCTCGCCGGCAAGCCCGCGCCGCTGGTGCCGCGCTCGCTCCGCTTCGAGGTGCGCGAGCGGCTCGCGCCCGACGGCTCGGTGCTCGAGCCGATCGCGATGGAGGATCTCGATGCGGTGATCGAGGCCGTGGAGAAGCACGGCATCGAGGCGATCGCGGTCTGCTTCCTCCACGCCTACGCGAACCCCGAGCACGAGGAGAAGGCGAGGAGCTACCTGCAATCGGTGCTCCCCGATCTCTACATCTGCTGCTCGTCGGAGACGGCGCGCGTGTGGCGCGAGTTCGAGCGCAGCTCGACGGCGGTGCTGAACGCGTTCGTCGGCCCGCAGGTCGCGAAGTACGTCGATGCGCTCGAGGCGCACGCCGCGCAGGGCGGCTTCAAGGGACGCCTGCACCTCATGCAGGGCTCGGGCGGCGTGATGACGGGACAGCAGGCGCGCCGCTACGCGGTCGGCACGGTCGAGGCGGGCTCGGCCGCCGGCATGATCGCCGCGGCCCAGGTCGGCGGACTGATCTCGGCCAAGCTCGTGGTCGGCTTCGACATGGGCGGGACGACCGCGAAGGCCGCGCTGATCGAGAACGGCCTGCCGCGCATCACCGACATGCTGCACGTCGACGGCGTGCCGGTGCAGATCCCGTCGATCGACGTGAACGAGATCGCGATCGGCGGCGGCAGCATCGCGTGGATCGACGAGCTCGGCGCGCTGAAGGTCGGCCCGCGGAGCGCCGGCTCCGAGCCCGGTCCCGTGTGCTTCGGCGCCGGCGGCACCGAGCCGACCGTCACCGACGCGAACGTCGTCCTCGGCCGCATCAACCCGCAGCGCTACCTCGGCGGCGAGATGAAGCTCGACGTCGACGCGGCGCGGCGCGCGATCGCCGAGAGAATCGCGAAGCCCCTCGGGCTGTCCGAGGAGGACGCCGCCTCGGGCATCGTCGCGATCGCCGACTCGCACATGGCGCTCGCGCTGCGGCGCGTCGCGACCGCGAACGGCGCCGAGCCGAGGCAGACGTCGCTCGTCGCCTTCGGCGGCGGCGGGCCGCTGCACGCGGCGGCGATCGCGCGCGAGATCGGCATGGCGCGCGTCATCGTGCCGCCGCACCCGGCGTGCTTCTCGGCGCTCGGGCTGCTGATGGCCGACGTGCGCCGCGACTGCGCGCGGACCTTCGTGCGCCCCTTTCCGTCGGAGGGCTACGAGGACCTGAACGACGTGCTCGAGGCGCTGCGCCGCGACGGCATCCGCGACCTGCAGGCCGCCGGCATCCCGGGGCGCAACGCGCAGTGCGCGGCCTTCCTGGAGCTCCGCTACGCCGGCCAGCGCTGGACGCTCACCGTCCCGGTCGGCTCGGCCTTCTACGTCTCGGCCGAGGACGCGAAGGAGATCCGCTCCGCGTTCGACGCGCTCTACGAGGCGCGCTTCGGCCACGCCTTCCCCGACACGCCGACCGAGCTCGTGAACGTGCGCATCGTCGCGACCGGCGTGCAGAAGAAGCCGAAGTTCGCCACGCTGCGCGGCCGCGACCCCGGCGCGCAGGCGAAGGCCGGCACCCGGCGCGTGCACTTCGACGAGACCGGCGCGATCGACTGCTCCGTGTACCGGCGCGAGGACCTGCTCTGGCGCGACAAGGTCGCCGGTCCCGCGCTCATCGAGGAGGCCGCAGCGACGATCCTGATCGGCCCCGGCGACGAGGCGGGCGTCGACGAGCAGGGCTTCGTCTTCATGAAGATCCGGGAGGCGAAGAATGCCCAATGATCTCGTAGCGCAGCTCTCGCCGTCGGCGCAGGGCGCGCGCGCCGGCCGTCCCGACGCGATCGTGCTCGAGCTCGTGCGCAACGCGCTCGTCGCCGCGGTCGCCGAGATGGCGTCGACGCTCGAGCGCGCCGCGTACAGCGCGGACGCCGCCAAGGACTCCGCGGTCGGCCTGTTCGACGCCGAGGCGCGCGTCATCGTGCAGTCGCAGGAGTCGGCGCCGCTGTCGTGCGTGGAGCTCGCGCCGATCGTGAAGAAGGGCGCGGCCCTGTTCAGGACCGAGGGCTTCCAGCCCGGCGACGTCGTCGTCTCGAACGACGCCGAGGCGGGCGGCGGCCACGTCGCGGCGGTGGTCGTGTTCTCGCCGATTTTTGAGGGCGACGCGCTCGCCGGCTTCGCCGCGGCGCGCCTGCGCTGGCCGGACCTGGGCGGCATGAGCATCGGCTCCTCGCCCGCCCGCCCGCGCGACGTCTTCTCCGAAGGCGTGCAGCTGCCGTACCTCAAGGCGTGGCGCTCGGGCGCGCCCGACGAGAGCGTGCTGCGCGTGATCCAGGCGAACACGCGCTTCCCCGAGCGCGTGATGGGCGACGTGCAGGCGCAGGTGCTCGCGTGCCAGGCGGGCGCGCGGCGCTACGCCGAGCTCGCGGCGCGCTACGGCCGCGCGCGGCTCGCGGGCTGCGTGCAGCGGCTGTGGCAGGAGGCCGAGACGCTCGCGCGCCGCGCGGTGAGCGCGATTCCCGACGGCGTCTACGAGGCCGCGTGCGTCATCGACGACGACGGCGTCGACGAGGCGCGCCCGGTCCCGCTCGCGGTGCGCGTCGGGGTCGAAGGCGAGGAGATGACGATCGACTTCAGCGGCATGCCCGCGCAGGTCGCGGGCCCGTGCAACTCGCGCGCCGCGCGCTCGATCGCGCAGGTCGCGTTCAAGCTGCTGACCACGCCGCGGCTGCCGGCGGGCGACGGCTCGTTCCGCAACCTGAAGCTGGTCTGTCCCGAAGGCCGCGTCGTGAGCGCGCACCCGAGCGCGCCGCGCGGCGGCTCGGGCGCGCTCGTCGCGAGCGCGATCGATCTCGTGCTGCGCGCGCTCGGCGACGCGCTGCCCGAGCGCGTCGCCGCCGGCAATCCCGGCAACACCGGGCTCGCGGCGCTGTCCGCGGGCGGCGCGGCCGGGGCGCCTTATCACAGCGCGCTGCCGTACCTCGGCGGCTGGGGCGCGGCCGCGCGCGCCGACGGCGCGAGCGCCGTGCCGCCGCTCGGCCAGGGACCGGCGCGCCTCGCCGCGGTCGAGGTGCAGGAGACCTCGGGCCCGGTGCGCGTGCGCCGCCTCGCGCTGCGCGCCGACTCGGGCGGGGCCGGCCGCCAGCGCGGGGGCCTCGGGATCGAGATCGAGCGCGAGGCGCTCGCCGGCCTGAGCTACCACGCGCGCTACGAGCGCACGCGCGACGCGCCGTGGGGGCTCGCCGGCGGCGAGGCCGGCGCGGCGACGTCGGCGACGATCCGGCGCGCGGGCGAGACCCTCGCGCCGCCCTCGAAGTGCGAGTACTTCGCACTCGCCCGGGGCGACGTCGAGACCGCGCGCACCGCCGGCGGCGGCGGCTTCGGCGCGCCGTGCGAGCGCGACGCCGAGCGCGTGCGCGCCGACGTGCTCGAAGGCTACGTCACGGTCGAGGCGGCGCGCGAGCGCTACGGGGTCGTGCTGAAGGGCGAAGCGCTCGAGATCGACGACGCGTCGACCGCGAAGCGGCGCGACGCGATGCGCGCGCCGCTCAGCGCGGCGTCGGCGACACCCGCTGCCAGCCGCCCGGGCAATCCTTGACGTACGGGTAGTAGGCCTTCGACTCGGCGCAGTAGTACCAGTAGCCGCTGTCGGGCGAGGACTGCTCGATGTAGCGCTGCGGTTGCGACGGCTGCACGACCACCGTGCGCGGATAGTAGTACGGGTCGTAATACGGGCCGTACGGGTAGGGGTAGAAGGGCGCGCCCCAGATCGGCACGCCGATGCCGATGCCGAACACGACGCGCGCCTGCGCGAGGCCCGAGCCGGCCGCGAGAGCCGCCCCGGCCAGCGTCAGAATCGCGAGCTTCTTCATGGTCCTTCCTTTGCGGGATCCGTGCGCGCATTGTGCGCCAAACCCGGGGCGCGAGCGGTATCGATTTGTAACGGCCTAGCGGCGCCCGACCAGCGCCATGAACTCCTCGCGCGTGGCGGCGTACTCGCGGAACACGCCGAGCACCGAGGACGTGACCATGGTCGAGTTCTGCTTCTCGACCCCGCGCATCATCATGCACAGGTGGCGCGCCTCGATCATCACGCCGACGCCCTTCGCCCCGATCGAGTTCATCACCTGCTGCGAGATCTGCTCGGTGAGCCGCTCCTGCAGCTGCAGGCGGCGCGCGTACATGTCGACCATGCGCGCGAGCTTCGAGACGCCGAAGACCTTCCCGTTCGGGATGTAGCCGATGTGGCAGCGCCCGAAGAAGGGCAGCATGTGGTGCTCGCACAGGCTGTAGACCTCGATGTCCTTGACGATCACCATGCTGCTCGTGTCCTGCGTGAACAGCGCGTTGTTGATCACCTCGTCGAGGGGCAGCCGGTAGCCGTGCGTGAGAAAGGCGAACGACTTGGCGACGCGCATCGGCGTGTTCACGAGTCCCTCCCGCCGAACGTCCTCGCCGAGCTCCTCGAGCAGCTCGCGCACCAGGCGTTCGATCTTCTGCAGGTTGGGCGTCATGCGGCGTCCTCGCGGGCGATCGGCGCGGCGAGCCGCGCGGCGGCCGAGCGCACGCGGCGGCCGAGGCGCATCCAGCGCGCGCGCGCGCGGCTCATGCGGTAGCCGCCCGCGAGCGCCTTCGCCTCGGCGGCCGCGTGATCGTACGCGGCGCGGTGGAACTCGACACGCAAGGCACCGGAGTCTAGCACGGCGAATTCGGCGGCGCGGACGGCGCCGGCGGCCGCGTCGCGCTTGCGCGCGGCGTCGACCGACCCCGGGTTCACGAAATACACCGGGCCGGGCGCGAGCCGCGCCGCGTCGACGCCGGCGATGCGCCGCACCGCGCCGCGCTCCACCGCGAACACGCCCGGCTCGTGCGTGTGCCCGAAGAAGCAGACCGACACGCCGGGAAAGCGGCGCGCGAGGCGCGCGGCGTTGTCGAGCACCGCGGCCGGGGAGCGCAGGTACTGCTCGGGATCGTCGACGCCGCCGTGCACGAGCGCGAAGCGCCCTTCGAGCACGCGGCTCGCGGGCAGCGCGGCGAGGAAGGCGCGCGTCTCGGGGGCGAGCGTGCGCCGCGTGCGCAGGAGCGCGTACGCGGTGGCGTCGTTGCACTTGCCGGTGCCCAGGCGCCCGATGCCGATCAGCTCGTGGTTGCCGGCGATGCACTCGGCGCCGCGCTCGCGCAGCACGCGCACCACGGCGTCGGAGTCGGCGTTGTAGCCGACCAGGTCGCCGAGGCACACGATGCGGCGCACGCCGCGCGCCTCGAGCGCCGCGAGCGCCGCCTCGAGCGCCTCGAGGTTCCCGTGGATGTCGGCTACGACGCCGTAGACAGCCATCGCCCGAGCTTGCGGCGGCCCCACGCGAGCCAGCGGTGGCACGCGGGCCAGGGATCGTCCCAGCGAAATACCGAGTGAACCTTGCGCGCGAAGACGATCGAGCGCAGCCACTCGGCCGTGCCGAGCGCGCCCTCGGCCTTGAGCTGCCGGTACGCCTTGTAGTCGAGCGCGAGATCGAGCCAGCGCGTGCTCGTGCGGTAGCCGCTCGGCCAGGGGCGCGCGCCGTCGACCAGGTACTCGTACGCGAGCGCGAGCAGGTTGACGCCGTTCGCCGCGCCCAGGTAGTTCCACAGGCTGAATCGTGCGTTGACCTCGATCAGCCAGATCCCGCCGTCGCGCTCGTCGCGCTTCAGGTCGAGCTTGAACGGGCCCTTCAGGCCGAGCGCCTCGACGATGCGCTCGCCGGCCTTCTCCACCGCCGGGTCGCGCACCAGCTCGATCAGCGAGCTGTCGCCGGTGCGCGGCGGCGCGGTGCGGAGCTTCCGGCCCACGAACGAGCCGAGCACGCGCCCGCGCTCGTCGGCGAGGCCGTGATACGACACCAGCGCCTCGTCGCTTCCCGGGATGTACTCCTGCACCAGGAACAGCTCGCGGAACGGCGCGAGGCGCTCGTCGGCGAGCAGCGCCTCGGGCCCGGGATAGAGCACGCCCTTTCCGTAGCGGCCGTTCAGCGCGCGCAGCGCCGGCGACTCGCTCCAGTGGAGCTTCAGCCGCGGCTTGGCGATCAACGGTCCGCGGTGGCTGCGCAGCGCGTCCGCGTCGCCCCAGTCGAAGCGGCGCGGCACGGGCAACCCGCGCTCGAGCGCGAGCGCGTTGAAGCGCGACTTGTCGAGCAGCGCCTCGCCGAGGCCGGGGTCGCTCGCGAGAAACGCGAAGTGGCGCTCGATAGCGGCGCGGTTGCGATGGAGGAGCCCGAGCCAGTCGTCGCGGCCGACCACGAGCGGCAGGCGCGCCCCGACGCGGTAGCGCAGCAGCGCGCCGGCCCGCAGGAGCGCGTCGACCGCCTCGCGCGGCGCGGCGACCGGGGACGGCAGCCGGCAGATCTCGCCGACCCGGCGCGAGCGCAGCGCCGGCTCCTCCTCGTCGTCGGTGCCGAGCACGACCGGGATGCCCGCGAGCGCGAGCGGCCGCACCAGGTTGATGCCGCCGAGGACGAACGCCGGCGGCCGGGCGTTGTCGTGGCGTCGCCGGCGCAGCGAGGGCTCGGAGACCGGCACCGCGGCGTCCGCGGCGCCGGTCCGGATTCGGCTCAACAGCATCTCGTGGGATTTTGGCCGGCCCGGCCTGCCGCCTTCGTGTCCGAGCACCGCGGCGCCCTAGCCTGTTGGAACCAGCGGGATTACCCTGCGCCGCTCAGCGCACGGGTATTTTGGCCTGCGCGAGCGCGGCCGCCGCGGCGACGGCGAGATCGCTGCGGATCTCCATCCAGCGGTCGACGCGCTCGGTCCAGGCGTGCAGCTCGAGCCCGAGCCAGTCCGGGCCCATGCGCACCACGATCGCCTTCGGCGGCGGCGTCTTCGCGATCGGCTCGCACGCCTGCGCCACCTGCTCGAGCACGCGGATCACCGACGGCAGGTCGGTGCCGATCGGCACGGCGATCGGCAGCTGGATCGAGCGCTCGTGGCTGGAGAACGTCCAGTTGACGACGCGCTCGGAGATGAGCTTGCCGTTCGGCACGATGATCTCGGACCCCGTGGTGGTGCGCACGGTGCTCGCGCGAATGCCGATGTGCTCGACGATGCCCGAGGCGTCGTCGATCTGGATGACGTCGCCGACCTTCACCGGCCGCTCGAACAGCAGGATCAGGCCCGAGACGAAGTTGTTGAAGATGTTCTGCAGCCCGAAGCCGACGCCGATCGAGAACGCGCCCGCGAGGATGGTGAACTTCGTCATGTCGAAGCCGAGCGCGGCGACGCCGGCGAGGAAGCCCACGATCAGGATCACGTAGTTGAGCATGGTCGAGATCGCGTACGGCATGCCGCGGCGCATGTTGAAGCGCGTGTACACATCCTCCTCGAGCAGGAAGCGCACGAAGCGCGAGAGCAGGATCGCCGCCCAGACCGAGACCGCGAACTCGAGCAGGTCGGCGAGCGAGACCCGGATCGATCCCCAATGGCTCTCGGCGGTCAGGATCTCGCCCGCGCCCGCGGACAGGCGGTCGCGAAGCGCCAGCCGGTCGAGCGCGAACAGCGCGAGCAGCGCGGCCGCCGCCCATTGCATGAAGCGCAGCACCCGGCGCGAGATCAGCGCGCGGTGGCGCTGCACCGCGCCGAGCAGCGTGAAGGGCGGCAGGTGCAGCGCCATCACGAACAGACCGTCGGCGATCTCGACCAGCGCGTACAGCATGATCGCGGCGTACGAGGTCGCGAGCAGCGCGTTGCCGAGCAGGTTCGCGAGCCCGACGTAGCCGAGCATGTTGGCGGCGAGCGACGCGATCGCGAGCGCGAGCGCCGCCCATCCCGCCCAGTGCAGGATCGCGCCCGAGCGCAGCGCCTGCCCGGGCGAGTCGCGCGCGGCCGCGCGCGCCGCGGGACTCGAGCGCGCGAGCAGCCAGCCGGAGAAGATCACCGCGCCGACCATCTCCGCGAACACGATGAGCCGCGGCGCGAGCTCGAGCGGCGCCGCGATCAGGCGCACCTGGTCGACGACGTAGAAGGCGACGAGCGCGTACAGCACCGGGTACATGCCGCGCTCGATCAGCCGCCGCAGGATGATCACCGCCGGCACGAGCACGAGCGCGCCCATCGACGCGTACAGCAGCACCGGCGCGTCCGGGTAGAGGCGGAAGCCGGCGGCGATGGTGATGAGCAGCGCGGTCGCCGCCGGGACGTCGAAGATCGCGCCCGTGTCGGCGAGGCGCGGCTCGTCCTCGAGCCAGCGGCGCACGCGCCGGCGCGTCCAGTAGAGGAACGCCGTGAGCGCCGCGAACGCGAGCGCGTGCGCCGCCATGCGCTCCGCCTGGCGCTCGGCGTAGGCCTCGAGCGCGGACCCCTGCGACGAGAGCGAGCGCCGCGCGTCGTCGCCGAAGCTCCGGCCGTCGGCCGCCGCGGACCACAGCGGCGGGCTGTCGCGCTCGAAGATGTTCTGCTCGAGCTCCTCGCGCGCGCGGCGCGCCGCCGTGATCGCGTCGGCCATGCGGTCGTCCTGCGTGGCGACGCGGTTCTGCAGCGCGATCAGGCGCGAGCGCTGCTGCGTGAGCGCGACGCGCGTGCGCGCGATCTCGCCGGCGAGCGCCTCCAGCCGCTTCACGACCTCGGGCGGCGCCTCGTCGCGGGTCGCCTCGAGCGTCTTCGCCCAGGACGCGGCCGCGTCGTCCACCTGGGAGGCCTCGCGGTCGAGGCGCTCGATGCGCGCGCCGACCCGGCGCGACAGGTCGGCGAGATTGCGCCGCAGCGGGGCCCAGCGCGCCTCGATGCGGCGCAGGGTCTCGATCGACGACGAGCGCGCGACGGCGCGGCGGTTGTCGGCGAGGCGCGCGTCGATCTCGCGCGAGAGCACGCGCAGGTCTCGCTCGACCGCCGCCGCGGTCGCGTCCTGCGCGATCTGCTGGCGCAGGTCGCCGAGCATGTTCGAGGTCTCCTCGGCGCGCTGCGGCGCGTCGGCGATCGGCACCGCCTCGGGCGGAGCTTTCGCGGGCTGCGCCTTCGCGGCCTTCGCGGCGTCGTCAGCCTTCGGCGCGGGCGCCGGCGCTCCCTGCGCGAGCGCCGCGCAGGAGGCGGCGGCGACGGCCGCGGCGACGAGGCATCGAAGGGCGAGGTTCGGCCAGCGCGGTTTCACGGCGGTTCGTCTTCTTGCGTCGCTGGGAGCCTGGAAGTGTGCGGGCGCGGCGTGCCGGCGAAGCCCGCCGGGCCATGGTCCGGACGGACTACGGCCGTCAAAATTGCCGGGTGAACGCGAGCCTCACGTAGCTGCGGTCGAACGCGAACAGCGGGATGTTCGACACGCCGACGTTGTAGCCGACGATGAGCTTGGGCGAGAACCCGCGCCAGCGCAGGTCGCGCCGCAGCAGCGTGATCTCGACCAGGGAGCGCCGGTCGTGGCGCGTGACGCCGAAGAGCGGATCGGGCGCGTCGTAGCGGAACCAGTAGGTCTCGGCGCGCATGCCGACCGTCCACGCCCTTGCGAGCTCGGTCTGCACCTCGCCGCGCACCCCGGGCGCGTCGTAAGCCGACGACTCGGCCTGCGCCTCCTGGCGGATCGCCGACGCGCCGAGCCGAACCAGCGTGCTGCCGTGGAGCGCGCGCGTCCAGTCCAGGGCGAGGGTGTACTGGTTTCCGGTGAGGAAGCCGAAGTCCTGGTAGCGCAGCTCGCGCGCCTCGAGCGAGGTCGCGACCAGCGTGTCGGGCCGCACGCGCCAATTGTCGCCGAGCTTGGCGAGGTAGCCGTCGTAGAGCGAGCGCTCGCCGTAGTTGGCGTAGTGGCCGCCCGCCTCGAAGAAGACGTCGTGGCTCGCGAACGCGAAGGTGTGGCCGACGGTGAGCGCGCCGTAGAAGAGGTCGAAGCGGTGCCCCTTGAAGTTCGTGTCCTCGGTGTAGAGGTTGACGTAGTTGTCGAGGCCCGGGCCGAAGCTGCGGCGCCCGCCGAGCGTGATCATCAGTCCCGTTCCCGCCTTCGCGCGCGCGTCCTCGTTCAGCTGGAACCGGGCTTCGCCGATCGGCACGTCGGTCGCGCGCGTCGCGTAGTTGACGTTCGAGTCGGACACGATCGCGACGTCGAGCTGCCAGTAGCTCTGCCGCTGGCGGATGTCGCGCACGAAGCGCAGCACGTTCGCCTTCGCCTGCGGCGGCAGGTCGGTCGAGAGCGCGAGCTCGAAGTGGTAGAGCGCGGCCGGGTAGTCGCGCTCGCGGTAGAGCGCGAGCGCGAGATCGAGGCGCACGCGCACCGCGGTCGGATCGCGGTTCAGGATGCGGCGGAACTCCTCGACCGCGCCCGCGACATCGCCGCGCGCGAGCTTCAGGTGCCCCGAGAGGAACAGCACCTGCAGCGACGGCTCGGGCGCCGCGCGCAGCCTCGAGATCAGGCGCTCGGCGGGGTCGAGCTTGCCCTGCTCGAGGAGCTCGGTCGCGAGCCGGGTCGCCTGCTCGATCGTCAGGTTGAGGGTCGGCGGCTCGGGGTTCTGCGCATGCGCCGGCGCGGCGAGCACGAGGAGCATTAAAAAAAAGGCCCGACGCCAGGCGCCGGGCCGGAACCGAGGACGCGCCATGCGCTACAGCATGGCGCGTCTATGTGACAGGCTCTATCGTTTCAGCGCGGCTCCGCCCACCAGCGTGGTCCCGGTCTGGGATTTCAGGTTGAACGTCATCCCCAGCTCGGCCGCCTGCGGGCCGTAGAAGTTGCCGGTCGCGGTGCCGGTCTTGCCGTCGGCCGTGGTCATCGTGCCCGAGAGCCCGTTGGTCGCCGCCGGATAGGTCAGCGTGCCGGTCATGTTGTAGCCGGGCGCCGCGGTGGCCACGCCGGCCGCGCCGTTCGCCATGTCGGTCCGCATCGAGTTCGACGTCTGGACCGCGATCGAGCGCGCGCGGAAGTCGGCGAGCGCCGAGGCGTTGCCCGTCACCGAGTACTGGCTCGTGCCCTCGACCGCGACGCCGAGCATCGCGCCCTGGTAGGTCGCGGTGCCGGTCGTCGGGATGTCGGTGCCGTCCGTGCGCGTGCCGACCGAGAACGCGGCCGCGTTCGTCATCCGCCCGGTCGCGATGTCGGTCGTGTTCCAGACGCCCAGGCTCGAGAACTGCAGCTTGAACGGATTGGCGCTCGCCGCGTCGGGCGCGAGGTAGGTCACGGTGCGGCGCGTGGTCGGGTCCTCCTTCGAGGAGGTGTCGACTCGCAGGCCGTTCACCATCGTGCTCGTGACCGGGCCGTCGAACACGTCGTCGACGTTGAGATCCGGGATCGCGACGCGGATCAACGGCGTGTTCGCGAGCGACACCTCGGGCGCCGGCATCGCGTTCAGCGAGTCGAACGAGCCCAGGCCCGCCGGCGTGAGCGCGGTCTGCTGCGTGAAGTCGATGTGTTGATCGACGGCGGCGACCTGGCCGAGCGGAGCGAGCTGCGGGTTGGGCCCCGGATCGCTCGAGCTGCTGGTCGCGACGGGCACCGGGTCCGCGGGCCGCGTACCGCCCGAGCCTCCGCCTCCGCCGCCGCATGCGCTGAGTACCCCGGCGGCGACGAGCGCCGCGAGAACCGGCTTGTTCATTGTGCTTCTCCCTTACGAATCGTTGCTCCGCGGCGCGCGGTGAGGCGCGTGTTGTTGTTCCGCGGTCTGGACGTTCCGCGGGGCTCGATGGCCCCGGGGCAGTCGGGCTCTTCGATTGGCCCGGGCGGATTCTTGCCGGGAAAGCAACTTCGGGAAATAGCCCGGACGGCGCGTCTCCCGCGGGAGACGGTTCTCAGCGCAGGGGCTGGCTACCCCGAAGGGGTTGGTAATCCCAGGAAAAGATCAGGCGCTGCTCGGTGTTATCGGCGGGCAGCGGCACGGTGTCGTGCCAGAAGTACGATGGAAACGTGAGCAGCAGTCCCGGCTCGGGCTTCACCGCGCGCACGAGCGGCGAGCGCGAGAGCCGGATGTCGACCCGCGGCGGGCCGAACTCGATCCAGCCCGCGCGGCCCGCGGCCGGGTCGTCGACGATCTTCGGCACCTCGACGTAGTAGACGCCCGAGAGCCATCCGGCGAGATGGATGTGCGGCAGCATCTTGCCGCCGCCGCCCGCGAGGCGCACGCACCACAGGTCGAGCGCGTAGTCGGGCGGCGCGGCGCGCACCAGCGGGTGCGCCGCGTCCTCCTCGGGCAGGCGCGCGAGGCGCTCGTCGAAGGCGCGGCGGATCGCCTCCTTCAGCTTCGCGATCGCCGGGTGCGGCGCGTGCGCGAGGTTGGTGGTGCTGTGCCAGCCGCGGTAGGTCGCGTACTGCGCCGGGTCCTGCTGCATCCCGGCCTCGGCCGCGGCGAACTCGGCCAGGCCGCGGTTGAGATCGGCGATCTCGGCCGCCGGGTAGCCGAGGCGCACGAGCGTCATGGCGTGGATCAGGCGCCCGGGGTCGGAGAGCGCGCGCTCCTCGTCCGTGCGCCCGGTCTCGGCGAGCGCGAGCGTCTTCAGCGCGAGCGCGCGCACGTCGTAGGCGTCGAGCGCGAGCGCGCGCTCGAGGAGCGGCAGCGCCTCGGCCGCGCGCCCGAGCACGAGCAGGCACTCGGCCGCGGCCGCGAGCGAGACGCCGTCCTTCGGATCGGCGTCGACCGCGCGCCGGAACGCGGCGACCGCGTCCTCGTGGCGCGCGCGCTTCGCGTAGAGGCTCCCGAGGAAGGCGTGGCCGGTCGCGTACCCCGGGCGCTTCTTGACGATGCGCTCGAGCAGCCCGATCGCCTCGTCGTGGCGACCGGCGTCGGCGAGCACCGACGCGAGCGTGTTCTGCGCCTGGCGGTTCTCGGGCGCGATCTCGAGCGCCTTGCGGCACGCGGCCGCGGCGTCGTCGAGCTTCTTCTGCCCGGCGAGCACGGTGGCGAGGTTGACCCAGGCGTCGGGGCGGCGCGGCGCGATCCGCGCCGCGCGCGCGAGCAGCGCCTCGGACTCGTCCCAGCGCCGCGCCTCGCCGAGCAGCAGCCCGAGGTTGTTGAGCGCGACCAGCTGGTCGGGGTCGTAGCGCAGGACGTGGCCGTAGAGCTCGGCGGCCTCGCGCGCGCGGCCGGCCGCCTGCGCGCGCAGCGCCTCCTCGAGCAGCGAATTGCCGGTCACGACTTGCGCGCGCGTCCCCGCGTCTCGCGCACGCTCGGCGTCCACGGCTTGTCGGCCCAGGCGACGCCGACGCGCGCGACCTGCGCGTCGATGAGGTAGGGCTTGCCTTCCTGCGTCGCCTTCTTCGCGCGCGCGAGCGCGGCGCGCAGCTCGGCCGGGTTGTTCGCGACCTCGGCCTGCACGCCGAAGCCGCGCGCGATGTACGCCATGTTCATGTCCGGGTTGCCGAGGTAGTCGTGCACGAAGTGCCCGGTCTGGATCATGCGGCCGCCCGGCACCTTCTCGATCACGCGGCTGTGCGGCCCGGAGTAGGCGTGGTTGTTGTAGACGACGGTGATCACGGGCAGCTCGAGCCGCGCCATGTTCCAGAGCGCGGTCGGGCCGAAGATGAACGAGCCGTCGCCGACCAGGCAGATCACCTGGCGGCTCGGGCGAGCGAGCTTCACGCCCGCCGCCGTGCCCACGCCCGATCCGAGGTGCGCGCCGTAGTAATGGAACAGCTCGCGCCCGCCCTCGGCGTTGAAGTCGAAGCTGTGCAGGTTCACCGAGCCCGCCTCGTTGACGACGATCGCGTCGCGCTCGGCGAACTGCGCCACTTCCCAGGTCACGCGGTCGGCGATCATGGGCGCGCGGTTCCAGTCGGGGTTCTTCGTCACCAGGGCGCGGAGCGTGCGCGCCTTCTCGCTGAAGGCCCGTACGGTCTCGGCGCGCGCTTGCGCCGCATTGCCCCGGTCGGCGTTCATCAGCTGTCGCACCGCGGCGATCAGGTCGTCGAGGCCGAGCGCGACGTCGCACACGAGCGGCACGTCGGTGGGAATGACGTTGCCCATGCTCCAGCTGTCGATGCGCATGTCGATGAACTTCGGCCCGCGGCCGACGATCGGCGCCGGGCTGTTGTGCTGGAGCTTGTTGCCGACGTTGATGACGACGTCGGGATTCTTCGGGAAGTCGAGCGAGGAGATGCGCGTCACCGGCGTCGCGCCCACCCAGAGCGGGTGGTTCTCCGGGAAGCTGACGAAGATCTGGCGCGCCTGCGTCACGGGCATGCCGAGGATCTCGGCGAGCCGCACCGCCTTGCCGATCGCGCGCGCGTTGTAGACCTCGTCGCCGACGATCATGAGCGGCATCTTCGCGTCGACCAGCAGCCGCGCCGCGCGCTCGACCTCCTGCGGGTTCGGGCGCACGCGCATGCGCGGATCGAACTTGTCCTGGACGATGACCTCGGCGTGCGTGCGCTGGTCGTTCAGGTCCGAGTGCCACGACGCGTAGGTCGGCCCGTGCGGCGGCGTCCACGCCGCCTTGAAGGCGCGGCGCACCGTCTCCGGGATCATGTCGGCGCGGCGCGCGAGCCACGAGTACTTCGTGATCGGCTGCACCAGCTGCTCCTGGTTCGCGACCTCCTCGAAGCCGTCGCGCCCGGCGCGGCCGGTCTGGTCGGTGCGATAGCTGTAGAAGACGAGCGGCGTCTGCTCCTTGAAGGCGTTGAACATCTGGCCCATCGCGTTCATGAGGCCGACCGAGGCCGCCTGCATCACGATCGCGGGTTGCCCCGACGCCTTGACGTAGCCCGCGGCCATCGCCGCGCCGGGCCCCTCGTGCGGCGTCAGGATGTACTTGAGCTGCGGGCGGTCGACCAGCGCCTCGTAGAAGTGCGCGTCCTCGCTCGCCGAGTTGCCGAAGATGTAGGTCACCCCGGAGGCGACGAGCTGCTCGGCGAAGCATTCGCCGCCCGTGCCTTCGACCACCTTGACCGCGTCGGGCGGGACGCCTTCGCCGGGCCCCTGCGCGTACGCGACCGACGACACCGACTCGAGGACGGACTCGGCCGCGGCGAGCGAGACGCCGGTGGCGGTGAGCCCCTTCAGGAAGCCGCGGCGCGAGATCGACCGCGAAAGAAAACGTGCGACGAGCTCTCTCATGGCCTCTCCTTACCGCGCCGGGGGCGACTGCACGGGCTCGCGCCCGAACACCGACGGCTCGCGCGCGTGCGTCGCGCCGAGGTAGTCGGCCATCTTGCGGATCTCGTCCTCGCTCCAGAGCGCGCCGCGTCCCACCATGCGGTACAGCGTCGCCTCCCATGCGCGGCGGTCCTGATGCAGGTCGGACCACATGTTCGGGCTGTGGCACTGGAAGCACTTGGCGACCAGCACCTCCTTGCCCGGCGCGTCGGGAAACGCGTTGGCCGCCGATCGTCCTGAGCTTGTCGAAGGACCTGACCCTGTCGAAGGACGCTGCTGCGCGAGCGCCTGACCCGTTACCACGGCCAGCACGACGATGATCGGGAAAAATCTCATCCGGGCGCCTCCTCTGCGGAACCGGCCATAAATATACGGCAATGGTCTATGATCGTGCCGGCATTATAAGAAAGCCGGGGAGAGGCATGGCCCGTTTCGCGCGCATCGTCGTGGCGTTCGCTCTGCTGCTCGCGGCGCCCGCGGCGCGGGCGCAGTTCGTGGACCCGGGCCTGCGCTGGAGGACCTTCGACACCGAGCACTTCTCGGTGCACTTCCCCGACCGGAACCGCGCGCAGGCCGACGTCGCCGCGCAGGTCGCCGAGAGCGTCTACCCGCGCATCACCGGGTTGCTCCAGTGGCGGCCCGAGTCGCGCGTGCACCTTCTGATCCTCGATTCGGCCGACTTCTCGAACGGCTGGTCGACGCCGCTGCCGTTCAACGAGTTCGCGATCTACCTCTCGCCGCCCGACGAGGGCGAGCTGCTGCAGAACCGCGGCTGGATGGAGATGGTGATCTCGCACGAGCTCACGCACATCGTGCACATGGACAAGGCGCGCCGCGGCCCGCTCGTGCTGCGAAACGTCTTCGGCCGCGTACCGCTGCCGCTGCCGAACACGCTGCCCAACCTCTGGGGTCCGTCGTGGGTGAAGGAGGGGCTCGCGGTGTACTCGGAGTCCGAGGCCTCGGGCGGCTACGGGCGGCTCGGGCAGAGCTTCTTCGAGGGCATGATGCGCGCCGAGGTCGACCGCGGGCTGCGTCCCTTGCGCGAGATCCACGCCGACGGCCGCGGCTTCCCGCTCAACCGCGACTATCTCTACGGCAGCTACTTCTACATGTTCCTCGCCGAGCGCTACGGCCCGGACGCGGTGTTCCGCTACGTCGACAACTACAGCGACGACCTGCTGCCGTTCCGGATGCAGAACAACCCGCTGCCGGCGACGGGCAAGCCGATGGACGTGCTCTGGGTCGAGTACCTGGACTGGCTCGACGCGCGCTTCCGCGCGCCGCGCCCCGCGCCCGACGTGGGCGACGCGCTGCTCCAGGCCTTCTCGATCGCGAGCCCCGCGATCGCGCCCGACGGCACGCGCTGGTACGTGCGCCACGACGGCTACACGCGCCCGAAGCTCGTCGAGCAGCGCCCGGGCGGCGAGCCGCGCGTCGTGCGCGAGGTCGAGCCCGGCACGCGCCTGTCGATCGACGCCGCGGGCCGGCCGCTGCTCGCGCAGCCCGAGATCTGCGGCAACTACAACTACTACTACGATCTCTGGCGCGGCGGCACGGGCGTCTTCGGCGGCTTCGAGCGGCTGACGCACTGCGCGCGCCTGCGCTTCACCGCGCCGCTCGCCGACGGCCGCATCGTCGCGCTGCGCATCGCGGGCGGCGAGGGGCAGGTCGTGCTCGTGGGCGCCGACGGCGCCGGGCAGTCGACGCTCTACCGCGCGACGCCGGGCGAGATGATCACGGGCGTCGCCGCGCGCGGCTCGAGCGTGATCGTGACGAGCTGGCGCGGCGGGCGCTGGACGCTGCTCGAGGTCGGGGACGGCCGCGCGACCGAGCTCGTCGCCGACTCCGCGGTCAAGCACTCGCCGCGCTTCGGCGATTCCGAGGACGAGGTCTTCTTCGTCGCCGACTACGGCAAGGTCTACAACGTCTGGTCGTACTCGCGCTCGTCGCGCCGCCTTTCGCGCTGGACCCAGGCGCCTTACGGCGTGCAGGACATCAGCGCGCCGGTCGGCGGCGAGATGCTGCTCACCACCATCGAGGCGAACGGCGACATCCTGCGGGCGCGCCGGATGCCGCAGGCGCCGCTGGAACGAAAGGAAGCGACCGTCGCAGCCGCCACCGCCGCCGGGGCGCCGGTGCCGCCCGCGGCCGCGACGCCCGACCGCACCTACTGGCCGCTGCCCTCGATGGCGCCGCGCTGGTGGCTGCCGCAGTTCGTCGCCGCCGACGGCATGGTCGCCTTCGGCGCGACCACGAGCGGCGCCGACGCGCTCGGCCTGCACGAGTACAGCCTCTCGCCGCTGTGGGAGACGAGCGAGCGCGAGTTCCTCGGCAGCGCCGCCTACGTGTACGACGGCCGGCACGGCGTCTTCCTCGACCGCAGCATGACGGTCAAGGCCAACGAGCCGGGCTCCGACGAGAACAGCTTCCGCCGCAAGATCAGCGAGTACGAGATCGACGAGACCGCGCAATGGGTCTCGACCTGGCGCTACGTGCGGCTCGACTGGAGCCTGTACTGGGGCCTGGGCGCGGCGCTCGACCGCGAGGTGCTGCACTTCGTCGACTCGGCCAGCACGCGCCCGCGCGACGAGCGCGTCGGCGCGCTCGTCGCCGGCTACGACAGCCGGCGCTGGCAGTGGTACGGCGAGGGCCCGACGCAAGGGCAGCAGCTGCGCCTGTTCGCCGAGACCTCGAACCGCCTGCGCGGCGAGTTCGACGGCAACGCCTACCGCGCCGACTGGCGCGTCTTCGTCCCGCTCGGGAAGACCGTGCTCTCGGGCCGCTGGAACGAGTTCTACGCGCAGCCGCAGGCCGAGCCCGCGGAGCTCGGCGGCGTCTTCACCGAGGAGACCTACGGCTACTCGCTGCCGGTCCTGAACCAGCGGCGCTTTCCCCTGCGCGGCTACGACCCGGGCGACCCGGGGCTCATCGGCCACCGCGCGCGGCTCGGCACGCTCGAGTGGCGCACGCCGCTCGCCGACATCGACCGCGCCACCATGGTGCCGCCGATCGGCGTGAACCGCGTGTCGCTGAACGTGTTCGCCGACGCGGGCGCGGCCTGGGACGCGCTCGAGCAGCGGCGCTTTCGCCGCGGCTACGGCGTCGAGCTGCTGGCCGAGGCGCGCGCGGGCTATCTCTTCGGCGCGCAGTTCCGCGCCGGCGTCGCGCACGGCGTCGACGAGAACGGCCGCACCGTCGCCTACATCCGGGTGGGCCGCTCGTTCTAGCTCACTGGCGCTTGAGCGCCGCGCCGCCGACGAACGGGGTCGCGCTCGCGCCGTTCGCGAGCGAGAAGGTCACGCCGAGCTCGGCGGCCTGCGGGCCGTAGAAGGTGCCCGCCGCGGAGCCGGTCTTGCCGTTGGTCGAGCTCGCCGTGCCCGAGAGCGCGTTCGCGCCGGCCGCGTACGTGAGCCTGCCCGTGACGTTGTAGCCGGGGTCGGAGACCAGGATGCCGGTCGCGCGGTCGGTCTTGCCCGAGCCCGTGCTCGAGAGCGCGACCGAGCGCGCGCCGAAGTCGGCGGTCGCCGAAGCGAGCGCGCTGATCGAGAACTGCTTGCCGCCCAGCTCGGTCGCGTTGCCGAGCAGGAAGCCGCTGTAGGTCGCGGTTCCCGTCGTCGGGATGTCGCCGCCCGCGGTGCGGGTGCCGAAGGAGATCGCGGCCTGCTGGTTGATCGTGCCGGTGGTGAGATCGGCGCGGTCCCAGATTCCGAGGCTCGAGAAGCGCAGGCCCGACGGGCCGTTCGACGGCACGATGTAGGTGAGGGTGCGCACGCCCTGCGCGTCGGAGCGGCGCGCCGTGGGGATCTGCACGCCCGCGATGACGTTGGTCGAGACCACGTCGGCCTGCGTGAAGGTGTCGTCGACGCCGAGCGCCGGGATGGCGATCCGCACCGTCGGCGCGTTGGAGAAGGTGACCGCGGGCGTGAACGCGCCCGCGCTCGTGTCCATGCGCGCGACCGAGCCGACCGCGAGCGCGGTCGGCGTCGACATCGCGGTGAGATCGGTGCCCGAGCCCGTGACGGGCGCCTGCTCGCTGCTCGGCGCGCGCATGGCGCTCGCGCCTCCTCCTCCTCCGCCGCCGCCGCAGGCGGCGAGCGTGCAGGCCGCAAGCACGGCGGCGATGAGTGGCGTCTTCACGGCTGGTCCTTCGCGACGAGTGGAGAACAGCCCGAGGCTACGCGCGGCGGGCGCGTGTCCGGTCGGGCGCCGCATTGAGCCGGCTGGAGCAAGCGCTTCGGAGGGGTGCATGGGCGCTCGCGCACGCCCCTTGCCGGGGCATCCGTCGCCCGGGCGCGACAGGCGGCGCGCCGGCGCCCGGTGAAAAACCGCTTCCGATCAAGGGCGAAGCGACAACCGGCGGCATTGGCACGGCGCTTGCTGCCTCGCACAACGCACGATCTTGAAAAGCAACCCGGGGAACCCCATGACCGACTTGATGCGAACGAAGCTCGACTGGATGGTGACCGTGGCGGCGGCGATCGGCGCGCCGCTCGCGATCCTGTTCGCCGCGTGCGCGAAGGACATCGCCGACGCGCTCGGGCACATCGGCGACGGCAGCCTGCTCGCGCTCGCGGCCGCGGCGAACGCGCTGACCCTCGTCCCCTGACGCGTCAGCCGTCGAGCTCCGGGTAATACCGGAAGATCCCCATCGTGTTGAAAGGCAGCCGCCGCTCGGAAGCGAGGTAGGCGGCGAGGCGCGCGCGCTTCGCCGCGCGCTCGTGCAGCTCGGCGACGCGCCCGCGCCGGCGCTCGGCGCGCGCCATCGCGCGCGGGAAGGCGTAGCGCAGGCCCGCGACCACCTGGAAGAGCGACAGGTCCGCGTAGGTCGCGCGCCGCCCGGCGAGCCAGCCGCTCTTCGCCGGGTTCGAGCGGATCACGCGCTCGAAGTAGTCGAGGAACGCGGGCAGCCGCTCCTTGCGGAAGCCCGCGGCGCGCGCCTTCGACTCGCGCCTCTGGTCCTCGTAGTAGCGCCAGCCGCCGAGCGGGTGGTGCACGTCGTGCGCCTCGACCAGGAGATCCGCCATCGTGAGCTGGAGCTGATGGATCCACAAGCGCGCGCCGTCGTCGCGCGGCGCGAGGCCGAGGCGCGGGCCGAGCCACAGCAGGATGTTCGCCGTCTGCCCGATCACGAGCTTGCCCGCGACCAGGAACGGGCAGGCGAAGGGCGGGTGCGCGAGCGAGCGCCGCGCCATGAAGCGCAGCATCGCGGGGACGCCGCCGCGCGCCCTCGCGACGTCGACGTAGTCGGCGCCCGCGTCCTCGAGGGCGAGGCGGACGAATTCGCCGCGGCCGGGGATCGACGGCCAGTAATAGAGGGCGTAGCGCATGGGGTCTCCGAAGCTGCGGGCGAAGGAACGATGCTAACCTTTCACGCCGGAGACTTCCCATGCGCCCGCTAGCCGTCGCGATATTGCTGTTTTGTTCCGCGGTCTTCGCGCAGTCGTATCCCTCGAAGCCGATCCGGATGATCGTCCCTTGGCCCGCGGGCGGCACCGTCGACGGCGTCGGGCGCGTTGTCGGGCCGAAGCTCGCCGAGGCACTCGGGCACCCGATCGTGGTCGAGAACCGTGCGGGCGCGGGCGGCGCGATCGGCGAGGCCGAGGCCGCGAAGGCGGCGCCCGACGGCCATACCGTGCTGCTCGTGTTCGATACGCACGCGGTGAACCACCTGCTCTACAAGAATCCCGGCTACGACCCGTTCCGCTCGTTCGCGCACGTCAGCCTGCTCGTCACCTCGCCACAGGCGCTGGTCGCGGCGCTCGACTTCGCGCCGTCGAGCGTGGCGCAGCTGGTCGACTACGCCAAGGCCAATCCGGGGAGGGTTACGTACGCGACCGTCGGCGCGGGCAGCTCGAACCACCTCAACGCGCTGCTGCTCTCCGAGCGCGCCGGCCTCGACATGGTGCACGTGCCGTACAAGGGCGGCGCACCGATGATGGTCGACCTGGTCGGCGGGCAGGTGAACGTGATGTTCGTGTCGGCGCCGCAGGCGATCCCGCAGGTGAAAGCCGGCCGCATCAAGGCGCTCGCCATCGGCAGCGCGAGGCGCATCGCGCAGCTCCCGGACACGCCGACCGTCGCCGAGACGCTGCCCGGCTTCGCATCGCAGTCGTGGGTCGGGATGCTGGTCCCCGCCGGCGCCGCGAAAGGGGTCGTCGCGCGGCTGCACGGCGCGACCGTGGCGGCGCTCGCCGATGCCGGCGTGCGCGCGAAGCTCGAGGGACAGGGGTTCGACGTCGTCGGCGGCACGCCCGAGGAGTTCCTCGCGTTCGTCCGCGCCGAGTCCGACAAGTGGGCGAAGGTCATCGGGCGCTTCGGCGTGCGCGTGGAATGACGGACGCCTTCGCCGAGTTCGAGCGCTCGCGCTGGCAGTCGGTCGCCGCGCCGTATCACGACTATTTCGGGGCCCTGACGTCGCAGAGCATCGGGTCGCTTCTCGACGCCGTGGCCGCCGCGCGCGGGACGCGCCTTCTCGACGTCGCCTCCGGTCCGGGATACGTGGCGGCCGCGGCCGTACGCCGCGGCGCGCGCGCGACCGGCGTCGATTTCTCCTCCGAGATGGTCGCGCAAGCGCGGCGGCTGCATCGCGGGGTCGACTACCGCGAGGGTGATGCGCAGGCGCTGCCGTTCGGCGCCGGCAGCTTCGACGCCGTGGTCGTCGCCTACGGCCTGCTGCACTTCTCGGATCCCGACCGCGCGCTAGCCGAGGCCCGCCGCGTGCTCGCGCCCGGCGGGCGCGTGGCGTTCTCCGTGTGGGCCGCGCCCGAGCGCGCCGTCGCTTTCGCGATCGTGCTCGACGCGGTGAAGACGCACGGCGATCCCGCAGTGCCCCTGCCGCCCGGGCCGCCGTTTTTCCGCTTCAGCGACCCGGCGGAGTGCGTGCGCGCGCTCACGGCGGCGGGGTTCGAGCGCCCGCATGTCGCCGAGCTCTCCCAGACCTGGCGGCTCGCGTCGCCAGCGGCGCTGTTCCAGGCGATGCTCGAGAGCACCGCGCGCACGGGAGCGCTGCTGCGCGCGCAGGCGCCGGCCGCGCTCGCGCGCGTCCGCGCGGCGATCGAGAGCGGCGCAGCCGCGCACGCGGGCGCGGGCGGGATCGATCTCGCCATGCCGGCGGTCATTGCGTCCGCCGTGGTGAAGTAGCGCCGACTCTGCGGTAAAGTACCGGCATGCCCGTCAGCCATCCCTTTCACCTCGCCTTTCCCGTGCGCGATCTCGCCGAGGCGCGCCGCTTCTACGGCGGGCTTCTCGGCTGTCCCGAGGGCCGCTCGAGCGACGACTGGGTCGACTTCGACCTCTACGGCCACCAGGTGGTCGCGCACCTCGCGCCCGAGCAGTGCGTCGAGGTCTCGCGCAACGACGTCGACGGCGACGCGGTTCCGGTGCGCCACTTCGGCGTCGTGCTGCCGATGCCCGAGTGGGAGCGGCTCGCCGAGAAGCTGAAAGGCGCCGGCACGAGATTCGTCATCGAGCCGCACGTGCGCTTCCAGGGACAGGTCGGGGAGCAGGCGACGATGTTCTTCCTCGACCCCTCGGGCAACGCGCTCGAGTTCAAGGCGTTCGCCGATCTCGGGCAGCTGTTCGCGAAATAGGAGGCCTCATGGCGCCGTCCCGCTACGTTCCCCAGGGCGTCATCCCCGCCGTCCTGCTGCCTTTCCACGACGACCTCTCGATCGACGAGGCGTCGTTCCGCTCGCACCTCGCCGACGTCGCGTCGGTCGACGGGCTGTCCGCGATCACGATCAACGCGCACTCGACCGAGGTCGCCTCGTGCACGTTCGACGAGCAGAAGCGCGTGCTCGCGATCGCGACGGACGAGATCGGCGCGAAGCTGCCGATCGTGAACGGCGTCTACGCCGAGGGCTCGCTCGAGGCGGCGCGCATCGCGCGCATGGCCGCGGACGGCGGCGCTCGGGCGCTGCTCGTCTTCCCGCCGGGGCCGTTCACGCTGGGGCAGCGTCCCGAGATGGTGATCGAGCACTTCCGCCGCGTCGCCGACGCGTCGGGACTGCCGATCATCGCGTTCCAGTACCCTCTGGCCGGGGGACAGGGCTATCCGCTCCCGACGCTGGTCGCGCTCGCGGAAGCCGTGCCGGGCGTGGTCGCGATCAAGGACTGGTGCGCGAATCCGCAGCTGCACGAGCGCCAGGTACGCACGCTGCAGTCGCTCGCGCGGCCGGTGAACGTGCTGACGACGCACAGCTCGTGGCTGATGATGTCGCTCGCGACCGGGTGCAGCGGGCTGCTCTCGGGAAGCGGCTCGGTGATCGCCGATCTCCAGTCGAAGCTGTTCCGCGCGCTGCGCGCGAACGACCTCGCGACGGCGCGGGAGCTGAACGAGCGCATCTGGCCCACCGCCGAGGTGTTCTACTCCGAGCCCTGGGTCGACATGCACAACCGGATGAAGGAAGCGCTCGTCATGCTCGGGAAGCTGCCGCGCGCGGTCGTGCGGCCGCCGCTCGTGCGCCTTTCCGATGCCGAGCGCGAGCGCGTGCGCGCGGCGCTCGTCGCCGCGGGCCTTCTCCAGCGCGGCGGTGCGCGCAGGGCGGCCTAGCGCTTCGCGCATGCGCCAGTTCACCAAGACGCGGACCGGCGCGGACGAGACGGCGGCGATCGGGGCCCTGAGGCTGCGCCTCGCCGGCTTCTCGCGGCAGGAGATCGTGCCGGTGGAGGAGGTGGTGCGCGCGGTCGACCGCGTGCCCGCGTTCCACCTCGAAGGGCTGCGCGAGATCGTCTACCTGCCCGAGGCCGCGCCCGAGCCGCCGCCGTCGCCGACGCGCTTCGCCTGCTCGCGCCCGCGCGCCGAGTTCCTGCAGGAGGAGCGGCGCGTCGTCGTCTACGACTTCGACTCGCCGCAGCTGTTCTTCCACATGCTGCTGCACGAGATCGGGCATTTCGTCTTCTTCCTCGTGATCGGCAGCCGCGTGAAGAAGCACTGGGTGGTGCACCTCTATCCCGGCTCGTCGTGCATCACGCCCTACGCGGAGACGAGCGCGATCGAGGACTTCGCCGAGACCTACGCGTGGTACGTCCTCGACCCCGAGGCGCTCGCGCGCGGCCACGCGGTGAAGCACGCCTTCATGCGCGACTTCGTGTTCTCCGGCGATCCGGCCACGCTGAAGGAACGCGCGCGGAGCGCATAGGGGACCCGGGCGTGCTCGTGGCGATCGACATCGGCGGCACGTTCACCGACCTCATGGCCTTCGACGAGGCGAGCGGACGCTTCTCGCAGGCGAAGTCGCTCACGACCCCGGCGCAGCTCGTGCAGGGCATCATCGACTGCCTGAAGAAGAGCGCGGTCGACCCGGGCGCGATCGGCGAGCTGATCCACGGCTCGACCACCGCGATCAACACGCTGATCGAGAGGAAGGGCGCGAAGACGGGCCTCGTCGTCACGCGCGGCACGCGCGACGTGTACGCGATCGGGCGCGGCAACCGCCCCGAGGCGTACGACCTGTTCTTCCACCGCCACCGCCCGCTCGTGCCGCGGCATCTCACGCGCGAGGTCGGCGGGCGGCTGCTCGCCTCGGGCGCCGAGCACGAGCCGCTCGACCGCGCCGGCGTCGAGGACGCGTGCCGGCGCCTCGCGGCCGAGGGCGTCGAGGCGGTCGCGGTGTGCTTCCTGCACGCGTACGCGAACCCGGAGCACGAGCGCGCGGCGGGCGCGATCGTGCGGCGCCTCATGCCCGGCGCCTACGTGTCGCTCTCGCACGAGATCCTGCGCGAGTACCGCGAGTACGAGCGCACCTCGACCACGGTCGTCAACGCCTACGTCGGGCCGAAGGTCGGCGGCTACGTGCAGAGCCTCGCGCGCGGCCTCGGCGGCGTCGGCTTCCGCGGCGAGCTCACGATCATGCAGTCGAACGGCGGCGTCATGACGCCCGAGGTCGCGACCGGACGGCCGGTCGCGATGATGGAGTCGGGCCCGGTGGGCGGCATCATCGCCGCGGCGCGCGTCGCGGCGTCGCTCGGCTTCGCGAACGCGATCTCGTTCGACATGGGCGGCACGACCGCGAAGGCGAGCCTGATCCGCGACGGCGAGCCCTCGACCGCGAGCGGCTACCACGTCGGCGGCTACGCGAGCGGGCATCCCGTGATGGTGCCCGTCATCGACGTGATCGAGGTCGGCGCGGGCGGCGGCAGCATCGCCTGGATCGACGACGTCGGCGCGCTCAAGGTCGGTCCGCGCAGCGCCGGCGCCGATCCCGGGCCGGTGTGCTACGGCGCGGGCGGGACCGAGCCCACGATCACCGACGCGAACCTGGTCCTCGGCCGGCTCGATCCCGGCGACTTCCTCGGCGGGCAGATGGTGCTCGACGCCGAAGGCGCCGAGCGCGCGCTGCGCGCGAAGATCGCCGAGCCCCTCGGGCTCCCGAGCGCCGCCGCGGCGCAGGCGATCGTCGACATCGCCGTGTCCCGGATGTCGCTCGCGGTGCGCGAGGTTTCGGTCGCGAAGGGCCACGACCCGCGCGATTTCGCGCTCGTCGCCTCGGGCGGCGCGGGCCCGCTGCACGTGGTCGCGGTGGCGCGCGAGCTTTCCATCCCGACCGTGATCGTGCCGCGCTTTCCGGCGCACTTCTCGGCGCTCGGCATGCTCGCCGCCGACGAGCGCCACGACGTCGCGCGCACCTTCTACGCCGACCTCGCGCGCGTGGAGTTCTCGGCGCTGCGGGACGCGATCGCCGAGATGCGAGGCGAAGGCCTCGCCGGTCTGCGCAACCGCCGCAGCATCGAGGAGCGGCTGCAGCTCGAGCTGCGCTACGTCGGGCAGGAGTTCACGCTGCCCGTGCCGGTGACCGGGGCGCAGCTCGCGGGCGCCGACCGCGCGGCCATCCGCGCGGCGTTCGACGCGCTCTACGAGAAGCGCTACGCGCACAGCTCGCCGCGCGAGCCGGTCGAGATCGTCAACGTGCGGCTCGCGGTGATCGGCAAGCGGCCGCGGATGGAGTTTCCGCGTCTGGCGGAAGGCGCCGGGGCGACGCCGTCCGGCACGCAGCGGGTCCTGTTTCCCGGCTCGGAGACGCCGGTGCCGTGCGCGGTCTACGCGCGCGAGCGGCTGCCCGCGGGCGCGCGCTTCGCGGGACCGGCGCTCGTGCGCGAGCACGGGACGACGACCGTGATGCCGCCCGGCACGCGATGCCGCGTGGCGGCGACCGGCGAGCTGATCGTCGAGGTCCAATGAAGGAGCTCGATCCCGTCACGCTGGAGGTGGTGCGCAACGCGCTGCCCGCGATCGCCAACGAGATGGCGGCCGACCTGCAGCGCACCTCGTACAACATGATGATCTACGAGGTGCGCGACTTCTGCACCGCGCTGCTCGATGTCGACGGCGCGCTCGTCTCGCAGAACGTCGGCGGCGTGTCGCACTTCGTCGCCGACCTCGGCGTCGTGGTCGCCGACGGTGTCGCGCGCTACGGCCGCGGCGGCTTCGCCCCGGGCGACGTCCTCATCACCAACCACCAGGCGGTCGCCGGCCAGCACCTGAACAACGTGGTGATCTACGTGCCGTGCTTCTTCGAGGGCGAGCTCCTCGCCTTCGCCATGGTGCGCGCGCACTGGATCGACGTCGGCGGGAAGAGCACGGGATTCGGCGCGGGACCCGACGTCCCCGATCCCTGGCAGGAGGGACTCCAGCTCGACCAGCTGAAGATCCACGAGGCCGGGAAGGTGAACGAGACGCTGCTGCGCGTGATCCGCGACAACATCCGCTTCCCGGAATCGTCGCTGGGCGACATGAACTCGCAGATCGCGGCGTGCCGGCTCGGCGCGCGGCGGCTGGACGAGCTGTTCCGCCGCTACGGACGCGCGACGCTGCTCGCCGCGATCCGCCGCATCTTCGACGAGACCGAGCGCAAGTGCCGCAACGTCGTCGCGCAGCTCGCCGGCGGCGAGTACGAGGCCGAGTCGTTCTTCGACGACGACGGGGTGACCAGGGGCGAGCGGGTCAGGATTCATGCGAAGGTGACCGTAAACAAAGGCGCGATGACGATCGACCTCTCGGGCTGCTCCCCCGAGCGCAAGGCGGCCGTGAATTCGCGCACGCTCGCCGCGGCGCGCGTCGCCTACAAGGCGCTGACCGGGCCGCTCGAGCCCGTGAACGAGGGCTCGTTCCGCGCGCTCGAGGTCGTCATTCCCGAGGGCAGCATCATGATGGCGCGCTACCCGGCGCCGATGGCGGGGTGGAGCCTGTTCGTGCCGATGGTGGTCGAGACCATCCTCACGTCGCTCGCAAAGGCAATGCCCGATCGGATCCCCGCCGCGCACCACGCGCTGCTCGGCGGCGCGGTGGTGTTCTTCGGCATCGATCCCGCGACGAAGCGCCGCTTCGTCGTGCAGAGCGTCGAGGGCGGCGGCTGGGGCGGGCGCCCGTTCGAGGACGGCGAGTCGGCGACGGTGTCCGTGTGCCAGGGCGACGTGAGGAACGGCTCGATCGAGGGCATCGAGATGAAGTGCCCGGTGCTGATCGAGGAGCGCGCGCTGCGTCCCGATTCGGGCGGCGCGGGCAAGTGGCGCGGCGGCCTCGGCGTGAGCCTGCGCGTGCGCAACTTCGTCGAGGGCCGCTGGAACTTCGAGCGCGCGAGCCGCGCGGGCTGCCCGCCGTGGGGGCTGTGGGGCGGCCTGCCGGGCGCGAGCGGCGGCTACGATCTGAGGAAGCCCGGCGACGGCGGGTTCCGCGCCATGTTCGGCAGCCAGCACGCGGTCCCGCGCGATTGCACCGTGGTCGTGCGCACGGGCGGCGGCGGCGGCTGGGGCGATCCGCTCGAGCGCGAATCCCAGCGCGTGCGCGAGGACGCGATCGAGGAGCTGGTGTCGATCGAGGCCGCGCGCGAGCAATACGGCGTCGTGCTCGGCGCCGATTTCGCGGTCGACGCCGAAGCGACCGCCGCGCTGCGCGCGCGCAAGAGGTCCGGAAAACAGCAGCGCCAGCCGGCGTGACCGCGCTCGAGCGATTCGGCGCGTGGATCGCCGAGGCCGACATCCCGACCGGGGGCGTCGCGCTGCACCTCGTCGACGCGGTCGCGGCCTGGATCGCGGGCGCCGATACGCCCGAAGGCGAGGCGCTGCGGCGCCTCGAGGATCCGGTCGCGCGTCACTGCGCCTGGGCGCGGCTCTCGGAGATCGACGACATCCATCTCGCCTCGGCGACGACGCCGGGCGGCGTGATCGTTCCCGCCGCGCTCACGCTCGCCGCGGAATGCGGCGCGGACGGCGCGGCGCTCGCGCGCGCGATCGCGGCGGGCTACGAGGCCATCGTGCGCCTCGGGCGCGCGATCGACGGTCCGCACGCGCTCTACCGCGGCGTGTGGCCCACGTGCTTCGCCGCGCCGTTCGGCGTCGCCGCGGCGAGCGCGAGCCTGCTCGGACTCGACGCCGCGCGCAGCGCGCACGCGCTCGGCATCGCGCTCGGGCTCGCGTCGCCCGGCGCCGGCCGCAGCGCGCGCTGGCTCGCGCTCGGGAACGCGGCCGCGAGCGGCGTGCGCGCCGCGCGCTGGGCGCAGTCGGGGTTCACCGCGGATCTCGGGCTGATGGAGGGCGCGTTCTTCTCCGTATACGGGATCCGCGCCGATGCGTCGGCGCTGACTTCCGGACTGGATGGGCCGAGCGCGCTCGCGCAGACCGGCTTCAAGCCCTGGTGCGCCGCGCGCCAGACCATGGCCGCGGCGCAGGCTTGGACCGAGCTCGTGGACGAAGGCTTCGCCGACGCCGGCGCCGAGGCGATCCGCGTCGGCGTGCCGCCGCCTTACGCGAAGATGGTCGACCACGGCGTCGTGCCGGGCGAGCGCGCGTCGTATCTCACGAGCCTGCCGTACCAGCTCGCGCTCGCGGCGCTCGAGCCCGACGCGCGCTTCGACGTGCGCCAGAATCCCGCGGAGATCTCCGCGGAGCTGCGCGGCTTCATGCGGAAGGTGAAGGTGGAAGCGGACGAGCGCCTGCTCGAGCACTATCCCGAGGCGTGGCCCGCGCGTCTCGCGGTGGACGGCCGCGAGAAGCTCGTGCTGCACGTTCCGGGCGATCCGCAGCGGCGGTGGGGAAAACCCGAGGTGCTGGAGAAATTCGCGCGCTTCGCGCGGCGCGACATCGCGCTGGAGATGCTGGAGGGCGACATCGCGCCCGCGGCGCTGCTCGGGCGCATCGCGCGCGACTGAGCCCGGACGCCGCCGCGCTCTCGCCGTACCTGACAGACGCGCGTCCGGCTCCGGGACGGAACCGCGCCGTCGCGGGGTTGTCCACCTTTGATCCCCGAATCAACGCGCACGCCGGAGGCATTGCGATGACGGACGACGGTCGCTCCGAGCACGCCGCGGTGCTCGGCGTCACGAAATCGGTCGGGAGCCCGACCGCGCGGCCGAACGAGCGCTCGCTCGACCAGCTCTGCATCGACACGATCCGCACGCTGGCGATGGACGCGGTGCAGCAGGCGAAGTCCGGGCATCCGGGCACGCCGATGGCGCTCGCGCCGGTGGCCTACATCTTGTGGCAGCGGTTCCTGCGCTTCGATCCGCTCGATCCGATCTGGCCCGACCGCGACCGTTTCGTGCTCTCGAACGGCCACGCCTCGATGCTGCTCTATGCGCTGCTGCATCTCGCCGGCGTGCGCGCGGTCGACGCCGAGTACGAGCGCCTCGGCGAGCCCGCGGTCTCGCTCGACGACATCAGGCGCTTCCGCCAGCTCGGCAGCAAATGCCCGGGACATCCCGAGTATCACCTCACCTCGGGAGTGGAGACCACGACCGGGCCGCTGGGCCAGGGCTGCGGCGCGAGCGTCGGCATGGCGATCGCCGGCCGCTGGCTCGCGCAGCGCTACAACCGTCCCGGGTTCGCGCTGTTCGACTACGACGTGTACGCGCTGTGCGGCGACGGCGACATGATGGAAGGCGTGACGAGCGAGGCGGCCTCGCTCGCCGGCCATCTCGCGCTCGGCAATCTGTGCTGGATCTACGACAGCAACCGCGTGACGATCGAGGGACACACCGAGCTCGCTTTCGGCGACGACGTCGCGGCGCGCTTCCTCGCCTACGGCTGGAACGTGCAGCGGGTCGGCGACGCCAACGACACCGAGCGCCTGGCGCGGGCGCTCGAGACCTTCCGGCGCACGCGCGAGCGGCCGACGCTGATCGTCGTCGAGAGCCACATCGGCTACGGCGCTCCGCACAAGCAGGACACGAGCGCCGCGCACGGCGAGCCGCTCGGCGAGGAGGAAGTGCGCCTCGCGAAGGCGAGCTACGGCTGGCCGCCGGAGGCGAAGTTCCTCGTGCCCGAGGGCGTGGTCGATCATTTCGCTGCCGGCGCCGGCCGGCGCGGGCGCGAGCTGCGCGAGGGCTGGGCGGAGCTGCTGCGGTCGTACGCGGCCGAGCATCGCGAGCTCGCCGACGAGATCGAGCGCATGCAGCGGCGCGAGCTTCCCGAGGGCTGGGACGCCGGGCTGCCGGTCTTTCCCGCCGACGCGAAGGGCATCGCCAGCCGCGACGCGTCGGGCAAGGTGCTGAACGCGATCGCGCGCCGCCATCCGTGGCTGATCGGCGGCTCGGCCGATCTCGCGCCCTCGACCAAGACGCGGCTCGAGTTCGACGGCGCGGGCGACCTCGAACCCGCGACGCCGGGCGGGCGCAACCTGCACTTCGGAGTGCGCGAGCACGCCATGGGCTCGGTGCTGAACGGGCTCGCGCTGTCGAAGCTGCGCGCTTACGGCTCGACCTTCCTCATCTTCTCCGACTACATGAAGCCGCCGGTGCGGCTCGCGGCGCTGATGCAGCTGCCGGTCATCTACGTCTTCACCCATGACTCGATCGGCGTCGGCGAGGACGGGCCGACGCACCAGCCGGTCGAGCAGCTCGCGAGCCTGCGCGCGATCCCGGGACTGATCGTGCTGCGCCCCGCCGACGCGAACGAGGTGACCGAGGCGTGGCGCGTCGTCTTGCGTCTGAAGCATCAGCCGGCGTGCCTGGTGCTGTCGCGCCAGCCGCTGCCGACGCTCGATCGCAAGCGCTACGCGAGCGCCGCCGGCGTCGCCCGCGGCGCCTACGTCCTCGCCGACGCCGAGGACGCGAAGCCGGCGGTGATCCTGATCGGCACCGGCAGCGAGGTCGCGCTCTGCGTCCGGGCCTACGAGGCGCTGAAGGCGAAGGGCGTGCCGGCGCGCGTCGTCAGCATGCCGTCCTGGGAGCTGTTCGAGCGGCAGGACGCGGCCTACCGCGAGAGCGTGCTGCCGCGCGCGATCGCGGCGCGCGTGTCGGTGGAGGCGGGCTCGGTGATCGGCTGGGACCGCTACGCCGGCGCGGCGGGCGCGAAGATCGGGATGCACACGTTCGGCTCGTCCGCGCCGCTCAAGGACCTGCTCGACGAGTTCGGATTCGTGCCCGAGCAGGTGCTCGAGGCGGCGCAGGCCCAGATCGCGGAGGCGAAGCCATGACGACGACGAATCGGAGCACCGTGTCCAATGCGGCGGCCAATCCGCTGCGGGCGCTGCGCGAGCACGGCCAGTCCGTGTGGCTCGATTTTCTCTCGCGCCGCTTCATCGCCGACGGCAGCCTGAAGCGGCTCGTCGACGAGGACGGGCTCGCGGGCGTCACGTCCAACCCGACGATCTTCGAGAAGGCGATCGCGGGCGGCGCCGACTACGACGTGTCGGTGCAGGACGCGCAGCGCCGCCCCGGCCTGGACGCGGTCGGCCTCTACGAGCGGCTCGCGGTCGAGGACATCCGGCGCGCGGCCGACGTGCTCAGGCCCGTGTACGACGCGACCGGCGGCGCCGACGGCTACGCCAGCCTCGAGGTCTCTCCCGGCATCGCCATGGACACCGAAGCCACCGTCGCCGAGGCGCGGCGCCTGGCGAAAACGGCGGCGCGCGACAACGTGATGATCAAGGTGCCCGGGACCGCGGCCGGGCTGCCGGCGATCCGCGAGCTCACCGCCGAGGGCGTCAAGGTCAACATCACGCTGCTGTTCTCGCAGTCGGTGTACGAGGAGGTGGCCGAAGCGTATCTCTCGGGGCTGGAGCGCTTCGTGGCCGGCGGCGGCGATCCGCGCCGGATCGCGAGCGTCGCGAGCTTCTTCGTGAGCCGCATCGACGCGGCGGTGGACACGATCATCGACGAGCGCCTGTCCCGCGCGCCCGGGCCCGGCGAGCGCGAGGCTCTCGCCGCGCTTCGCGGCAAGGTCGCGATCGCGAACGCGAAGCTCGCGTACCGGCGCTACCGGCGCCTGTTCGCGGGGCCGCGCTGGCAGCAGCTCGCCGCCCGGGGCGCGCGCGTGCAGCGGGTCCTGTGGGCGAGCACGGGCACCAAGAACCCCGCGTACAGCGACGTGCTCTACGTCGAGGAGCTGATCGGCCCCGACACGGTGAACACCATGCCGCCGGCGACCGTCGACGCTTTCCGCGATCACGGGCAGGTGCGCGACAGCCTGGAGCGGAACGTGGACGAGGCCGAGCGCGTGATGGCGGCGCTCGCGCGGCTCGGCGTCTCGATCGACGCGGTGACGGCGAAGCTGACCGAGGACGGCGTGCGGCGCTTCACCGGGGACTTCGACCGGCTGCTCGCCGCGCTCGAGCGCAAGCGCGCGGGCTGAGCCGGCGACAACGGGAGAACGACAATGCAGCTCGGCATCGTGGGTCTCGGCCGCATGGGCGGCAACATCGCCCGGCGCCTGATGCGCAAAGGTCATCAATGCGTCGTGTTCGACCGCGCTCCGGCGGCCGCGGCGGCGCTCGCCGCCGAGGGCGCGACGGCGAGCGGCGATCTCGAGCGGCTGGTCGCCGCGCTCGGGCGGCCGCGCGCGGTCTGGGTGATGCTGCCCGCGGGCGAGATCACCGAGAGCGCGGTGGCGCAGCTCGGCAAGCTGCTCGACGCGGGCGACGTCATCATCGACGGCGGCAACGCCTTCTACAAGGACGACGTCCGGCGCGCGAAGGCGCTGAAGGCGCGCGGGATCCACTACGTCGACGCCGGCACGAGCGGCGGCGTCTGGGGCCTGGAGCGCGGCTATTGCCTGATGATCGGCGGCGAGCGCGAGATCGTCGCGCGCCTCGACCCGGTCTTCGCCGCGCTCGCGCCCGGCGCGGGCGACGTGCCGGCGACGCCGGGGCGCGCGGGCCGCGATCCGCGCGTCGAGCGCGGCTATGTGCACTGCGGGCCGAGCGGCTCCGGGCGCTTCGTCAAGATGATCCACAACGGCATCGAGTACGGCCTGATGCAGGCCTACGCGGAAGGATTCGACATCCTGCGCAACGCCGCTTCCGAGGCGCGCCCCGAGGACGAGCGCTACCGGCTCGACCTGCCCGACATCGCCGAGGTCTGGCGGCGCGGCAGCGTCATCGGCTCGTGGCTGCTCGACCTGACGGCGATGGCGCTCGCCGAGGATCCGCAGCTCGCGCGCTACTCGGGCTTCGTCGCGGACTCCGGCGAAGGCCGCTGGACGATCATGGCGGCGATCGAGGAGGCCGTGCCCGCCGAGGTGCTCTCGGCCGCGCTCTACGCGCGCTTCCGCTCGCGCGAGGAGCACGGCTTCGCCGACAAGCTGCTCTCGGCGATGCGCAACAAGTTCGGCGGCCACGTCGAGCCGAAGTGACGACACCCCCCTGCATCCTCGCGATCTTCGGCGCGGCCGGAGATCTCGCCCGGCGCCTGCTCGTGCCGGCGCTGTGCAACCTGCGCCGGGCGGGTCTGCTGCCCGAGGCGTTCGCCGTGGTCGGCGTCGCGCGGGCGGCCAAGGACGACGAGAGCTTCCGCCGCGACCTCGCGGCCGGCCTGCGCGAGCTCGGCGGCGAAGCGATGGAGCGCGAGTGGCGATGGCTCGCCGAGCGCATGTTCTATGTCCGCGGCGAGTTCGACGACGCGGCGCTCTACGAGGGGCTCGCGCAGCGCCTCGCCGCGATCGACGGGACGCACCGCACCGCCGGCAACGTGCTCTTCTACCTCGCGACGCCGCCACGGGCCTTCCCCGTGATCGCGCGCCGCCTCGGCGGCGCGGGCCTCGCGCGCGAGGAAGGCGGCCGCTGGCGGCGCGTGATCGTCGAGAAGCCTTTCGGCTCGGACCTGCGCTCGGCGCAGACCCTCAACCGCGAGCTGCTCGGCGTGCTCGCCGAATCCCAGATCTACCGCATCGATCATTATCTCGGCAAGGAGACGGTCCAGAACATCATGGTGTTCCGGTTCGCGAACGGCATCTTCGAGCCGCTGTGGAACCGCGATCACATCGACCACGTCCAGATCACCGTGGCCGAGACGCTCGGCGTCGAGCGCCGCGGCAAGTTCTACGACGCGACCGGCGCGCTGCGCGACATGGTGCCGAACCATCTGTCGCAGCTGCTCACGCTCACCGCGATGGAGCCGCCGAGCTGCTTCGACGCCGAGGCGCTGCGGACCGAGAAGGCGAAGGTGCTGGAGGCGATCCGTCGTTTCGGAGCCGAGGACGCGCGGCGCAACGTGGTGCGCGCGCAGTACGCGGCGGGCGCCGCCGACGGCCGCAGCCGCGACGCCTACCGGCGCGCGCCCGACGTCGCGCCGGGGTCGACCACCGAGACCTACGTCGCGCTCAAGCTCGCGATCGACAACTGGCGCTGGGCCGGCGTGCCGTTCTATCTGCGCACCGGCAAGGCGCTCGCCGCGCGGCGCACCGAGGTCGCGATCCAGTTCAAGCAGGCGCCGCTCGCGCTCTTCCGCGACACGCCGGTCGAGCGGCTCGCCTCGAACGACCTGATCCTGCACATCCAGCCCGAGGAATGCGTGTCGCTGCGCTTCAGCGCCAAGATCCCCGGGCCGAGCGTGCGCATCGACGGCGTCGAGATGAAATTCAACTATCGCGAGCGCTTCCGGGCGGCGCCGAGCACCGGCTACGAGACGCTGCTCTACGACTGCATGATCGGCGACGCGAGCCTGTTCCAGCGCGCCGACAACATCGAGGCGGGCTGGCGCATGGTGCAGCCCGTGCTCGACGCCTGGGCGCAGGACCGCGCGCGCGAGCTGCCGGCGTATCCGGCGGGGAGCTCGGGACCGGCCGAGGCCGACGCGCTCCTCGCGCGCGACGGCCGGCGCTGGCGCGCGCTCGATGGAGGGGCCGCCGCGTGACGAAAATATCCGCGCTCGTGTCCGACGTCGACGGCACGCTGGTGACGCCCGACAAGATCCTCACCGTGGCGAACCGGGCCGCGGCGGCGCGCCTCGGCGCCGCCGGCATCGCTTTTGCGATCATCAGCAGCCGGCCGCCGCGCGGCCTGCGCATGCTGACCGGGCCGCTCGCGCTCACGACGCCGATGGCGGGCTTCAACGGCGGCGTGTTCGTCACGCCGAAGCTCGCGCAGACCCGCGCGCACCTGCTCGAGCCCGCGCTCGCCCGGCGCGCCGTCGAGCGGATCGGCGCGCGCGGCGCGAAGGCCTGGGTGTTCACCGTTCGCGATTGGCTGGTGCGGGATCCGGACGCGCCGTACGTGGCGCACGAGCGGCGCACGGTGCAGTTCGATCCGGTCGTCGTCGACGACTTCGGCGACGCGCTCGGCGCCGCCGGAAAGATCGTCGCCGTGAGCGAGGACTTCGAGCTGCTGAAGCGGCTGGAGGCCGAGGCGCGCGCGGCCTTCCGCGCCGAGGCGAGCGTCGCGCGCTCGCAGCCGTACTACCTCGACTTCACCCATCCGCTCGCGAACAAGGGCACGGCGCTGCTCGAGTTCTCCAAGCTCCTCGCGATCCCGCCCGCGGAGATCGCCGTCATCGGCGACGGCGGCAACGACGTCGCGATGTTCGAGCGCGCCGGCCTCGCCATCGCCATGGGAAACGCGAGCGCCGAGGTGCGCGCGGCCGCCGATCTCGTCACCGGCAGCAACCGCGACGACGGGTTCGCCGAGGCCGTGGAGCGCTTCATCCTGCGCCGCGAGCAGCCCGCCTTTCCCGGGACGCCATGAGACCGGTCGTCGTCGCTCCCTCGATTCTCGCCGCGGACCTCGCGCGCCTGGGCGACGAGGTCCGCGCGGTGGACCACGCCGGCGCCGACTGGATCCACGTCGACGTCATGGACGGGCGCTTCGTGCCCAACATTTCCTTCGGTCCGGCCGTGGTGGAAGCGGTGCGGCGCTCGACCGCGAAGCCGCTCAACGTGCATCTGATGATCGTCGAGCCCGAGCGCTATCTCGAGGATTTCGCGAAGGCCGGCGCCGACCACCTGCTGGTGCAATCCGAGCCCTCTGCGACCGTGCACCTGCACCGCGTGCTCTCGCGCATCCGCGAGCTCGGGAAGAAGGCGGGAGCGGTGCTCGATCCGGCGAGCCCCGTCGCCTTCGTCGAGCACGTGCTGCACCTGTGCGACGTGGTGCTGGTGATGACGGTCAATCCGGGCTTCGGCGGGCAGGCGTTCCTGCCCGAGGTGCTGCCGAAGATCCGCGAGCTGCGGCGGCTGTGCCGGGCGAGGGGCCTCGACCCGTGGATCGAGGTCGACGGCGGCGAGAACTGCGGGAACGCCGGGCCGAGCGTCGCGGCCGGCGCCGACGCCATCGTCGCCGGATCCGCGATCTTCGGAGCGAAGGACTACGGCGCGGCGATCGCCCGCATCCGGAACGGCGCCTGCGCGCAACGGGAGACGGTTCCATGACCGGCGCGCCGGCCGAGCACCGCGCGTTCGCGGACGCCGACGCGCTCGCCCGCGGCGTCGCCGAGTGGGTCTGCGCGCTCGCGCAGGCGAGCGCCGGCGCCTTTGCCGTGTGCCTGTCGGGCGGATCGACCCCGCGCCGGCTGTACCAGGCGCTCGCGCAGGGCCCGGTCGCGTCGCGCTTCCCCTGGAGCCGCGCGCGCTGGTTCTGGGGCGACGAGCGCTTCGTCCCGCACGATCATCCCGAGAGCAACTATCGCATGGCGCACGAGGCGCTGTTCTCGCGCGTCCCCGTCGCCGCGGAAAACATCCACCCGGTCCCGACCGAGGGGCTTTCGCCGCAAGCGGCCGCGGCGCGATACCAGGCCGTGCTCGAGCGCTGCTACGGCGCCGAAACGCTCGCGCGCGACCGGCCGCTCTTCGACCTGACGCTGCTCGGCATCGGCGAGGACGGGCACACCGCGTCGCTGTTCCCGGGCGAGCCGGCGCTCGAGGAGAAGCGGCGCTGGGCGCTCGCCGTCATCGGCGCGAGACCCGAGCCGCGCATCACGCTGACCTTGCCCGCGCTCGCGAGCAGCCGCGATCTCGCGTTCCTCGCGACCGGGCCCGGGAAGAAGGAAATCCTGGCGCGCGCGCGGGCGGGAGACCGCGCGCTGCCGGCCGCGCGCGTGCGCCCGCTCGGGCGACTGCACTGGTTCACCGACCGCGCCGCGGCGCCGCAATGACGCCGCCCGCCTCGGTCGCGATCGTCATGGGCGTCTCCGGCAGCGGCAAGACGACCATCGGCACGCTCCTCGCCGGACGCCTGCACTGGGATTACGAGGACGCCGACTGGTTCCATCCCCCCGCCAACATCGACAAGATGCACGGCGGCATCGCGCTGACCGACGAGGACCGCTGGCCGTGGCTGCGCGCGATCGCGGCGTGGATCGAGCAGACGCGGACGGCCGGCGGCCACGGCGTGGTCGCGTGCTCGGCGCTGAAGCGCCGCTACCGCGACATCCTCGTCGCGAATCGCGCCGACGTGCGCCTGGTCTACCTGAAGGGCGACGCGACGCTGATCGCCCGGCGCATCGCCACGCGCCACGAGCATTTCATGCCGGCGAGCCTGCTCGCGAGCCAGTTCGACGCGCTCGAGGAGCCGGGGCCCGACGAGCATCCCATCGTCGTCCCGATCGACCTGCCGCCGCGCGAGATCGTGACGCGCATCATCGAGGAGCTGAACCCATGAACGCGATCGACACCGAGCGCCCGGCCTCCGGAAGCCTGACGCCCGAGCTGCTGCGCAAGATGGACGCCTACTGGCGCGCCGCCAACTACCTGACCGTCGGCCAGATCTATCTGCAGGACAATCCGCTGCTCGAGGTCCCGCTCGAGACGAAGCACATCAAGCCGCGGCTGCTGGGGCACTGGGGCACGACCAGCGGCCTCAACTTCATCTATGTGCACCTCAACCGGCTGATCAAGGAGAACGACCTCGACATGATCGCCATCGTCGGTCCCGGTCACGGCGGACCGGGCGTGGTGGCGCATGCCTACCTGGAAGGCTCGTATACGGAGCGCTACCCGGACATCGAGCGCAGCCGCGGCGGCCTGCAGCGGCTGTTCCGCCAGTTCTCGTGGCCGTACGGCATCCCGAGCCACGTCGCCGCCGAGGTGCCCGGGTCCATCCACGAAGGCGGCGAGCTCGGCTATTCGCTCGCGCACGCGTACGGCGCCGCGTTCGACAATCCCGAGCTGATCGTCGCGTGCATCGTCGGCGACGGCGAGGCCGAGACCGGTGCGCTCGCCGCGAGCTGGCACTCCAACAAGTTCGCGAACCCCGCGCGCGACGGCGCGGTGCTGCCGATCCTGCATCTCAACGGCTACAAGATCGCCAACCCGACCGTGCTCGCGCGCATCGACCCGGAGGAGCTGAGCGACCTGCTGCGCGGCTACGGCTACAAGCCCTACCTCGTCGAAGGCGACGATCCGGCGATCGTGCACCAGCTGCTCGCCGGCACGCTCGACGCCGTGCTCGCCGACATCCGCACGATCCAGCACGCGGCGCGCGCCCTTCGACAAACCGAGCGTGACCGCGACCCGGAGCGGCCGCGCTGGCCGATGATCGTGCTGCGCACGCCCAAGGGCTGGACCGGCCCCAAGGTCGTCGACGGCAAGCCGGTCGAGGGCACCTGGCGCGCGCACCAGGTCCCGCTCGGCGGTTTCGACGATCCGGCGCACCTGAAGCAGCTCGAAGAGTGGATGCGGAGCTACCGCCCGCGCGAGCTGTTCGACGACCAGGGGCGCTTCCGCGAGGAGTACGCGGCGCTCGCGCCGACCGGCCGCCGCCGCCTCGCGGCGAACCCGCACGCCAACGGCGGCGAGCTGCTGGTGCCGCTCGCGCTCCCGCACTTCCGCGACTACGCGGTGAAGATGGAAGCGCCCGGAGCGGTGCAAGCCGAGTCGACGCGCGTCCTCGGCGAGTACCTGCGCGACGTGATGAAGCTCAACCTGGGCAAGCGCAATTTCCGCGTGTTCGGGCCCGACGAGACCGAATCGAACCGGCTGGGCGCGGTGCTCGAGGCGAGCGCCAAGCAATGGATGGCGCGGATCGACCCGGTCGACGAGCACCTGGACGCCGACGGCCGCGTCATGGAGGTCCTGAGCGAGCACCTGTGCGAGGGCTGGCTCGAGGGCTATCTCCTCACCGGGCGCCACGGCCTGTTCTCCTGCTACGAGGCCTTCATCCACGTCGTCGACTCGATGTTCAACCAGCACGCGAAGTGGCTGAAGACCACGCGGCGCATCCCGTGGCGCAAGCCGATCGCCTCGCTCAACTACCTGCTCACCTCGCACGTCTGGCGCCAGGACCACAACGGCTTCTCGCACCAGGACCCGGGCTTCATCGACCACGTCGCCAACAAGAAGGCGGACGTCGTGCGCATCTATCTGCCGCCCGACGCGAACTGCCTGCTGTCGGTCGCCGATCACTGCCTGCGCAGCCGCAACTACGTCAACCTGATCGTCGCCGGCAAGCAGCTGGAGTGGCAGTGGCTCGACGCCGAGTCCGCCGCCGCGCACTGCGCCGCGGGCGCGGGCGTGTGGACGTGGGCGAGCAGCGACGCGGGCGATCCCGACGTCGTGATGGCCTGCGCCGGCGACGTGCCGACGCTGGAGACGCTCGCCGCGGTGACGCTGCTGCGCGAATACGTCCCGGACCTGCGCGTGCGCGTGGTGAACGTCGTGGACCTCATGGCGCTGCAGCCGCAGACCGAGCACCCGCACGGGCTCGAGGACCAGGATTTCGACGCGCTGTTCACGCGCGACCGGCCGGTGATCTTCGCCTTCCACGGCTACCCGCGGCTCGTCCATTCGCTCACCTACCGCCGGCGCAACCACGCCAACATCCACGTGCGCGGCTACAAGGAGGAGGGCACGACCACCACGCCCTTCGACATGGTCGTGCTGAACAACCTCGACCGCTACCAGCTCGCGCTCGACGTCATCCGCCGCGTCCCGAGGCTCGCGGGCGAGGTGCGGACGGCGACCGACCGCTACTGGAGCACGATGGAGCGCCACAAGCTCTACGTGAGCGAGCACGGCGAGGACATGCCCGAGGTCCGGAACTGGCGCTGGACCGCGTCATGAGCGCCTGATGACGGTCATCCCGGTTCTCGCGCTGAACAGCGGCTCGTCGTCGCTCAAGTTCGGCCTGTACCGGGTCGGGCCTTCCACCCTCGAGACGCTGCTCTCGGGCGAAACCGAGGCGGCCGGCGACGCGCAGCGCGACGCGGTCGCGCACGTCGGCAGGCTGCTCGCCGAGCGCGAGCTGCCGGCTCCCGCCGCGGTCGGACACCGCGTGGTCCACGGCGGCCCGGGCCTGCGCCGCCACGCGCTGATCGACGCCGAGGTCTTGCGGCGGCTCGAAGCGGCGACGCCCTTCGCGCCGCTGCACCTGCCGCCGGCGCTCGCGGTCATCCGCTACGCGCGCGAGCGCTTTCCGCAAGCCCGTCACGCCGCGTGCCTCGACACGGCGTTCCACGCCGGATTGCCCGAAGTCGCGCGCGTGCTGCCGCTGCCGAAAGCGCTGCGCGCGGAGGGCGTCGAGCGCTACGGCTTCCACGGCCTGTCGTGCGAGTCGATCGTGCGCCGGCTCGGGCGCGATCTGCCGCGCCGCCTGGTGATCGCCCATCTCGGCAACGGCGCGAGCGTCACCGCCGTGCAGGACGGCCGCTCGATCGACACGACGATGGGGCTCACCCCCACGGGCGGGCTCGTCATGGGAACGCGCTGCGGCGACCTCGACCCCGGGGTGCTGCTCTACCTGATGCGCGAGAAGGGCTACGACCGCGCGCGGATCGAGGACCTCGTCGACCACCGCTCGGGTCTGCTCGGGATATCGGGGCTCGACGGCGACATGCGACGGCTGCGCGAGGCCGCCCGCTCGAGCGCCGACGCGCGGCTCGCGATCGAGATGTTCCGCTACTCCGCGCGCAAGCACGTCGCCGCGATGATCGCCGCGCTCGGGGGCGTCGACCTGCTCGTGTTCACCGGCGGCATCGGCGAGCACGACGCCCAGGTGCGCGACGCGATCTGCCGCGGGCTCGCGTGCCCGGTGCGCGTGCTCGCCGCCGAGGAGGAGGCGCAGATCGCGCGCCATGCTCGGGAGCTGATGCCCGACGGCCCCAGCCGGAGACATCATTCATCCTTGCGATAGGCCTGGAACGCCGCGCGCCGGTTCATTTCGATCCCGTTGACGACCCGGCCGCCGTCCGCGCCGCGGCGGAACCGACCGGCACGGTCACCCGTCGTAAAGATGATGCGGCCCCGTCGGGGCCGCGCTTCTTTTCACGGAGGTTCCATGCAAGTCGGAAGGTCTTTCTGGATCGCGGGACTCGGGCTGGCGGTCGCGGGAGCGGCCGGGTGCGCGAGCACGTACAACGATCGCGGGGTCAGCGACGACAGCATCACGGCGCAGATCGAATCGAATATCGCGCACGACCCGAATATCGCCCTGGCGGGCGACTCGCACGTGGACATCAAGACGCAGGGCGGGCGCGTGGAGCTGACGGGTAGCGTGCCGAGCGAGCGCGACCGGCGCGAGGCGGCCGAGGTCGCCGCGCGCGTGCCCGGCGTGGCGCGCGTCGACAACGACATCGACGTCCGCGGATAGCGCGGACCTTCAATCGACCTTGAGGTCGAACTCCTTCGCGACGCGCTCGGTCTGCTCGTAGGTTTCCTCGAGCACTTTTCCCAGCTCCTCGGGCGTCGACGACACCGGCACCGAGCCCGCCTTCTCGATCATGTCGCGGTAGTCGGCCGAGCCGACGATCGCGACGATCTCGCGGTTGAGCTTCGCGACGATCGTCTTCGGCGTGCCGGCGCCGGCGCAGATGCCGAGCCAGCCGTAGCGCACGAACGGCAGTCCCTTCTCGGAGACGGTCGGGATCTCGGGCGCGGCGGCGAGGCGCTCGGCGCTCGTCACGGCGAGGAGGCGCAGCTTCCCGGCGCGGTACTGCGGCAGCACGCCGAGCGTGGGCGAGGCGTAGAACTGCACGCGCCCCGCGATCAGGTCGTTCATCACGTCGGCGCCGCCCTTGTACGGGACGCCGGTCATGCGGATGCCGGCGAGCTTGCCGATCTCGAGCGCGAGGATCTCCTGCGCCGAGCCGCGGCCGATCGTGCCGTAGTTGAGCTTGCCCGGGTTCGCGCGCGCGTAGGCGATGAAGCTCTCCCAGTCTTTCGCAGGGATCTCGTTCGTCGCCACCACGCCGTAGTAGTAGCGCGAGATCTGGCTGATCGGCGCGACGTCGGCGAGCGTGTACGCGAGCCTGCGCTGGACCGCGGCGTTGATCGCCTCGAAGTGCGTGCACAGGAGCAGGTTGTAGCCGTCGCGCGGCTTCGACAGCACGTCCTGCGTCGCGATCTGCCCGCTCGCGCCGGGACGGTTCTCGACCACGACGCGCTGGCCGAGCGACGTGCCGAGCCGGTCGGCGATGAAGCGCGCGGGGAGGTCGGTCGGGCCGCCGGCGGTGAAGCCGACGACCAGACGCACCGCCTTGGCGGGATACGTCTGGGCGCCGGCGAGGACGGGCGCGAGCATCATCGCGATCAGCGGGAGCATCCAGCGGCGCACGGTCACCTCCGTCACGGGCAACCGTTAATATAAGACGATATGGCCGAGCGCATCCGCACCACCCACACCGGCAGCCTGCCGCGCCCGCCCGAGGTGCTCGCCGCGCTGCGCGCGCGCTTCGAGGGCCGCGGCGTGGACGACGCGGCCTACGACGCGCTCGTTCGCAGGCACGTGTTCGAGATCGTGCGCAGGCAGGTGGACGCCGGCATCGACGTGGTCGGCGACGGCGAGTGCTCGAAGCCGAGCTTCCGCGGCTACCTCGCCGAGCGGATCGGCGGCTTCGAGCCGCGCGTCCCGACGGGCGGCGTGCCCGTGCCTGGGCCGGTCGACCCGAACGGGCGCGACGTCGCGATGTTCCCCGACTACTACCGCTCGGCGCAGGAGCACAACCCGTTCGCGAACGCGGTGCGCGTCGCGCCGCGCGCCTGCGTCGCGCCGATCCGCTACGTCGGGCAGCGATACCTGCGGCGCGACCTCGCCAACCTCAAGGACGCGATGGCGGCCGCGGGCGCGGCCGAAGGCTTCATGCCCTCGTCGGGCCCGATTCCCGCGGACGCGAACGAGCACTACGCGACCGAGGAGGAGTACTTCGAGGCGCACGGCGAGGCGATGCGCGAGGAGTACCGCGCGATCCTCGATTCCGGGCTGTATCTCCAGATCGACGACCCGCGCCTCGTCAGCTCCTGGGACGCGCGCCGCGACTGGGACCTCGCGCGCTACCGCCAGTGGATGCAGAAGCGCATCGAGCACATCAACCACGCGCTGCGGGGGCTGCCGCCCGAGCGCATCCGCTTCCACACCTGCTACGGCGTCAACTTCGGTCCGCGCGTCTCGGACCTGCAGCTCGAGCAGGTGCTCGACCTGATCCTGACGATCCGCGCCGGGTTCTACTCGTTCGAGGCGGCGAACCCGCGCCACGAGCACGAATGGCGCGCGGCGCAGAGAATCGCGATCCCCGAGGGCAAGACGCTGATCCCCGGCGCGGTCACGCACTCGAGCGTCACGGTCGAGCACCCCGAGGTCGTCGCCGACCGCATGGAGCGCTGGGCGCGCGCCGCCCGAGGGCGCGTCATGTTCGGGAACGACTGCGGCTTCTGCTCGACCGCGGGCAACACCGAGATTCCCGAGACGGTCGCGTGGGCCAAGCTGCGCGCGCTCGCCGAAGGCGCGCGCCTCGCGTCGGAGCGCCTCGGCGGCTGATCAGCGGATCGCCGCGATCTTCGAGAGCAGCTCCTTGGCGTTGATCGGCTTCACCAGGTAATCCGCCGCGCCCTGGCGCATGCCCCAGACCCGGTCGGTCTCGAGGTTCTTGCTCGTGCACATGATCACCGGGATGTGCTTGGTCGCGTCGTCGTGCTTGATGATGCGCGTCGCCTTGTAGCCGTCGGTCCCGGGCATGATGATGTCCATGAGGATCAGGTCGGGGCGCTCGCTCTTCGACTTCTCGACCGCCTCCTCGCCGCTCTGCGCGGTGACGCACTCGTAGCCCTGCTTGCTCAGCACCTCGAGCAGGTACTGGCGGTCGGTGGGCGAATCGTCGACGATCAGGATCTTCTTTACAGCCATCGCAGTGGTCTCCCTGTGTTTCTTCGCCTCTATATATAGCAGGTTACGGCAGTTACAGGAAGTTACACCCGCGCGCCGGCGTGCTTAAGGCCGCGTTAAGGTCGCCCGCCTAGCATGACCGGCATTCAATCCTTGCTAGGGAGCCGAGCATGAAAGCAAACGCACTGCGGGTCGCGGTCCTCGCCGCCCTGTTGCCGGCCTTCGTCGCCGGCTGTTCCGCGTCCTCGGCGACGCCGATCGCGTCGACGACGACCACCACCTCGGTCACCGACCGCGCCGCGACCGGCCGCGCCGGGCTGCCCGACTTCACCCGCCTCGCCGAGCAGGCGGGCCCGGCGGTCGTGAACATCACCGTGTCCAAGCCCGCGCCGGCGCAGGCGCAGACGCCGCTCGACGGCGACGATCCGTTCTCGCAGTTCTTCCGGCAGTTCGGCGTTCCGGCGCCCAAGCCCGGTCCGCTGCGCGGCCTCGGCTCGGGCTTCATCGTCAGCTCCGACGGCTACATCCTCACCAACGCGCACGTCGTCGACGGCGCGAAGGAGGTGAACGTCAAGCTCACCGACCGGCGCGAGTTCAAGGCCAAGGTCGTCGGCGAGGATACGAAGAGCGACGTCGCGCTGATCAAGATCGACGCCGCGAACCTGCCGACGGTGCGCATCGGCGACTCCTCGCACATCAGGGTCGGGCAGTGGGTGGTGGCGATGGGCTCGCCCTTCGGCTTCGAGAACAGCGTGACCGCGGGCATCGTCTCGGCCAAGTCGCGCTCGCTCTCCGACAGCTACGTCCCCTTCATCCAGACCGACGTCGCGGTGAACCCGGGCAACTCCGGCGGGCCGCTGTTCGACCTCGACGGCGACGTCATCGGCATCAACTCGCAGATCTACAGCCAGACGGGCGGCTACCAGGGCCTGTCGTTCGCGATCCCGATCGACATCGCGATGCAGGTGAAGGACCAGCTGCAGAAGACGGGCAAGGTCACGCGCGGCCGCATCGGCGTCACGGTGCAGCCCGTGAACCAGAGCCTCGCCGAGTCCTTCGGCCTGCCGCGACCCGAGGGCGCGCTCGTCGCCTCGGTCGAGAGCGGCGGGCCGGCGGCGCGCGCGGGCATCCAGCCGGGCGACGTGATCCTCGCCTTCGACGGCCGGACCGTCGACGACTCGTCCACGCTGCCGATGCTGGTCGCCGACATGAAGCCCGGGCAGTCGGCGCCCGTCCGCGTCTGGCGCAACGGCGCCGAGCGCTCGCTGCAGGTCACGGTCGGGACGATGGCGCCCGAGCAGGTCGCCGCGAACGACGAATCCCCCGACGCCAATTCGGGCCGGCTCGGGCTCGCGGTGCGCCCGCTCACGCCCGAGGAGAAGCGCGAGCTGAAGACGGGCTCGGGCCTCGTGGTCGAGCAGGTGAGCGGCGCCGCCGAGCACGCGGGCATCCAGCCCGGCGACGTGATCCTCGCGCTCAACGACCAGCCGGTGCGCGACGTCGCGCAGCTCAGGCGGCTCATCGGGCGCGCGGGCAAGCACGTGGCCCTGCTCGTGCAGCGCGACGAAGCTAAGATGTACGTGCCGGTCGACCTCGGTTGACCGGGTCCGTGCCGGCGGCGGCCCGGCCGATCTCCCCGGGCCGCCGCGCGATCCGCGCGTTCTAAAATCCCCCCATGCGCCTGCTGCTGGTCGAAGACGACGCCATGATCGGCGAGAGCATCCGCGCGGGGCTGCGCCAGGACGGCCACGCCGTCGACTGGGTCACCGACGGCCGCGCCGCCGAGACCGCGATCCGCACCGAGCCCTACGCGATGGTGCTGCTCGACCTCGGCCTGCCGCGCAAGGACGGCTACGCCGTGCTCGAGGACCTGCGCCGCAGCGGCAACCCCGTCCCCGTGCTGATCCTCACCGCGCGCGACGCGGTCGCCGACCGCGTGCGCGGCCTCGACCGCGGCGCCGACGACTACCTGGTGAAGCCCTTCGACTTGGACGAGCTCGCCGCGCGCATCCGCGCGGTGCTGCGCCGTCACGCGGGCCGCGCCGAGCCGGTGCTCGCCTTCGGCGGGCTCGCGCTCAACCCGGCGACGCACAAGGTCGCGTACCAGGGACGCGACGTGCCGGTGTCGGCGCGCGAGTTCGCGCTGCTGCAGGCGCTGCTCGAGCGCCCGGGCGCGGCGCTGTCGCGCGCGCAGCTCGAGGAGCGGCTCTACGGCTGGGGCGAGGAGATCGCGAGCAACTCGGTCGAGGTGCACATCCACAACCTGCGCAAGAAGCTCGGCGAGGGCGCGATCCGCACGGTGCGCGGCGTCGGCTACGCGCTCGCGTCCGACGGCTAGCGGCGCCCGCGCCCGGTGACCTCGATCCGAAGGAGGCTGCTCGCCGCGCTGCTCGCCGCGCTGTTCCTCGTCGGCCTCGCGGCGAGCGCGGCGACCTACTTCGCGGCGCGGCGCCAGGCGAACGAGATGTTCGACTACCAGCTCGAGCAGATGGCCGAGTCGCTGCGCGACCAGGCGCCGCAGGCCGAGGCCGAGCTGTTCCCGGGCTTCGAGCACGACTTCGTCGTGCAGATGTGGGGACCGGGCGGCGTGCTCGTCTACCTCTCGAACCAGAACGTGAGCCTGCCGCGCGCGGGCGCGGGCTTCGACACCGTCAGCGTCGACGGCGAGGACTGGCGCCTGTACACGATGGCCCACGGCGGCCGCGTGATCCAGGTCGCGGCGCCGGCGAGCCTGCGCAACGAGCGCGCGGCCGCGATCGCGCTGCGCATCCTGGTGCCGATCGTCGCGTCGATCCCGCTGTTCGCGCTGCTCATCTGGTGGCTGGTCGGGCGCGAGCTGCGCCCGCTCGGCGCGATCGCGCGCGCGATCGCGAAGCGCGCGCCGTCGTCGCTCGAGTCGCTGCCCGAGGGCGGGCTGCCCGAGGAGGTGCGGCCCATGGTCGCGCAGCTGAACGGGCTGCTCGGGCGCCTCGGCGCGGCGATCGAGACCCAGAAGCGCTTCACCGAGGACGCGGCGCACGAGCTGCGCTCGCCGCTCACGGCGCTGCAGCTGCAGATCCAGCTGCTCGAGCGCGCCGCGGGCGACGACGCGCGCCGCGACGCGCTCGAGCAGCTCAAGGCCGGCGCGCGCCGCGCCTCGCGCCTGGTCGAGCAGCTGCTCACCATGGCGCGGCTCGAGCCCGAGGCGGCGCACGAGCCGCGCGTGGCGGTCGATCTCGACCGGCTCGCCGCGAGCGTCGCCGCCGACTTCGAGCCGCTCGCGGCGGCGAAGGCGGTCGAGCTGCGGCTGGGGCGAGTCGAGCCCGCGCGCGTCGAGGCGCAGGAGCGCGCGCTGCGCACGCTCGCGGGGAACCTCGTCGACAACGCGATCCGGTATACGCCCGCGGGCGGCCGCGTGGTGCTCGACGCGTATACGGAAGCCGGGGCGGTGCTGCGCGTCTCCGACACCGGGCCCGGCATCGCGGCGGAGGAGCGCTCGCGCGTGTTCGACCGGTTCTACCGGCTGCCGGGCTCGGGCGTCGGGGGCAGCGGCCTCGGACTCGCGATCGTCAAGCAGATCGCCGACGCGCACGGCGCGTCGATCGAGCTCGGCGACGGCGATCAAGGGCGCGGGCTGCGCGCGACGCTGCGGCTGCCGGCGGCGCGGTGAGCCGCGCTGATGATCGCCGAGGGCTTCAGCTGCCGCGAGCAGATCGCGCAGTGCACCGGGCGCCGCGCGCTGCACCCCGCCGAGGTGATCGCGACGGCGTTCTAGCCGGCGGGCGCTCCAGCCGCCTGCAGCGCGAGCTCCGCGGGGACCGCGTCGCCCTCGCCGTGCGCGAGCTGCATCTCCCCGGCCGCGAGGCGCGCCGGGTCCGCGCCGGCCGAGCGCAGGTAGCCGATCACCGCCTGCGCGCGGCGCGAGGCGAGCGACTTCGCCGCATCGGGCGCGAGCGCCTGCCCGGAGACGAGGCGCGCGTAGACGGCGCGGTAGAACCGCGGGTCGCCCGGGCGCCGCAGCAGGCTCACGCGCTGCGGGTCGTGTCCCTGGTCGGCGGCGAACCAGCCGGCGAGCGTGCGCATCGCGTCGCGACCCAGGCGCTCCTCGGCCATGCCCTCGAGCGCGCGCTGCGTCGCCGGGCTGCCGAAGGCGACCGGGCCGGGATCCTCGCCCGGCGCGGCGGGCCGGCCGAGGCGCTGCGCGAGCTCCCGGCGAACGAGCTCGTCCTTGAGCGCGGCTGCGTCGCGCTCGGGATCGTAAGGCCCGGGCACGACCAGGGCGAGCTGCGGGCGCTCGGCGAGCGCGTGCGCCACGTCCTGCAGCTTCTCGCGCTCGGGCGGCTCGAGGCGCGCGCTGCCGGCGTCGAACTCCACCGCCTTCAGCTCGGACTGCCCGTCCTTGCCGCGGATCAGTCCCGCGAGCGCGCGGAACGGCGCGCTCACGATCCGCCTCACGAAATCGCCCGCCTGGGCGCGGATCACCGCGCCCAGGTCGAACCTCGGATCGTTCACGTCGCCCGTCACCGGCACGTCGACGCGCAGCCGCCCTTCCGAGTCGGTGAGCAGGCCGACCAGCAGGTCGATCGGCACGTCGAGCGCGTTCGGCGCGTCGACGCGCTCGCCGAGCGCGAGGTCGCGCACGGTGACGCGGTTCCGCCCCTGCATCTCGCCGCGCACGACGCGGTAGTCGAGGTCGAGCCAGAGCTCGCCGCCCGCGATCTTGCGGCCGAGGAAGGTCGCCGAGTACGGCGAGAGCGGCGGCATGTCGACGTTCTCGAAGGCGACGGCGATGTCGGTGAAGCGGCGCGGCGCGCCGACGTCGAGGCGCCCTTTGGCGGACGCGGCGCCGAACTTGCCGATCCGTCCTTCGAGCGCGAGCGTCGCGCGGCGTCCCGGCGCGGTGGACAGGCCCGTGATCTCGCCGTGCAGCGCGGCGACCCGCGCCGAGAACGGCAGCACCAGGCTCTGGTCGGAGAAGTCGACGCGGCTGCGGCGCACGCGCACCGCGCCGACGCGGACCGTCGCCGCCGGGCCGGCCTCGTCCGCGGGCGGCGCGGCTTCGCCGGTCTTGATCAGCTGCGCGAGATTGAGCTTGCGCTCGCGCGAGATCGCGATGCGGGCATCGGCGCCGTCGACCACGATCTGCTTCGCGGCGATCGCGACCGGGCCGGCGGTCACGCGCGCTTCGTCGGCCTCGGCGCTGCGCCAGGCGAGCACGCGCTCGCCGGTCGCGGCGTCGCGCACCTCGACGCCGGCGAGGCTCGCGCTTCCGCTCGCCTCGAGCGCGGGGTGCGCGCCGGCGCCGTGGTACTCCACGTGCGCGTCCACGCTCGCGTTGCCGGAGACGAGCTTCGCCGCGGCGAAGCGCTCCACCAGCGGCGCGAAGGGCGCGAGCGCCGCGTCGCGCAGCTCGACGTCGGCCCGCGCGCGCGCGAAGTCCCGCGGCGCCGAGCCGCGCAGCGAGAACGAGCCGCCCGCCGCGATGCGGCCGCGCGCCTCGAGCTCGACCGGCGTCTTGCTATCGCTCGCGAGGTTGCGCGCCTCGATCGCGACGTCCTCGAGCGCGACCGCGAGCGCCGGCGAGAAGCCGCGGTCCGAAAGCGCGAGCTCGAAGGCGCTCGCCCGCGCGCTCTGCACGCGGTACGTCCAGGGTTTTTCCTTCGCGGCGGGCTCGCCCTGCGGCAGCGCGGGGAGCTGCAGCTTGCCGTTCTCGTCGCGCGCCACGCGCAGCGCGCCGTGATCGAGCGAGACGCGCTCCGCCGAGATCTCGCGCTTGGCGAGGTCCAAGCGGCCGCCCTCGATCGCGAGCGAGCGCGCGGCGAGGAGCGGCGGCCCGCTGCGCGCGGGAAGCGCGAGGTCGCGCGCCGAAACGCGCACCGCGTCGAGCGCGAGCGCGCCGCCGTCCGCGGCGAAGCGGTAGCGCGCGCTCGCGTCCACCGCCCCGCGCGGCTCGGGCAGGTCGAGCTTCGCGCGCAGCAGCGGCCACAGCGTCCCGAGCTCGAGCGCCTTCACCTCGATCTCGCCCTCGGAGCGCACGGGCGCGAGCGCGAGGTCCCCGCGCCACGCGATCGAGGCGCCGTCGGCGAGGCGCGCCGAGACGGTGTAGCGCCCCTCGCGGTCGGGGCGCGTCGCCACGTCGAAGGCCTCGACCCGCACCGGGCCCGCGTCGAGCGTCTCCGGCTTGCCGCCCGAGAGCACGCGCAGCTCGGCGGCGGCCTCGATGAGGACGTGCCGCAGGACGATGCGGGGCGGCGCGCCGCCGCCCGCCGACGCGCCGGCGGAGCCGCCGGGAACGAGCTGCGCGAGATCGAGCCGGCCCGAGCGGTCGAGCTCGCCGCGAATGCGCGCGTCGGCGATGCGCACGTCGCCGAACGCCCAGCCGCGGCCGAAGCCGCTCGAGAGTGGATCGAAATCGACCGTGAGCGCGCCGATCTCGACCGGCGCCGGCCGCCCGCGGCTGCCGATGCGCAGGTCGCGCGCGCGCACCGCGAAGGTGAAGGGATTGACGCGCACCCGGCCGACGCTCACCGGCCGGCCGAGCATCGCTTCGGCGCGCTCGGGGAGGTAGCGCTCGATCAGCCGCGGCGCGACCAGGGTCCCGAGCGCGGCATAGACGAGCAGCGCGCCCAGCACGGCCGCCGCCGCTACGAAGGGCCTGCTCATGCAGATTGGGCCGGTGAGCGATCGACTGGTTCCGCGCGCGTACCCCTCCTGCGCCATGCGGACCGGGCGAGCCGCGGCGAACCGCGGGCCTGCGTGCTAGTCTGAAGAACCATGACCCCGGTCCTCGCCCGCGCGCTGATCGCGTGCATTGCTTTCCTCGCATCGGCGGCGCCGGCCGCGACGCCGCCGCGCGCCGAGGACATCGGGCGCGCGACGCTCGCCAACGGCATGCGCGTGGTCGTCGTGCGCAACGCGCTCGCGCCGGTCGTCTCGACCAGCCTCAACTACCTCGTCGGCGCCAACGAGACGCCGGAGGGCTTCCCGGGCACCGCGCACGCGGTCGAGCACATCATGTTCCGCGGCAGCCCGGGGTTGTCGGCCGACCAGCTCGCCGACATCGGCAGCATCATGGGCGGGGAGTTCAACGCGGACACGCGCCAGACCGTCACGCAGTACCTGTACACGGTGCCTGCCGAGGACCTCGGCGTCGTGCTGCACATCGAGGCGCTGCGCATGCGCTCGGTGCTCGCCGGCGAGGACGACTGGAAGGGCGAGCGCGGCGCGATCGAGCAGGAGGTCGCGCAGGACCTTTCGAACCCGCAGTACAAGCTCTACACGCGCCTGCGCGCCGCGGTGTTCGCGGGCTCGCCCTACGCGCACGACGGGCTCGGCACGCGCGAGTCGTTCGAGAAGACGAGCGGCGCGATGCTCAAGGACTTCCACGAGCGCTGGTACGCCCCGAACAACGCCGTCCTGATCGTGGTCGGCAACGTCGATCCGTCGGCGACGCTGGCCGAGGTGCGCAAGCTCTTCGAGCCGATCGCGTCGCGGCCGCTGCCCGCGCGGCCCGAGATCGCGCTCGCGCCGGTCGCGCCGCAGTCGTTCACGCTCGAGAGCGACCTCGCGTACGGCCTGCAGGTGATCGCGCTGCGCTTCCCGGGACTGGAGGACGCCGACTTCCCCGCGGTCGAGGTGCTGATCGACGTGCTGAAGAGCCGCCGCGGCGAGCTCTACGGCCTCGTGCCCGAGGGCGCGGCGCTCGCGACCGACTTCTCGTTCGAGCCGCTGCCGAAGGCGGGTCTCGCGTACGCGCTCGCCGCGTTTCCCGCGGGCGGCGACGCAAAGGCGCTCGAGACGAAGATGCGCGCGATCCTCGCGAAGATCGCGCGGGACGGCGTGCCGGCCGACCTGGTCGCCGCCGCGAAGCTGCAGGAGCGCCGCGACGCCGAGCTGCAGCGCAACTCGATCGCGGGCCTCGCCGCGGTGTGGGCCGAGGCGGTCGCGGTCTACGGGCTCGAGTCGCCCGACGAGGACCTCGCGCGCATCGAGCGCGTCACGGTCGAGGACGTGAACCGCGTCGCGCGCAAGGTGCTCGACCTCGACCACGCCGTGACCGCGGTGATGACGCCGGTCGGCTCGGGCAAGCCCGTCGCCTCGCAGGGCTTCGGCGGCAAGGAGAAGATCGCGCCGGGCGAGATCAAGCCCGTGCCGCTGCCCGAGTGGGCGGCGCCGCTCGCGCGCCTGTCGGTGCCGGCGTCGAGCGTGCACCCGGTCGTGACCCGGCTGCCGAACGGCATCACGCTGATCGTGCAGCCCGAGGACGTGAGCGCCTCGGTGAGCCTCTACGGCCACGTCGAGAACCGGCCCGAGATGCAGGTCCCGAAGGGCAAGGACGGGCTCGCCGAGGTGATGGAGCAGCTCTTCGCGTACGGCTCGCGGCACCTGGACCGCGTGACGCTGCAGCGCGCGCTCGACGAGATCGGCGCCGACGCGAGCGCGGGCACCGATTTCTCGCTGAACGCCCTCGCCGAGCATTTCGACCGCGGCGTGGGGCTGCTCGCCGACAACCTGCTCGAGCCCGGGTTTCCCGCCGCGGCGTTCGAGGTGGTGAGGCGCCAGGTCGCCGACACCGTCGCGGGCCAGCGCTCGAGCCCGTCGTACCTCGGCCGCATGGCGCTGCGCGCGGCGCTCTTTCCCAAGAACGATCCGAGCCTGCGCGAGCCTTCGCCCGCGACGGTGGGCCGGGTCACGCTCGCCGACGTGCGCGCCTACTACCGCGCGGTGTTCCGCCCCGATCTCACGACGATCGTGGTGATCGGCAGGGTGACGCCCGAGCGCGCCCGCGCCGTCGTGCAGCGGTACTTCGGCGGCTGGACCGCGCGCGGCCCGGCGCCGCGCACGACGCTGCCGCCCGTGCCGCTCAACCGCGCCGCGGTGAGCGCCGTGCCCGACGCGAGCCGCGTGCAGGACCGCGTGATCCTCGGCGAGACGCTCGGGCTCACGCGCGCGCACCCGGACTCCTACGCGCTCGACCTCGGCAACGCGGTGCTGGGCGGCGCCTTCTACTCGACCCGGCTCACGCGCGATCTGCGCAAGGAGGCGGGGCTCGTCTACTACGTCGGCTCGTCGCTCCAGTTCGGGCGCACGCGCACGCTGTACCTCATCGACTACGCGTGCGACCCGCAGAACGTCGGCAAGGTGCACGACGTCGTCGCCGGCGAGCTGGTGCGGATGCAGAAGACGCCGGTCGGCGAGGACGAGCTCGGGCGCGCGAAGGCGCTGCTCGTGCGCCGGCTGCCGCTCGCGGAGGCGAGCGTGGACGGCATCGCGCGCGGCTTCATCGATCGTCGCATCCTCGGGCTGCCGCTCGACGAGCCCGCGCGCGCCGCCCGGCGCTACGCCGCGCTCGGCGCGCGCGACGTGCAGGCGGCGTTCGTGAAGTGGGTCCGGCCGGGCGCCCTGGTCCGGATCAGCGAGGGCCCGGCGCCGCGCTAGGACTCGTTGCGCCCGGAATGCGGCTGGCCGGAGGGACCCGGCACGCGCGCCGCCTTGGGCACGTCGGCGTCGGGGAGCGGAGCGCGCGTGCCGATCGCGGGATGCGCGGCGGCGTAGTCCGGATGGCGCCAGCGGAAGCGCTGCGCGATGCGGTTCTGCGTCTCGGCGAGCTCGCGGTTCTCGCGCTCGGTGACGGCGGCCTTGGCGGCGGCCAGCTGCTCAAGCTTGGCCTTCTCGGCCGGGGTGGGCGGAGGCAGCTTCCCGGCTGCTACGGTCGGGGCCGCGGCGGCGAGCGCGGCGATGATGCAGGAAATGCGTTTCATAGACCCGGAAGAAAACGTCGGGCGTCCATGACGTAAGACGCCGTTCCCCGGCGGAATGTTCCGAGCTTGAGCGCGGAACCGTGGATGCCGAGGCACGATCGATCATGGTGATGGAAGCGACGATGGAACGCGAGACGGTGGTGCTGACGCTGGGCCATTCCACGCGGCCCATCGAGGACTTCGTCAGCCTGCTGCAGGCGCACGCGGTCACGCGCCTGATCGACGTGCGCACGGTGCCGCGCTCGCGCCGCAATCCGCAGTTCAATATCGATGCGCTCCCCGCGGCGCTCGCGCCCTCGAGCATCGCGTATACGCACATGGGCGGCCTCGGCGGGCTGCGCCGCCCGCGCAAGGACTCGCCCAACGCGGGCTGGCGCAACGAGTCGTTCCGCGGCTACGCGGACTACATGCAGACCGGGGAATTCCTGGACAACCTCGAGCATCTGATCGAGATGGCCCGGCACGAGCGCGTCGCGATCATGTGCGCCGAAGCCGTCCCGTGGCGCTGCCACCGCTCGCTGATCGCCGACGCGCTGCTGGTGCGCGGCGTGCGCGTGGACGAGATCGTCGGCGCGGAGCGCGTGCGCGCCCACGCGCTGACGCCGTTCGCCCGCGTGGAAGGAACGACCATCACCTATCCTCCGGAGAAGGCCTGAGGCGCATGGCGCAGGAGAACGCGGCCCCCGGATCGCCCGGCATCCCGGCGCGCTGGACCTCGAGCGCGAAGAGCGGCATCGGCACCGCGCTCTCCGCGCACAGCCGCGTCTGGTTCACGATCAGCCACGGCATCCTGAACGAGATCTACTATCCGCGCATCGACCACGCGTGCACGCGCGATTTCGGGCTGATCGTCACCGACGGCCGGAGCTTCTTCTCCGAGGAGAAGCGCGGCGCGGCGAGCGTGATCCGCCAGCCGACCGAGGGCGTCCCCGCGTTCGCGATCACGAGCACCTGCCGCGAGGGCCGCTACGTGATCGAGAAGCTCGTGGTGTCGGATCCGCGGCGCGACGTGGTGCTGCAGCGGGTCGCGTTCCGCCCGGTCGTCGGCGCCCTGCGCGACTACCGCGTGTACGCGCTCGTCGCTCCGCATCTCGTCAACCGCGGCGCCGGCAACACCGCCTGGGTCGACGACTACAAGGGCGTGCCGATGCTCTTCGCCGAAGGCGGCGGCACGGCGCTCGCGGTCGCGTGCTCGGCGCCGTTCGTCGCGCGCTCGGCGGGCTTCGTCGGCGTCTCCGACGGCTGGCAGGAGCTGTCGCGCCACTTCGAGCTGCGGAGCCGGTACGACGTCGCGCGCGACGGCAACGTCGCGCTCACCGGCGAGATCGACCCCGCCGCCTGCGACGGGCGCTTCGTGCTCGCGATCGGCTTCGGCGAGAACGCCGCGGAGGCCGCGCTGCGCGCGCGCGCGAGCCTCGCCGAGGGCGTCGATGCGGCGCTCGCCGCGTACGCGCGCGAATGGCGCGAATGGCAGGCGAAGCTCGCGCCGCTCGATCGCGCGCTGCCCGCGGGCGCCCCGAACGCCTACCGCATCAGCACCGCCGTGCTGCGCGCGCACGCGGCACGCTCGTTCGCCGGCGGCTACATCGCGAGCCTCTCGATCCCGTGGGGCTCGAGCAAGGGCGACGAGGACCTCGGCGGCTATCACCTGGTGTGGCCGCGCGACCTCGCCGAGATCGCGGGCGGCCTGCTCGCCGCCGGCGCGAAGGAGGACGCGCGCCGGGTCGTCTACTACCTCCAGGCGATCCAGGAGGCCGACGGCCACTGGCCGCAGAACTGCTGGCTCGACGGCACGCCGTACTGGAGCGGCGTGCAGATGGACGAGTGCGCGTTCCCGATCCTGCTCGTCGACATGGCGTGGCGCGAGCGCGCGCTCGACGACGCCGAGCTCGAATCGCTGTGGCCGATGGTCGAGCGCGCGGCGGGGTTCGTGCTGAGGAACGGGCCGGTCACGGGACAGGACCGCTGGGAGGAGGACGGCGGCTACTCGCCGTTTACGCTCGCGGTGGAGATCTCGGCGCTGCTCGCCGCCGCGGATCTCGCCGACCGGATGAGCGAGCGCGGGAAGGCCGCATACTTGCGCGAGACCGCGGACATCTGGAACGGCATGATCGAGCGCTGGACCTGGGCCGAGGGCACGCCGCTCGCGAAGGAGGTGGGCGTCGACGGCTATTACGTGCGCATCGCGCCGCCGCAGACCGCGGACGCGGCCTCCCCGGTCGACGGCTTCGTGCCGATCAAGAACCGTCCTCCCGGCGAGGACGGGCGGCCCGCGTCTCAGATCGTGAGCCCCGACGCGCTCGCGCTCGTGCGCTTCGGGCTGCGCGCGCCGGACGATCCGAGGATCCGCGACACCGTTCGCGTGATCGACGCGCTGCTGCGCGTCGATCTGCCCGCGGGGCCGTGCTGGCGCCGCTACAACGGCGACGGCTACGGCGAGCACGAGGACGGCGCGCCCTTCGACGGCACCGGCGTCGGGCGGGCGTGGCCGCTGCTCACGGGCGAGCGCGCGCACTACGAGCTCGCCGCGGGCGAGCGCGCCGCGGCCGCGCGCCTGCTCGCGGCGCTCGAGGGCTTCGCGAGCGACGGGCATCTGATCCCCGAGCAGGTCTGGGACGCGGCCGACGTCCCCGGGCGCGAGCTCTATCGCGGCCGGCCGAGCGGCTCGGCGATGCCGCTCGCGTGGGCGCACGCCGAGCACGTCAAGCTGCTGCGCTCGCTCGCCGACGGCCGCGTGTTCGACACGCCGCCGCAGACCGTGCAGCGCTACCAGGTCGAGCGCGTGCGCTCGCGCGCGTGCGTGTGGCGCTTCAACAACAAGTGCAGCGGCCTCGCGGCGGGCGGCGTGCTGCGCGTCGAGCTCCCGGCGGCGGCGACCGTGCACTGGACGATCGAGGGCTGGCGCGGCGTGCACGACACGCCGACCCGGGACAGCGGCTTCGGCATGCACGCCGCCGATCTCGACGCGGCGGGCGCCGCGGCGGGCGGCGAGCTGGTCTTCACGATCCGCTGGGCGGCCGACGGGCGCTGGGAAGGCGCCGACTACCGGCTGAAGATCACTCCGGCTTGAGCCCGATCTTCCGCACCAGGTTCCCCACCGTCGCGAGGTCGCGCTTCAGCTCGGCGTCGAGCTCGGCCGGCGTGCTGCCGACGGGCGTGAGCGCGAGCTGGTCGAGGCGCGCGAGCACGTCGGGAAATTTCAGCGCGGCGCGCGACTCGTCGGCGATCTTCTCGCACACCTCGGCCGGCGTCCCCGCCGGCGCGAAGAACGCCCACCACACGTCGAAGGTCTGGAACTGCGGCAGCGTCTCGACCACCGCCGGGACGTCGGGCATGCGCTCGGTGCGCTTGGTCGCGAGGACCGCGAGCGGGCGCACCTTGCCCAGGTTCGGCGCGAGGAAGCCGTACGCCGGGAAGTAGAGCGGCACCCGGCCCGAGACCCAGTCGTTGATCATCTGGCCGAAGTTCGCCTGCGCGTACGGCACGTGCAGCATGTCGATGCCGGCGTAGAGCTTGAGCGACTCGCCCGCGAGGTGGAACACCGAGCCCGCGCCGGTCGAGGCGTACTCGATCTTGCCGGGATTCTTCTTCGCGAAGTCGATCAGCTCGGCGAGCGTGCGGATCGGCAGCGTGCTCGCGATCGCGACGTAGGTCGGCGAGCGCACGGTCAGGCTGATCGGGACGAAGTCGCGGAGGATGTCGAACGACACGTTCTTGAACAGGAAGCGCGCGTTCACGTACGTGCCCGAGGTGCCGAAGGTGATGGTGTGGCCGTCGGGCGCGGCCTTCGCGAGCGCCTGCGCCATCTGCGCGCCGCGCGCGGCGGGACGCACGTCGACGATCACGGGATGGCCCATCGCCGCCGACATCTTGGTCGCGACCATGCGCAGCGCGACGTCGCCGCTCGAGCC
>DASRFB010000026.1:0-16178 GCA_035651815.1 Burkholderiales bacterium | reverse complement strand
TGGCGAGGATCTGCTTGAGCTTCGGGTCCTTCAGCGCGGTGGCGGTCGCGTCGAACAGGCGGTTGATCACCGCGCGCGGCGTGCCGGCGGGCGCGAACATGCCGTACCAGAAGGTGTAGTTGTAGCCGTCGACGCCGGCTTCCTTCATTCCGGGCAGCTCGGGCACGAGCGGCGAGCGCTCGGCGCTCGTCATCGCGAGCCCGCGCAGGCGCCCGGCCTTCACCTGCGGCAGCACCGAGGGCGGCGTCGCGATGGTGAGCTGCGTGTCGCCCGCGAGCACCGACTGCACCGCGAGCCCGCCGCTCTTGTACGGCACGTGCACCATCTGGATGCCGGTGAGGCTCGCGAGCAGCACCGTGCCGAGGTGCGGCGCCGAGCCGTTGCCCGAGGTCGCGAAGTTGAGCTTGCCCGGGTTCTTCTTGGCGTAGTCGATCAGCTCGCGCAGCGTGCCCGCGGGCACCGACGGGTGCACCGCGACGACGAGCGGCGAGGTCGTCACCAGCGTCACGGGCACGAAGTCGCGCTCGGTCACGTAGTTGACGTTCTTCATGATGATCGGGTTGACGAACACCGCCGAGGGGCTCGCGATCATCACCGTGTAGCCGTCGGGCGCCGATTTCGCGACCAGCTCGGCCGCGAGGCTCGACCCGGCGCCGGGCTTGTTGTCGACGATGACCGGCTGCCCGAACGAGCGCGCGAGCGTCTCGCTCATGGCGCGCGAGATGATGTCGGACGCGCCGCCCGGCGCGAAGCCGACGACCAGGTGCAGCGGCCGGCTCGGGTACTGCGCAAAGGCGCCCGGGGCCAGCGATGCCGCGAGAGCGAAAACGAGCGCACGAACCATTCAGCGTCCTCCCGTCACGTCGATGAAAATTCCGGTGCAGTACGACGATTCCGGCGACATGAGCCACAGGATCGCCTCGGCCACCTCTTCGGGCTGGCCGCCGCGCTGCATCGGCACCGATCCCTTCACGCGGTCGACGCGGCCCGGCTCGCCGCCCGAGGCGTGGATCTCGGTGTAGATCACGCCCGGCCGCACCGCGTTCACGCGGATGCCCTCGGCGGCGACCTCCTTCGAAAGCCCGAGCGTGAACGAGTCGATCGCGCCCTTCGACGCCGCGTAGTCGACGTACTCGCCGGGCGAGCCGATGCGCGACGCGGCCGAGGAGACGTTCACGATCGCGCCGCCCTTGCCGCCGCGCTTGGTCGACATGCGCCGCACCGCCTCGCGCGCGCAGATGAACGAGCCGACGACGTTGGTCGTGAGGATGCGGCCCAGGCGCGCCGCGTCGATATCCTCGACGCGGATCTGGCGCTCGAGGATGCCGGTGTTGTTGACCAGGGCGGAGACCGGGCCGAGCGCCTTGTCGCATTCCTGGAAGAGGCGCACCACGTCGGCTTCCGAGGCGACGTCGGCGGCGATCGCGACCGCGCGGCCGCCCGCTTTCCCGATGCCGCGGACCACGGCTTCGGCCGCATCGCGGTTCTTCAGGTAGTTCACGCAGACGGCCCAGCCGCGCCTCGCCGCGAGCTTCGCGGTCGCGGCGCCGATGCCGCGGCCCGCGCCGGTGATCAGTACGACCTTGTCCATGGATTCAAAGCAGATGGGCTATCGAGCTCGCATAGTATCGCAGCAGCGCCGACTCCGCGGGCGCCGCGCGGTACAGGCCGTCCTCGCGGACCACGAGCCGGCGCAGCGCGAGCGTCTCGAGGCCCGCGTCGACCGCTTCGTCGAGGTCGGTGCGCGGCACGCAGATGCGCGCGCCCGAGCGCTCGGCGCGCTCGGCGAGCGCCTCGACCGCGGCCTTGAGCTCGATCTCGGAGAAGCGGCGGCCGGGCGCGTCGCAGAGCACCGCGGCGACGAGCGGCACCGGCAGCACGGGAACCAGCGCGCCGACCGCGTCCATGAGGTGGCGCGCGAGCGCCCCGACGTGCGCGAAGCGCTCCTCCTTCGCCAGGCGCGCGAGCTCGAGGCGCCGGGACGCGCAGTATTCGCGCATCGAGATCGGCGCGCCGAAGTTGACGCCGGCGTAGCCGAAGCGCTTCCATTTCGAGCGGAACGCGAGCGAGGCCTGGTTGGCGGCGAAGGCGAGCGTGTTCCACACGGCGCCGGCGCGCCCCGGGCGCTTCGCGTCCGGGTCGAGCGCGAGCAGGAGCGAGCGGTCCTCGAGCGTGCGGTCGTAGTTGATCGCGAGCGGCACGAACACCAGGTCGCGGTCGCCGTCGGTCCTGAAGCCGCGCAGCATGTAGTCGAGCACGCCCAGCCGCGCCTCGCCGATGCGGCCGTCGCGCGTGAGACGCCCCTCGGGATAGAGCGCCTGCGTCACGCCGTTCTCGGTCGCCATCGCGACGTAGCGCTCGAGCACGCGGCGGTAGAGGTCGTCGCGCGAGTTGCGCCGCACGAAGTAGGCGCCCATCGCGCGGATCAGCTGCTGCAGCGGCCAGATGCGCGCCCACTCGCCGACCGCGTACGAGAGCGCCGCGTGGTCGGCGGCGAGGTAGGTCGCGAGCACGTAGTCCATGTTGCTGCGGTGGTTCATCACGAACACCACCGTCGCCTCCGAAGGGATGCCTTCGAGCCGCCGCTCGTCGACGTAGCCGATGCGCACGCGGTAGAGCGACTCGGCGACGCGGCGCGCGGCCCAGTAGCCGAGCCGGAAGTAGAGATAGGCGTTGAACGCGGGAACGATCTCGCGCGCGTAGCGGTGCGCCTGCGCGGTCACCAGCTCGCGCGGCATGCCGCTCGAGCGCGCGTGCTCGGCGACGGCTTCCTGCACCCTCGCGTCGTAGGTGAGCAGGTCGATCAGCGCCTGGCGGCGCGTCTGCTGGAACGGGCGGATCGAGATCCTGAGCCGGCTGCCGAACTCGTCGAGCGCCTTGTTCGCGCGCGAGCGGATGACCCAGCGCAGCGACGGCATCATCACGCGCTCGTAGAGCGCCCAGGCGGCGAGCAGCCCGCCCAGCACCGCGAGCCATACCGGTACGGCGATCGTCGTCACGGCGGGTTCCTCATCGCGAGCCGATTCCCGTGACGCCATCGTAAAGCAGCTTCGCGCCGGTGACGAGGAGCAGCGCGTACACGATCCGGTAGAACACGCGAACGTCGATGCGCGTCTGCAGCCATACGCCGAGATAGGTGCCCGCGACGCCCACCGGGATCAGCACGAGCGAGGTGGCGAGGTTGCGCAGGTCGAGCAGCCCGAGCCACCAGTACGCCGGGACCTTGAACCAGTTGAGCACCGCGAAGAAGACGAGCAGCGTGGCGACGAACCTGGCTTTGTCCAGCTTCTGCGGCAGGATCCAGACGAGGAGCGGCGGGCTGCCGACGCTCGCGACGAAGCTCGTGAACCCGGACAGCGTGCACCAGAGCCAGCCTTCCGCGTCGCCGGGCTTGCGCGCCGAGACCGTCTTCGGCACGAGGTTCCACGCGAGAAAGCCGAGCGCGATCACGCCGAGCAGCACGCGGATCCAGTCGTCCCGCAGCGCGCGGAACGTGAGCGTCCCGATGACGCAGCCGAGGAGCCCCGCGGGCAGCATCACCCGCGTGATCATCCGCCGGTCCCATCGGCCGAGGTAGGCCTTGATCCCGGCGAGGTCCATCACGCACAGGATCGGCAGCAGGATCGCGGCGGCCTGCGCGGGCGGAACGGCGAGCGCCATGAGCGGCGTCGACGCGCTGCCGGCGGCGCCTCCGAGGCCGCCCTTCGAGATCCCGTTCAGCAACACCGCCGGAACGGCGAGCGCCCAGAACAGCGGATCGGTGACGATCTCGAAGCTCAGAGCGCCCCGGCCTTCAGATCGCCGAGGCGATGGCTTTGCCCACGTCCTCGGTGCCTGCCTTGCCGCCGATGTCGCGCGTGCGCGGGCCCTCGGTCAGCACGCGCTCGATCGCGCGCACGATCGCGTCGCCGGCGTCGCGGTGCCCGAGGTGCTCGAGCATCATCGCGCCCGACCAGATCTGGCCGATCGGGTTCGCGATCTTCTTGCCGTAGATGTCGGGCGCCGAGCCGTGCACCGGCTCGAACACGGAGGGATACGCCTTCTCCGGGTTGATGTTACCCGAGGGCGCGATGCCGATCGTCCCCGTGCACGCGGGCCCGAGGTCCGAGAGGATGTCGCCGAAGAGGTTCGAGCCGACCACGACGTCGAACCAGTCCGGGTGCTGCACGAAGTGCGCGGTGAGGATGTCGATGTGGTACTGGTCGGTCTTCACGTCGGGGTACTGCGCGCTCATCGCCTTCACGCGCTCGTCCCAATAGGGCATCGTGATCGAGATGCCGTTCGATTTCGTCGCCGAGGTGAGGTGCTTCTTCGGCCGGCGCCGCGCCAGGTCGAACGCGTACTTGAGGATCCGGTCCGTGCCCTTGCGCGTGAACGTGCTCTGCTGCGTCGCCATCTCGCGCTCGGTGCCCTCGAAGATGCGCCCGCCGATCGACGAGTACTCGCCCTCGGTGTTCTCGCGCACCACCCAGAAGTCGATGTCGCCCTGCTTGCGGCCGGCGAGGGGAGACTGGATCCCGGGCATCAGGCGCACCGGGCGCAGGTTCACATAGAGATCGAAGCCGCGGCGCATCGGGATCAGCAGCTCCCACAAGGAGACGTGGTCCGGCACGCCGGGGAAGCCGCAGGCGCCGAAGAACACCGCGTCGTGGTGCCGGATCGTCTGGAGCCCGTCATCGGGCATCATGCGCCCGTGCTTCAGCCGGTATTCGCAGCTCCAGGGATACTCGTCCCACTCGAGCTCGATGCCGAACTTGCGGCCCGCCGCCTCGAGGACGCGCACGCCCTCCGGGACGACTTCCTTGCCGATCCCGTCGCCCGGGATCACGGCGATCTTGTATTTCTTCATTGCGCCAATCCGTTCGCTTTCATGAAATGTCCGAGGCGCAGGCTCACGCAATCGCCGTCCGCCTGGACGAACTGCGCGTCCATCAGCGCGTCGGCGGCGCTTCCGGGGACCCGCTCCGCCGGCCAGCCCTCGATGAGCTTCAGGTAGCGCGTCTCGAGCTCCAGGCCACGCGCGGCGAGCGCGGCGCGGCGCGCCGGGTCGAGCGCGACCTCGCACGCGAGCCGTTCGGCTTCCTGGTCGATGGCGGCCAGCTCCTCGATGACGCTCATGGTCAGAACGCCACGTTGTTGCCGCCCTTGAGCTTCAGCATCTCGCGGGCGTCGTCGGGCGTGGCGATGGCCAGTCCGAGCTCTTCCAGTATCCGGCGGATCTTCGTGACCTGTTCCGCGTTCGTCTTCGCCAGAGTGCCGCGCCCCAGCCAGAGGCTGTCTTCCAATCCGACCCTGACGTTCCCGCCCATCACCGCCGACTGCGCCGCGACGAACATCTGGTTGCGGCCCGCGCCGAGCACCGACCACAGGTACTGGTCGCCGAAGAGGCGGTCGGCGGTGCGCTTCATGTGCAGCACGTCCTCGGGGTGCGGGCCGATGCCGCCGCGGATGCCGAAGACCGACTGGATGAACAAGGGCGGCTTGACGAGCTTCCGGTCGAGGAAGTGCGCCGCCGTATACAAGTGCCCGATGTCGTAGCACTCGATCTCGAAGCGCGTGTCGTTGCCGCTACAGCGCTCCAGGATGGTGGCGATGTCGCGGAAGGTGTTCTTGAAGATGCGCTCGTCGCTGCCGGCCAGGTACGGTTTCTCCCACTCGTATTTCCATTCCTTGTAGCGGCCGATCATCTCGTAGAGCCCGAAGTTCATCGAGCCCATGTTGAGCGACGCGACCTCGGGCTTGAGCTGCAGCGCGGGCTGCAGCCGCTCCTCGGTGCTCATGGTCGGGGCGCCGCCGGTGGTGAGGTTGACGACCACGTTCGACGCCGCCTTGATCTTCGGCAGGAACTGCATGAAGACCTTCGGGTCCTGCGTCGGCCGCCCGTCCTTCGCGTCGCGCGCGTGCAGGTGAACGATCGCGGCGCCCGCTTTCGCCGCGCCGATCGCGGCCTCGGCGATCTCGTCGGGCGTGACCGGCAGGTAGGGCGACATTGACGGGGTGTGGATCGACCCCGTCACCGCGCAGGTGATGATGACCTTGCCTTGAGCGGCCGCCATGCTACTTCTTCTGCTCCTCGATCTTCACGGTCTTCACCGCCGCGGCGAGCTTCCTGGCGTCGGCGTCCCAGTACTTCCTGAACTCGGGCGCGTCGAGGTAGCTGATCGGCGTCTCGACCTTCGTCATGGCGTTCCTGAAGTCCGGGTCCTGCACCGCCCGGCGCACCCCGTCGCGCAGCCGCTGCTGCGCCGCCGCCGGCGTCGCCGCGGGCACCATGATCCCGGCCCAGATGTAGTACTCGGCGTCGATGCCGAGCTCCTTCAGCGTCGGCACGTCGGGGAGCGACGCGAGCCGCTTGCCGCCGAAGCTCGCGAGCGGGCGGAACTTCTTCGCCCGGATCTGCCCGATCATCGCCGCCGGGCCGCCGACGGTCGAGTCGACCTGGCCGCCGAGCAGCGCCTGCACCGCGGGCCCGCCGCCGTTGTACGGCACGTGCCAGAGCGTCGTGCCGGTGGCGTTCTCGAGCAGCGCGTAGGGCATGTGCAGCGCGCCGAAGATGCCCGAGGAGCTGTAGCTGATCTTGCCCGGGCGCTGCTTCGCGTCGGCGACGAAGTCGCGCACGGTCTTCCACGGCGCGTCCTCGCGCACGACCAGCACGACCGGGTCGGCCGAGATGAGCGCGATCGGCGCGAGATCGCTCAATTCGTAAGGCGGCTTGTGGCCCTGCAGCCGCTCGGCCTCCGGGATCACCGAGATCGACGACAGCGCCATGAGGATCGTGTAGCCGTCGGGCTTCGCGTGCGCGACGTAGGCGTTGCCGGTCGCGCCGGCGGCGCCGGGACGGTTCTCGACGATGACGCGCTGCTTGAGCACGCGCTCCATCGCGATCGCGGTCGGCCGCCCGGTGATGTCGGCGACGCCGCCCGGCGGGAACGCGACGACCATCGTGATCGGGCGCGACGGGTACTCCTGTGCGAAGGCCGCCGACACCGCCAGCGCGGCGAGCGCGGCCGCGAGAGCTGCAAGACGCATGATTCCTCCTCGGGAACGCGTGAGGCGCAATCATAGCGCTAGAATCGCGCTCTCGGCATGAACCTCCTCGCGATCGAGACCTCCGCGGAGCACTGCTCCGTCGCCGCCGCGCGCGGCGACGCGGTGTTCTTCCGCCACGAGCCGGCGGGACAGCGCCACGGCGAGCTCGCGCTCCCGATGATCGACGCCGTGCTCGCCGAGGCCGGGCTCGCGCTCGCCGACCTCGACGGCATCGCCTACGGCGCTGGGCCGGGCGCCTTCACGGGGCTGCGCATCGCGTGCGGCGTGACGCAGGGGCTCGCGCTCGCGCGCGGGCTGCCGGTCGTCGGCGTCGGCACGCTGCTCGCTCTTTCGGAGGAGGCGGCGGGCGACGCGCGGGACGCTTCGGTCGTCGCCTGCATCGATGCGCGCATGCGCGAGGTGTATCATGCCGCGTACCGCAGGGCGCTCGGCGAATGGCGCGAGATCGCGGCGCCCGGGCTCTACCGCCCGGACGCCGTTCCCGTGCCCGACGGCGAAGGCTGGACCGGCGCGGGCAGCGGCTTCGGCGCGTACCGCGAGGCGCTCGAGCAGCGGCTCGCCGGGCGGCTCGCCGCGGTCCGCCCCGGGGCGGCGCCGACGGCGCGCGCGGTGCTGCGGCTCGCGGCGCGCGAGTTCGCGGCCGGCCGCGGCGCCGACGCCGCGACCGCGGTGCCCGTGTACCTGCGAGACAAGGTGGCGTTGAAGACGAGCGAGCGCGCATGAGCGCAGTGCCCAGGCCCGCGTCGGAACCCGCGACGCATTACTCGCCGATGACCGAGGCGGACCTCGAGTCCGTCCTGCGCGTCGAGCGGGCGATCTACGAGTTCCCGTGGACGCGCGGCAACTTCCGCGACTCGCTGCGCGCGGGCTACAGCTGCTGGATCGCGCGCCGCGGAGACCGCCTCGCGGGCTACGCCGTGATGATGCTCGCCGCCGGCGAGGCGCACCTGCTGAACCTCTCGGTGGCGGCCGAGCGGCAGCGCCGCGGCCACGGCCGCGCGCTCCTCGCGCACCTGCTCGACGTCGCGCGCGAGCACGGCGCGCGCGTGCTGTTCCTCGAGGTGCGGCCGTCGAACGCGGCGGCGCAGCGCCTGTACGCCGGCTTCGGCTTCGAGCAGATCGGCGTGCGGCGCGGCTATTATCCCGCGCACGGCGGGCGCGAGGACGCGCTCGTGTTCTCGATCGCCCTATGACGCCGCGCGAGCGCCGCCTGGTCGAGATGGGCCTCGGCCCCGTGTGGAAGCTGCGCTCGCGACAGCCCACTCCTGCCGTTCGCCCCGAGCCTGTCGAGGGGCCGGTCGCAAAAGACGACGCCGCCTCGAAGATCAAGCTGCACCCGTCGTGGAAATCGCGGCTGATGGACGAGTTCTCCAAGCCGTACATGGCGGAGCTGCGCGAGTTCCTGCGGAAGGAAAAGGCCGCCGGAAAGACGATCTACCCGAAGGGCAACGAATACTTCGCGGCGCTCGACCACACGCCGTTCGAGAGCGTGAAGGTCGTGATCCTCGGCCAGGACCCGTACCACGGCCCGAGCCAGGCGCACGGGCTGTGCTTCTCGGTGCGTCCCGGCGTCGCGCTGCCGCCGAGCCTGCAGAACATCTTCGCCGAGCTGAAGAGCGACCTCGGCATCGAGCCGCCCGGCCACGGGCATCTCGCCGCGTGGGCCGAGCAGGGGGTGCTGCTGCTCAACGCGACGCTGACCGTCGAGGCCGGGAAGGCGGGCAGCCACCAGAACCGCGGCTGGGAGCCGTTCACCGACGCCGTGATCCACGCGCTCGCGCGCGAGCGCGAGCACCTCGCGTTCGTGCTCTGGGGCGGCTACGCGCAGAAGAAGGGCGCGTTCATCGACCCGCGCCGGCATCTCGTCCTGAAGAGCCCGCACCCGTCGCCGCTCTCGGCGCACAACGGCTTCTTCGGCTGCCGGCACTTCTCGAAGATCAACGAGTACCTGCGCGCGCACGGGCAGGCGCCGGTCGACTGGCGCCTGCCGAAGCTGGCGAGCTGACTCCTACTTCGCGGTGCCGGCGGCGGCGGGATACGGCTCCAGCATGGCGGCGGAGCCGGTCTCGAGCAGCGACTTGAGGTTGGAGAGCACCTTCGGCCACCCGCCCGACACCGCCTCGATGAACTTCGAGGCTTCGCGCTCGACGCTGTGGGTGATGGAGAGCTTGACCGCGCCCGCGCTCGGCTCGAGCTCCATCGTGCACAGCGACCAGCCCTCGGCCTTGAGCTCGGGCTTCCATTCGTTGCGCCAGCGGATCGCGAGGCGCCGCGGCGGCTCGGCCTCGACGATCTCGCCCGAGTCGGCGAGCCGGCCGTCCGGATACACGAGCTTCCACGGCGATCCGGCCGTCCAGGCGCTCTCGCAGTGGCAGCCGAACCAGTACTGCTCGTGGAACTCCGGGCCGGTCAGCGCCGCCCAAAGCTTTTCCGGCGTGGTGCGGATGTAGGTCACGTAGACAAAGGTCGATCTAGCCATGGGATTTCTCCAGTCGTCGTTTCAGGTCGGTGAGCGCCTTCAGGCGCGGCTTTTCGAACTTGGCGATCCAGCGGTCGTAGATCTCCTGCAGCGGCACCGGGTTGAGGAAGTGCAGCTTCTCGCGGCCGCGGCGCACGGTGGCGACGAGGCTCGCCGCCTCGAGCACGTCGAGGTGCTGCGTCACCGCCTGGCGCGTCATGTCGAGGTGCTCGCACAGGTCGTTCAGGCTCTGTCCGTCGTGCGCGTGCAGGAGATCCAGGAGCTTTCGCCGGCTGGGATCGGCCAGGGCCTTGAACAGGAGGTCGGTGTCGGCCATCGCGATAGGCAAGTATGTACTTGCCTGAATGATAGGCAGGTAATTACTTGCATGTCAACCCTCGGCTTGTAATCCGGTCCGGCGTCCCCATCTACGCGCCGGTACCCCCACAGGAGACCCACGTGCGCAAACTCAAGGGAGCGGTCGCGGTCCTTCTCGTGCTGCTGCTGTCCGGCTGCGGCTACAACGCCATCCAGCGCGGCGACGAGCAGGTCAAGGCCGCCTGGTCCGAGGTGCTGAACCAGTACCAGCGCCGCAACGACCTGGTGCCGAACCTCGTCAACACGGTGAAGGGCTTCGCGGCGCAGGAGCAGAACGTGCTGACGCAGGTGACCGAGGCGCGCTCGCGCGTCGGCAGCATCCAGGCGACGCCCGAGCTCATCAACGACCCGCAGGCGTTCCGCCGCTTCCAGGACGCGCAGGCGAGCATGACGAGCGCGCTCTCGCGCCTGCTCGTCGTCGCCGAGAACTACCCGCAGCTCAAGTCGGACCAGAACTTCCGCGACCTGCAGGCGCAGCTCGAGGGCACCGAGAACCGCATCGCCGTCGCGCGCAACCGCTACATCCGCTCGGTGCAGGAGTACAACACGCTCATCCGGCAGTTCCCGGTGAACCTCACCGCGATGGTGTTCCACTACGATCCCAAGCCCAACTTCAGCGTCGAGGACGAGAAGGCGATCTCGCGGCCGCCGACGGTCGACTTCGGCGCGCCGAAGGCGGCTCCCGCCAAGTGAAGCGTCTCGCCGCGCTCGTCCTCGCGCTCGGGGCGCTCGTCGCCGCGCTCGCGTTCGCGCAGGCGCCGGTCCCGCCGTACAAGTCGCGCGTGGTCGACCTGACCGGGACGCTGAGCGCGCCGCAATCGCAGGCGCTCGAGAGCGCGCTGCGCGAGTTCGAGCAGCGCAAGGGCAGCCAGATCGCGATACTGATCGTGCCGACCGTGCAGCCCGAATCGATCGAGCAGTATTCGATCCGCGTCGCCGAGGCGTGGAAGTCCGGGCGCCGCAACGTCGACGACGGCGCGATCATCGTCGTCGCCAAGAACGACCGCGAATGGCGGATCGAGGTCGGGCGCGGCCTCGAGGGCGTGATCCCCGACGCGATCGCGAGCCGCATCGGCCGCGAGATCATGGTCCCGCGTTTCCGCGACGGCGACTACTACGGCGGGCTCACCGAGGCCACGCGCGCGATGATCAAGCTGATCGACGGCGAGCCGCTGCCGCCGCCGCGCGCCCCGGGGCAGGATTACGGGCACATCCTCGTGCCGCTTCTCGTCGTCGCGCTGATCGGCGGCGGGATCCTGTCGCGGCTCCTCGGCGCGGGAGGCGGCGCGGTCGGAACCGGCGCGCTGGTCGGCTTCGTCGCCTGGGCGCTCACCGGCACGCTCGTCGTCGCGGTGATTGCGGGGCTGATGGGCCTGGTCTTTTCCCTGTTCGCCGGCGCGGGGGGCGGCACGCGATACCGCGGCGGCTGGGGCGGGGGCGGCTGGGGCGGCGGAGGCGGATTCGGCGGCGGAGGCGGATTCGGCGGCGGAGGCGGGGGCACCTTCGGCGGCGGCGGGGCGTCCGGACGGTGGTGATGGACCTCGCGCGCTTCGCCCGGCACTTCTTCGGCTCGCACCACACGGTCCGCGCGGCCTTCCCCGAGGCGACGCTCGGCGCCATCGAGCGCGCGATCGGCGAGGGCGAGAAGCGCCACTCGGGGCAGATCGAGTTCGCGATCGAGGCGTCGCTCCCGATTCCCGCGCTGCTGCGCGGGCTCACGGCGCGCGAGCGCGCGCTCGAATGGTTCGCGCGCCTGCGCGTCTGGGACACCGAGCACAACAGCGGCGTGCTGGTCTACCTGCTGCTCGCCGACCGCCGCATCGAGATCGTCGCGGACCGCGGCATCCACTCGAAGGTCGGCACGGCGTCGTGGGAGGCGATCTGCGGCGAGATGCAGCGCCGCTTCGCGCAGGGGCGCTTCGAGGAGGGCGTCGTCCTCGGCGTGCGCGCGATCAGCGATCTGCTCGCCGCGCACTTCCCGCGCGGCGCGGGCGAGCAGCCGAACGAGCTGCCCGACAGGCCCGTCGTGCTCTAGCGCTTCTCCATCCCGATCAGGTGCAGCGAGTCGCCGCGCTTCTGGTTGTAGCGGTGGCGCAGGATGACGAGCAGCATCGCGCACGACACGAAGGTGCCGAACAGGATGATCACCTTGTTGATGTGCACGTCGGCCTTGATCATGGAGGCGTAGATCGCGAGCATCACCAGGATCGAGATGTTCTCGGTGAAGTTCTGCACCGCGATCGAGTGCCCCGCCGACAGCAGCACGTGGCCGCGGTGCTGCAGCAGCGCGTTCATCGGCACGACGAAGAAGCCCGCCATGGCGCCGATCAGGATCAGCAGGAAGTAGACGAGCACCATGTTGTGCGCGCCGAGCATGGCCAGGATGGTGAAGCCCATCGCGACGCCCACCGGCAGCACCGAGAGCGACCGGCGCAGCGGCACGAAGCGCCCCGCGATCACCGCGCCCGCGGCGATGCCGATGGCGGTCACGCCCTGGAGCACCGCGCCCTGGTCGAGCGGCAGGCCGAGGTGCACCTCGGCCCACTTGAGCACGATGAACTGCAGCGTCGCGCCCGCGCCCCAGAAGAGCGTCGTCACCCCGAGCGTCACCTGGCCGAGCTTGTCCTTCCACAGCGTGGTGAAGCAGATCACGAAGTCGCGGATCAGGTAGCCGGGGTGCGCGCGCTGGCGCGCGTAGCGCGCGCCCGTGTCCGGGATGAACAGGTTGAACAGCGCTGCGACGACGTAGAACCCGGCGATCACCGTGATCGCGGCCTCGGCCGGCGTGTCGATGCCGGTGTCGATGTTCGGGACGTCGAGCGAGAGCAGCGCGGTCGAAACCTTCGGGCTGATCAGCGCGCCCCCGAGGACGGTGCCGACGATGATCGACGTGACGGTGAGACCCTCGATCCAGCCGTTCGCGATCACCAGCTGGCTGGGCGGGAGGAGCTCGGTCAGGATGCCGTACTTCGCGGGCGAGTACGCGGCCGCGCCGAGGCCGACCACGCCGTAGGCGACCAGCACCATGGCGTAGTCGGGCAGGCTGCCGATCTGCACCCAGCCCGGCAGGAACATCATCCCGCAGCCGACGATCTTCACCGTGTTGGTGATGAACATCACCCGCCCCTTGGGCAGCGCGTCGGCGAAGGCGCCGACGAAGGCGGCGAGCCCGACGTAGGACGCGGTGAAGAAGAACTTCAGCAGCGGCGTCATCCACGGCGGCCCCTGCAGCTCGAGCAGCATGGCGATCGCGGCGATCAGGAGCGCGTTGTCGGCGAGCGAGCTGAAGAACTGCGCCGCCATGATCGTGTAGAAGCCGCGCTTCATGCGATGGAGCCGCGTGTCATCCGGGAGTCGGCCTCGGCAAGAAGAAGTACCGCCTTCGTTCTTATAATGTGCCGGCGTCTTATACCATGACTCCGTTCGGACTACGCGCCGGGCCGGAAGACGCATTCCGCGCGCAGGCTGGCCCAGTTATCCTTCTTATGGTTCAATAAGGACGTAGTCGGTGCGGTATGGCAGACAGGCGCTTACAGGTGTTCCACGCGGTGGCCAAGCAGATGAGCTTCACCAAGGCCGCCGAGACGCTTTTCATGACGCAGCCGGCGGTGACCTTCCAGATCAAGCAGCTCGAGGAGCAGTACAACACGCGCCTGTTCGAGCGCGGGCACGGCCGCGTCGCGCTGACGCCGGCGGGGGAGATCGTGTACGACTACGCCGAGCGCATCCTCGCGCTCTCGGCCGAGCTCGACACGCGCCTCAAGGAGATGACCGGCCGCCTCGCGGGCCCGCTCAACATCGGCGCGAGCAACACCATCGCCGAGTTCATGCTGCCGCGCGTCCTGGGCGAGTTCAAGTCGCGCTACCCCGACGTGCACGCGCGGCTGTTCGTCGCGAACTCGGGCATCGTCGAGGGCCGCGTGGGCGAGCACAGCATCGACGTGGGCCTGATCGAGGCGCCGTCGCACCTGCCGTCGCTCGCCATCGAGCCGTGCTTCGAGGACGAGCTGCAGGTGGTCGTCTCGCCGTCGCACCCGCTCGCCAAGCTGAAGAGCGTGACGCCCAGGCAGCTGCTCGCGCATCCCTACATCAGCCGCGAGGAGGGCTCGGGCACGCGCGAGTTCACCGAGCTCTACATGCGCAAGGCCGGGATCGGCGAGAGCGAGCTGCGCATCGAGATGGAGCTCGGCAGCCCCGAGGCGCTGAAAGGCGCCGTGTGCGCGGGCGCGGGCTTCGCGATCCTCTCGGAGCTCGCGATCGAGAAGGAGAAGAAGCTCGGCGACCTCGTCGCCGTGCCGCTCCAGCCGCGGCTCACGCGCACGCTGTCGCTCGTCTATCCGAAGGAGAAGTTCCGGTCGCGGCTCGTCGCCACTTTCGTCGAGTTCGCGAAGCAGAAGCTGCGCCCGCCGGGTCACTAGAGAGCGCATGCGACCGATCGCGGCCCGCATCCACCTCTCGGCGTTCCGCCACAATCTCGCCGTCGTCCGCCGCCACGCGCCGAAATCGCGCGTCTGGGCCGTCGTCAAGGCCGACGCCTACGGCCACGGGCTGAAGCGCGCCGTGCGCGCGCTCGACGCCGAGGGCCTGGCGCTGCTCGAGCTCGAGGGCGCGCTCGCGCTGCGCGCCGCCGGGGAACGCAGGCCGATGCTGCTGCTCGAAGGCTTCTTCTCGGCGAGGGAGCTGCCGGCCTTCGCCGAGCACGACCTGACGCCGGTCGTGCACAGCCTCGATCAGGTCTCGATGCTCGAGAAGGCGCGGCTCGACTCGCGCCTCGGCGTCTATCTCAAGGCCAACACCGGGATGAACCGCCTCGGGCTGAACCCGGCCGAGTTCCGCGGCGCTCTCGCGCGGCTGCAGGCGTGCCGCTCGGTCGCCGGCGTCACGCTGATGACGCACTTCGCCGACACCGAGGGCGGCACGCGCATGCGCGACCAGTGCGTCATCTTCGACGCCGCGAGCGCGGGCAGCCGCCTGCCGCGCAGCCTCGCGAACTCGGCGGCGATCCTGCGCTGCCCCGAGGCGCACGGCGACTGGGTGCGGCCGGGGATCATGCTCTACGGCTGCTCGCCGTTCGCCGACGCGAGCGCCGAGTCGCTCGGACTGAAGCCGGCCATGACGCTCGTCTCGGAGATCATCGCGGTGCGCGAGCTCGCGGCGGGCGACTCGGTCGGCTACGGCTGGACCTTCACCGCGCCGGCCCCGATGCGCATCGGGGTCGTCGCCTGCGGCTACGCCGACGGCTACCCGCGGCACGCGCCCACCGGGACGCCGATCGTCGTCGCGGGCAAGCGCACGCGCACCGTGGGGCGCGTGTCGATGGACATGCTGTTCGTCGACCTGAGCGGCATCGCCAACGCGTCGGTCGGCTCGAATGTCATCCTCTGGGGCGAGCACGTCTCGGCGGACGAGGTCGCCGCCGCGGCCGGCACCGTGAGCTACGAGCTGCTGTGCGGCCTCGGGGGCCGCGTCCCGGTCAGCGAAATCTAGCCGCGAATCCTGTAATCTGCCGCCGGTGGCGAAGGCGAAGACCGTTTACGTCTGCACCGAGTGCGGCGGCCAGTCTCCGAAGTGGCAGGGACAGTGCCCGGCGTGCGCCGCGTGGAACACGCTGGTCGAGGCGGCGGCCGAGGCGCCCGCGCGCCACCGCTTCGCCGGCGTCGCGCGCGCCTCGGGACTGCAGCGGCTCGCCGACGTCGCGGCGAAGGAGACGCAGCGCACGCCGACCGGGATCGAGGAGCTCGACCGCGCGCTCGGCGGCGGGCTGGTCGCGGGGCAGGTGGTGCTGATCGGCGGCGATCCCGGCATCGGGAAATCGACGCTGCTGCTGCAGGCGCTCGCGCGGCTCTCCGCGGAGACGAGCGCGCTCTACGTGAGCGGCGAGGAGTCCGCGGAGCAGGTCGCGCTGCGCGCCCAGCGCCTGCAGCTCGACTGCGGGAAGCTCGAAGTGCTGGCCGAGATCCAGCTCGAGCGCATCCTCGAGGCGCTGGAGCGCGCGAAGCCGAAGATCGCGGTGGTCGATTCGATCCAGACCGTGTACTCCGAGGCGCTCACCTCGGCGCCCGGATCGGTCGCGCAGGTGCGCGAGTGCGTGGCGCAGCTCGCGCGCTGGGCCAAGCAGTCGGGCACGGTCATCATCCAGGTCGGCCACGTCACCAAGGAAGGCGCGCTCGCGGGGCCGCGCGTGGTCGAGCACATCGTCGACACCGTGCTCTACTTCGAGGGCGACACGCAGCAGAGCTTCCGCGTCGTGCGCGCGTTCAAGAACCGCTTCGGCGCGGTGAACGAGCTCGGC
>DASRFB010000025.1:0-10009 GCA_035651815.1 Burkholderiales bacterium | reverse complement strand
CTGCAGATGGACCTGCAGAAGGCAATTGCCGAAGGCGGGCTCTCGGTCTTCTACCAGCCGCAGGTCCGCGTCAGCGACGGCGAGCTGCTCGCCTTCGAGGCCCTGGTCCGCTGGACGCATCCGGTGCATGGCCAGGTACCGCCGATCACCTTCGTCCCGCTCGCCGAGGAGAGCGGCTTGATGCCCGAGCTCGGCGAATGGGTGCTGCGCACGGTTTGCCGCGAAGCCGCCGGCTGGCGCCGGCCGCTGCGCGTTGCCGTCAATCTCTCGCCGATCCAGATCATCCAGGGCGATCTCCCCGCGCTGGTTCACAGCATCCTGATCGAGACCGGCATGAGCGCCGAGCGGCTCGAGCTCGAAGTCACCGAGAGCGTGCTGATCAAGGACATGGATCGCGCCCTGCGGACGCTCAGGCGCCTCAAGGCGTTCGGGATCAGGATTGCCATGGACGACTTCGGCACCGGCTATTCGAGCCTGAGCTACCTCAAGCGCTTTCGCCTGCAGAAGCTCAAGATCGACCAGTCCTTCGTCCGCGACCTTTCCTGGGACACGGACGACGCCGCCATCGTGCGCGCCATCGCGGCGCTCTCGCACAGCCTGCGCCTGCGCTTCGTCGCCGAAGGCGTCGAGCGGCCCGAGCAGCTCGACTTCCTGCGCTCGCTCGGCAGCGGGGAATACCAGGGCTATCTCCACAGCGAGCCGCTCCCGGCGGACGCCTTCGAGCATTACCTGCGGCGCCGGGCCGCGGCCCCGGCCCCGGCGGCCGTCCCGAGCCTCGCGCACTAGCGGCGCACCCGATTGCGGTAATCTCGCGGCTTTCCCCGGTCCGGAGGAGGCCATGGCTCACGACACGATGTCCCGCGCCCGCCGGGCGCTGCTCGCCGGAGGCGCCGGGGCGCTCGTCGCGCCGGGCGCGCTGCTCGCGCAGCAGCCGAGCGCCGCGCCCGCTCGGCCCAAGGGTCCGCGCGTGTTCCTCGACTACGACCAGAAGGAGCTCGACGACGCCTACGACCAGAGCGTGTACGCGCCGAACCTGCGCCAGATCACCGGACGCTACGCGACCAACAGCGAGGTGACGCGCGCGCGCCTGGGGCCGCCGCGCCGGCTCGCGTACGGGCCGAGCGAGATCGAGAAGCTCGACGTTTACTCGCCGAAGCGCCCCGGCTCACCCATCATGATTTTCTTCCACGGCGGCGCCTGGCGCTCGGGCCGCGCGTCGGATTACGCCTTCCCGGCGGAGACCTTCGTGCGCTCGGGCGCGCACTTCGTCGTCGCCGACTTCGCGCCGGTGCAGGACGTGGGCGGCAACCTCCTCGCGATGGCCGACCAGGCGCGGCGCGCGGTCGCGTGGTGCTACAGGAACGCGGCGAGCTTCGGCGGGGACCCCAACCGCCTCTGCGTCTCGGGCCACTCCTCGGGCGGTCATCTCGCCGGCGTCGTGGCCATCACCGACTGGGCGCGCGACTTCGGCCTTCCCGCCGACGTGGTGAAGGGCACCGTCTGCGTGAGCGGCATGTACGAGCTCGCGCCGGTGCGGCTCTCGGCGCGCTCGAGCTACGTGAAGTTCACCGACGGGATGGTGGACGCGCTCAGCACCGCGCGCCATATCGACCGCATCAAGGCGCCGATGGTGATCGCCTACGGCACGCTGGAGACGCCCGAGTTCCAGCGCCAGAACCGCGAGTTCGCCGAGGCGCTGCGCGCGGCGGGACGCCCGAGCCTCCTGGTCGTCGCGCAGGGCTACAACCATTTCGAGCTGCCCGAGACGCTCGCGAATCCGTACGGCCTCGTGGGGCGCCCCGCGCTCGAGCTGATGAAGATCCAGCCGGGCTGATCAGCTCATCCGGTAGCGCTTCACCGCGTCGGCGTCCCACGCGAGGCCGTTGCCCGGCCGGTCGGGGATGACGAGATGGCCGTCGGCGAGCTCGAACGGCTGCGCGAGGACCGGCGTCGCCCAGTCGACGTACTCGAGCCAGTGGCACGTCGGCGTCACCGCGAGCAGGTGCGCGCTCACCTCGGGGAAGAGGTGCGAGGACATCTCGATGCCCGCGCCCGCGGCGAGCGCGGCGGCGCGCAGCCAGCCGGTGACGCCGCCGATGCGCTCGAGGTCGGGCATCACGAAGTCCGAGGCGCCCGCGGCGAGCGCCTCCTCCATCGAGTGCGGCAGCGAGAAATTCTCGCCGATCTGCACCGGCGTCGAGAGCTCGCGCGCGATGCGCGCGCAGCCGCGGTAGTCGTCGTGGCGGATCGGCTCCTCGATCCAGTACACGCCCTCGCCGTCGAGCGCGCGCCCGCGGCGGGTCGCCTCCTCGACCGAGAGCGCCTGGTTGTAGTCGACCGGCAGCGCGACGCGGCCGGGCAGGCGCTTGCGCACCGCGCGCACCGCGGCGAGATCGGCCTCGACCGACGGGTAGCCGAGGCGCAGCTTCACCGCGGCGAAACCGCCCGCGGCGAGCGCCTCGGCCTCGTCGGCGAGCTTCTCCGGCGTCATGAGCCCGAGGCCGTTGCTGTTGTACGCGCGGATCGTGCGCGGAGCGCCGCCGAGGAGGGACACGAGCGGCTTGCCCGCGGCCTTCGCGAGCGCATCCCAGCAGGCGACGTCGAAGCCGGCGAGCGCCATGCGCACGATGCCCTGCACGCCGATCAGCGTGAAGCGGCGCGCGAGCTTCGCCCAGAGGTCCGCGGGCGAGACGCGCTCGCCCTTCGCGACGCGCTCGATCTCGCCGAGCATCGCCGCGATGCCGGCTGCCGCCGCGGGGACGTAGCAGAAGAGGTAGGCGCACCCGGTCACGCCCTGCTCGGTCTCGAGGTCGATGAGGAGCAGCGGCGCCGCGCGGATCGATCCCTGGCTGGTGCCGAGCGGCAGCTTCATCGGCACCTCGACGCCCGTCGCGCGGACCGCGCGCACGGTGAGATCGGTCCTGTTCACGCCTTGCGGCCGGCGGCGTGCAGCGCGAGGACGTCCCAGACCGCGCGGTTGGCGGGCGTCGGCACGCCCTTCGCCTCGCCGAGGCGCACGATCGCGCCCGAGAGCCACTCGACCTCGAGCGGGTTGCCGCGCTCGAGGTCGTGGTGCATCGACGAGGTCATGTCGGCGGGCAGGCCGTCGGCGAACGCGAGCCGCTGCTCGGCGTAGTCCTCGGGCAGCGCGACGCCGTGCGCGCGCCCGACGGCGACCGCCTCGCGCATGAGATCCAGCAGGAACGCGCGCGTGCGCGGGTTCTGGCGGATCGGCCCGATGGTCGTGCGCATCGCGGTGGTCGTGCCCGCGAGCGCGGAGAGGAACACGAATTTCTCCCAGATGGCGCGGCGCACGTCGCCCGAGAGCTCGGCGGTCACGCCCGATTTCTTCAGCGCCTCGACCAGGAGCTCGGCGCGCTCGGAGCGCCGGCCGTCGTACTCGCCGAGCACGATGCGCTGCATGGTCCCGACCTGGTGGATCACGCCCGGGCGCGCAATGTGCGTCGCGACGTAGCCGACGCCTCCCATCACGGGCGGCTCGCCCAGCTCGCGGCGCAGGATGTCGTCCTTCACGACGCCGTTCTGCAGCGAGAGCACGCCGGTGCGCGGCCCGAGGAGCGGCCGGATCTGGCGCGCGGCCTTCTCCGTGTCCCAGAGCTTCACCGAGACGACGACGATGTCGACGGGGCCGATCGCCGCCGGGTCGTCGGTCGCGCGCACGCGCGGGACCTGGATGTTCCCCTGCGGCTCGTTCTCGATCGTGAGGCCGCGCTCGCGCATCGCGGCGAGGTGCGCCCCGCGCGCGACGAAGCTCACGTCGTAGCCGGCGTGCGCGAGCCGTCCTCCGAAAAATCCGCCGACGCCGCCCGAGCCCATCATCGCGATCTTCATCGAACTTCCTCCGAGCCTCGTATCTTAAGGCCGGAAGCGCAAAGCCGGGCGCGGGGGATCAGCCCAGGCGGAGCAGCATGCCGACGGAGAGGGTGCTGACCTTGACTTCGTTCGCGCGGTCGATGAGCTTGCTGAACTGGCCGTATTCGGTCTGCAGCGCCCAGTTGCGCGTGAGGCGCCAGGTGCCCCCGACGCCGAACATCGGGCGCCAGTCGCCGCTGCTATCGAAGAAGCCGGCGATGCCGGCGTCCGCGTCGGGCGAGGGGGCGATGCGGGCGTCGATCACGCCGAGCTTGCCGAACGCGGACAGGCGGGTGCTCAGCGCGACGCTCGCGATGCCGGCGAGAAAAGGCCCGTTCGCGCGCACGTCGCCGTCGCGCGTGGAGGACAGGCCCGGGACCGCGCCGCCGCGCTTCGCCTTGCCGAAATCGACCCATCCCGCCTCGACGCCGACGCTCTCGGTGAACATGTAGCCGGCGCCGACGCGCGCGCCGTTGTCCTTGTCGTCGCCGCCGGCGAGCGGGGATGACGCGTCGGAATCGAAGCTCGATCGCGCGAACGAGCCGAAGCCGTACCATCCCGGCTCGGCGGCCGCGGGCTGCGCGAGCGCGCAGGCGAGCGCGAAGACGGTTGCTCTCGTTGCCTGCACGGTGCCGAATCCCCCTCGGGCTGAAGCGCTACACTGGGAAGAATTACGCGCCCGCTTTATGACACAACAATGAAGAGCCGAGCGCCGACCGAACTGCGGCGCCCCCGCTGAATGGACGCGAGCATCGCCTACGCGCTCGCCGCGTCCGCGCTCCTCGGCTCGGGCGTCGTGCTCGCCAACGTCGGCCTGCGCTACGTCGACTCGGTGCGCGGCGCGCTCGTCGCGATCCCGGCGACGACCGCGCTCTACTGGGTACTCGCCGTGTTCCTGCTCCGCGCGGATCATTTCGACGCCGTCGCGCTCGCCGTCTTCGCGATCGTCGGCGTGGTCTTCCCGGCGGTGGTAACGCTGCTCGGCTACGAGTCGAACCGTCTGGCCGGCCCGACGGTCACCGGCACGCTCTCGAGCACGACGCCGCTGTTCGCGGCGCTCGGCGCGGTCGTCTTCCTCGGCGAGGCGCTCACGCCCGCGGTCATGGCGGGCACGGCAGCGATCGTGCTCGGCGTGGTGGCGCTGACGTGGCGGCACTCGGGGCGGCCGCGCGCCTGGGCGCCGTGGGTGATCGCGCTGCCGCTCGCGGGCGCGGCGATCCGCGGCGGCGCGCTCACCACCGTGAAGGCGGGGCTCGCGCTGTGGCCCGATCCGTTCGTCGCGGCGCTCGCGGGATACACCGCCTCCTCGATCACCGTCTACGTCGCGACGCGCGCCATGCCGGCGGCGCGACGCGCGCCGTTCGACCGGCGCGCGGTCCCGTGGCTGCTCGCGGTGGGACTGTGCAACGGCATGGCCGTGCTCGCGACGTACGCGGCGCTCGGCCGCGGCAAGGTGAGCGTCGTCTCGCCGCTGATCGTCACCTACCCGCTGTTCACGGCGGCGCTGTCCGCGCTGTTGCTGCGCGACGAGCGCCTCGACGCGCGCGCGCTCGCCGGCGTCGCGCTCACCGTCGCGGGGGTCGTGCTGCTGGCGCGGGGATGACCGGGAAGTACGCGGCGAGCCAGTCGCGCAGCGTCGTCACCACGCGCGGGCTACCCTCGCGCAGCATGAAATGGTCGACGCCGTCGAAGAGGTGCAGCTCGACCGGCGGCCGCGCGCGGCGGAAGAGCTCGATCGACTCCGCGGTCGGCGTCACCGAGTCGTGCGCCGAGTGCAGCAGCAACAGCGGCCGCGGCGCGATGCGCGCCACCACGTCGTCGGCCTTGAACTCCATCATGCTCTGCGGCGTCTCGGCGGGGAACTCCTGCGAGGACTTCGACGTCACGTTGTTGCGCAGGTGTTCCGGGATCGGGACGATGTCGTAGCGCGGCACCCTGAGCGACTTGCCGGTGCGCGCGCGGTGCTCGCGGCCCTCGGCGAGCATGCGCGTGAACGCCGCCCAGGCCTCCGGGGTCGGGTGCTGTCCGCGGAACTTGCGCTCGCCGTCGCCCCAGCCGCCGCTCGAAATCACCGCGGCGACGCGCTCGTCGGTCGCGCCGGCGTAGATCGCGACCGCCGCGCCGAAGCTCGAGCCCGCGAGCGCGATGCGCCGCGGGTCGACCTCCGGGCGCTCGCGCAGGAAGCCGACGGCGGCGCGCGCGTCGTCGACTTCCTCCATGCAGATGACGCGGCCGGGCTCGCCCTCGCTCTCGCCGCAGCCGCGGAAGTCGAAGCGCAGCGCGGCGTATCCCCACGAGGTGAGGAGCTTCACCGGCTCGAGCACGTTGCCGGCGTCCTTGGTCGAGCCGAAGCCGTGCATGACGACGATCGTCGCGCGGCGCTCGCCGGCAGCGTGGTCGGCGGGCAGATGCAGCACGCCGGTGAGGCGCAGGCCGGCGGACGTGAAAGCGACGCTCTGCTGCATTTGCGCTCTGTGCTATCTTCGCGGTGTCCCGAAAACCGCTTTTTTATATCACATGATCCGAATATCGGCCGCCGTCCTCGTCCTCGCCGCCGCGGCGCTGCAGCCGGCGTGGTCCCAGAGCTATCCCGGCCGCCCCGTGCACGTGATCGTGCCCAGCTCTCCGGGCGGGGCCATCGACGTGGTCGCGCGGCTCGTCGCGCCGCAGCTCGCGGAGGCGCTGGGCCAGCCGTTCATCATCGAGAACAAGATCGGCGGATTCGGAACGATCGGAGTCGACATCGTCGCCAAGGCCGAGCCCGACGGCCTCACGCTGCTCGCCACGCTCGACAGCTTCGCCTCGAATCCCTGGCTGCTGAAGAAGAACGTGACGGTGCACAAGGTCGACGACTTCGCGCCGATCTCGCTGGTCGTGCGCAGCCCGCAGGTGCTCGTCGTGCCGCCGACGCTCGGCGTGAAGACGCTCGATCAGTTCCTGCGGCTCGCGCGGGCGAAGGGCGAGGCGCTGAACTACGGCACGGCGGGCGCCGGCACCTCGAGCCGGCTGAGCGTCGAGCTGTTCAAGGATCTGACGGGCATCGATCCCACGGCGATCCACTACAAGGGCGGCGGGCCCGCGGCGGTCGCGCTGATCGCCGGCCAGGTCGACATGATGATCATCACGCTCGGCGTCGCCATCGAGCACGTGCGCGCGGGCAAGCTGGTGCCGATCGCGGTGACCTCGCCGCGGCGTGCACCGCAGCTCCCCGACGTCCCCACGCTCGCGGAGACCTATCCCGGGTTCGAGACGCAATCGTGGATGGGCTTGCTCGCGCCGGCCGGCACGCCGGCCGCGATCGTCGACCGGCTGAGCAACGAGATCCGCAGGGCGCTCGCGGGCGGACCGACGACGCAGAAGCTCGAGAGCTTCGGCTACGAGGTGGTCGCCGGCTCGCCCGCGGAGTTCGGCGCGTTCATACGCGCCGAGTCGGCGCGCTGGGAGCGGCTGATCCGCGAGCGCCACATCGCCATCGATTGAGGCCCGCGCGCGGCGGAGGACGCTAGCCCTTCGCGAGCTGGCGGTTCTTGCCTTCGAGCGACTTGATCAGCCCGTCGATGCCGCCCTGCTGCACCTCCTGCGCGAAGCTGCCGCGGTAGGTGGTGACGAGGCTGACGTTCTCGACGATCACGTCGATCACCTTCCAGCCCTGGTCCTCCTTCGACATGCGGTAGTCGATCTCGAGCGGCTGCCCGCCGCCGCCCTTGACGACGGAGCGGACGGTCACGTCCTTGTCGTTCGCCCCGGCCTGGAGCGGCTTCACCTCCACGGTCTTGTCGGCGGCGACGGTGCGCGTCAGCGCCGAGGTGTAGGTGTTGACGAGGAGATCGGTGAACTCGGCCTGCAGCTTCTTCTTCTGCTCGGGCGTCGCTTCGCGCCACGGGCGGCCGACGGCGAGCCGCGTCATCTCGGTGAAGTCGAAGTAGGGAAGCACCTTCTGCTGCGCGATCTTGCGCAGCGTCGCGCGGTCGTTCGTCTTCTTGATCACCGCGAGCATCTCCTCGGTGGTCGACTTCACGAGCTGGTCCGGACGCTGCTGCTGCGCGAGCGCGGCCGTTCCGGCCAGCGACGAGATCAGCAGCACGGCGAAAAGGCGTGAGAATGCGTTCATGAGGGATAGTCTTTTCGGAGTGGTCTGGGTCGGGAATTCCCGATGTCCCCTTTTCGATTGCGGGCCGGCCGCGGAGTTGCAGCGGCGTGTAACGCGTTTCGCGTCAAGACGTTGCGCGGGCGCACAACCCCGCCCGAAGGAACCAGCGTCCCCTCCTCCGGTCCAATCCGGTCGGGGGAAGGTCTAACCGAGGACCCCGGCTGCGCAAACGCCGCCGGCGAGGCAGAATACGATGATGAAGGAAATTCTCGGCGTCACCGACGAGCCCCGGACGCTGCGGCGCTGGTTCCACGACGACTACTTCGATCTCTTCGTCTGGCAGACGGGCGAAGGCGAGATCACGCTGTTCCAGCTGTGCTACGGCATCGACTCGAGCGAGCGCGCGCTCGTGTGGCATCAATACGGCGGCTTCTTCCACGACGGGCTGCATACCGCGCGCTCCTCCGAGCAGGTGCTGGGCGCGCGCCTGCATCCCGATGCGCCGCTCAACGACGACCCGATCGTCGCGCGCTTCGAATCGGCGGCGAACACGCTGCCGGAGGATATCCGCGAGTTCATCTCGGCGCGGCTGAAGGAATACGCGGAGAAGAAGCCGGTGCCCGCCCGGCGCAAGCGCTTCCGCCGCGAGGACTGGCAGCGAAAGCCTTCCGCGAAGGCAGCCAAGAACGGCAAGCAGCAGGCCTCCTGAGCGCTACCAGGGAATGTCCGAGCCGTCGTAGCTGATGAAGCGGCCGGAGTCCCGCCGCGACAGTCCCGCGATCACTTTGCGCATCCCGGCGATCGACGTTTCGGGCGCGAGCGGCGCGTTCGTGCCGCCCATGTCGGTGCGCACCCAGCCCGGGCTGAGCGCGACCACGACCACGCCGCGCCCCTCGAGCGCCGAGGCGAACGCCTTGGTGACGGCGTTCAGCGCGGCCTTGCTCGATCCGTAGAGATAGTCGCCGGCGCGCATCTCGCGGATCGAGCCGAGCCGGCTCGACATCATGACGATGGTCCTGCGCGCGCTCGCCGCGACGTTGTCGCGCAGCGCCTCGGACACCGCGGCCGGGCCGAGCACGTTCACGCGCAGCACCTGCTCCCACGCGGCGTAGTCGAGCTTCCCGATCGCGAGGCCGCTCGGGCCGTAGATGCCGGCATTGTTGATCAGCACGTCGATCGCCACGCCGCGCAGGTCGGCGGCGAGCCGGCCGATCGAGCCGCGGTCGGCAAGGTCGGCGAGGCGCACGTCGACGTCGGGGCCGAGCGACTGCAGCGTCGCCTTCGCGTCTGGCCGGCGGATCGTGGCGATCACCTTCCAGCCGTCGGCCGCGTACTGGCGCGCGAACTCGAGCCCGAGCCCGCGGCCGGCGCCGGTGATGAGGACGGTCGGCATAGAGCTTGGAACGTCGATGTCTAAACCGGTTTCATCCCGCGTTTATTCCACCGGCGCGTTGCTACAATCGGCGCAATGAAATCCCGTACGGTGGCGATCCTCGAGAGCCGGCTGTCGACGCAGCTCGCCGACCTGATCGCACGGCGCGGCGCGAGGGTCATCGCGGCGCCCGCGCTCGCCGAGACGCCCGACGTCGACCCCGAGGCGATCGCACGCCTCGTGAACGGGCTCGCCGCGCGCCCGGCCAGGGTCGCCGTGTTCCAGACCGGCGTCGGCACGCGCGCGCTGTTCGAGGCGACCGACGCGCTCGGCGTCACGCAAGCCCTCCTCGATGCGCTCGCGAAGAGCGTCGTCGCCGCGCGTGGGCCCAAGCCCACCGCGGCGCTGCGCGCGCGGGGCGTGCGCATCGACCGCTCCGCCGCCGAGCCGTACACGACCGCCGAGTTGCTCGCCGCGATCGCCGACGTGCCGCTGAAGGGCGAGCGCGTCCTCGTCCAGCGCTACGGCGCGTCGAACGAAGAGCTCGATCATGCGCTGCAGGCGAGCGGCGCCGAGGTGGTCGAGATCGCGACCTACCGCTGGTCGCTGCCCGCGGACACGGGGCCCCTGATCGCGCTGCTCGACGCGCTCGAGCGCGGCGAGGTCGACGCGAC
>DASRFB010000024.1:0-24002 GCA_035651815.1 Burkholderiales bacterium | reverse complement strand
GAGTTCGGCGAGAAGCTCATCTGGGCGGAGCAGCTCGCGCGCTCGCGGCTCGAGGGGCACATCGAGACCGTGCAGCGCGAGCTCGAGGAGGAGCTGCGCGCGCAATTCTCGCGCGGGGTCACGAGCCTGGTCGCGTACGCGAGCCACGACATGGCGCTCGGTCATCTGCGCTCCCTGCTGCAGAAAAATCATTCGGTCCAGCTCGACCTGCAGTACCGCGGCAGCCTCGAGAGCCTCGACGCGCTCGCGCAGGGACGCTGCGACCTCGCGGGGTTCCATCTGCCCGAGGGCGGCCTCGAAACGGACTTCTTCCACCGCCGCGCGTTCAAGGCGCGCGACCATTCGCTCGTCCGGTGCGCGACGCGCACGCAAGGGCTGATGGTCGCCCGCGGCAATCCCAAGGGGATTCGGACCCTCGTCCATCTCACGCGCCCCGGCGTGCGCATGATCAACCGCCAGCCCGGCTCGGGCAGCCGCCTCGAATTCGACCAGCTGCTGCGCGAGGCGGGCATCGACGCGGAGACGATCGAGGGATACGACAGCGCCGAGTTCACGCACCTCGCCGTGGCGGCGACCATCGCCTCGGGAATGTGCGACGCCGGCTTCGGCATCGAGGCCGCCGCCGCGCAGTACAAGCTCGGCTTCATTCCGCTCCTGCGGGAGCGCTACTACCTCGCCTGCCGCAACGAGACGGTGCAGGCGCGACCGGTGAAGCTCCTGATCGAGACGCTGAAGAGCGCGGACTTCGAATCGCTCGCGGGGTCCCTGGCGGGCTACGACTGGGCGGGCGTCGGCGACCTGCTGCCGGCCGAGAGCGTGCTCGCGGGCAAGACCGTAGGCACCCGCACCTTCATTCGGCCCGAGGCGAAACCCGTCCGCGCCCGCTGAAGCCCCAAATCGAGATGGAGCGCGAGAAGCGTCCGCTCGCGACCGGCTTCGCCGCGATCGCGAGCATAGGCGATCAACCCGCTGCCGCCCGCGAGAGCGAGACGGCTTTCACCAGCGCGTAGACCGGCAGACCCTTCGCCAACCCGAGCTGCTGCGAAGCCCGCTGCGTGACCCGCGACCGCAGCGTCGTAGCGCCGACCGCGATCGCGACGTCGACGGCGCCGTTCCCTCCCGCGCGCACTTCGACGATCGTGCCTTCGAGCACGTTCTGGATGCTGATGCGCCTGGGGCGCTCGAGCGCGATGGAGACGTCGCGCGCGCGGATGCGCACCCGCACCGGCTCGCCGATCAGGGCGTCGACGTTGGCGGCGGTGAGCGTCCCGCCGTCGAAGGCGAGGGTCGCGAGATCGCTGTCCATGTCCTGAGCGGTCACCTTCGCCTCGATCACCGCACCGCCCTCGAACGCGCCAGTCGCCGCGCGCAGGTCGGGCCGGCCCATGACGTCCTCGGCGGCCCCCACCGCGCTCACCTCGCCCGCGGAGAGCAGCACGACCGTGTCCGCGAGCCGCACCACTTCCTCGGCCGAGTGGCTGACGTAGACCACGGGAATGCGTATCTCGTCGCGCAGCAGCTCGATGTACTGCATGACCTCGTTCTTGCGGTGCGCGTCGAGCGAGGCGAGCGGCTCGTCGAGCAGCAGCAGCCGCGGGCTCGAGAGCAGCGCGCGTCCGATCGCGACGCGCTGCTTCTCGCCGCCCGACAGGTTGCCCGGGCGGCGCTCGAGCAGCTCCTTCAGTCCCAGCAGCTCGGCCACGTGCGCGAACTGCGACGCCGGCGCCCCGCGCGAGAACAGGCCCGCGTAGCGCAGGTTCTGCGCGACGCTGAGGTGCGGGAACAGGCGCCCTTCCTGGAAAACGTAGCCGATGCGCCGCGCCGGCGTCGGCACGTCGATGCCGGCCTCGGCGTCGAAGACCGCCTCGCCGCCGATGACGATGCGGCCACGGTCCGGCCGCAGGATGCCCGCGATCGCGTTCACGAGCGAAGTCTTGCCCGCGCCCGAGCGCCCGAAGAGCGCCGTGATGCCCGCCCCCGCCTCGAACGCCGCGTCGAGACGGAACGCGCCGAGGCGCCGCTCAATATCGACGGTCAGCGTCATCGCCCATGATCCTGCGCGTGGCCCGGCGCACCATCACCTCGGAAACGAACAGCGCCGCGAGCGACAGCGCCACGGCGATCAGGCTGAGCCGCAACGCCGGTCCGTCGCCGGCCGGCACCTGCGTATAGGTATAGATCGCGAGCGGCAGCGTGCGCGTCTCGCCCGGGATATTGGAGACGAAGGTGATCGTGGCGCCGAACTCGCCGAGCCCGCGCGCGAACGAGAGCAGCATCCCGGTGAGCACGCCGGGGAGCGCGAGCGGCAGCGTGACGGTAACGAATACGCCGAGGCGCCCCGCGCCGAGCGTGCTCGCCGCGGCCTCCAGCCTGCGGTCGATCGTCTCGAACGACAACCGGATCGCCCGCACCATCAGCGGGAAGCCCATCACGGCCGCGGCGAGCGCGGCGCCGGTCCAGCGGAAGACCAGCGTGACGCCGAGCCACTCGTCGAGCAGCGAGCCGACCGGCCCGCGCTTGCCGAAGAGGAGGAGCAGGAAGTATCCGACCACGACCGGAGGCAGAACGAGCGGCAGGTGCACGAACGCGTCGAAGAGCGTCTTGCCGGGAAAGTCGCCGCGCGCGAGAAGGTAGGCCGCCGCCACCGCGAAAGGCAGAGTCGCGGCGACGCTCCAGAACGCGACGCGCAGGCTGAGCAGCAGCACCTCCTGCTCTTCCGGCGTGAGGCCCATCAGAATCCGAACTTCCCGAAGATCCGGCGCGCCTCGGCGCCGCCGAGCCAGTCCTCGAATGCGCCCGCCGCGGCCTTGCCCGACGTCGTCACCGCGACGGGATAGACGATCGGCGGGTGCGTGTCCTCGGGGAACGTCCCCACGACCTTGACGCGCGGCTCGGCCGCCGCGTCCGTGGCGTAGACGATGCCGAGCGGCGCTTCGCCGCGCGACACGAGCACCAGCGCGGCGCGCACGTTCTCGACGGCCGCCACCTTCGATTCGACCTCCTTCCAGACGCCGAGCGCCGAAAGCGAGGCCTTGGCGTATTTCCCCGCGGGAACCGAATCCGGGTCGGCCATCGCGAGACGGCCCCGACCGAGCAGCTTCGCGATCGCGAACCCCGGAGCGATGCTCACGGACACGCTGCTGCCCGCGGGCGCAATCAGCACCAGGCGGTTCCCGAGAAGATTACGGCGCGTATCGGGCCGGATGAGCCTGCGCTGGTCGAGGTAGTCCATCCAGTCGAGGTCGGCCGAGATGAACAGGTCCGCCGGCGCGCCGGCCTCGATCTGCTTCGCGAGCGCCGAGCTCGCGGCGTAGGAAACCGCGATCCGGTCGCCCGTCTTCTTCCGGTACGCCTCGACGTTCGCGTCCAGCGCGTCCTTGAGGCTCGCCGCGGCGAAAACCGTCAGATTCTCGGCCGCCGCCGGCCCCGCGAACAACAGGGCGATAAGCGCCGCCGCCCGCCACCCGTTTCTCATCGCCCTGCTCCTCCGCCGGATATCGCTATATCCTGACATATATAACGAAATCCGCCAACGGCCTCGTGCCCGACCCTCGCCTTATTTCGAAAGGAGCGAAACGAGGCTGCGCGTCTCGGCCGCCGTCTGCCGCAACGCCTTGCGCTCGATGCCGCGGTAGAGCGCCACGAGGCGGCGCCCGGTCGGCGAGAGCGTCGTGCCGCCGCCGTGCCGCCCTCCCGGGACGGCCTCCACCACCGCCCGGGGGAGCTGCCGGTTCAGGTCGTCGACCAGCACCCACGCGCGCCGGTACGACATGCCGAGCTTGCGCGCCGCTCCCGAGATCGAGCCGGTCTCGGCGATCGCCTCGAGCAGCGCGATCTTCCCGGGGCCGACGGCGCGCCGGCGTCCCTTCACGACGCGCAAGTGGAGCTCGACGCGGGTCTTGGTCATGCGTGTTCAGGTTGCCAGCAAGTCGGTCGCGAAAGTATATTTCATCGGACCGCATGGGCGCCGACGCCTTCCCGCGCGCCATCTGCTCGCGAAGGCGGCGCGCTGGAAGCCGCGCGCTAGCTGCGGCCGGCGCGCAGCAGGTCGCGGACCCGCCCGATCGGGACCGGGGGCGCGAGCAGGAAGCCCTGCATCTCGTCGCATCCCAGCGAGCGCAGCAGCGCGCGCTGCTCCTGGGTTTCCACCCCCTCGGCCACGACCTTGAGGCGCAGCGAGTGCGCGAGCGAGATGATGCTCGAGACGATGCTCTGGTCCTCGGCGTTGCGCGCCATGGTGTGCACGAACGAGCGGTCGATCTTGAGCGTGTTCACCGGCAGCCTGGAGATGTACGCGAGCGACGAATAGCCGGTGCCGAAGTCGTCGATGGCGATGCCGACCCCCATGTCCCGGATCGCCTTGAGCTTGGCGATGTTGTTCTCGATGTGGTCCATGACCACGCTTTCGGTGATCTCGATGTCGAGGCCGAGCGCGTGACCGTCGGTGCGCACCGCGGCGCCCACCGCGGCCGCGAAGTCGTTCTGCCGCAGCTGCAGCGGCGAAACGTTCACGGCGATCCGCGGACAGTCGGCCACCGCCTCCGACAGCGCGCGGTAGTCCGTCGCCGCCTGCTGCAGCACCCAGGCACCGACCTCGAGGATGAGGCCGGTCTCCTCGAGGAGCGGGATGAAGGTGAGCGGGTGCACCAGGCCCTGGTCGCGGTCGTTCCACCGGATCAGGGCTTCCAGCCCCACCACGCGGCCCGAGTCGAGATCGACCTTCGGCTGGTAGTAGAGCACGAACTCGCGCCGCTCGAGCGCCGAGCGCAGCTTGTTCTCGAGCACGAGGTTCACCGCGACGCGCGAGTTCATGTCCGGGGCGTAGAAGGAGTAGTGCTCGTTGCGCGTCTTCGCGTCCTGCAGCGCGGCCTCGGCGTTGCGCAGGAGGACCTCGGGATCGGCGCCGTCGTTCGGATAGAGCGAGATCCCGGCGCGCACCGAGATTCGCAGCGGCTCCCCGTCGACCGCGAAGGCCCGGCTCAGCGACGGGAACACCCGGTCGCGCAGGAAACGGCCGAGCTCGGCCTCGCGGACGTCGCGGAACGACGCGGCGAAGGAATCGGCGTTGATGCGCGCGAGATCGCTGCGGTCGGGCACCGCGTCCGCGAGCCGCCGGGCGAGCTGCCGCAGGACGTTGTCCGCGTTGTTCCTTCCCAGCGTGTCGTTGATGTAGCGGAAGCGCTCGACATCGAACATCACCACCGCGAGCGCGCGACGCTCGGACTTCGCCGCGCGCAGGTTCTGCTCGAGCCGCTCGCGGTACAGGTCGCGGTTCGCGAGGCCGGTCAGGGGATCGTAGTAGGCGAGATAGTTGAGCTTCTCCTCCCTGCCGATATTCTCCAGCGCGAACGAGATGTCCGCCGCGAGCTCGTTCAGCAGGCTCACCTCCTCGTCGTCGAAGAACCCGGGATCGCCGGCGTAGAGCACGAGCACGGCGTGCGGCCGCCCGTCGACCGGGATCGGGAAGGCGGCGAGCGAGCCGTATCCGCGGGCGAGCATCTCCTCGCGGCGCGCCGCCACCGTCGGCTCGGTTTCGAGGTCGTTGCAGATCACCGGGCTCGCGGTCCGCACGGCCCGGCTCGCCGGCCGGTCGCCTTCGGGCGCGTCGGCGCGCGCGTTGAGCCGCGCCTTGGAAATGTACGGGTCGTCGGCGCCCGCCCAGGCGACCGGCCTGCCGTCGAGCGTCGCGGGATCGATCACGCCGATCCAGGCCATCTTGAAGTCGCCCGCCTGCACCGCGACCCGGCACGCCTCCTTGAACAGGCTCTGGCGCTCGCGGGTCCGCAGCATGGCCGCGTTGATGCCGCTCAGCACCGCGTGGATGCGGCTCAAGTGCGCGATCTTCGACGCCTGCTCGTGGCGCTCGGTGATGTCGCGTGCGATCCCGTCGATGCGGCGGACGGCGCCGCTCGCGTCCTTCACCGGCGTGCCGCGGCTGTGCACCCAGCGCACGGCGCCGTCGGGAGTGTAGATGCGGTACTCGCAATCGAACGTGCCGCCGTCCAGGGCCTTGCTCCACTCGGCCGCGACCCGGCCGCGGTCGTCCTCGTGGATGACCTCCGACCACACGACGCGCCGGTCGTAGAACTGCTCGGGCGGCCGCTGGTAGACGAGCGAGCTCGAAGGACTGATGTACAGGACGTCGCGTGAAGGCACGCCCACGGACCATACCACGTCGCGCAGCGAGGACACGACGCTCTGGAGCCGCGCACGCGTTTCCTCGAGATCCACTTCCGCCCTGAGGCGCGCCGCGCGGTCGCGCGCGTCCTGCAGCGCGCGCTCGACCGCGGGCGGAAGGCGCACGAGGTTGGTCTTCAGCACGTAGTCCGTGGCGCCGTTCTTCAGCGCGCGGATGGCGTGCTCCTCGCCGATCGTTCCGGACACGAAGATGAATGGGATCTCCGCGTGCAGCTCACGCGCGATGTCTAGCGCCGTCATGCCGTCGAAGTGCGGCATCGAGAAGTCGGAAAGAATCACGTGCGGTCGGAAGTCCTCGAGCTCGCGCCGGAAGTCGGGCTCCGTCTCGACGCAGCGCCCCTCGCAGCGCAGGCCGAAGCGCTTGAGCTCGTGCAGCTCGAGCTCGACGTCGACGGCGACGTCCTCGATCAGCAGCACCCGGATGCGTTCGTCCATCAAGCCGGCGCGCTGGAGCTCAGGACGGAACCCGGTTCATGATGGCCCAGTAGACGCCGAGCTTCGAAACCTCCTCGACGAACTTGTCGAACTCGACCGGCTTCACGATGTAGCTGTTGACCCCGAGCTCGTAGCTGCGGACGATGTCGTTCTCCTCCGCGCTCGAAGTCAGCATGACGACCGGGACCACCCGTGTCCGATCGTCCTCGCGGATCTTGCGCAGGACCTCGATGCCGTCCATCTTGGGCATCTTGAGATCGAGCAGCACGATCTTCGGATTGCCCGACGCCCGCTTGCCGTACGCGCCGCGGAAGAAGAGATAGTCCAGCGCCTCCGGACCGTCCTTGACCCAGTGGACCTGGTTCGAGAGGTTGCGCTTCCTCAGGGCGCGCAAGGTCATCTCCGCGTCCGCGGCATTGTCCTCGACGAGAAGAATGTCGACCGGCCTGAGCTCGTCCATGTGTGCGCCATCCGCGTTTCGAAATCGTTCGGGAGAACTGCGCCGTCGGCGGGGAGACCCGGGCGCGTTCTTGTTGCCACGTTAATTCATTAAAGGTCGGAACGCAGGAAAAGTTCCCCGGGCTGCGCCCGGGCGGCGCGGCAAATTGCAGGCCGGAAAAGAAAAGGGCGCCGCAGCGCCCCTTTTCCCTCCGCGAAAAGGGCTACCGCCTCTGGCCGCCCGCGGCCTTGTTTTTCTTGTAGTTCGCGACCGTACGGTCCTGCGCCTTGGCGAGGTCCGCGGCATCCTTCTTGGCGGCTTCGTCGGCCTTTTGCTTGGTCTCGGCCGCCTTCGCGGCCGCTTCCGGGGACGGCGGCGGAAGCTTCGCCCAGGCCGCGCCCGCCGCGCCCAACGCGAGCGCGACCACTGCAATACGGATGCCGATCATGTGAGTCTCCTCAGTGTTGCGCCTGCGGCGCCGCCGGCACGCCGACCGCGGTGCCGGGCTTGACCTTGCCCGACTTGATGTCGTTGTACCAATACTCGTGGTGCTCCTTCGCCCACGACTCGTCGACGTAGCCGTGGCGCATCGCGTCGTACGCGCCCGCGAGCCCGATCGTTCCCAGGTAGATGTGTCCCAGCGCGATCGCCATGAACAGCCCCGCGGCGACCGCGTGCACGACGTTCGCCTGGATCATCACGGCGCGCACCTGGTCGAAGTTCGGGAAATTGAGCACGAACCCGGTGGCGCTGACGACCACGCTCAGCACCACCACGCCGACCCAGAACCAGACCTTCTCGCCGGCGTTGAAGCGCCACGAGGGAACATGCTCGCCGGAGATCATCCCGCCGAGCTTCATCAGCCACCTCAGGTCGCCCTTCCCCGGCAGGTTGTCCAGCGCCCACATCACGATCATGATGAGGACGCTGACCGAGAACAGCGGCCCGGTGAAGTTGTGGAGGTGCTTCGACAGCTGCGCGAGCCACCCGAACAGCGTGTACCCGATGACGGGCAGCAGCACGTACTTTCCGAGCATCATGATCAGGCCGCTGATCGCGAGGATCGAGAACGTGATCGCGACGGTCCAGTGCATGTACCGCTCGAACACCGTGAAGCGCTCGATCAGGCGGCCGGTGGGCGGCTCGTGCACGGTGATCTTGCCGCGCCACGCGTAGAACAGACCGATGATCACGACGATGGCGGCGATGAACCAGCCGGCGACCGGCGTGATCCAGAAGTTCTTCAGCTGCCGCCAGGTCTCGCCGTAGGTCTGGATGAGCACCGTGGTCTCGCGTCCCGGGATGGACGTGTACTGCGGGGTGCCCTTGCGGATCTCGCGCCAGACGGGAGCATTGTTGCCGGGCTGCGCCTGCTGGCGCTGCATCTCCGCCTGCGCCGGGTTCTGCTCGGGCGGCGGCGTCGACTGCTGCGCCATGCCCGCCGGCGCGAGCATCGCGAAATTCAGGACGACCACGAAAAAGAAGAGGACTTGCCGCGCAATAGGCTTCATCGAGGCGCTCTACTCGGCTCGGGTGTATTCGTTCTGGGTCATGTTGCGCGCCTTGAGCGAGTTCTCCCAGCTCTTCTCATCGCCCTGCGTCCATTTCTCCGGCGTGTACAAGGCGGCGCCCGGCGCGTTGCTCCAGGGCTTCGTATCCGGCTTGCCCTGGTACTTGCCCTGCTTGTAGACGACCACCTGCTCGCGCTCGCCGCAGCCGGCGAGGCCGGCGGCGGCGAGAGAGACGGCCGCAAGGGCGGCCGCGGCCCTCAGGACGCGCCTCATGATTTCGTCCCCGGCGCCGGCCGCGCCTGCGGATTGTCGGGCCTGCCGTACGCGGTGCCCCAACCCCAGACCTCCGAGCCCTTGCCGCGCTTCAGCACGCGCTGGCGGTAGATGTCGGCGATCACGTCGCCGTCGCCGCCGAGCAGCGCCTTGGTCGAGCACATCTCGGCGCACGCCGGCAGCTTGCCCTGCGCGAGGCGGTTCGAGCCGTACTTGACGAACTCCTCGCGCGACAGGTCCTTCTCCGGGCCGCCCGCGCAGAACGTGCACTTGTCCATCTTGCCGCGCAGCCCGAAGGCTCCCGCCTGCGGGAACTGCGGCGCGCCGAACGGGCAGGCGTAGAAGCAGTAGCCGCAGCCGATGCACAGGTCCTTGTCGTGCAGCACCACGCCCTCGTCGGTGCGGTAGAAGCAGTCGACCGGACACACCGCCATGCACGGCGCGTCCGAGCAGTGCATGCACGCGACCGAGATCGATTTCTCGGCCCCGATCACGCCGTCGTTGATGGTGACGACGCGGCGGCGGTTGACGCCCCAGGGAACCTCGTTTTCCTGCTTGCACGCGGTCACGCAGCCGTTGCACTCGATGCAGCGCTCGGCATCGCAGAGGAATTTCATTCTGGCCATGGTGGTCTCCTTATCGCCCCGTTATGCCCGCTCGATCTGGCACACGGTGGTCTTGGTCTCCTGCATCATCGTCACCGAGTCGTAGCCGTAGGTGGTCGCGGTGTTGACCGCCTCGCCGCGCACGATCGGCGCCGCCCCGTCCGGGTAGAACGGCAGCATGTCCTTGCCCTGCCACCAGCCGGAGAAGTGGAACGGGATGAACGCCGTGTCCGGGCCGACCCGTTCGGTGACCATCGCGCGCACCTTGAGGCGCGCGCCGGTCGGCGTCTTCACCCAGACGAACTCGCCGTTGCGGATGCCGCGGTCGTTCGCCGCCTTCGGGTTGATCTCGACGAAGTTCTCCTGCTGCAGCTCGGCGAGCCAGGGGTTGGAGCGCGTCTCCTCGCCGCCGCCCTCGAACTCGACCAGCCGCCCGCTCGTGAGGATGATCGGGAAGGTCTTGCCGATGTCCTTGTTCTTCTCCTGCAGCGACTTGTACAGCGTCGGCAGGCGCCAGAACGCCTTCTTGTCGTCGTGCGTCGGGTACTTCGCGACCATGTCGGCCCGCGGCGAGTAGATCGGCTCGCGGTGCTGCGGGATGCCGTCGGGGAAGTTCCAGACGATCGCGCGCGCCTTGGCGTTGCCGAACGGGTGCACGCCGTGGTTCTTCATGGTGACGCGCTGGATGCCGCCCGAGAGGTCGGTCTTCCAGTTCTTGCCCTCGGCCTGCTTCTTCTCCTCGTCGGTGAGCTCGTCCCACCAGCCCAGCTTCTTCATGAGGACATGGTCGAACTCGGGGTAGCCGGTCGTGATGTCGGAGCCCTTCGAGTACGAGCCGTCCTCGGCGAGCAGGTTGACGCCGTCCTTCTCGACGCCGAAGTTCGCGCGGAAGCAGCCGCCGCCGTCCATCATGTGGAGGTGCGTGTTGTACAGCGTGTGCGAGCCGGGGTGCTTCAGCTCGGGCGTCCCGTAGCACGGCCACGGCAGCCCGAAGTAGTCGCCGTCGAGCACGTAGCCGGTCTTGGCGTCCTTGCCGCCGCGCGCGCGCAGGGTCTTCACGTCGAACACGTGCATGTTGCGCATGTGCGCCTGCAGGCGCTCGGGCGACTGGCCGGTGTAGCCGATGGTCCAGCTGCCGGCGTTGAACTCGCGCGTGATGTCGGCGATGTCGGGCTCGTCCCCCTTCAGCTTGATGTTCTGCTTGCCGTTCAGCTTGCCGACCAGCTGGTCCGCGAACCCGAGCTTCTTCGCGAACAGGTACATGATCGTCTGGTCGGGCTTGGACTCGAACAGCGGCTCGATCACCTTCTCGCGCCATTGCAGCGAGCGGTTCGACGCCGTCACCGAGCCCTCGGTCTCGAACTGCGTGCACGCCGGAAGCAGGTAGACCGCGCGGTCCTTCTTCGCCTCCTTGCCCGCGTTCTTCAGGATCTGCTGGCCCTGGTCGTCGAGCGGCATCGCGGCCATCGACGCCGTCGCCGACGGGTACGGATCGACCACGACCAGCAGGTCGAGCGCGTGCATCGCCGCCTGCATCTCGAGGCCCCGCGTCTGGCTGTTCGGGGCGTGGCCCCAGTAGAACACGCCGCGGATGTTCGGATCCTGGTCGATGTTCTCGTTCTTCTCGAGCACGCCGTCGATCCAGCGCGACACCGTGATGCCGGGTTTCGCCATCAGCGCGGCCGAGACGTACTGGCTCTGCAGCCACTTCAGATCGATGTTCCACACCTTGGCCCAGTGCGCGAACGATCCGGGCGCGAGGCCGTAGTAGGCCGGCAGCGAGTCCGGGTTCGGCCCGAGGTCGGTCGCGCCCTGCACGTTGTCGTGGCCGCGGAAGATGTTCGCCCCGCCGCCCGAGACGCCGATGTTGCCGAGCGCGAGCTGGACGATGCACGAGGCGCGCACCATGGCGTTGCCGATCGAGTGCTGGGTCTGGCCCATGCACCAGACGATGGTGCTCGGACGGTTCTTCGCCATGGTCTCGGCGACCTTGTGGACCTCGGCCTCGGGCACGCCGCAGGCCTCCTCGACCGCCGCCGGGTGCCACTTCTTCATGACGTCTTCGCGGACCTTGTCCATGCCGTAGACGCGGTCGTGGATGTACTTCTTGTCCTCCCAGCCGTTCTTGAACACGTGGTAGAGGACGCCGAAGAGGAACGGGATGTCGGTGCCCGAGCGGATGCGGATGTACTGGTCGGCCTTCGCCGCCGTACGCGTGAAGCGCGGATCCGCGACCATGATCTTGCAGCCGGTCTCCTTCGCGTGCAGCGAATGCAGCATCGACACCGGGTGCGCCTCGGCCGCGTTCGAGCCGATGTACAACGCGGCCTTCGAGTTGTGCATGTCGTTGTACGAGTTCGTCATCGCGCCGTAGCCCCAGGTGTTCGCGACGCCCGAGACCGTGGTCGAGTGGCAGATGCGCGCCTGGTGGTCGGTGTTGTTCGTGCCCCAGAGCCGCACCCACTTGCACATCAGGTACGACTGCTCGTTCGAATGCTTGGACGAGCCGATGAACATCATGGCGTCGGGCCCGGACTCCTTGCGGATCGCGAGCATCCTGTCGCCGATCTCGTTGATCGCCTGGTCCCAGGAGATCTTCTGGTACTTGCCGTTCACCAGCTTCATCGGCGTCTTGAGGCGGTGCGAATTCTCGGTCATGCCGTGCTCGCGCACCGACGCGCCCTTGGCGCAGTGCGCGCCGAGGTTGATCGGCGAGTCGAACACCGGCTCCTGGCGCACCCACACGCCGTTCTGCACGACCGCGTCGATGGCGCAGCCGACCGAGCAGTGCGTGCACACGGTGCGCTTCACCTCGACCTTGGAGTCGTCCCTCTTCACCTGCGCTTCGGCCTTGCCGATCATGTTGAACGGCAGCTGCGTCGCGAAGGCGCCCGCGCCCGCGGCGATCCCGGAGCGCTTCAGGAACGCGCGGCGGTCGATGGTCTTCGCGAGCATGCCGTTGAGGCTGCGCGACAGACGCGCGCTGGCGGGGCGAGCGGAATCCCCAGCGGATTTCCTGGTCAGAAGCATGGTCACGGCTCCTCGATTCAAACTTTGGTGGTGCGGTAGTAGCTGCGGACGTGCGCGGTCTCTTCGTAGCCCTTGCCGCGCCGCTTGTCGCCGTTCTGCGCGGGTGACGGGCTCGCGGTCCTGGCCGACTGGCCGGCCACCACGGCGGCCGCGGTCGCGGCGCCGCCGGCGCCTACTGCGAGAAGGAAGTTTCTACGGGAAAGTGTTTTGGATTTTGTGCTGCTCATGTCCGATCTCCTTCTCCGAGTGCCGCGAAAAATACTTGAGTGTCGGTTAAACCGATCTGTGAAATATGTCGCGGATTTCCTAATTAGAACACCTTTATGCACTCGCTTTCAATATCCAGGAAATGCCGGGAGAACCGCGCGACGTGCTTATAGAAATTCGCGTTGGGGCACTCGGATATTGCAGTGCAAAAAGGGGCATACGCAGGAGCGATGAACTGGGCGAAAAACCGCTTCTGCTTCTGCAATGCAGCATCGTCCGAATCGGAGATCAGATGCCGCATCACCTCGAACAAGCCGGCGAAATGGTCCTCGGGCTCGCGCGCGCTCCCGGCTCGGGCGAGCCCCATTTCGGCGAGCTGCTGCCTGAGTCGCACCAGGATCTTCTCCCGGCCCGTCTCGGATAGATAGTAGCTCGCGTAAGGGGTTACGTCGGCCTTGCCGACGCCGACGAAGACCTCGTCGTGCTCGAGCCGGGCCGCCTCCGCATCCATCGCGCCGGCGGCGGCGACGAGCGCGTTCCAGGCGCCGGCGAGGCCCGAACCCGGGTCGTGCGCGATCTCGTCGGCGCCCGCGATCGTGCCGAGCAGCGCGGCGTCCGGCCCGGAGTAGTACAGGCGCGCGAGCAGCGCGTAATAGCCCGCGCGCGCCCGGTCCTCCCCGGCGGCGCCTTCCCCGTCAGGACTTGGGTCCATCGAGGATCGTCGTCTCCGCCTTGTTTTCCATCATGTCGACGACGCGGCAATCGGCGCACATCTGCAGCCGTCTCAGTTTCGATCCGGGCGCCGCGCCGCCGTCGGCGAACATCGAGTGCCCGGTGAGCTTGCCGAGCATGTTGTCGATCATCTGGCGCGTGCCGAAGGGCTTGCCGCAACGCACGCAGTTGAAAGGCTCGGCCTCGTTCAGCACGACCTGCCGCTTCGCCTGGTCGGTGAGCAGCAGGCGCGGGACCAGCGCGATCGCGTCCTCGGGGCAGGTCTGCGCGCACAGCCCGCACTGCACGCAGTTGCGCTCGAGGAAGCTCAGCATCGGCCGCTCGCGTCCGTCGAGCAGCGCCGACTCGGGGCAGGCGCCGACGCAAGCCATGCACAGCGTGCACGCCTTCGTGTTCACGTCGACGCGCCCCCACGGCGCGCCGGCCGCGAGCGCGACCTGCTCGACCGGCGTCGGCGCGAGCTTCGCGAGGTGCTCGAGCGCGAACTCGAGGGTGCCGCGCTTCTCCGCGGCCACGTTGAACGTCGCGGGCTTCGAAGGCGCCGCGGCGGGCTCGAGCGCCCAGAGCGCCTGCTCGAGGCGCGTCTCGTCGTCCGCGGCGATCCAGTGGAAATGCCGGCCCGCGTAGCCGAGCGCATCGACCACCGTCTGGGCGTAGCCCATCTGCTTCTGCACCGCCGCGCCGTACGCCTCGGACTCGTGCGGCGTGGCGAGGACGACGACCTGGCTCGCGCCGTAGCTCATCGCCGCCAGCCACACGTCGATGCCGACCGAGGCGGCGTGGTGCACCTCGAGCGGGATCACGCGCGCGGGCAGACCGCGCCCGCCGCCGTTCGCGCCCGCGGCGCGCCGCCCGAGCTTCGCGATCAGCTCGCGGCTGTCCTCGGTGTTGTGCAGGAGCACGCACGCGTCCACGCCGCCCGCTGCGGCGTAGACCGAGAGCAGGCGCTTGAGCCGCAGGCCCAGGTCGGCGGCGCGCGGATAGGCGTAGGTCAGCGCGCCCGAGGGGCACACGGTGGTGCAGCCGCCGCAGCCCAGGCACAGCTGCGGCTCGACGCGGATCTTGTCGCCGGCCGGAGCGATGGCGCCGGTCGAGCACACGTCGAGGCACTGCGTGCAGCCCCGCTTGCCCGAGCGCGAGTGCGCGCAGATCTTCTCGTCGTACGCGAAGAAGCGCGGCTTCTCGAACTCGCCGACGAGCTGCGCCAGCTGCGCCGCGGCGAGCGCCTGCTCGAGCGGATCGCGTCCCGGCGCGAGGTAGCCCTGCGGCGGGTCGGCGAGCTTCAGGCACGGCTCGTCGGAGAGATCGAGCACGAGGTCGAAGCGCTCCTTGCGCGCGCGCTCGGCCCGCTCGAAGTCGATCGCGGCCACCGGCCCGCACGCGGCGACGCAGGCGCGGTGCGACTTGCACTTGTCCAGGTCGACCTGGTAGGAGAAATCGATCGCCTGCTCGGGGCAGGCGCGCACGCAGGCGTTGCAGCGGGTGCACAGCTCGAGGTCGATCGGGTTGCGCTGCTCCCATTCCACCTCGAAGGCGCCGAGCCAGCCCTTCAGCGATGTCACGCTTCCCGACCAGACCGGGTAGCCGCGCGCCGAGGGCAGCTCGGCGCCTCTCGCGTCGGTGACGAGGACCGCGACGTCGAGCTGCCCGGCGAGGCGCGCGGCCCACGCCAGCGCGGCCGCGGTGGGTCCCACGACGAGCAGCTCGCCGGCCGACTGGTACTCGACGCTCGGGACCGGCTCCGGGTCGGGCAGCTCCGCGAGCGCGAGCAGCGCGGCGATCTTCGGCGTGGCCTTCGCGCCCTGCGCCGACCAGCCGGCGTGCTCGCGGATATTGACGAACTTGAGCTCGGTGCCCGAGCGCGCCTCCTGCGCGATCTCGGAGAAGAGCGGCGCCTCCTGGGTGCACGCGACCGTGCAGGCGTCGTGCTTCAGCGCCTCGCCGAAGGCGGCGGCCTCGCGCCGGCACAGCTCCGTGTGGATCTCGATCGGCTGCTCGCGCTTGAGCGCGTGCGCGAGCGCCTTGGCGTCGAGCGCCATGGTGCCGTTGCAGCTGCAGACCTTGAGTGCGCGATCGGTGTCGCTCATGCGGATCTCTTTTCCTCGTCGGCCGGGGCCGCCGGTTCCTCGGGCGGCGCGACGGGCGGCTCGGTCGCGCGCGCGTCGGCGAGCGCGGCAGCGGGCGCGACCTGCGGCTCCCCGCGCGGCTCCTCCTCGGGCTCCGGGCGATCGGTGAGCGAGCGGTGCCGCGCGAGCAGGTCCTTGAGCATCGACTCGGGCACCGGGTCGGGCTTGGAGTAGTCGTCGATGTACACGTCGAGCCCGTCCATGACGTTGAAGTGCGGGTCGTGGAAGAGCTTTTTCAGCGCGGAGCGGCGCAGGTTCTCGTCGACCGACGGGTGCAGGAAATCCCTGTAGTCGGACGCGAGCCCCTTCAGCGCGTCGACCGGCGGCAGCTCGGGCGCCGCGCGCGCGGGCTCCGGCGGCCGCGCCGGCGACGGTGCGCGCGGCGGCTCGGCCGGCCGCTCCGGGGCCTTCTCCTCGGCCCGGCGCTCGTGCTTGCGGCGCGACCAGCGCGCGAGGAAATTTTCGTCCGAGTTTTCGTCCGGGCACATGCTCGTCTACTCGTCGCGCCGCGCGCCCTTGAACGACGGCGGGCGGATGCGCTTCTTCTTCGGCTCGGGGCGGTAATGGCGCGCGACGTACTCGGCGAGCCAGCCGAGCCATTGCGCCGGCAGGACCACGCCGTCGACCGTCGCGCCGCCGTCCATCTGGCGCGCGGCCTCGTTGTAGCTGACGGTCACGAGCTTCGGAACGCCCGCTCCGTCCTCCTCCAGCCAGTTCACGAACACGTACGGCTGCGGCGAGTTCAGGTTGAGGTAATAGCCCTCGGCCTCGTCGTGGAAGAGCTCCAGCTTGAACCCGGGATGCAGCCAGTGCTCGCGCTCGTCGTCGCGCATGAGGAGCCGCGGCGATTCGCCCTGCGGATCGGCGTCGGGCACGACGCCGATCGGCTGCCAGACCTCGGAGCGCCAGCGGTTCGCGAGGCGCCGACGCTCCATCACGACCGCGACGGCGAGAGCGGGGAGCGGAGCGTTTCCGGGTATACTCGAAGGTCCGCTATATGCATCGACATTCATATTCACGAATGATACGCGGCGGCGCCCCCGAGCGCACTTCCGGAACCGCATGACCGAACGGATCATCCGAATCAGCGACGCGCGACGCTCCAAGCCCCTGCCGGAGCCGGGGTCTTTGCAGGGCGGCCGCCTGGACACGCTCGGTCGGGCGCTGCGCGACCTGCGCATCTCGGTCACCGACCGCTGCAACTTCCGCTGCGTCTACTGCATGCCGAAGGACGTCTTCGGCCCGGATTACGCGTTCCTCCCGCGCAACGAGCTGCTCTCGTTCGAGGAGATCGAGCGGCTCGCGCGCGTGTTCCGCGGCCACGGCATCGAGAAGATCCGCCTGACCGGCGGCGAGCCGCTGCTGCGGCGCAACCTCGAGCGCCTGATCGCGATGCTCGCCGGGATCGACGGCGTCGAGCTGACGCTGACCACGAACGGCTCCCTGCTCGCGCGCAAGGCGCGTGCGCTCAAGGCCGCGGGCCTGCACCGCGTGACGGTCAGCCTCGACTCGCTCGACGACCGCGTCTTCCGCGCGATGAACGACGCCGACTTCCCGCTCGCCGACGTGCTCGCGGGCATCGACGCGGCGGCCGATGCCGGCCTCGCGCCGGTCAAGATCAACATGGTCGTGAAGCGCGGCGTGAACGAGGACTCGATCCTGCCGATGGCGCGCCGCTTCCGCGGCAGCGGCCACGTCGTGCGCTTCATCGAGTTCATGGACGTGGGAGCGACGAACGGCTGGCGCATGGACGACGTCGTGCCTTCCGCCGAGATCGTCCGGCGCATCGGCGCCGAGATGCCGCTCGAGCCGCTCGACCCGAACTACGCCGGCGAGGTCGCCGAGCGCTGGCGCTACGCCGACGGCTCGGGCGAGATCGGCGTGATCTCGTCGGTCACGCAGGCGTTCTGCCGCACCTGCACGCGCGCGCGGCTGTCGACCGAGGGCATGCTCTACACCTGCCTGTTCGCGACCGCGGGCTACGACCTGCGCTCGATGCTGCGCTCGGGCGCCCCGGACGAGGCGGTCTCGTCCGCCATCTCGCGCATCTGGCGCGCGCGCGGCGACCGCTATTCCGAGATCCGCACCGCGGACACCGCCAAGGCGCGCAAGATCGAGATGTCCTACATAGGCGGCTGATGCGGCGCCGTCCCGAGCTCAGCAACGCCGCTCGCCCGCTCACCCACGACGTCGAGGCGGTCAACGAGCGCGGCGAGGCGGTGCGCCAGCCGATCGCCGGCGAGCACCCGCTCACGCTCTACATCGACAAGCGCGAGATCGTCACGCTGATGACGCTCGGGCAGGCGCCCGAGGCGCTCGCGATCGGCTACCTGCGCAACCAGCGCCTCGCGCGCTCGCTCGACGAGATCGCCGCGGTCCAGGTCGACTGGGAGACCGATTCGGTCGCGATCACGACGCGCCGGGGCCTGAACGGCCTCGACGACAAGATGAGCAAGCGCACCGTCACCACGGGCTGCGGCCAGGGCACGGTCTTCGGCGACCTCATGGAGGAGATCGACTCGGTGAAGCTGCGCGACGACGTCGCTCTCACCGACATCGGGCTGCACGCGCTGCTCGAGGCGGTGCGGCTGCGCGAGACCGTATACAAGTCCGCGGGCGCCGTGCACGGCTGCGCCCTGATCGAGAACGCTCCGGCCACCGATGCGGCGGCGGTGCGCCTGCTGTACTTCGTCGAGGACGTCGGCCGCCACAACGCCGTCGACGCGATCGCCGGCCAGATGTGGCTGGACGACGTCGACGGCTCGGACAAGATCTTCTACACCACCGGCCGGCTCACTTCCGAGATGGTCATCAAGGCCGCGCAGATGCGGATCCCGTTCCTCGTGTCGCGCTCGGGGCTCACGCAGATGGGCCACGCCATCGCCGAGCGCACGGGCATCACCATGATCGGCCGGGCCGCGGGCGGCAAGCACTACCTGCTGTTCACGGGCAGGCACCGCTTCCGCAGGACCACGGTGCCGACGATGGTGGCCTGAGCGGCCGCCATGGCCATCACGGGTCTCATCCTCGCCGGCGGACGCGGCAGCCGCATGGGCGGGGTCGACAAGGGCCTGCAGGTGCTGCGCGGCAAGCCGATGATCGAATGGGTGCTCGCGCGCTTCGCGCCGCAGGTGGACGAAGTCCTCATCAACGCCAACCAGAACGTCGAGCGCTACGCGCGGCTCGGCCCTCGCGTCGTGCCGGACGACATCGGCGGCTACGCCGGCCCGCTCGCGGGGCTGCACGCGGGACTCCAGGTGGCGGCGCACCCGCTCGTCGCGACCTGTCCGTGCGACTCGCCGTTCCTGCCGCCGGATCTCGTCGCGCGCCTGCGCGCGGCGCTCGAGCGCGACGGCGCGGACCTCGCCGTCGCGAAGACGGGCGAACAGCCGCATCCCGTGTTCTCGCTCGTGCGCCGCGACGCGCTGCCGGGGCTCGCGCGGTTCCTGGAGTCGGGCGGCCGCAAGATCGACGCCTGGTACTCGGGCCTGAAGACCGTCGAAGTGCGCTTCGACGACGAGGCCGAGGCCTTCTCCAACATCAACACCCGCGAGGAGCTTCGCGCCTGGGACGACGTCCCGCCGGGCTGACGGCCGGATGCGCTATCGTATGACGGTGTCAATGTCGGGCGACGCGGCGCACGATCGCGAATGGCCACTCTGAAGGAAATCATCGGCTGCACCAGCGGCTACGACCCGGAGGCGCTCCCGGTCGCGAAGGCGAACGAGGTGATCCGCGGATTCGTGCGGCCCATCGCCGAGACCGAGACCGTGCCCGTGCGCGACGCGCTCGGCCGCGTCCTCGCTCAGGAAATCGTCTCGCCCATCGACGTGCCGGCGCACGACAACTCGGCGATGGACGGCTACGCGGTGCGCAACGACGATCTCGGCGTGCACCTGCCGGTGACGCTCACCGAGGTCGGCGTCGCCTACGCCGGCAAGGCCTTCGCCGGCGAGGTCGGCCGCGGCGAATGCGTGCGCGTGATGACCGGCGCCGTGATGCCGAGGAACACCGATACCGTGATCGTGCAGGAGATGGTCGGCGCGGAAGGCGACCGGATCACCATCCCGCCCGGACAGGAGCCGGGCCAGAACCGCCGGCTCGCCGGCGAGGACCTGAAAATGGGAAAGCCCGCGCTGAGCGCCGGGAGGCTGCTGCGGCCCGCGGACCTCGGGCTGATCGCCTCGCTCGGGATCGACCGGGCGACCGTGCGCCGGCGGCCGCGCGTCGCGTTCTTCTCGACCGGCGACGAGCTCGTTTCGGTCGGCAAGCCGCTCGCGCCCGGTCAGGTCTACGACTCGAACCGCTATACGATCTGGGGCATGCTGACGCGCCTCGGCTGCGAGGCGATCGACCTCGGCGTCGTGCGCGACGACCCCGCGAAGCTCGAAGCGGCGTTCCGCGACGCGGCCGATCGCGCCGACGCCGTCGTCACCTCGGGCGGCGTGTCGGTCGGCGAGGCCGACTTCACCAAGCAGATGATGGCCGCGCTCGGCGAGGTGGTGTTCTGGAAGATCGCGATGCGGCCCGGACGCCCCATGGCGTTCGGAAGGATCGCGACGCGGGGCCGCTCGGCGTACCTCTTCGGTCTGCCCGGAAACCCGGTCGCGGTGATGGTCACGTTCTATCACTTCGTGCGCGGCGCGCTGCTGCACCTCGCCGGATGCACCGAGTGCGAGCTGCCGCTGCTGCGCGCGAAGAGCCAGGTCGCGATGCGCAAGAAGCCCGGGCGCACCGAGTTCCAGCGCGGCGTGCTCGAGCGGCGCGCGGGCGAGTGGAGCGTGCGCCTCACCGGAGCGCAGGGGTCGGGCATCCTGCGCTCGATGTCCGAGGCGAACTGCTTCGTCGTCCTCGGCCACGAGCAGGGCGCGGTGAAGCCCGGCGACGAGGTCGACGTCATGCCCATGGACGGGCTGGTCTAGGCGCATGGCGAGCACGAGCCCGGTCGAGCTCGGGCGCGACCCGCTCGGCGCGTACCGCGCGCGCATCATGTACAGCCTCGCGACCGCGGCGGTGCTGCTGCTCGTCCCGTTCGCCGTGAACGCGTTCATCCAGGGCAACGCCGCGCTCGCGATCGGGATCCTCGGCGGCGTGGCCATCCTCGGCGTGAACGCCATCGCGGTGTATCTCAAGCGCCCGCCGCCGATCCCGCTGATCCTGCTCCTCGTGCCGCTCGTTCCCGCGATCGGGATCTCGCTCAAGGTCCAGGGCTTCTGGGGAGCGCTGTGGTGCTATCCCTCGGTGCTGCTGTTCACCTTCTCGCTGTCGCGGCGCATGGCGAACGTGTGCAACGTGCTGATGCTCGTGCTGATCAGCGCGCTCGTGTACCACTTCATCGGCCTCGACTACACCATCCGCTTCTCGGCGACGCTCGCGCTCACCATCGTGCTCGCCAACCTCATCCTCGGCATCGTCTTCGACCTGCACCGGCGGCTGCTCGACCAGGCGAACGTCGACCCGCTGACCGGCGCCTTCAACCGGCGCCACCTGGAGCGCTGCCTCTCCGACGCGATCGAGCGCCAGCGCCGGACCTCGGCGCCCGCGTCGCTGCTGCTCGTCGACATCGATCATTTCAAGCGCATCAACGACGACCTCGGCCACGCCGCCGGCGACGGCGTGCTGCGCGCGGTGGTCGAGCTGATCGGCAAGCGCTCGCGCAAGCTCGACCTGCTGTTCCGCATCGGCGGCGAGGAATTCATGCTGCTGCTGCCCGACACGCGCGAGGGCGCGGCAGCGGTCGTCGCCGAGCAGCTGCGCGCGTCGATCGAGGCGTCGCTGCCGGGGCAGGCCGCGCGCGTGACGGTGAGCATCGGCGTGAGCGAGCTGCGTCCGGGCGAGTCGATGGACGCTTGGATGAAGCACGCCGACGAGGCGCTGTACGCGGCGAAGAACGCCGGGCGCAACCGCGTCGCGCCCACCGGCACGTTGCCGCTGCGCAAGGCCGAATCGCCGGCGTGAGGCGCGCGCTAAGGCGCGCGGCGCAGGAAGCTCGGCAGCCGCGCGTCGGGAGCGGGCGCCGCGCCGCTGCGCCTGAGCACCCCCAGCCCCGCCGACTGCAGCTGCCAGCACGACGAGCGCAGCGCCTCCTGCGCCGCCGACTCGAGCGCCGCGCGCGAAGCCTCGTCCGCGGTCGCCTCCCTCAACTGCAGCGTGACGACGCGCACGCCGCACGCCGGGTCACGCTCGAGCGCGGCGAGGACGCGCCGCATCTGCGGCGGCGGCGGCGGGCGCTCGCGCAGCGCGCCGATGATCGCGCCCGTGAACGGACCCCTCGGGCTCTCGAGCAGCGCCTCTTCGAGCTCGTCCCACATCGCCGGCGCCTCGGCGGCCGGCGCCATCGCGAGCGTGCAGCGCAGCGCCGCGGCGAAGGAGAACACGACGTCGAAGTCGTCCGCGGGCAGCAGCTGCCCCATCGCCGCCTGGATTCCGCGCGAGAGGCGCGCCCGGATCCGCGCGAGCTGCGCCGGGTCGATCGCGTCCGCGGCGACGCCCGGCGTGAGCCGCCGCAGCATCTCGGCGAGCGGACGATCGTCCTCGGGCGGCGCCGGGACCGCCTCGGGACAGCGCGCCGGCGGCGCGGGCGCCGCCTCGGCCGGGTCCTCGAGCGCAGCGCCCGCCGGCGCGGGCACGACCTTGCCGTCGCGATCGAAGACCGAGCCCGTCGCGTCGTAGACGACGACCCCGACGCTCGGCAACCCGCGCAGCGGCTCGGCGACGCCCCACACGCGGCGGTCGGCGCTCGCGTGCCAGCGGTCCGCGCCGCCCGCGTCGAACGCGATGCCGATGCCGTTCGCGGTCGCGTTGCCCTGCGCGTAGGCCGGGGCGCCGTAGAAGTCGTCCCCGGCCGCGTCGAAGAGGACGCCGACCGCGAGATCGAGGCCCATGCCCTGGCCGACGCCGATCTTCATCTCGTAGCGGTCGTCGCCGCCGTCGTCGCGCAGCACGCCGACCGCTTGGTGCACGCCGTTGCCCTGCGCGTAGCGGACGGCGCGGTAGACGTCGCGTCCGCCGCCGTCCCAGAGGAGGCCGAGCGCGTACCAGTAGCCCGTGCCCTGCGCGAACATCTCGGCCTCGTAGCGATCGTCGCCCGCCTCGTCGCGCAGGATGCCGACGCCGCCGCCGAGCGCGGTCCTGAAACCGAAGCCCGCGCCCTGCGCCCAGCTCGTGCCGCCGCCGCGATCGAACGCGTCGGGCATCCCGGCCGCGGAGTACGAGTCGTCGCCGCCGCGGTCCCAGAGCAGGCCGACGCCTCCGGTCATGCCGAATCCCTGGCCCGCCGCCTGCACGCGATAGCGGTCGTTGCCGCCGAGATCGACCAGCGCGCCCAGCCCGAACGCCGCCGCGCCCTCGGCGAAGATGCCCGCCTCGTAGACGTCGTCGCCGGCGAAGTCGAGCACGAGCGAGACGCCGGCGAGCGCCGCGGCGAGGCCTGCGCCCGTCATCGTGTAGCGGTCGTCGCCTGCGAGATCGACGATCGCCGACAGGCCGTGGATCACGACGTCGGATCCGCGGTAGCGGTCGTCGCCCCCGAGATCGACGATCACCGAGACCGCTCCTCCCGAGACCGGCCTGCGCTCGTAGACGTCGTTGCCGCCCGGATCGACGATGAGCGCGGCGTCCGCGCCGTGCACATCGTCGCCCGCCGTGCCGATGACGACGGCGCCGATCGGCGATTCGAAGCGCACCGGCCGCTCCGGGAAACGGATCCGGCCTCGGGACGCGCGCAGCGCGGCGACGAAGCGCGAGGTCGCCGCGAGAAACATTCCGGTCGCGCGCTCGAGCTTCGAGCGCTCGAGCGCGGACGCGATCCCGGCGATGCGCGCGCCCGACGGCGGATGCCGCTCGAGGTCCGCGAGCACGGCTTTCGCATCGACCGCGCCTGGACTCAGCGCCGTGCGCAGCAGCGCCTGCGCGCGAGCGAGCTCGGCGACGTACCGATCGACGAGGTCGCGCAGCGCGATCTCGCTGCTCTCGGGGCGCGGCGCGGCCGACGCCTCGTCGACGAGCCGCCGCAGCGCGCCCGGCACCGCCCGGTAGAACAGCGTCCCGGCGTCGGCGGCGGCGAGCGGCCGGCCGAGCAGCTCGCGCACGAGCGCCGGCGCGCCGGGCGGATCCTCGCGCGCTTCGTTGTCGAGGACGTTGTCGACGATCAGGAGCGCGTCCGGACCGAGCCCCGAGCGCTCGAGCGCCGCGCCGACGCGCGCCGCGAAAGCGTCGGCGGTGCGCTCGCGCATCGGCACGACCGCGCACGCGGCCGCCAGCGCGGCGAGGACGCAGGACGCGAGGAGCGTACGCGATCGCATCGGCTACGCCGCGATCAGCCGCACCGCCGTCATCGCCAGCATCCCGACGACGATCGTGAGCGTGACGTTGCGCGTCGCCGCCGCGACCGCGAACGCGACGATGCCGCCGACGAGGCGCGGGTTCTCTAGCGACACGGCGAGCG
>DASRFB010000023.1:0-266936 GCA_035651815.1 Burkholderiales bacterium | reverse complement strand
CAGCCCGAGGTCGGGTCCGCGTCCCAGGAGGAGCTCGTCCTGGTTCTGCACCACCAGGTTGCCGGTCGCGGCGTTCACGTACACGCGCTCGCCCGCGCGGCCTTGCCCGGCTTGACCGAGGGCTTGCGAGCCGAGAACGTACAGGGAGGAATTGAGAAGACCGAGGCTGTTGCCCGAGACCACCGCTGCCATGGCGTCGTCCTTTCTTCGCTTAACGCGCTCTTACCTCGAGGCCCGATCGGCAGGCCCGAGCACCCACGTCGGAAGGTTTCCCGCGGTCGCCGGATTTGTTTAGGCGGGAAGGGCGCGCGATATTTCGCGCCGCGCCGGATCGCCGCGCCTAAACATCCGGCGCAATCGCCGGATACTTTGTCGAGTCGGGGAGCCGGGCCCCCGTGGCGCGGCTAAACGCCTCGCGAACCGGGGGGATACATTCGATCGGGGCGGCGCCGAGGCCGGCGCCGCCGGCCGATCGTTCCATCTGAGGGGAATTCCATGGCAGAAAGCCAGGCGCTGGGACTGAAGAACGAGGCGGAGCTCGGGGAGAAGCGCGGCAGGTTCCGGGGCCTCGCCGCGGCCTATCACGACTTCCTGAACCGGATCTACTGGGGCTACCAGGCCGGGGAAGAAGGCGGCGGGCAGGACGACGACCTCGACTTCGGCGGCATCGCGGCCCTGGGCGAGGGCGGCGGCTAGCACGCACGGCAAGGCGCGCCGCACCGCACGGGTTCGGCGTCGCAAGGGAGAGGTCGTTGAAGCTGCCGCTGGGAAAGATCCGCGCCAAGACCGAGGAGCTGTACCGCCATCCGCTGATGAGCGGCGCGCTCATCACCAACATCGACGCGCTGCACGTGTTCATGGAGCACCACGTCTTCGCGGTGTGGGACTTCATGAGCCTCGCCAAGTCGCTCCAGCATTTCATCTGCCCGAGCACCAAGTGCTGGGTGCCCACGCGCTGGATCCGCAGCGGCGCGGCGCGGCTGATCAACGAGATCGTGCTCGCCGAGGAAAGCGACGTCGACATGGACGGCGTCAGCTCGATCACGCACCACGACCTGTACTGCCAGGCGATGCTCGAGGTGGGCGCCGACCCGGCCGATCTCGAGGACTTCGTGAACTGCGTGACGAACGACGGCGTGCGCTACGCGATGGAGAACATGCACGTTCCCGCGCCCAGCCTGCGCTTCATGACGCGCACGTTCGAGTTCATCGACACCGGCGAGCCGCACATCGTCGCGGCCGCCTTCTGCTTCGGGCGCGAGAACGTGATCCCGAGCATGTTCTCCAAGATCGCCGAGCAGCTGAAGATCTCGCGCACGCAGGCACCCAAGTTCCATTACTACCTGCAGCGCCACATCGAGGTCGACGGCGAGGAGCACGGGCCCGCGGCGATCCAGCTGGTCGAGACCCTGTGCGAGCACGACCCGGTGCACATCCACGAGGCCGAGCAGGCGGCGGTCGAGGCGCTCGAGGCGCGCATCCGCCTGTGGACCGAGGTCGAGCACGCCATCCGCCACGAGGTGGCGGAGCTGCGCCACAACTAGCGGCGCCGCCCGCGGCCTTGCCTAGTTCGGCAGCGCGCTCAGGCTGTCGACGTAGCGGTCGAGGAACGCCTGGCGGCGCTGCGCCGCGTCCTGCTTGTCGACGTCGACGAGGCGCACGTCCTTCTCGTGATCGAGGTCGTAGCCGTAGGTCCCGCGCTCGATCAGCCCCCAGCACTCCTGCTTCTGGTAGGGCTTGGCGAGCGTGGTGAGCTCGTCCTTCAGCGTCTTGCCGTCGCGCCAGGTCATGGTTGACGTCTTCCAGCGCGTGACGCCGTTGTCGGTGTACCAGTCGAAGCCGTACTGGTCGGCGTGGCGGTCGAACTCGCTGACCCACGGGCCGTGGCTGTCGCGGTTGACGCTGAGCAGGTGCCATTTCCAGTTGGGCAAGCCCTGGTCGACGGCCCATTGGTGCGTCGTCATCATGTCGTCGCGGGTCTCGGGCGGGATGCCGACGATCAGCCCCATGCGGAACGTCGTGCCGCGCTTCCACACCTCGTGGTACAGCCGCGGGATGTACTCGCGCGCGTGCGTTCCCGACCAACCCTTGCCGATGAGGCGGCTCGCCTCGCCGCTCAGGCTCTCGACCCCGAGGAAGGCCGAGATCAGGCCCGCCTCCTGCAGCTTCTCCGCCTGCCCCGGATGCGCCCACAGCAGGTCGGGCCGCAGGTAGGACGCGAAGCGCATGCGGAACGGCAGGCGGCGCACGACGTCGACGAAGGCCTCGATCTTCTCGTTGCTGTCGTTGAACGTGTCCTCGAGCATGTAATAGTTGCGCACGCCCCACTTCTCGTGGTTGTGCGCGAGCTCCTGCGCGACCAGCTCCATGCGACGCGTGAAGTCGTTCTTGGTCTTGCCGATGTACGGGTAGCGGCAGAACTTGCACTTGAAGATGCAGCCGCGGCTCATCTCGATCGGCAGGCTCTCGCCGGGCTGGATGCAATCGCGGTCGTGCCAGAGGTGATCGCAGTCCTGGATGCCGAACTTGGGTTGCGACTCGGGCAGCACCGCGCTCTCGCGGATCACGCGGTTGCCGAGCATGAGCTCCATCTGCGGCATGGGCGCGCCCCGGTAGACGTGGTTGCAGAAGGCGAGCAGCGTGTCCTCGGCGTGGCCGTAGAAGAAGTAGTCGAAGGCCCGCCGGTTGCGGTACAGGCGGTTCACCTCGTGCACGGGCGCCCCGCCCGTGATCAGCTTCAGCTGCGGATAGCGGCGGCGCAGCTCGGGCATCAGCTCCTCGCACACGAACTTGAGCCACCACTTCTCGTCGCCGGGCATGAGCATCCCGCTCCATCCCAGGATCCGGGTCTCGGGCTTCACGAACTTGCCGATCAGCTCGAGGATCTTCGCCTTGTCGAGCTCGTGGATGAAGTCGAGGACCTGCGTCTCGTAGCCGTGCTTGCGGAGGTACCAGGCGAGCTGGTAGGAGCCCAGGGCGCGGAACAGGCGCTTCGCGCCGCTGGTGACGCTGGTGAGCAATACGACGTGCATGAGCGGCTCCTTCAGCGTCCCCGTGCGGGACGCTCGTGGATCAATGTATCCGGCGATCGCCGGGGCGGTTTAAACGGCCGGTCTAAACATCCGCCCCCGGGCGCGGATAACTTCCAGCAGGGGAGTGTCGGTCCGCCGGGCCGGCGTCTACCTTGGCGGGGGCGGATGGCATGGCGTACTTCAGCTACAAGCAGAACCTGCTGAACCACTTCAAATACGTTCAGACGGCGCTCGAGCGCTTCGGCGCCGAGGCCAGCGTGAACGCACGCGATTTCGTGCTCGAGGTGCGCGCCGCCGGCAAGCGCTACAGCCTGTGCCCGCAATTCCTCGAGCTGCGCGACGGCGCGCGCCAGTACACGCCGCGCTTTCAGCCCGACGTGCACGCGTTCGCCGGCTGGTACCCGTACTTCAACCGTCGCTGGGAGCTCTCCGACGAGAAGCTCAAGTTCAAGGCCTACGCGGCCGCGAACGGGCTCGCGACCCCGGAGCATTCGACCGATCCGTCCGCCGACATGGCCGACGTCGTCGTGAAGAAGAACGTCTCGTCGTTCTCCGAGGGCGTGGACGGGCCCTTCCGCCATGCCCGGATCCGGCCGCTCGAGCCCGGCGAATACTACGAGCGCTTCGTCCGCGGGCGCAGCGCGAAGATCTACTACGTCGAGGACCGTCCCGTCTGCCTGGAGCTCGAGTCGCCGGCGACCGTGATCGGCGACGGGCGGCGCACGATCCGGCAGCTGCTCGCGACCCGCTGCCGCATCAAGCAGCAGCCGATCGAGCTCAAGAAGCAGGCACGCTACGTGCGCTTCCTCGGCAGGTCGCTCGACGACGTGCTCGAGGCGGGCGCCGGGCAGGAGGTCGATTTCCGCTACGGCTCGATTTTCAACCTGACGGCCGACATGGAGACGGTCGATCTCGCCAAGAACATGATCCAGGATCTCGCGGCCCAGCTCGCCGCGATCGGCGAGCGCTTGTGGACGGGCATCCCGGCCGAGCTGCGCCGCACCGCGGTCTATACCGTGGACGCGGTTCTCGATGCCGACGGCAAGCTGTGGCTGGTCGAGATGAACTCCAACCCCTACCTGCACCCGTGGCTCTACCCGGCGATGTTCGACGCGCTGTTCCGCGCCGAGGCCGCGCCGCAACCGACGTTGCCTTACCGGCCGGCGGGCAACGGCGCGCAATCGGCGAACGAGACCTTCCAGCTCGCGCTGATGCAGTTCGCCGCCGGCGCCACCGCGCAGGCGCTCGCGCTCTGGCACCGCGTGCTGCAGATGCAGCCCGACCATGCCGGGGCGCTCTACCACATCGGGCTCGCGTGCGCGCGCGACGGGCGAGCCGCGGAAAGCCGGCGCGCCCTGGAGACGCTGCTCTACACCGTGCCGCGGAGCAACGTCTATTTCGATTCCGCCCGCCAGCTGCTCAACAGCCTCGGCGGCGCCGACCGGATCGACGCTCCGGTGGCGCCCGGCGGCGACGCGCCGACGCAGCCGCAGCCTTCGCGCCATTAGCCGGGCCCGCGCAGCCGCGCGCCCGCGGGAAAGCGCTCACGCGAAGTCATTGCGCGCCTCCAGGTAGGCGTCCGGATCCAGCTCGTTGCTGAAGCGCAGGTCCTCGTCGAGAAAGTTGTTCGCGTACAGCCGGTGCGTGAGCGGGATGAGCGAGCCCTTCTTCAGCTTGTTGTCGCGGTATTCGGCGTCCCCCGTGTAGTCGTAGATCAGGTCCTTCGCGATCCACTTGTAGCTCGCCCAGGTGTCCCGGATGCGCTTGTCGAGGTTGTTCATGCTCCAGAGCTGGAACTCCTCGGTGTTGAAGAAGGAGACGAAGCGCGTGTCGAGATAGTCCCGCGTGACGCGGTGCGCGTTCCGGGCGGGCGTCAGCATCGTGATGTACGCGTAGCACGCCTGCCACTTGATCGCGAAGTTCACCCACCACAGGAAGTCGAAGTTGGTGTCGATCGGCATCGGGGCGACGTCGCGGATGCGCTCGAACAGCTCGACGTAGAAGCGCGCCGCCTCGACGTCGTCGTTCAGGTTCGAGCCGAAGAAGCCGGTCATCAGGTCGCGGTCGTAGCGCCCGTGTATCGAGGCGGGGCCGTAGCGGCTCATCATCTGGCCCACCTTGTCGGACCCCATCACCATGTCGTTGTGCTCGGCCGAGAGCAGCATGTCGGTCCCGCCGAGCAGGTTGGGGAAGGTGATGCTCGACTCGACGCGCAGCTTGCCGCGGATGTGCTCCTCGTAGAACCGCGGATTCTCCGAGATCGACTCGTGCGAGAGGAGTATGACCAGGTTTCTTCTCTGCTCGAGCGTCGCGTGCTTGAGCAGCGACACCAGCAGGCAGGTGCTGTCGATGCCGCCCGAGTACATGACGTAAATCCTGACGCCCAGGCTCTCGGCGCTCGCGAGGATCTGCCGCGCGCGCGCGTCGCAGAGCTCCTCGTACGTCTTCGAGAACGGCCGATACCGCGGCACCGGGAACAGCGACACGTCGCGCACGGGCGTGCGGATGGTCCCGGTCCGATCCACCGGCACGACCCACCTGCCGTAGAGACGGAAGATGTGCGCGAAGCGCCCGACGCCGGGGCGCCCGCGCACCGCCGCGTCGCCGAAAACGGCGGGCAGGCAGTAGATCAGGCGCTTCATGCCACGAAGTCGTTCCTCGGCTCGAGGTAGGCTTCCGGGGCCAGGTCGTTGCTGAAGCGCAGGTCCTCGTCCAGGAACCGGTTGTGCAGCGCCTGCTGCCGCAGGATCACGGGGCGCGAGCGGACCTTCGTCTTGTGATCCCGGTACTCCGCGTCCTTCGTGTAGTCGTAGATCACCTGCTTCGCGATCCACTTGTAGCTCGCCCAGGTGTCCTTGATCCTCTTGTCGAGGTTGTTCATGCTCCATAGCTGGAACTCGTCGGTGTTGTAGAAGGAGACGAAGCGCGTATCCAGATAATCCCGGGTGAGCGCGCGCGCCTTCCGCGGCGGCGTGAACAGGAGCACGTAGGCGAGGCACGCCTGCCATTTCGTCGTGAAGTTCACCCACCACAGGAAGTCGAAGTTGGTGGCGATCGGCACCGGCGCCGCGCCCCGGATGCGCTCGAACAGGTCGACGTAGAACGCCGCGGCCGCGGCGTCGCCGCTCAACGTGGCGGCGAACAGCGCTAGCATCTGCGCGCGATCGTACGCGCGGTGGATCGCCGCCGGCCCGAACTGGACGATGAGCTGCGCGACGACGTCGGAGCCGAGGATCTGGTCGTTCAGCTCGGCCGACAGCAGTATGTCGTCCCCGCCGAGGAGGTTCACGAAGCGCAGGCTCGACTCCACACGCAGCTTGCCGCGGATGTGGTCCTCGTAGAACCGCGGGTTCTCCGAGATCGACTCGTGCGAGAGCAGCACGACGATGTTCCCGCGCTGCGCCGGAGTCGCCTGCTTGAGCAGCGACACGAGCAGGCAGGTGCTGTCGATGCCCCCGGAGTACAGCACGTACAGCCGCACGCCGAGCCGCTCGGCGCTCTCGAGCAGCTCTTGGGCGCGGCCGTCGCAGACGTCCTCGTAGCTCCTCGCGAAAGGCCTGAGCGCCGGGATCGGGTACAGCGACACGCTGCGTATCGGGATCGTGACCGTGCCAGTCCGGTCGATGGGAAAGGCCCACTTGCCGCCGTACAGCGCGATCGCGTGCCGGAAGCGCGCGAACCCGGGGCTGCCGCGCGCTTCCGGCTCGCTGAACACCGACGGCAGGCAGTAGACCAGCCGGGTCATGCCACGCCGTCTCGCTGGAACTTTTCGATGATCTGGTCGAGGTCCCAGGGCGTGCGCGCGCGCTTGATCTTGCGGAACAGCGCGAGGCGCACGCGTTCGGTCTTCTCCAGGTGCTCGTGGAAGAGCTGCGCCTGGAACAGGATGTCCTCGGCCGCGTCCTGCAGGGACAGCCCGCTCTCCTCGGCGTGCTGGACGACGTAAGGCGCCGACGCGGCGAGAGCCTCGTCGAAGCCGGCGTCCTTCAGCATCTGCGCCTGCTTCTGCTTGGTCGCGTAGATGGTCTCCTGGAACAGCAGCCCCGGGTTGACCTTGTCGCGCGCTCGGTTGATCAGGTACGAGGCGCGCGTGAAGATCTCCGCCTTCTTCGCGGCGAGCGCCGCGCGCTCGCGCATGGCGTCGGTGACGATGGCGGGATTCGTCCTGCCGAACGCGCGGTTGCGGTAGTCCCAGGACCACTCGGGGTAGGTCCTCGGGTCGGCGGCCTTGATCTCGAGGACCTCGGGCGCGACCACCCCGACGTCGTAGATGGTGTCGAGCAGGCAGTCCCTCAGGAACACCATCGCCGGGATGTGCGTCCCGACCGCGACGAGCGTGTTGTTGCCCGCGTCGAACACGACCGAGTGCGCGACGACGCGCGCCGCCGGCTTGGAGAAGCGCGAGCTCACCTTGCCGGCGATGCGCCGGATCGGCGCCGCGACGGCCCTGTGCATGTCGCCGATCGCCTCGTGCCACCTCGGTCGCCCGGAGATCGCCTCGTTCACCGGGATTTTCGTGCTGGCCAGCTTCTCCATTGCGCTCATGAGGGCTCCTGATCGGGTTAATGTCCGCCGTAAGGCGTCGCCGCCGGCGCCGCCTCGGGCGCGGGCGGAGTGCCGTCCTCGAGCGCCTTCAGCAGATTGCGCGCGCGCTCGACGTAGAGGTTGTCCGCCGGAGCCGAGTTGAACAGCACCTCGAGGTGCCGGCGCGCGTCGGCGGTCTTGCCGCTGCGCGAGAGCGCGGCGGCCGAGAAGAACAGCGCGGGCGGATAGGTCGGCGCGATCGTGAGCGCCTGTGCCCAGTATTCGAGCGCCTTCGCGTCGTTCCCCTGGTCGAAGTACGTGGCGCCCAGCTCGAAGGTCTCGTGCGTCGCCCCGGGATGCGACTCGAGGTAGCGCCGGAACGCAGTCTGCGCGCGCTCCATCATCCCGATCTGCGCGTACACGCGCGCGAGCAGCGCGAGCGAGTCGGCCGGCGGCTGCGCCAGCGCCGCGAGCGGCTTCAGCCGGCCGAGCGCGTGCTCGAGGTCCCCGTGCATCACCTGGTGACGCGCGAGCGCAAGCGATTCTTCGACGTCCTGGTCCTTCGGCTCAGTGAGCATGTCTCCTCCACGATTTGGCGTCCGCGGACGGTCCAGCGGACGGGCGGATTCCCCCTGCGGAAGGTCTCCACGGGCGGGGCCGCGGGTTTAGCGGCGGCGCGTCCGCGGCGCGAGCGGCCCTCCTCCGGCTAAACTCGCGGCCGCCGCGCTGGATACCTGAGGTACAGGAACGCCTATAATCTTCATACCCAACCGAAGCGGGCATCTCATGGAATCGCATACGAAACCCAGGCTCGACGACGAAGAGCTGCTGCATCTCGCCATCGAGGCGAGCCGCAAGCAGCGCCACGGCGACGCGATCGAGTACCTGAAGGACGCGGCGGCCAAGGCGCCGCGCAACGCCAAGGTGCGCTTCCTCCTCGGCGCCGAGCACGCCCAGATCGGCATGCTCGACCGCGCGGAAGAGGAGATGAGCGCGGCCCTCGAGATCGACCCCGGCCTCGTTCCAGCGCGCTTCCAGCTCGGGCTGCTGCACCTCGTGCGGGCCCGCGTCGCGGAGGCCTCGGCCGCCTGGAAGCCGCTCGAGGCGCTGCCCGAGTCCGATCCCTACCTGCATTTCAAGCGCGCGCTGGAATACCTCGTGCAGGACGAGTTCGCGCGCTGCGAGGAGTCCATGTCGCGCGGCATGAAGCTCAACACGACGAACCTTCCGCTGAACACCGACATGCAGCGCATCCTCGACGAGGTGAAGGCGAGGACGGGACAGCCGCCCACGGCGCCGAAGGCGGAGCGGTCCGAGCACGTGCTGCTCTCGGCGTACAAGGGAAGCTCGCACTAAAGGCCGGCGTCGCGCATGGATCCCGTCAACAACCTCGGCCAGGTCATCTCGATCCTGCGCCGGCAGATGTCCGAGCGCTCGGCGAAGCTCGCGCCGCAGCTCGCGCGGACCTCCACGGCGGAGAGCGAGGCGGCCGCGGCGCAGGAGCTGCGCGACATCCAGAAGAAGATCCAGCTGCGCATCCGCGCGCTCGACGCCGACGACGAGCGGCGCCACAGCAAGGCGGTGCGGATCTTCCTCGAGGGCGTGCTGCGGCGCGAGTTCGGGGACACGATGATCAACGATCCCGCGTTCTACTCGCTCATCGACGACGTGCAGCTCGCGATGGAGTCCGATCCGGGAACCAACGAGAGCCTGCGCGGGCTGATCCGCCGCCTTTGCGAAGAAGAGGCCTAGGCTACAGCTGCACATTGAGCTTGGCGGCGCTCGCGTAAAGGTCGCGCAGGTTCCGCAGGGCTTCGCGGTGGATCTGCGAGATCCGTCCCTTGGTCAGTCCCAGGATGTCCCCGATCTCCGTCACGCCGAGCCCGTGGTAGTAGTGGTACTTGATGACGTTCCGCTCGCGCTCCGGCAGCAGCTCGATGATCGCGTTCACGGTCTCGCGCAGCTGCTTCATCTCGTGGCCGCTGTAGACGTCCTCCGCGTGGCTGTCCTCGGCTGAGACGTACATGCCCGAGCCCTCGAGCATGTAGCCGAGCGCGAGGCCGACGGCCACCTCGGCCATGTGCTCGAACAGCTCCGAGGTCTTGTCGCCCGGCTTGCGGCCCTCGGTCAGCGATTCGAGCCGCTGCTTGCGCAGCCGCGACTTGAGCGCGAGCTGCTCGTCGCGCTCGCTCAGCCGCTCGACGTTGTTCAGCACCGATCCCTGGATGCGGTGCGCGGCGAAGGTGCGGAACAGCACGTTGTGCGACGGATCGAATTTGTCGACCGCCTCGATCAGCCCCAGCGCCGCGTAGTGCAGGTAGTCGTCGAACTCGGTCTCCTGCACCCGGCGTCTCGAGAAGAGCTTGGCCGCGAGGATGCGCGCGAGCGGCAGGTGGCGCTCGATCAGCCGCGTGCGCAGATCGCCGTCGCGGCTGCGCACGAACTCGGCCCACAGGGCGCGCTCCTCGGCCGCGGCGGCTTCGGCGGCGGCGGGGTCGATCTCGGCACGGACGCGAGCGGTCATCATCAGTGGATGCTCGCGACCAGGGACTTCACGACGAGGTTCCAGCCGTCGATCAGCACGAACATCAGGATCTTGAGCGGCAGCGAGATGACGACCGGCGGCACCATCAGCATGCCCATCGACATGAGCGCGGCCGAGATGATCAGGTCGAGCAGCAGGAACGGCAGGAAGATCACGAAGCCGATCTGGAACGCCGTCTTCAGCTCGCTCAGCATGTACGCGGGCACGAGCTGCACCATGCTCACGTCCTCGAGCGCGCGCGGCGGCTCGGACCGCGAGATCTCCACCAGCAGCGCGAGGTCCTGCTCGCGCGTCTGGCGCACCATGAACTCGCGCAGCGGGGCCACGCCGCGCTTGAACGCCTCGTCGACGTTGATCCGGCCCGCGCTGAACGGCTGGTAGGCGGCGGCGTTGATCTGCTCGAGCACGGGCGACATCGTGAACAGCGTCAGGAACAGCGCGAGGCTGACCAGCACGGTGTTCGGCGGCGCGTCCTGCAGGCCGATGGCCTGGCGCAGCATCGCCAGCACGATCACGCAGCGCGTGAACGACGTCATCGCGATGAGGATGGCGGGCGCGAGGCTGAGCACCGTGAGCGCGAGCATGATGCGGATCGCGGTCGCCGTCTCCTGCTGCGCGCCCTTCGCGGCGCCGAGCGTGAGCTGCACGCCGGGGAGCACGACGTCCGGGGTCGCGGCCGAGGCCGCCGCGGCGAGCCCGGCGAGCGCGAGCACGAGCGCGATGCGAAGAGCGTTCACGGCGTCGCCTCCCCGGGCGCGCCCGCGGACGCCGGCGCCTCGAAGTCGCGGATCATCACGAGCGTGTCGCCGCAGCGCCCGAGCAGCAGCCCGCGGCCATCGCTGGTCACGAGGTAGAGCGTGACGCGCGCGTCGAGGCGCGCCGTCTCGACCAGCCGGATCCGGCGTCCGCCGCGCAGCGTCGCGGGCGCGAAGCGCGAGCGCTTGAGCGCGTACACCGCCGCCCACGCGAGCGCGCCGATCACGACCAGGGCGCCGAGCGCCTGCGCCCAGTCCGACGACATCTCGCGCTCGGGCTTCTTGAACGGGATCGCGGCGCCGGGCGCCTCCGCCTGCGGCGCGTCGGCCGCGGCGGCGGCGCCGGGCACTGTGCCGGCGAGGACGAGCGAGAGCAACAGAACGCGCAGCACTCAGCGGCCCGCCGGGAGGATCTCGGTGATGCTCACGCCGAAGCGGTCGTCGACCGCGACCAGCGACCCGCGCGCGATCACCCGGCCGTCGAGCACCACCTCGACCGGGTCGGTCGTCGCCGCGTGGAGCTCGAGGACCGAGTCGTCCTTCAGCGCGAAGAGCTCTGCGACCGTGAGCTCGGCATGGCCGACGCAGACGGTGACTTTCACCTTGATGTCCTTGATGAGCTCCAGGTTGCCGCCCGCGATCGGCTTGCCGCCGGCGTCGTGCGGCTGGATTTCCTGCAGGCGCACCTGCATGGCGGAGGAATCGTGCTTCTCGATTTTTTCGGTGATCATGAAGGTCGTGCCTCAGTTGACGAGCTGCAGCGCCTTGGAGCCGGCGCGCGAGCCCAGGAAGCCGCGGGCGAGCGGCGTGCCGCCCGCGCCGGTCAGCGCGAAAGTCTGGTCGATGCGCGCGTCGAGCACGAGAACGTCGCCCGGCGCGATGGAGACGAGCGATCCGATGCCCAGATCGGCGCTGCCGGCGGTGACCTGCAGCCCGATCGTGCGGCCCTGTATACAGTCGATGCGGCGCGCGAGCCCGCCCCGGGGCGACGGCCGCGCGGCGCCGGCGAGGTCGTAGACGAGCGCGGGGCTGAGCAGGGCGGCGAAGCGCGCGCCCTCGAGCTCGAGCTCGAGCGCCGCGGCGCCCGAGCCCGCGCGCCACGCCGCGTCGATCTCGACGAGCGCGGACGGCTGCGCGCGCGCCGGAGCGAGCAGCTCCTCGGCGAGCGCGCCGAAGCATTCCTCGAGCGCCCCGCGCAGCACGGGCGTCAGCTCGCCTCGCGCCGACCAGCCGTCGCCCACCTGCGCGGCGAAGCGCGTCGCGGCGGCGCGGTAGGCGTCCGGTCCGGCGAGCACCGCGGCCCAGCGCGCGCCGTCGGCGGCGCGCACGAGCGGCGCCGCATCGCCGTGCTCGGCGCGCGTCCGATCCGCCGCGCGCGCCTCGACGCAGGCGTCGGCGCCGGCGACGAACCAGGCGCCGCGCCAGCGCCCGAGCGCCTCGCGCCCCGCGGCCGCGACCCGCGCGAGCTGCGAGGCCCCGAGCAGCCGGTAGGGTCGCGTCGTCATGCGCCTCCCCCTCCGCCGCCGCGCTGGATGTCGAGCAGCTGCTGCAGCATCTCGTTCGCGACGGTCACGACCTGCGACGAGCCCTGGAAGCCGCGCTGGATCACGATGAGGTCGGTGAACTCCTGCGACAGGTCGACGTTCGAGGACTCGAGGTTGCCCGCCTTGACGCCGCCGAAGAGCGACGTGTTCGGCGCGCCGAGCCGCATCGCGAGCCCGGTGTTGTTCTCGAACGACGCGTGCCCCGAAGGCTGCAGCCCCTGCAGGAAATCGAACCACGCGAGCGCGAGCTGGCCGTGCGAGGCGTTCTGTCCGTTGGAGTACGTGAGCGCCATCTTGCCGTCGGCGTCGAAGGTCGTCTTGGTGAGCGCTCCGGCGGCGAGCCCGTCCTGCGAGGCGAGCGCGAGCGTGGAGTCGCCGCCCGCGGAGAAGTTGGTCGCGCCCGAGAAGCCGCCGGCGATCCCGAAGTCGAGCGTGAGCGTCACGGGATCGCCCCCGCCGATCGGCGTGAAGACGAAGGAGTGCGACTCGAACCCGGGCTGCGGCGAGCCGTCGCCGTTGAAGCGGATCTCGCCGGTGTCGTCGACGAGGTTGCCGGCCGCGTCGTCGACCACGATCTTCCAGCTGCGGGGCACGGCGCTGGTGCCGGTGTTCTTGGTGAACGTCACGGTGAGCGGATTGTTGCCGCCGCGCGCGTCGAACACCGGGATGCCGTGCACGACCTGCGTGTTGTCGGAGTCGTCGACCGAGAGGTTGCCGGTGAACTTGATCGTCGTCGTGACCTTCGCCGGGCTCACCTGCAGGTCGCGCACGTTGATGTCCACCAGCTTGTCGCCTTCGAGGCCCTGGACGCGCGCCTTCCCGGAGCGCGCGACGAGGAAGCCGTCGGCGTCGATGCTGAACTCGCCGTCGCGCGTGAACGTCGTCTTGCCGTCGTCGGAGCGCAGCACGAAGAAGCCGTTGCCGTCGACCGCGGCGTCGAGATCGTTGCCCGTGGACTTCACGTCGCCCTGCCGGAAGACGACGCTGCTGCCGCCGGCGCTCATGCCGGAGCCGAGGAACATCCCGGACTGGTCCGAGCCGTTCCCGCCGCCGGCCTGCGCCTGGTAGAACAGGTCCTGGAACTTCAGCGTCGTGCCCTTGAAGCCGGGCGTGTTGACGTTGGCGACGTTGTTGCTGATGTTCTTCAGTCCGTCGGAGAAGCCCGTGAGACCGGTGAGGCCGATGTAGATCGTGTCGAGCATGGTTGTCTCCTCGCGGTTTCGCTCAGCGCACCAGCGAGACCTGGGCGAGGCTCACGTCGGTGACGAACGCGCCGTCGGTGGTCTTCACGGTGAGCCGCGGCTGCCCCGAGGTGAACGTCACCGTGGTCACGTCGCCCGTGACCGTGCCGCCGTTCTGCGCCGCGACGTCGACGGTCTTGCCGATCAGCGCGACCGCCTGGGTCGACGACTGGATGGTGAGCAAGGTCGTGACGCTGTCGTCGAGCTGGCGCGTCTGCTCGAGGTTCGTGAACTGCGCGAGCTGCGCGATGAACTCCTGGTTGTCGAGCGGCTTCAGCGGGTCCTGGAACTGCAGCTGCGTGAGCAGGATCTTCAGGAAGTCGTCCTGGCTCACCACCGACTTGGGCAGGGCGTTGGTCACCGCCGTGTTGATGTTGCCGAGCGCTTCGACTGCCATGGTCGTCTCCTTGGGGTTCAGAGGGTAGCTTCGGGATCGTCCCCGGGATCCCCGAAGACGACGTGTCCGTTGACGGTGATGCCTTCGAGCCCGAGCCCCGCGTCGCGCGCGAGCGCCGCGAGCGCGGCCGTCACCCGGGCCGTCTGCGACGCGTCGAAATCGGCGTCGCGTATCCAGATCCAGACGCGTCCCGCGCGCGCGCGCGCGTGCACGCGGCGCGGCTCCCACTTGCGCGGCGCCCCCCAGAGCCGCGCGGCGATCTCGGCCTCGAAGGCGAGCGCGGGATCGGGCGCGGGCCGGGCGTCGGCGGCGCGCCCCGCGGGCGTGGGCAGCGCCGCCTCGCCCGCGTCCGCGGCGAGCGGCCTGGGCGACGCGGCGCGCGGCGCGGAGGCGGAGGCCGAGGGACCGGCGGCGCGCGGCGCGCGCGACGCCAGCCATTCGCCCGCGCCCTGCCCGCGCGGCGCGGGCCGGCGCGCGGCGCGCTCGCCGTCGGCGCGCGCGCCCTTCGCGTCCGGCGCCTGAGCGACGGCCCTCGAGTCGGCCGCGCGCTGCTGCCCCTGCGCGCGCTCGAGCTCGCGCAGCCACGATTGCTCGATCTTCGCGTTCGCGACCGGCGCGCCCGAAGGCGCATCGGCCGGGACCGGATCGGGCGGAACCAGGGAGCTCGGCGTAATCATGGGCGCGAGCGCCTCGCGAGCCACAGGTCGTCCAGCGTCTTCTGCAGCTTCGACGCGGCGAGGTCCTCGCCGCGCCGGCGCAGCCGCTCGCGGTGGCGCTCGAGCGCGCGGATCGCGCGCCGCACCGAGAGCACCGCCTCCATCACCTGCGCGAGCGCGGCGCGCTGGTCGGCGAGCGCCTCGCGCTCCCGATGCAGCTCGCCGTGCCGATCGCGCAGGAACAGCGCCGAGATCCTGCGCCTGTCGACCTGGATCAGGCCCTGCTGCGCTCCCTCGCGCGCGAGCTCCGACTCGGCCGCGGCGATCTCCGCGACCAGGCGGCGCACCGTGCGCTCGGCGGCGTCGACCGCGCTCTTCGCCGCGGCGAGCCGGGGCGCGAGCTCCTCGAGCTCCCATTCCCGGCTCTTGATCAGCGCCTCGAGCGGGTACTTTTCGGTCATGACGCGTGCTCGCCGCGGGCGAGCGCCCCTTTCAGCGCGCGCAGCGCCTCGTCGCGCGGGATCCAGTCGCCCATGTCCTGGCGCAGGAACTTGTTCAGCTCGGGCAGCAGCCGGATCGCGCGATCGGTGTCGGCGTTGCTGCCCGCGCGGTAGGCGCCGATCTCGATCAGCTCGCGGCTCTTCTCGTAGGTCGAGAGCATCGCCACGGCCTGCTGCACCATGCGCAGCGTGTCGCGGTCGACGATGTGCGGCAGCAGCCGGCTGGTGCTGCGCAGCACGTCGATCGCCGGGTAGTGCCCCTGGTTGGCGAGCTCGCGCGAGAGCACGATGTTGCCGTCGAGGAGCGACCTCATGGTGTCGACGATAGGATCGTTCAGGTCGTCGCCTTCCATGAGCGCGGTGTAGAGCGCGGTGATGGTGCCGCCCGCGGTCGAGGTGCCGCAGCGCTCGATCAGCGTCGACAGGCACATGTAGACCGAGGGCGTGTAGCCGCGCGCGGTCGGCGGCTCGCCGATCGCGAGGCCGATCTCGCGCCGCGCCATGGCGAAGCGCGTGAGCGAATCCATGATGAGCGCGACGCTGCGCCCCTGGTCGCGGAAGTACTCGGCGATCGCGGTCGCGGCGTATGCCGCGCTCGAGCGCACGAGCGCGGGCTGGTCGGAGGTCGCGACCACGACCACCGAGCGCGCGGTGCCCTCGGCGCCGAGCACGCGGTCGATGAACTCGCGCACCTCGCGCCCGCGCTCGCCCACGAGCGCGATGACGTTGACGTCGGCGCGCACCTTGCGCGCGATCATGCCGAGCAGCGTGCTCTTGCCGACGCCGCTGCCGGAGAAGATGCCCATGCGCTGACCCTTGCCGGTGGTGAGCAGCGTATCGATCGCCTTCACGCCGGTCTCGAGCACGTCGCGGATCGAGGCGCGCGAGAGCGGGTTGAGCGGCTCGGCGCGGAAGCCGTAGCGCTCGCGGCACTCGGGCGCGGGACGGCCGTCGAGCGGGGCGCCGAACGCGTCGACGACGCGCCCGAGCAGCGTCTCGCCCACCGGGATCTGCAGCGGCTTGCCGGTCGCGATCACCTCGCTGCCGAGACGCACGCCGTGCAGGCCGCTGTAGGGCATGAGCAGCACCTTGCCGTCCTTGATGCCGACGACCTCCGCGGGAACGCGCTCGGCGCGCGTGCCCGGGCAGATCTCGCAGACCTCGCCGACGAAGGCGTCGGGTCCCTTCGCTTCGACCACGAGGCCGTACGAGTGCGTGACGCGGCCGCTGCGGTCGACGAGATCGGCCTCGCGCACGGCGGACAGGTAGTGCTCGAGATTCATGGCTGTGCGGCCCGCGCCGGGGGCGTCGATGCGCGCGCCGCGAGCAGCGCGCCGCGCAAGCGTTCGATCTGCGTCTCGATGCGCCCGTCGAGCAGGCCCCCTTCGGTCTCGACGATGCAGCCGCCGAGCGCGACCTTGTCGTCGGCCACCAGCTCGGCCCTGAAGGCGAGCGCCTTGCCCGAGTCCGCGCCCAGCCCGCGCAGCAGCGCGCAGTCCTGCGGATGCAGGCGCACCAGGATCGCCTCCTCCTGCTTCACCCGCGCGACCACCTCGCGCACGATCGCCGCCACCGCGTCGCGCTCGACGGCGCGCGCGCCGAGCGTCTTGCACACCGCCTCGAAGGCGATGCCGACGACGAGATCGTGCACGCCGTCGATCTCGCGCGCGGCGCGCTCCGATACGGCGGCGATCGCGCGCGCCGCGGCGGCGCCCTGCTCGCGCGCCTCGCGCAGCGCTTCGGCTTTCCCCTGCTCGACGCCTTCACCGTAGCCGCGGCTGCGCGCGTCGGCGGCCGCGCTCTCGAGGCGCTCGTCGAGCTCGCGCCGCAGCGCCTCCTCGATCTTGCGGCGCTCGGCTTCCAGGCGCGCGTCGTCGCGGGGCGCCTCGACCGATTGCGGCGCGGGCGAGGCCTCCGGCGGCGCGGACGCGGCGACCGGGTCGGGCCGCGCGGGCGCGCGCACGCCGAGAACGACGGCGTGCTCGGAGACGCGCGCGCCGCGGATCAGCGCATCCACAGGCGCAGCCTTTCCACGAGGCGCGGGCGCGGCGGACGCGCGAGCGCATCGACGTTGTCCATGACGCGATCGAAGGGCGTGCGCCCGGACCCCGGGCGCTCGGCGACACGCCGCGCGAGCGAGCGCGCGAGCGCGGCGGCGAACGCCGGGCGCGGCGCGTCCTTCGCGGTGCCCAGGACCGGCGGCGTCCGATCGCCTCCGGCGAGCCGCTGCAGCACGGCGCGCCGCCAGCTCCACGGATGCACGGCGAGGATGGTCGAGCGCACCCACTCGGGCTCGCCGCGCAGCGCGCGCGCGACCGTTTCCGCGTCCGCCTGCGCGAGCGCCGCCGGCACGTCCACCGCCGGCTCCGCGCGCGCGGCGGGCTGCGGCTTCGCCGCTTCCGCTCCCATCGCGCGGAACGAGTCGCGACCGATGCCCGCGCGCTTCAGGTCGCGCAGCAGCCGCACCAGCGTGCGGCGCTCGCGGCGCTCGAGCCGGTCGAGGATCCATTCGCGGTCGGCCGCGCCGACGCCGTGCAGCCGGAGCGCCGCGAGGCGCAGTCCCTCGCTCATGTCCCCGCTCCCCGCGCGGGCTCGGGATCGCCGTCCCGGACCCAGGTCCTCACCTGCGCCAGCGCTCTCTCGCGCTCCTCGGCGCTCAGCGCGGCGGGCTCTGGACGGCGGCGCGCCGCGGCGACGAGCAGCGCGAGCACCGCCGCCGCGAGCATGACGAGCGCCGCCGCCAGCGGCAGCGACAGCGCCCGGTCCTTCGCCTCGGCATCGGCGGACGCGGCGCGCTGCGGCGCCTCGGACGGCGTCTCCGCGGGCGCCGCCGGCGCGACGAGCTGCGAGGCGGCGGCGGCCGGGTTCGCGCGCACGCTCAGCAGGTCCTCGACCGCGTGCACCGCGATCGCGTCGCCGCGCTGCCGGTGCAGGCCGACCGCCATCGACACGATGTCCGACACGCGTTGGATGCGCTGCGGGTCGACGCGCCCGGGGAGCACGACGCCGACGCTCAGACGCTTGATGCTGCCCGGCGTGGTGACCACCTGCTCCACCTGCTTGCCGTTCTCGTACTCGACCTCGACGGTCGAGAGCTGCGAACCGACTTGCGGCGACTGCTTCGCGAGATCGGCGGTCGCCTGCACCTCGTATCCGCGCGGCGCGGGCGAGCCCTGGACGTTGGTCCGGCGCCGCGTGACCGCGCCGGCGAACTCGCCGTCCTTGCGCGCGAACGGGATGACGTCCTCGCGCGTCGTCTTCACGCTGTCCTGGCTGAGCGTGACGTCGATGCTGACGATCGCCTGGCCCGGACCGAACGCGCGGTCGAGCACCTCGATCGCCTTCTTCGTGAGGTACACCTCGATGCTCTTCTTCAGCTCGAGTCGGCCGCTGAAGGCCCCGGCGTCGTCGCGCTCGTCCGCGAGGCGGCTCAGCGCGACGCCCTGGTGGTCGAGCACGGTGACGGCCTGCGCATCCATCTCGGGCACCGACGCCGCGACCAGGCGCTGGATGCCGACGATCTGCTCGGGGCGCAGGCGGGCGTCGCCGCGCAGCGCGAGCGTCACGGAGGCCTTCGGCTGCGCGGTGTTCTTCTTCAGCAGCCCGCCCTCGGGGAAGGCGAGGTGCACGCGCGCGTGCTTCACCTCGTCGATGCTCATGATGGTGCGCGCGAGCTCGCCCTGCAGCGCGCGCTGGTAGTTGATCTTCTGCGCGAACTCGGTCATGCCGAAGTCGCTGTTGTTGAAGATCTCGAAGCCGACCGTGCCTTTCACCGGGGCGCCCTTGCCGCCCATGATCTTCAGGCGGGTCTTGTGCACGGAGTCGCGGTCGACCAGGACGGTGCGGCCGTTGTCGGCGAGGCGGTAGGCCACCTTCATGCGGTCGAGCTCGGCGACGATCGCGGAGCCGTCCTGCGGATCGAGGTCGGTGAACAGCACCTGGTAGTCGTCGCGCATGATCCACAGGCCCGCGACCACGAACAGCGCCACGACCGCCAGCAGCGCGGCGGCGATCCCGAGCCGCGCGCCCGCGCCGAGCGCGTTCCAGCGTTCCCTTGCGTTGGCCATGTCGGCTCCTCAGACCTGCATGCGCAGGATGTCCTGGTACGCCTCGAGCAGGCGCGTGCGGACCTGGACCATGAGCTGGAACGACAGCTTCGTGTCCTCGAGCGCGATCATCACGTCGTGGAGGTTGCCCGCCTTCCCGAGCGCGAGGTCCTGCACCTGCTTGTCGGTGCTCTGGATCTTGTCGTTGACCTGCGCGATCTCGCGCGAGAGCCAGTCGCCGAAGCCCGAGGCGGGCGCGGTCCCGGTCCCGCCCGCGGATCCCGGGAGCTTCGACTCGATCGCCTGCGCGGTCGCGGAGGGGATGAAGCTCACCGCTTCGATGCTCATCGCGAGCCCCCGATCTCGAGCGCCTTCTGCGCCATGACCTTCGCGGCGTTCAGCGCGACGACGTTCGCCTCGTAGCTGCGGACCGCCGTGATGAGGTTGGTCATTTCGGACACGGGATTGATGCCGGGATACGAGACGAAGCCGCGGGCGTCGGCGTCCGGGTTACCGGGCTCGAGCACCTGACGCGGCGGCGTGTCGGTCGGGCGCACGTCCTGCACCTGCGCGCCGCCGAGCTGCACGCCCCAGGCGGCCATCGCCGCCTCGAAGCGCGGGTCGGCGCGCATGCCCGACACGACGCGCAGCGGCCGGAACAGCGTGCCGTCGGCGCTCTTCGAGCTGTTGGCGTTGGCGAGGTTCACGGCGGTGACGTCGAGGCGCAGCTTCTCGACCGCCATGCCGGAACCGCTGATTGCGAATGCGGCCAGATAGTCCATCATTTCCTCCCGTCGTTGATCGCGGTTTGCAGCAGGTCCATCTGCCCGCGCAGCGCGCGCAGCAGCGCCTGGTAATGCAGCACGTCCTGCGCCATCTGCGCCGCCTCGAGGTCGAGCTGCACCTTGGCGCCGGGCGTCGGATCCGAAGTCACCGTCGGCAGCAGGCGCGCCGCGTCGGGGCTGCGGCCGCGCGCGGCCTCGCGCATGGCGTCGGCGAGCTGCCCGTCGAAATCGACGCGCAGCGGCGCGTAATCGGGCGTGCCCGCGTTGGCGATGTTGCTGGCGGTCGCGAGCTGGCGCACGCCGAGGCCGTCGAGCGCCATGCGGACGAGCGAGCCGGTCACGCCGGTGAGTGCGGTATCCATCCCTGGGTCCTTTCCTTCTTCACTGGATGATGAGGTCGGCGTGCAAGGCGCCGGCCGCCTTGATGCCCTGCAGGATCGAGATCATGTCGCGCGGGTGCGTCTTGACACGGGCGAGCGCGCGCACCAGGTCGGCGACGGTGTTGCTCGCCTCGACCACCCCGCCGCCCTCGCCCTCCGACTCCTGCACTTCGATGCGGGTCTTGGGCACCACCGCGGTGCGCACGCCCGGCCCGGTGAAGCTGACGAGCGCCGGCTGCGACACCAGGTAATCGGTCGTGATCGAGACCTTCAGGTCGCCGTGCGAGACGATCACGCGCGAGATGCGCACGTCGCCGCCCGACACCACGGTGCCGGTGCGCTCGTTCACGATGACCTTCGCGCGGTGGTCGGGCTCGATGGTCGCGTTCTCGATGCGCGTCATGAACGCGACCAGGCGCGCGCGATCGGGAGCCGGCACCTCGACGTCGATGCGGCCGGCGTCGACCGCCTGCGCGATCCTCCCGGCGCCGAGGGTCGCGTTCAGCGAGTCGGCGACGCGGCTCGCGGTGGTGTAATCGGGCTCGGCGAGCATGAAGCTGAGGTGGTCGCCCTTGAGCACCTCGGTCGCGGCCGCGAGCTCGACCGTCGCGCCGCCCGGGATCGCGCCCACCGTGGGATGGTTCTTCTGCACCACGTTGCCGTTCAGGTCGTACTTGTAGCCGCCGACCGAGAGCGGCCCCTGCGCGAGCGCGTGCACGACGCCGTCTGCGCCCTTGAGCGGCGTGAGCAGCAGCGTGCCGCCGAGCAGGCTGCGCGCGTCGCCGATCGAGGTGACCGTCGCGTCCACGCGCTCGCCCGGCGAGGCGAACGCCGGGAGCTTCGCGATCACGATGACCGCGGCGACATTGCGGCTCTGCACCTGGTCGTTCGGCACGTACAGCTCGAACTGCGACAGCAGGTTCGCGATCGACTGGCGCGTCGCGCGGTTGCGCAGCGAGTCGCCCGAGCCGGCGAGGCCGGTGACCAGTCCGTAGCCCACCAGCTGGTTCTCGCGCACGCCGTCGATGCGGCCGAGGTCCTTGATGCGCACGCCGTCGCCCCGCTGCGCCCAGGCCGAGGCGCCGGCAAGCAGCGCGAGCGCGGCCAGAATCGAAAACGCGGCTCTCACAGGATCCCCAGCCAGGTGAGGATGCGGGTCAGGATCCCGGGCCGCGCCTTCTCGCCGAGCACGCCGTCGCCCATGTAGCTGATCTTGGCGTCGGCGATGCGCGTCGACAGGATGGTGTTGTTGTCGGCGATGTCGATCGGCCGCACCTTGCCCTCGAGCTTGATCTCCTGCTTCTCGTCGTTGACGTCGATCACCTGCTGGCCCTTCACGATCAGCAGCCCGCCCGGGTCGATGCCCTGCACCGTCACGGTGAACTGCGCGAGCAGGCGCCCGCTGCGCTGCGTGCGGCCGGTGCCGCTGAAGTCCTCGGTGATCTGCGCGCCCGCGGCCTTGTTGATCGCCGGCGTCTTCAGCGACAGGTTGAGCGCGCCGTCCTTCTTCGTGGTCGTGTCGGCGGTGCTCTGCGCGCTCGAGTTCTCGTACACCTGCACCGTGAGCACGTCGCCGGTGCGGTACGCGCGCCGGTCCGAGACCAGCGACTGGTAGCGGCCGGGCTGGTACAGGCTCTCCGCCGCTGCGGTGAGAGCGAAGGCCGCCAGGGCGACGGCCAGGGGAACGCGGATACGCATGGTTGCCCTCCTTCCTAATAGGTCACGGCGAGCACGCCGCTGTCGACGACGCGCGCCTGGTAGATCTCGCCGCTCTTCGGATTGCGCACGCGCACCATCGCGCCGAGCCCGCCTTCCGAGAGCGCGACGCCGGGCGCCTCGACCAGGATGCCTCCGGTCTGCAGCCGGATGGTCACCTCCTGGTTGCGCGTCACCGCGGGCATGGCCGCGACGTCGTGATCGAGCAGCACTTCGCCGGGCTCGAGCGGGCGCCGCACGCGCAGCGGGCCGGCGTGCGCGGCCGGCGAGAACGGCGCTCCGCGCAGCACGGCGACGTCGCGCAGCTCGAGCGCGAACGCGGCCGGGTCGTACGCGGCGCCCGCGGGCACCGCCTCGAGCGCCACCTGGACCTTGCGGCGCGCCTCGACCTGGAACCACACGGCGACCGAGCTGCGCCGCGCGCCGCCGGCCAGCACGTCGACCCAGACGCACATGCGCCGCGCGGGCGTCTCGCGTCCGCAGCCGCGCGTCTTCAGCGTCACGTCGCCCTCGGGCAGCGCGGGAAGGCCGCGGCCCGGGACGGGCTCGATCACGAGCTCCTCGTGGCCCGGGGCGAGCGCGCGCTCGAGGTGCGCGCGCGCGGCCGCGGTCAGCGCGTCGGCCGCGGACACGGCGGGCGCGGCGAGCGCGAGCAGCGCGAGGAGGGCGGCGGTGCGCACGATCGATCCGCCTCAGCGCCTCAGGTTGTTGGTGATGTTGAGCATGTCGTCGGAGGCCTGGATCACCTTGGCGTTCACCTGGTAGGCGCGCTGGGCCACGACGAGATTCACCAGCTCGTCGACGTAGTTCACGTTCGACGCCTCGAGGAAGCCCTGGGCGATCGTGCCGAAGCCGTCGTCCCCGGCCTTGCCCTGGACCGGATCGCCCGACTTGTCGGTCGCCGCGTAGAGGTTGTCGCCGATCGGGTTCAGCCCGGTGGGGTTCATGAAGTTCACGAGCTCGAGCTGCCCGACCTGCTCGCGGTCGGTCTGGTTGGGCAGGCTGACGCTGACGTTGCCGTTCGCGTCGATCACGACGTCCTTCGCGTCGGGCGGGATCTGGATCGACGCCTTGAGCGCGTTGCCGTCGGCGGTCGTGAGCACGCCGTCGCGGTTGACCTGGAGCGTGCCGCTCCGCGTATAGCCCGACGAGCCGTCGGCCAGGACGACCTCGAGGAAGCCGCGCCCGCGGATCGCGACGTCGAGCGCGTTCTGCGATTTCACCAGCTCGCCGTCGGTGAAGATCTTGCCCGAGGCGGCGAGCGCCGTGCCGAGCCCCGTCGTGCCGGGCGCCTGGCCCGCGGCGGCGGCCTGCTGCATGAGAAGGTCCTCGAACACGACGCGCGACTTCTTGTACGTGGGCGTGTTGGCGTTGGCGAGGTTGTTCGAGATGGTGTCGACGTTGGTCTGCTGCGCCGCCATCCCGGTGGCTCCGATGTACAAAGAATCGATCATGGTCTCCTCCTAGAATTCGCCGAGCTTGTTGAGCGCCTGCGACAGGATGTCGTCGTAGGCCTGGATCACCTTCTGTCCCGTCTCGAAGTGCCGCACGGTCTCGATCATCTTCACCATCTCCTGCGTCGAGTTGACGTTGGAGCCCTCGAGGAAGCCCTGGCGCACGCGCGCGTAGCCGTCGGTCTTCAGGGTCGAGCCGTCGCCCATCGCGTACATCCCGGAGCCGACGTGGGTGAGCGTCTGCGGATCGGCGAAGCGCGCGATGCGCAGCTGTCCCGCGGGACGGTCGCCCTCGAGCATGCGTCCCTGGCCGTCGATGCTGACCTGGGTCGACTTGAGCACGACCTCGCCCGAGTCGCCCATCACCGGCGAGCCGCTCTCGGTCACGAGGCGCCCTACCGCGTCCAGCCGGAAGTTGCCCTGGCGCGTATACCGCGGTCCGGCGTCGGTCATGATCTCGAAGAAGCCCTCGCCCTCGATGGCAAGGTCGAGCGGGTTGCGCGTCGGCTGCAGCATGCCGGGCTTGAAGTCCGCGATGCGGTCGATGCGGCCCGGCATCGCGGTCGTCATCGCGTGTCCTGCGCCGGTCGCGAGCACGTCCTGGAACGGCGCCGCGACCGCCAGCTCGCGGCGGTACCCCGTGGTCGAGGCGTTGGCGAGGTTCTGTCCGATCACGTTCATGCGCGACAGGTCGTTGGTCATCGCGGCGACTGCCGCGCCGATCGCGTCAACCATGGGGGGCTTCCTTTCTCTTCTCGTTGAGCGCGAATACGTGCGCGAGGATGACGGCGACGACGCGGAACAGCTCCGGGCCGATCTCGCTGTCGGTGGGCAGGCGGAACAATCGGTCGAGCAGCTCGCGGTCGTGGACGACCGGCGCGCCGATCCTGCGGCCCCGCTCGAGCACCTCGTCGGCGAGCGGGCCCGCGCCCTTCAGCACGATGTGCGGCAGGCCCTCGCCGGGCTCGTACGCCAGGCCGACCACGCGGGTGAGGTCGCTCGCGGCCGCGCTCATATCAGGCGACTCAGGGAATCGGCCGAGAGCCGGTGCTCGAGCACGACCTTCGCAGCCGCGTTCATGGCGCCCGGCTCGCGCACCTCGTAGCGAAGTCCGTCGACCGCCCAGCCGTCTTCCTCGATGCGCGAGCGCAGCGCCGGGGCGTGCTGCGCGATGAAATCGGCGGCCTCGGCTCGGTCGCTCGCGATCCCGACCTGAACGCGCGCGCCCACGAGCTGCGCGTCGATGTGCAGGTGCCCGAGCCGCTCGGTGTCGAGCTCGATCACGACGTGCCCGTGCGGCATGGCGCCGGCGCCGCGGCCGGGCTCGCCGAACATCGCGATGTCGAGCTCGACCAGCCGCCCGTCGACGATCAGCGGGATGGTGGTCACGGCATGCGAGACCGAGCCGCCGCTCTGGGCGTTGAAGAAGGCGCGGGCGACGTCGTCCTGCGTCGCCGCGCCGGAGCCTTCGCGCGCGAGCGCCGAGTCGGCCGTCGAATCGGAGGCTTCGTCCTCGGGCGCCGCGGCCCGCGCGCGCTCGTCCGCGGGGCGGCCCGCGCCCGCGCGGCTCGCGTCGAAGCTCGACTTCAGCATCCCGGCGAGAGCGGCGGCGGCCGCGGGCGACTCCGAACCCGGGCGCTCAGGCGCCGGCGCCGCCGTCGCGAGCGCGACCGCCTCGGAGCGCGGCGCGAAGATGCCTTCGGCGCCGCGCGGCGCGAGCGCCGCCTGGACGAGCTGCACCAGCGCCGCCGAGCCCGGCAGCCCGGACCTCGCGACCGCGCGGGCGGCGAGCAGCGCGGCGTCCTCGCTCTGCGCGCCGACGAAGAGCAGCGCGAGCGCGGCCTGCTCGGCCGCGGGCCACGACGCGACGAGCGCGCGCAGCTCGGCGTGGCCGCCGGCGCCCGCCTGGGCGGCCGGTTGTTGGGGCGCGCCGGCGCGCGCCATCGCCTCGGTGCGCACGTGCTGCAGCTCGACGCGGTCGCCGACCGCCACGACGCGCCCGTGCAGGATGTCCTGCGTGCGCAGCGGGATCGCGCTGTCGACCACGCGCTCGTGCCCCTGGAAGTTGACGGCGTAGCGCCCCTCGCCCAGGCTGCGCATCACGCGCCCGCGGATGATCTCGCCGAGCTTGAGCGTCGCGCGGAAGGAGTCGGCCTCGGAGCCGCCCTGGGCTCCGGCCCCGGAGAGCGCGGAGCCGACGAGCGCGATGAGATCGGGCTGCGTCATACCGTCACCACGCCGAAGGAGCGCAGGCTCACGTTGTTCGGCACCTCGGTGAGCGCCACGATCGAGAGGTGCGGGATCACGCGCTGCGTGACCTGCCGCACGTGCCGGCGCAGCTCCGGCGCGCACAGCAGCACCGGCAGCATGTTGCTCTTCATCATGCGCTCGACCTGCGCCGCCATGCGCCCGACGATCTGCTCGGCGAACTTGGGCTCGAGCACGAGCGTGGTGCGCTCCTCGACCGACTTGAGACTCGAGGCGATCGCGTTCTCCACCGCCGGATCGAAGGTGAGCACGTGCAGCTCGGAGCCGCCGGTGGCGAGCGACTGGCAGATCACCGAGCCGAGCTTCTGGCGCACCAGCTCGGTGAGCACGTCCGCGTCCTTCTTCTGCCGGCCGTAGTCGGCGAGCACCTCGAGCACCGCCTCGAGGTTGCGCACGGGGACTTTCTCGCGCAGCAGGTTCTGCAGCACCTTCTGCACCTCCGACAGCGTGAGGATCGTCGGCACCAGCTCGTCGACGAGCCCGGGCTGCGACTGGCGCACGCGGGCGATCAGGCGCTCGGTCTCCGAGCGCGTGAGCAGCTCGGCCGCGTTCTGGCGCACGACCTCGGAGAGGTGCGTGATGAACACGGTGGTCGGGTCGACCAGCGTGTACCCCGCCGAGCGCGCCGCGCCGCGATGCTCCTCGGTGATCCACACGGCGGGCAAGCCGTAGGTCGGGTCCTTGGTCTCGACGCCGGGGAGCTTGCGCCGCTCGGCGCCGGGGTGGATGGCGAGCGTGCGGTCGGCGAGCAGCTCGCCCTGCGCGAAGCTCACGCCGAAGATGCAGATCTGGTACGCGTTCGGGTTCAGCTTCTTCTCGTCCTTGATGCGCACCTTGGGAACGACGAAGCCGAAGTCGAGCGCGTACTGCTTGCGGAACGCCGAGATCCTCTCGATCAGCAGGTGGTCGTCGCCGCCGAGCAGCGGGACCAGGTTCTGCCCGACCCGCGCCTCGATCGGCTCGATGGCGAGCATGTCGTAGAGCTCGTCGCCCTCGCCCTTCGGCGCCTTCGCCTTCGCCTCGGCCTTCGCGGCCGGCGCGCGGGCCGCCGCCCCGCGCATCGCGAAGTAGCCCACGATCGACGCGATGGCCATGAGCAGCAGTACCGGGACCACCGGGATGCCCGGCAGCACCATCAGGCCGAAGAGCGCGAAGCCGACGAGCCCGAGCGTCTTCGGGTACGACAGCACCTGCCTGGTGATCTCGGCGCTGAGGCGGTCGTCCGACGCCGAGCGCGTGACGATGATGCCGGTGCCGATCGCGATCACCAGGGCGGGAACCTGCGTGACGATGCCGTCGCCGATGGTGAGCAGCGTGAAGGTCTGCAGCGCCTCGTCCCAGCGCATGCCGAGCTGCGCGATGCCGATCGCGAGGCCGCCGACGATGTCGACGAGCAGGATGATGATGCCGGCGATCGCGTCGCCCTTCACGAACTTGCTCGCGCCGTCCATGGCGCCGTAGAAGTTCGCCTCCTTCTCGAGGTTCTTGCGCCGGCGCTGCGCCTCGGCCTGGTCGATGAAGCCCATGTTGAGGTCGGCGTCGATGCTCATCTGCTGACCGGGCATGCTGTCCAGGGTGAAGCGGGCGGCGACCTCGGCCACGCGCTGCGCGCCGTTGGTCACGACGACGTACTGCACCACCACCAGGATCACGAACACGATCAGGCCGACGATGTAGTTGCCGCCGACCACGTACGAGCCGATCGCGGCGATCACCTTGCCGGCGTCGGCGCTCGAGAAGATGAGGCGCGAGGCCGCGATGTTGAGCGACAGGCGGAACAGGGTCGCGATCAGCAGCAGCGACGGGAAGGTGGAGAACTCGACCGGCTTCTCCATGTAGAACGTGAGGAGCAGCAGCAGCAGCGCGAAGCAGAAGTTCGCGAGGATCAGGAAATCGAGCAGCTGCGGCGGGATCGGCGTGAACAGGACGATCAGGATGCAGACCATCAGCACGACCAGCACCAGGTCGGCGTGGCGTCCGACGATGCGGTGCAGCGTGTTCAGCACGGGGCGCCCCCGGCCGCGGCGGCCGCGGGACCGCGCGCCGCGTAGATCCAGGCGAGCACGCGCGCGACCTCCGGGTAGGTGTCCTCCGGGATCGGCTTCTCGAGGCTCGCCGCGCGGAACAGCCGGCGCGCGAGCAGCCGGTTCTCGACGATCGGTACGCCGCTCCTGCGCGCCAGCGCGCGCATCGCCGCGGCGAGGTCGCCCGCGCCCTTGGCGACGATGCGCGGCGCGCTCATCTCGCCCTTGCGGTAGACGAGCGCGACCGCGAGGCGCGTCGGGTTGGTGATCAGGACGTCGGCGTCCTTCACCCGCTTCAGCGCCTTGCCGCGCTTGAGCATCTCCTGGCGCAGCTCCTTGATGCGCGACTTGATGCGCGGGTCGCCCTCGCGCTGCTTCACCTCGTCGCGCAGCTCGCGCCGGCTCATGCGCATGCGGCCGCGGAAGTCCCAGCGCGTCCAGGCGAAGTCGGCGAAGGCGATGAGCGCCACGAGCGGCAGCAGCGCCGCGATCACGCGCATCGCCTCGTGGATGAGCACCGGCAGCAGGCCGCGCGGGTCGACCTGCGTCATCAGGCTGAAGGACTCCAGCGTGCGCGAGATCACCAGGTAGAGCGCCGTGCCGAGGAGCGCCATCTTCAGCACGCCCTTGATCGACTCGAACAGCAGCTTCTTAGAGAGCAGCCGCTTCAGGCCCTCGACGGGATTCAGTCGGTTGAAGTCGGGCTTGAGCGGCTGGGTGCTGAACACGGGTCCGGTCTGCAGCAGGCTCGCGAGCACGCCGAGCGCCATGAGCAGCACGAACAGCGGCAGCAGCCCCGCGAGCGCCGCCCACCCGACGGTCCCGAGCCAGGCGAGGACGTTCGACGGCGAGAACTCGAGCCGGCCGGCGAACTCGATCACGTGCCGCGACAGCACCAGGTGGTCGCGCGCGAGCGACTTGCCCCAGATGCCGATCACCGCCGCGAGCACGGCGATCGCGGCGAGCGAGTTGACGTCCATGCTCTTCGCCACGGAGCCGCGCTTCTGCGCCTCGCGCAGCTTGAACGGCGTCGCCTCTTCCGATCCCTGTTCCTGCTGCTCGGCCATGTCAGGGCAACACCTGGTCCCAGAACCGGAAGACGGAAGCGAACAGCCGGTTCATCACCGGTCCCAGGTGCGGGATCGAGAGCGCCAGCACCGCGAGACCGGCGAAGATCTTCGCCGGCATCGATACGAAGAAGACGTTCCATTGGGGCATGGTGCGCGACATCACCGACAGCCCGAGGTCGATCATCAGCAGCAGCGCCAGCACCGGCGCGGCGATCGCGAGGCCGAGCGAGAACGCGACGCCGAACTGCGCCGCGATCGCGCCGAGGTCGAAGCCGGGCAGCCCGCCCCCGGGCGGCACCCGCTCGAAGGACAGCGCGAGCCCGCGCAGCAGCAGATGGTGCCCGTCCGCCGCGAGGAACACGGCGAGGCCCGCGAGGTTGAGCGCCGTGCCGAGCAAGGGCCCGTGCGTGCGCGACACCGGGTCGAGCAGGCTCGCGACGCCGAAGCCGATCTGCACGTCGATTGCGCGCCCCGCGATCATGAAGGCGCCGAACGCGGCGAACAGGCCGAACGCGAGCAGAGCCCCGACGACGAGCTCGTTCAGCGCCGACGAGAGCAGCGCGCCCGGGGAGCCCGCGATCGCCTGCGCGGACGCCGGGATCTGCACGAGCGGCACGAGCGCCGCCGCGAGCGCGACCACGAGGAACACGCGGAAGGGGCCCGGCGCCTGTATCGCCCCGAGTCCCGGCGCGAGCACGAACAGGGCGCCGAGCCGCAGCGAGATCAGGAAGACGACCACGAGCCAGCCGGTGTCCAGGGTGAGCGACATTGCGCGTCTCAGAAGTAGCCGGGGATGCTGCCGATGAGGTTCGCGGCGAAGCCGACGAGCTTCCTCAGCATCCACGGGCCGAACACCGCGAGCGCGAGCACCGCCGCGAGGATCTTGGGAACGAAGACGAGCGAGACTTCCTGGACCTGCGTGACGACCTGGAAGATGCTGATGACGAGGCCGACGATCAGGGTCAGGCCGAGCAGCGGCGCGGAGATGAGCACGGCCGTCCAAAGCATCTGCGCGAGCAGCTGCGCTGCGAAATCGCCGGTCACTGCTTCTGCTCCCTTTGTTCTGTCGCGCCCTGCAGGGGCGGAATGCTGACGGCTTTTCGCCTGGCTAAACATTTTTCTGGCCGCACGGATATTTTTCACAACATGGGATTTGCGTGTCTACTGTCGAAAATGACAGGCGCATGTGCGTGCGCGCGGTTCGCGTGAAGACCGGGTTTTTCTTTGTCGCGTCTGCGCTTACGCGGAATGGCGTGAGTCGGAAGCGGGCGCGCGGCGCGACTTTCATTTTTCTGACGTTGCTTAGCCGGACCGGATCCGGGCGATACATGTTCCAGCCGGCAGAACGTTTGGTAGCATCGGCGCTTGAGGCGAGCGCCGTCTCCTGGGAAAGGCGCCGCCGACTATGGTGACCGTCGCTATGGCGAACAATCCGCGAGACGCGCTCGATCGCTGCGCCGCTTTCCTCGACGCCGATCCCGACAATCCGCAGCTGCTGGCGCGGGCGATCGACCTTTCGCTCGAGGTCGGCGAGATCCAGCGCGGCATGAAATGGGTGGGGCGCGCGCTGTCGACCTTGCCCTCGGATCCCTACTTCATCTATCGCAGGGGCTGCCTCGAGCTCGCCGCGGGCGACGCCGCCGAGGGCGAGCGCACGTTCCGCTCGCTCGTCGAAAGGGTGAGCGAGCCGGAGCCGCGCGTGCGGCTCGCCTACTGCCTGCTCGCGCAGGGCAAGTACGCGGAGGCGAAGCAGGAGCTGGAGCTCGTCCTCGTGCACGCCGATCGCGTGCCCGAGATCCGCGCGCTCTACCTGCGCGCGCTGCACTACCTCGGCCAGATCGACGCCGCGATCGCGTACGCCGAGGCCCAGCTCGAGAAGGATCCGCGGCAGGCCCCGGTGCTCGCGGCGCTCTCGACGCTCTACGTCGACGCCGACAAGATGGTCCAGGCGAAGGAAGCCGCGCGCAAATCGATGGACCTCGGCGTGGAGGTGCCCGACGCGCTCGTGACGATGGGAACGGCCGCGCTGGGCGAGGAGGACGTCGAGCAGGCCACCGGCTATTTCCGCCGCGCGCTCGAGAAGAACCCGCGCAGCGGCCGCGCCTGGGTCGGCCAGGGCCTCGCGCAGATGCTGGGGCTCGATCTCGCGGCCGCCGAGACCAGCCTCGCCGCGGGCGTCCAGAACATGCCGACGCACGTCGGCTCCTGGCACGCGCTCGCGTGGTGCCAGATCCTGCGGCAGGACACGATTGCCGCCGAGGCGAGCTTCGCCCGGGCGCTCGAGCTCGACCGCAACTTCGCCGAGACGCACGGGGGCCTCGCCGTGGTCGCCGCCATGCAGGGCCAGGTCGAGGCGGCCAAGGAACGCATCCGGCGCGCGCTCGGGCTGAACGACGAGTGCTTCTCGGCGCGCTTCGCGCAGAGCCTGCTCCTGCGCCGGGGCGGACGCGAGCAGGCGGCCGGCCAGCTCGTGCGCACGATCCTCGGCTCGATGCAGACCGGCGACGGACGCAACCTGATGCAGGTGCTCGCGAAGTTCCAGGTCCGCAAGCCGCCGCGATCCTGATCATTCACAACCAAGGGAGAAAACGATGTCGAGAGCGCTCTTCGCGTTCGTCCTGCTGTGCGCCGCGGCCGCGGCGCAGGCCAGGGAGACCATCACCATCATCTACGCGTACAACATCGCGGACAGCGTCGCGAACTATCACCGCGCGCTGACCGTCGAGGCGAACGCGATCCAGGACAAGTACCAGTTCGTCTTCGACGCGCGGCCCGGAGCGGGCGGCGCCATCGCCAGCAACTACGTGCTGAACACGCCGAACACCATCCTCGCGCACAGCACCGCGTTCTTCATCCGCCCCAACGTGTATCCGAAGGAGAGCTACGACCTCGGCCGGTTCCAGGAGCTGTTCAACCACTGCACGGCGTCGATGGCCGTGACGAGCGTCAAGTACACCGACTGGAAGGAAGTCACGGGCAAGCCGGTCACGGTGGGGGTGAGCGGGCTCGGCGTCACCACGCATCTCGCCGCGCTGCAGCTGCAGAAGAAGTTCCCGAACCTCAATATCATCCCCTTCAAGTCCACCACGGACTCGATGTTCTCCATGGTCGGCGGCAATACCGACTTCCACATCGGCTTCATCAGCGAAGCCGAGCAATGGACCAAGAAGAAGGACAAGGGCGCGGTCAACATCCTGGGCATCACCGGACCCAAGACCGTGAGCGGCTATCGCACGCTCGTGAGCGAAGGCTTCCCGCAGGCGTTCGCCCAGATGGACGTCGGGCACCACCTGGTCGTGCCGGTCGGCCGGTTCCCGGAGGAGAAGGCGCGCGAGATCTACGGCATCTTCAGCGAGGCCGCGAAGCGCAAGACCGTGCGCGACGCGTACGCGGTCGACTTCTGCGTCCCGGCGCAGACCGCCTACGAGGACCTGCAGAAGTGGTACGGGTTCCACACCGAGTACTGGAAGAAGCTGAGCGCGGGCATCAACCTGGAGTAGCGCCCGATGGTGCCGGGTAGAGGAGTCGAACCCCCGACCTTCTGATTACAAATCAGCTGCTCTACCAGCTGAGCTAACCCGGCACGCCGGCGATTATACCGGACGCTCCGGAGCCCTCCGCGGCTCAGGTCGTGACGCGTGCTCCGCGGGCGGTCATCACGAGATGCACGAGATGCGCGAGCGAATCCGCGCCCATCTTCTCCATGACGCGGGCGCGATGCGCCTCGACCGTCTTGATGGTCACGCCGAGCTCCTCGGCGATGATCTTGTTCGACTTCCCGGAGACGACCGCGTCCATCACCTCGCGCTCGCGCGGCGTCATGGAGCCGACCAGGCTCGCGATCTGGTGGCTGCGCGCCTCCTGCTCGCGCAGCTCGGCGTCGCGCTTGAGCGCCGAGTTCACGAGGTCGAGCAGCTGCTGGTCGTTGTAGGGCTTCTGGATGAAGTCGAGCGCGCCCTTCTTCACCGCGGCTACCGCCATCGGCACGTCGCCGTGGCCCGTGAGGAAGATCACGGGCAGGCCGATCCCGCGCCCTGCTAGCAGGTCCTGCAGCTGCAGGCCGCTCATGCCCGGCATGCGGATGTCGAGCACGAGGCAGCCGGGCGAGCCGGGCACGTAGTTGTCGAGGAACTCGGCCGCGTTCGTGAACGTGCGGACCGCGAGGCCCACCGATTCGAGCAGCCATTGCAGCGATTTGCGGAAAGTGTCGTCGTCGTCGACGATGTAGATCAGCGGTTTGCTCATGTTCATGCCATCGGTAGTGTGAAACGGAAGGTACTGCCGCCCTGCGGATTGCGGTTCGCGGCGAGGCGGCCGTCGTGGAACTCGATGATCGAGCGGCAGATCGAGAGGCCCAGTCCCATGCCGTCGCGCTTGGTCGTGAAGAACGGCGTGAACTGCCCGTCGCAGAGCTCCTGCGGCACGCCGATGCCGCGATCGGTGAGCGCGATCTCGACCGCGCGGCCGCCGTTCACGGCCGACCGCATGGTCACCTGGCGCTGCTCCGGATCGGTTTGCTCCATGGCCTCCACGGCGTTCTTGACGAGATTCAGGATCACCTGCTCGATCATAACCTTGTCGGCCCGCACCAGGGGCAGGCCCGGCGCGAGGTCGAGAACCAGGCGCACGCCCTTCTTCGCGGCGTCCAGCTCGACCAGCCGCGCGAGCTCGCGGATGACCGCGTTCACGTCGAGCGCGGTGCGGGTCGGCTCGCGCTTGGCGACCATGTCGCGGATGCGCTGGATGATCTGGCCCGCGCGCTCGGCCTGCGCGCTCGCCTGCTCGAGCGCGCCCAGCAGATCGGGCGCGTTCCAGGACCCCGCCCGTATGCGGCGCACGCATCCCATGTTGAAGTTCACGATCGACGCGAGCGGCTGGTTCAGCTCGTGCGCGAGCGTCGACGCCATCTCTCCCACCGTAATCAGACGCGACACGAGCTGCAGGCGTTCCTCCTGCTTGCGGCTCGTCTCCTCGGCCTGCTTCTGCTCGGTGATGTCGGTGACCACGGCGATGTGCCCGGCGGGCGCACCGCGCGCGTCGCGCTTGCAGACCCAGTCGACGCGCGCGTCGATCGCCCCGCCGTCGGCGCGCTTCAGGCGCCCCATGTAGCAGACCGCCGCGGCGCCGCGGTCCGAGAGCGCGCGCGGCTCGGCCGCGGCTTTCTCGGGATCCTCGAACAGCTCCTCGACCGGCCGCTCGCGCAGGCGCGCTTCCGGCGACCCCAGCATCTCTCCGAGCGCGGGGTTCGCGACCAGGATGCGCCCGCCGAGATCGACCTCGAGGATCCCGTAGGGCAGCGCCGCGACCAGCGCCTGGTAGCGTCCCTCGCTCTTCTGCAGCGCCTCGTCGGCCCGGGCGAGGGCCGATTTCAGGTGATCGAGCACCACCACGAACACGATGTGCGTCGCGAGCCGCACGATCCACTCCCAGTGGAAGTAGAGCGGGTTCGTGTAGCGGTGGCCGTTCAGCGTGTCGGTCGTCATCCACAGGACCGCGGCGAGCACCGAGAAGCAGAAGCCGGTCACGCGCCCGCCCGCCCAGGTGCCCGCCGCGATGGGCAAGAGGTAGAGGATGGAGAGCGACAGGTCCGGGCCGGTGGCGTAGTTGATCGCGGCGACCACGAACATGAGCGCAACCGCGTACGGCAGCACCTTGGCGGGGCTGCGCGCGGAGATGTAGCGGCGGAACGCGTCGACGAGCATTTGCTGCGGGAAGATACGCCGGGACCCGACCCGGACCAAGATACCACCGGGGCTCGGTGGTTGGGAACAGGGCCCGGCTATTTGATGCGCCTGAGGTTGGGTTTACCCGGCTTCGGGGGCTCCGGCGCGTCGCCGGTCGGGGCCGCGGCACCCTCGCCCTGCGCTTCCGCGGCCGTCCGCGCGCCCGTCTCGAACGACATGCCGTGCCCGTTCTCCCGCGCGTAGATCGCGGCGACCGCGGCGACCGGGATGGACAGCTCGCGCACCGTGCCGGCGAAGCGGGCGCTGCACTCGATCAGCTCATTGCCGATCTGCAGGCGGTTGGTCGCGAGCGGCCCGATGTTGAGCACGATCTCGCCGTCGCGCACGTACTCCATGGGGACCCGCGTGCGGGCGTCGACGACCACCGACATGTAGGGCGTATAGCCGTTGTCGACGCACCATTCGTAGATGGCGCGCAGCAGGTAGGGTTTGGTGGAGGTCGGCTCGGGCATCGGCGTCATTCTGAGCGTAGCGAAGAATCTGCTTTTGGCCAAGGGAAAAGCAGATCCTTCGTCGCGACGGTCCGCAGGATGACAAGAGGGGCGCCCGTGGCGCCCCCTCTCGGTCACTTGCGCATGACCTTCTCGGACGGCGTCAGCGCCTCGATGAAGGCCGGGCGCGAGAACAGGCGCTCGGCGTACTTCATGAGCGGCGCCGCGGCCTTGGGCAGCGAGATGCCGTAGTAGTCGAGGCGCCAGAGGAGCGGCGAGATCGCGACGTCGAGCATCGAGAACTCGTCGCCGAGCATGTACTTCTGCTTGGTGAACACCGGCGCCAGCTCGGTCAGCCGATCGGCGCAGTGCTGGCGCGAGCGGTCCTGCTGCTTCTGGTTGCCGTGCTCGAGGGTCTCGATCTGCGAGAACAGCTCGACCTCGAAATTGAACAGGAACAGGCGTGCCCGCGCGCGCATCACCGGATCGGCCGGCATGAGCTGCGGGTGCGGAAAGCGCTCGTCGATGTACTCGTTGATGATGTTGGACTCGTACAGGATCAGGTCGCGCTCGACCAGCACCGGGAGGCGGTTGTACGGGTTCATCACCGCGATGTCCTCGGGCTTGTTGTACATGTCGACGTCGATGATCTGGAAATCCATGCCCTTCTCGTACAGCACGATGCGGCAGCGTTGCGAGAAGGGGCAGGTCGTCCCGGAATAGAGATTCATCATGGCTGGGGTCCCGTCGCCGTCGGGCGACTCAATGCACGTCTTTCCAGAATTCCTTGTAGAGCGCGTAGGTCAGCACCACCAGGATCCCGAGGAAGAACACCACGACCACGCCGACGCGCTTCCTCACGCGCGCCTCGGGCTCGGACATCCAGACGAGGTAGTTCACGAGGTCGCGCACGATCACGTCGTACTCGACCGGCGTCAGGCGCCCGGGCACGGCGAGCTTCAGCTTGGCGGGCGCGGGCTCGGCCTCTTCCTTCCTGGCCTCGCCTTTCTCCTCGGCGCCCTTCGCCGGCGCCCGCTCGAGGACCTGCTGGCCCTGGAGCTGCCACAGTACGTGCGGCATGGCGACGTTCGGGTACACGACGTTGTTCCAGCCGGTCGGACGGCTCGGATCGCGGTAGAAGCCGCGCAGGTAGGTGTACAGCCAATCGGCGCTGCGCGAGCGTCCGATCACCGAGAGGTCCGGCGGCGCGGCGCCGAACCATTCCTTCGCTTCCTTGCGCGGCATCGCGACGTTCATCACGTCGCCGATCTTCTCGCCGGTGAAGAGCAGGTTGTCCTTGATCTCCGGCTCGGTGAGGCCGATGTCCTCGAGCTTCGAATAGCGCATCAGCGACGCCGAGTGGCAATTGAGGCAGTAATTGACGAAGGTCCGCGCGCCCGCCTGCAGGCTGGTCAGGTCGCGCGGATCGATCGGCGCGGCCTCGAGACGCGGCTCCTCTTCCTGCGCGAGCGCGAGCGGGTGGGCGACGCACGCGCACGCGAGCGCCGCGAGGGCAAGGATCTTCTTCATTTCCACGTCACCCTCTCAGGCTCGGGTTGGGTCTTGTCGAATCGCGAATACCAGGGCATCACCGCGAAGAACAGGAAGTACACCGCCGTGCAGACCTGCGCGAGCACCGTGCGGCCGGTCGAGACCGGCTGCGTGCCGAGGTAGCCGAGCATGAAGAAGGCGACCACGAACAGGGCGAGCGCGATCTTGTAGAACGGGCCCTTGTAGCGGATCGACCGCACGGGGCTGCGGTCCAGCCAGGGCAGGAAGAAATAGATCAGCACCGAGACGCCCATCAGCACGACGCCCCAGACCTTCGCCTCGAAGCCGAGGAATCCCGCGAGGAGCAGCGCCGCGAGCACCGCGACCGAGACGCGCACCGCGGTTCGCGGGACGGTGACGATGATCGCGAGCGCGAGCAGGACCACCCCCGGGATCAGCCCGAAGTACACGAAGTTGTCGGTCGTCGCCCGCAGGATCGAATAGAACGGCGTGAAGTACCACACCGGCGCGATGTGCGGCGGAGTCTTCAGCGGGTCGGCCGGGATGAAGTTGTTCGACTCGAGGAAGTAGCCGCCCATCTCCGGCAGGAAGAACACGACGACGAAGAAGATCACCAGGAACACCGACGCGCCGAACGAATCCTTCACCGTGTAGTACGGGTGGAACGCGACGCTGTCGATCGGGTGCCCGGTCTTCGGATCCCGCCCTTTGATGTCGATGCCGTCGGGATTGTTCGAGCCGACCTCGTGCAGCGCGAGCAGGTGCGCGACCACGAGCCCGAGCAGCACGAGCGGCACCGCGATCACGTGGAACGCGAAGAAGCGGTTCAGCGTCGCGTCCGAGACCACGTAGTCGCCGCGGATCCAGATCGCGAGCTTGGGTCCGATCACGGGAATCGCGTCGAACAGGTTCACGATCACCTGCGCGCCCCAGTACGACATCTGCCCCCAGGGCAGGAGGTAGCCGAAGAAGGCCTCGGCCATGAGCGAGAGGAAGATCAGCATCCCGACCATCCACACCAGCTCGCGCGGCCGGCGGTAGGAGCCGTAGAGCAGCCCGCGGAACATGTGCAGGTACACGCAGATGAAGAAGAACGAGGCGCCCGTGGAATGCATGTAGCGGATCCACCAGCCCCAGTTCACCTCGCGCATGATGTACTCGACCGAGGCAAAGGCCTCCTTCGCGTCGGGCTTGTAGTTCATGGTCAGGAAGATGCCCGTGACGATCTGGATCACGAGCACGAGCAGCGCGAGCGAGCCGAAGTAGTACCAGAAGTTGAAGTTCTTCGGCGCCCAGTAGTCGGCCGCGTGCTCGCGCCACATCGAGACCAGCGGGAAGCGCCGGTCGATCCAGGTGAGCACGCCGTTGAACGGGCCGGCGCCCGTGACGGGCTTCTTGTCGACTTCGATGACGGCCATGGCGCCTTACCCCTTCTTCACCTTGTCCTCGCCGATGAGGATCTTGTTGTCGGAGAGATAGGTGTACGGCGGCACCCTCAGGTTGAACGGGGCGGGCTTGTTCTTGTAGACGCGTCCGGCGAGATCGAACAGCGACCCGTGGCAGGGACAGTAGAAGCCGCCCGCCCAGCTCGGGTCGAACGGCTCGGAGCCCGATTGCAGGCGGTCCTGCGGCGAGCAGCCGAGGTGCGTGCAGATCCCCACGACCACGAGGTACTCCGGCTTGATCGAGCGGAACTCGTTGCGCGCGTACTGCGGCGTCAGGTCCTTGTTGCGCTCGCTCTTCGGATCGGCGACCTTGTCGTCGTCCTTCTTGATGTCGTCGAGCATCTCCTTCGTCCGGTGCAGGACCCACACGGGCTGCCCGCGCCATTCCACCGTCGCCTTGGTGCCCGGAGGCACCTCGCTCAGGTCGAACTCGACCGGGGCGCCGAGCGCCTTCGCCTTCTCGGACGGAAGCATCGACGCGACGAGAGGAATCGCGCCCGTCACGGCGGCCGCGCCGCCGGCGGCCGCGGTGAGCGCGATGATCTTGCGCCGGCCGCGGTTTGTTTCTGGGGAATCGCTCATCGAAAGGGACCTTGCTTTTGGAAGGGCTTGTTCAAAAAGGCGAAATTATACAGAAAGGCACCCGTCCTAGACAAATTTTTTGGCCCAACTCCATGATGTGCAACGGGTTTTCCCTGACACGCCCCGGCGCTTTCGCGCCCGGCGCCTTTGGGCAATAATCGGTGCGGTCTTCCCACCCGGCTCTTCGAACCCGCAATCCCGACGATGCGCAGGCTCTGGCTGATCTTCGCCCAAGCGACGACGGTCGCCCTCGGCGTGCTCTTCGTCGTCGTGACGCTCAAGCCCGACTGGCTGGGCCGGCCGGGCGGCACGCAGGTCGTCGAGCTCACGCAGGCCGCGCCGCCGGGCGCGGGCAGCCCGCGCTCGAGCTCGTACAGCGACGCGGTGAGGCGCGCGACGCCGGCGGTCGTCAACATCTTCACCAGCAAGGAAGTGAAGACCCCGCCGCATCCCTTCCTCAACGATCCGCTGTTTCGCCACTTCTTCGGCGATCGCGCCGACCCGGAATCGCAGCGCGCGGCGAGCCTCGGCTCGGGCGTGATCGTCAGTCCGCGCGGCTACATCCTCACCAACCACCACGTGGTCGAGGCGGCCGACGAGATCGAGGTCGCGCTCGCCGACGGCAAGAAGCTGAAGGCGCGGCTCGTCGGCTCGGACCCCGAGACCGACCTCGCGGTGCTGCAGGTGAGCAACGGCACGCTGCCCTCGATCACGTTCGGCGACACCGAGTCCCTGCGCGTCGGCGACGTCGTCCTCGCGATCGGCAATCCCTTCGGCGTGGGCCAGACGGTGACCATGGGCATCATCAGCGCGCTCGGGCGCAACCAGCTCGGCATCAACACGTTCGAGAACTTCATCCAGACCGATGCCGCGATCAACCCCGGCAACTCGGGAGGCGCGCTGATCGACGCGGCGGGCAACCTGATCGGGATCAACACCGCGATCTACTCGCGCTCGGGCGGATCGCTCGGCATCGGCTTTGCGATCCCCGCGTCGAGCGCGAAGCAGGTCATGGAGCAGATCGTCGCGTCCGGGTCGGTGACGCGCGGCTGGATCGGCGTGGAGGCGCAGGAGCTGACGCCGGATTTTCCCGGCGGCGCGGACGCGAACGGCGTCCTCATCGCCGGCGTGCTGCGCGGCGGCCCCGCCGACAAGGCGGGCTTCCGGCCGGGCGACGTCCTGGTCGCGATCGACGGCAAGCGGATGAAGGACCCGAACGCGATGCTGAACACGGTGGCGGCGCTCGTCCCGGGCAGGACCGCCGCCGTGCGCCTGAGGCGCGAAGAGAAAGACCTCGACGTGAACGTCGAGGTCGGCAAGCGCCCGCCCCCGCCGCTGCGCCGCTAGGCGCTATTTCTCGGCCTCGGGCTCCTCGAGACGCGGCGCGTCGGCCGCCGCGGGCCGACCCAGGAAGCGAGCGAGCACCAGGCCCAGCTCGAAGAGCAGCCACAGCGGCACCGCGAGCATCACCTGCGACAGCACGTCGGGCGGCGTGAAGATCGCGCCGATCACGAACGCGCCCACGATCACGTAGGGGCGCATCTCCTTCAGCTTCTCCACCGAGACGAGGCCGACCCGCACCAGCACGATGACGACCACCGGAACCTCGAAGGTCACGCCGAAGGCGATGAACGTGGTCAGCACGAAGGACAGGTACTTGTCGATGTCCGTCATCCAGGCGACGCCCTCGGGCGCGATCGACGCCATGAACTTGAACACGACCGGAAACACGAGGAAGTACGCGAAGGACATGCCGACGACGAAGAGCACCGAGCTCGCCACCACCAGCGGCAGCACCAGGCGCCGCTCGTGCGCGTACAGGCCCGGCGCGACGAACGCCCACGCCTGGTAGAGCACGTACGGGAGCGCGACGACGAACGCGACGAGGAACGCCACCTTCACCGGCACGAGAAACACGCCGACCACGTCGGTCGCGATCATCTGGCCGCCCTTCGGGAGCACCGAGAGCAGCGGCATCGCGAGCAGCGCGTACAGGTCCTTCGCCCAGGGGAACAGGCACAGGAACACGAGCAGCACAGCGAGGATCGCCCGCAGCATGCGGTCGCGCAGCTCGACCAGGTGCGAGATGAAAGTATCCTGGCTGCTCATGCTGCCAGGCTAGGCGGGAGACTTCTGCGCGGTCTGGGGCTGCTCGGCGGAGCCCGGCTGCTCCTCGCGCGGCGGCGTTTTCGCCGCCTCCTCGGTCGAGCCGACCGCCGCGTCGAGCTGGGTCTTCGCCGCCTGCGGCTCGGCCGGCTCGACGCCCGGACGGGTCAGGCCGCCGGTCGCAGCGGCGTCCACCGACTGGGCGATCGCGTCCAGCTCGGACTCGGCCTTCGCGGCTTCGTTGTGGACGCTGTGCTCCATCTCGCGCGCCGCGTCCTCGAACGTGTTCTTGAACTTGCGCAGCTCGTCGAGCTCGATCTCCCGGTTGATATCGGCCTTGACGTCGTTGACGTAGCGCTGCAGGCGGCCGACGAGATGACCCAGGGTACGGGCCACCTTGGGCAGGCGCTCCGGGCCGATGACGATCAGCGCCACCACGGCGATGACCATCAGCTCGGAGAATCCGACGTCGAACATGGGATCAGCGGAGGCGCTGCCGCCGGCGCGCGGCGGACGGGCCGAGCGTGGCGCTCAGCTCTTCGCCTTGTCCTTCACTTCGGCGTCGATGGTGCGGCCGGTGATCTGGCTGGGGGCCTCCGGCTTATCGTCGTCGCCGTTCTTCATGCCTTCCTTGAATCCGCGCACCGCGCCGCCCAGGTCCGCCCCGATGTTCTTCAGCTTCTTCGTTCCGAAGATCAGCAGGACGATCACCAACACGATGAGCCAGTGCCAGATGCTCCACGTTCCCATGACTGCTTGCTCCTTGTGGGCGCCCGGGAGACCGGGGCCGCCTAGATCCAGTGTGGGGAGAGCCGCGCCCGTGGCCGGGCCGCGGTCTCAGCCGCGTCGGATCATCGGGCCCAGCGGGACCGGGCCGCCGATGACGTGCATATGTAAATGATACACCTCTTGCGCCCCCACCCGGCCAGTATTAACGATGGTGCGGAAGCCGTCGGGAGAACCTTGCTCGCGCGCGAGCCGCGGCGCCAGGGCGAGCATCTTCCCGAGGAGGGCCTGATGGCTCATGTCGGCCTCGGCGAGCGACGCGAGGTGGAGCTTCGGGATGATCATGAAATGCACGGGCGCGAGCGGGTGAATGTCGTGGAACGCGAGGACGTCGTCGTCCTCGTAGACCTTGCGGCTCGGGATCTCGCCGCGCACGATCTTGCAGAAGATGCAGTCCATGTTCCCGATCTCAAATGCGGCCGCTCATTTGCGCTTGCGCTCGGCCTCGATGCGGGCGTCGTCCGCGCGCGCGGCCTTCTCGTCAATACCCGAGATGCCCTCGCGGCGGCGCAGCTCGGCGAGAACGTCCGAGGGCCGCAGCCCGTGCTGCGCGAGCATGATCAGGCAGTGGAACCACAGGTCCGCGGTTTCGCCGACGATGCGCAGCCGGTCGCCGTCCTTGGCCGCCATCACGGTCTCCGTCGCCTCCTCGCCGATCTTCTTGAGGATCGCGTCCTCGCCGCGCGCGAACAGCCGCGCGACGTACGAGACGTCGGGGTCGCCCGCCTTGCGGCTCTCGACGACGTCGGCGAGGCGCTCGAGGATATCGCTCATTTCTTGTAGATCTCCCGGGGATCGCGCACGACCGCCTCGGTCTCGACCCAGCGCCGGCCTTCGAGCTTGCGGAAGAAGCAGCGCTCGCGGCCCGTGTGGCAGGCGATTCCGCCCGCCTGCTCGACCTCGAGCAGCACCGCGTCCTCGTCGCAGTCGATGCGTACCGCGCGCACCTTCTGCACGTGGCCCGATTCCTCGCCCTTGCGCCAGAGCCTGCGGCGCGAGCGCGACCAGTAGTGCGCCTCGCCGGTGGCGACGGTCTTCGCGAGCGACTCGCGGTTCATCCACGCGAGGGTCAGCACCTTGCGCGTCGCGGCGTCCTGCGCGATCGCGGGCACCAGGCCGTTCGCGTCCCATTTCACGGTGTCGAGCCAGTCGTCGTCCATGACGCAGGCACTATAGCCTAACCTCGATGCCGCGGCGCGCGAGGTGCTCCTTCGCCTGGCGCACGGTGAACTCGCCGAAATGGAAGATCGACGCCGCAAGAACTGCGTCGGCGCGGCCTTCGAGCACGCCCTGCGCGAGATGCTCGAGGCTGCCCACCCCGCCGCTCGCGATCACCGGGACGTCGACCGCGTCGGCCACCGCGCGCGTGAGCGCGAGGTCGAAGCCCTCGCGCGTGCCGTCCCGGTCCATGCTGGTGAGCAGGATCTCGCCGGCGCCGGCCTGCTGCATCCTGCGCGCCCAGTCCAGCGCGTCCAGGCCGCTCGCGCGCCGGCCGCCGTGCGTGAAGACTTCCCATCGCGGTGTCGAGGATGCGTCGCGGCCGCCCGCGACGCGCTTGGCGTCGATCGCGACGACGATGCACTGCGAGCCGTAGCGCCCCGCCGCCTCGGCGACGAGCGCCGGGTTTTGCACCGCGGCGGTGTTGATGGAAACCTTGTCGGCGCCGGCGTTGAGCAGGCGCCGCACGTCCTCGACGCGGCGCACGCCGCCGCCGACGGTGAGCGGGATGAACACCTGCTGCGCCACGCGCTCGACCGCGTGCACGATGAGATCGCGCTCGTCGGAGCTCGCCGTGATGTCGAGGAAGGTGAGCTCGTCCGCTCCCTGCTCGTCGTAGCGGCGCGCGATCTCGACGGGGTCGCCGGCGTCGCGCAGGCCGACGAAGTTGACGCCCTTCACCACGCGGCCGCGGTCGACGTCCAGGCAGGGAATGATGCGCCGGGCGAGACCCATTGGCGTGGAATCGAAGCGCCCTCGCGGGCGTTCGACCCTACTCCTTCCCCTTCGCGAGCTTGTCGATCGCCGCCTGGGCCTTCTTGAAGTCGAGAGTTCCCTGGTAGATCGCCCGGCCGGTGATGACGCCGGTGATGCCCTCGGACTCGATCGCGCACAGCGACTCGATGTCCTTCAGGCTGGTGAGCCCGCCGCTCGCGATCACGGGCACGCGCAGCTCGCGCGCGAGCTTGAGCGTCGCGTCGACGTTCACGCCGGTCAGCATGCCGTCGCGGCCGATGTCGGTGTAGATCACCGCCTCGACGCCGTAGTCCTGGAACTTCTTCGCCAGATCGGCGACGTCGTGCCCGGTCATCTTCGACCATCCTTCGACCGCGACTTTCCCGTCTTTCGCGTCCAGCGCCACGACGACGTGCCCCGCGAAGGCGCTGCACGCGTCCTGGAGGAAGCCGGGGTTCTTCACCGCGGCGGTGCCGATGATCACGTAGGTCACGCCCAGATCGAGGTACTGCTCGATCGTGTCGAGGTCGCGGATGCCGCCGCCGAGCTGCACCGGGACCGAGTCGCCGACCGCCTCCAGGATCGCGCGGATCGCCGGCACGTTCTTCGGCTTGCCCGCGGCCGCGCCGTTCAGGTCGACGACGTGCAGCCGGCGCGCGCCCTCCGATTTCCAGTGGCCCGCCATGCCGCCGGGGTCCTCGGAGAACACCGTCGCGTCGTTCATCCGGCCCTGCTTCAGGCGAACGCAGTGTCCGTCCTTGATATCGATCGCCGGGATGATCAGCATAGGGGTGACGCGGGACGCTGGAGAGAATCGAGGCGCGGGAGCGACCGCGGCAAAGGGCGATTCAGGGGTTCCAGTGTATGAAGTTGGCGAGCAGCCGCAAGCCGGCGGATTGGCTTTTTTCGGGGTGGAACTGTACCGCGAAAATATTATCCCTTGCCACCGCGCAGGTAAAGGGCACCCCGTACGTCGTGACGCCCTGCACCACCTCGGGGTCGAGGGCCTCGGGAAAGTAGCTGTGGACGAAGTAGAACCGTGCGTCGTCGGCGATGCCGCTCCACAGCGGATGGCGCCCCTGCTGCCGCACCTGGTTCCAGCCCATGTGCGGCACCTTGAGCCGGTCGCCGCCGGCGGTTCGCGTTTCGGCGGCCGCGAAGCGCCGCACGCGCCCCCGTAGGACGCCGAGCCCGGCCGTCTCGCCTTCCTCGCTCGAGTCGAACAGCATCTGCAGCCCGATGCAGATGCCCAGGAACGGCTTGCTGCGCGCCGCGTCGAGCACCGCGGGGCGCAGGCCCCGCGCCTCCATCTCGCGCATGCAGTCGGGCATCGCGCCCTGGCCCGGAAAGACCACGCGGTCGGCCGCCGCGACGCGCGCGGGATCGGAGGTGAGCTCGACCAAGCCCGATTCGGCGACGTGCTCGAGCGCCCGGGACACCGAGTAGAGGTTCCCCATGCCGTAGTCGATCACCGCGATGCGATCAGCCATCGGAGGACCTGCGAGGAGGCTACAGGGTCCCCTTGGTCGAGGGGACGGCGTCGCCGGCGCGCGGATCGGGCTCGAGCGCCATGCGCAGCGCACGCGCGAAGGCCTTGAACATCGTCTCGCACTGGTGGTGCGCGTTGTCGCCGCGCAGGTTGTCGACGTGCAGCGTCACCTGCGCGTGGTTGACGAATCCCTGGAAGAACTCGTGCACGAGGTCGACGTCGAACTCGCCGATCAGCGCGCGCTTGAACTCGGCGCGGTACTCGAGCCCCGGACGCCCCGAGAAGTCGACGACGACGCGCGACAGCGCCTCGTCGAGCGGCACGTAGGCGTGGCCGTAGCGCCGGATGCCGCGCTTGTCGCCGACCGCGCGCGCGATCGCCTGCCCGAGCGTGATGCCGATGTCCTCGACGGTGTGGTGCGCGTCGATGTGCAGGTCGCCCTTCGCCTTGATCTCGAGGTCGAGCATGCCGTGGCGGGCGACCTGGTCGAGCATGTGGTCGAGGAAGGGCACACCGGTCGCGAGCGCGGCCCGGCCCTGCCCGTCGAGGTTCACCGAGACGGTGATCTTGGTCTCGGCGGTATTGCGCTCGGTGGTCGCGGTGCGCATCGGGTCAGCCTACACGAATTCGGCGAGCACCGTCCGCAGCGCCTCCAGCAGCCGGTCGTTCTCGGCCGGCGTGCCGACGGTGAGGCGCAGGCAGTCCTTCACCAGCGGATGCTCGGGGAAGCAGCGCACCAGGACGCCCTGGCGCTTGAGCTCCTCGAAAACGTCGAGCGCGCGCGGCATGCGCGCGAGCACGAAGTTCGCGTCGCTCGCGTACGGCACGACACCCGGAAGCGCGCGCAGGCGCTCGGTCAGGCGCGCGCGCTCGGCGCAGATCGCGCCCGCCTGCGCGTCGAGCACCTCGCGGTGCTCGAGCGCCTTCTCGGCGACGATCTGGGTGAGAACGTTGACGTTGTACGGGCTGCGCGCCTTGTCGAACTCGCGGATCCACTGCGGCGGTCCGGCGAGATAGCCGAGCCTGATCCCGGCGAGCCCGAGCTTCGACAGGGTCCGCAGCAGCACCACGTTCGGAAACCGGGCCAGCCGGTCCATGAAGCTGCGGCGCGCGAACGGCTGATACGCCTCGTCGACGACCACCAGGCCGGGCGCCGCGGCGATCAGGCGCTCGACGTCGGCGTCGGGGAACAGGTTTCCCGCGGGCGGATTCGGATAGGCGATGAACACGATCGCGGGGCGGTGCTCGGCCATCGCCGCGGCGAAGCGATCGGCATCGAGCGTGAAGTCGGCGCTCAGCGGCACGGGTACGTAACGCACGCCGCAGAGCTTGGCGTAGACGCTGTACATGACGAAGGTCGGGCTGGGCGCCATGATCACCGCGCCCGGCCGGGCGCACGCCTCTATCATGATGTGAATGATCTCGTCGGAGCCGTTGCCGAGCAGGAGCGCGCAATCGCGCGGCACCGCCATGGCCGAGCGCAGCCGGGCGACGAGCGCGGGCGCGGCGGGATCCGGGTAGCGGTTCAGCTCGGCGTTCGCCAGGGCCTGCGCGATCTCGCGGCGCAGCGGCTCGGGCAGCCCGTACGGGTTCTCCATGGCGTCGAGCTTCACCATGCCCGCCGCGGGCGGGACGAAGTACGCGCTCATCGCTCGCACCTCGTCGCGGATCACCTTCTCGGGACCCGAGCTCACGGCTTCTTCCCGGCGCGCGCCTCGGCGCGCATCTCCGCGGACCGCGCGTGGGCGTAGAGCCCCTCGCCGCGGGCGAGGGTCGCCGCGAGCGGCCCCAGGGTACGGGCGCCGGCGGCGGAGACGCCGACGAGGCTCGAGCGCTTCTGGAAGTCGTAGACGCCGAGCGGCGACGAGAAGCGCGCGGTGCGCGAGGTCGGCAGCACGTGGTTCGGTCCGGCGCAGTAGTCCCCGAGCGCCTCGCTCGAGTGCGGTCCGAGGAAGATCGCGCCCGCGTTGCGCAGCTTGTCGAGCCAGCGCTCGGGCTCCGCCACCGAGAGCTCGAGGTGCTCTGGGGCGATGCGGTTGGCGAGCTCGCATGCGTCCTCGAGATCGCGCGAGCGGATCAGCGCGCCGCGGCGCGCGAGCGACGCCGCGATGATGTCGCGGCGCGGCATCGACGGCAGCAGCCGGTCGATCGCGTCGGCCACGCGCCCGATGAAGCGCTCGTCGGGCGACACGAGGATTGCCTGCGCGGACTCGTCGTGCTCGGCTTGCGAGAAGAGGTCCATCGCGATCCAGTCGGGGTCGGTGGCCCCGTCGCAGATGACCAGGATCTCCGACGGACCGGCGACCATGTCGATGCCGACGATCCCGAAGACGCGGCGCTTCGCCGCGGCGACGTAGGCGTTGCCGGGACCGACGATCTTGTCGACCGCCGGCACGGTGGCGGTGCCGTAGGCGAGCGCGGCGATCGCCTGCGCGCCGCCGATCGCGAACGCCCGGTCGATGCCCGCGATCGCGGCCGCGGCGAGGACGAGAGGACTGCGCTCGCCGCGCGGCGCCGGGACCGTCATCACGATCTCGCGCACGCCCGCGACCTTCGCCGGGATCGCGTTCATGAGCACCGACGACGGATACGCCGCTTTTCCGCCGGGGACGTAGACTCCCACGCGGTCGATCGCCGTGACCTTCTGGCCGAGCACCGTTCCGTCGGCCTCGGTGAACTCCCACGAGCGCGCGATCTGGCGCTCGTGATATGCGCGGATGCGCGCCGCCGCCGCCTGGAGCGCCTCGCGCGGCTCGCGCTCGAGCCCGGCGAGCGCGCGCTCGAGCGCTGCGCGCGGAAGCTCGAGCTCGGCCACGCTCGCCGCGCGCACGCCGTCCAGCCGCGCGGTGTGATCGAGGACCGCGGCGTCGCCGCGGGCGCGGACGTCGGCGACGATCGTCGCCGCGGCGCGCTCCACCTCCTCGTCGAGCGCCGCGTCGAACGCGACGAGAGCGGCAAGCCGCGCTTCGAACTCCGGCGCGGCCGTCGACAGGCGCGCGATCTCAGGCATGCTCGACCGCCCGAGCGAAGGCGTCGAGCAGCGGCTGGATCCGATCGCGCTTCAGCTTGAGTGCCGCCTGGTTGACGATCAGCCGCGCCGAGATCGGCCGGATCTCCTCGACCGCGCGCAGCCGGTTCGCACGCAGCGTGCCGCCCGTCGACACCAGGTCGACGATGGCGTCGGCCAGGCCGACCAGCGGAGCGAGCTCCATGGAGCCGTAGAGCTTGATCAGGTCGACGTGCACGCCCTTCGCGGCGAAGTGCTCGCGCGCCGTCTCCATGTACTTCGTCGCCACGCGCAGCCGCGCGCCGCGGCGCACGGCGCCCGCGTAGTCGTAGCCTTCGGGGACGGCGACCATCATGCGGCAGCGCGCGATGCCGAGGTCGAGCGGCTGGTATAGGCCTTCGCCGCCGTGCTCGAGAAGCACGTCCTTGCCCGCGACGCCGAGCTCCGCGGCGCCGTGCCGGACGTAGGTCGGCGTGTCCGAGGCGCGCACGATGAGCAGCCGAAGGTCGCTGCGTGTGGTCCGCAGGATCAGCTTGCGCGAGGCCTCGGGATCGTCGAGCGGCCGTATGCCGGCGCCCGCGAGCAGCGGCAGCGTCTCGTCGAAGATGCGGCCCTTGGAGAGGGCGAGGGTGATCACCGGACCGGTATCGCGTCGGATAAAAACGCGATTCTACCGCCAAAAAGCCCGGACCGCGATTAAAAACAAAGGTTTGCGGCGAAGCGCTAATGCGCGCGGCGGATGCGCGCGCCGAGCTGCGCGAGCTTCTCCTCGATGTATTCGTAGCCGCGGTCGAGGTGGTAGATGCGGTCCACCGTGGTGCGGCCGTCGGCCGCGAGGCCCGCGATCACCAGGCTCGCCGACGCGCGCAGGTCGGTGGCCATGACGGTCGCGCCCTGCAGGCGCGGCACGCCGCGAACGATCGCGGTGTTGCCCGAGATCTCGATGTCGGCGCCGAGGCGGCGCATCTCGAGCGCGTGCATGAAGCGGTTCTCGAAGATCGTCTCGGTGATCACCGCGGCGCCCTCGGCGATCGCGTTGAGCGCCATGAACTGCGCCTGCATGTCGGTCGGAAACGCGGGATAAGGCGCCGTGCGCACGCTCACGCTCTTCGGCCTGCCGCGCATCTCGAGCGAGATCGACTCGGCGTCGGCGGCGACGCTCGCACCCGCCTCGCGCAATTTCTCGAGGACCGCGTCGAGGATGCTCGCGTCGGTGCCGAGCAGCCGCACCCGTCCGCCGGTCGCCGCGGCCGCCGCGAGATAGGTCCCGGTCTCGATGCGGTCGGGCATGATGCGATGCTGCACTCCCGAAAGTCGGGCGACGCCTTCGATGGTGATGACGTCGCTCCCGGCGCCCGAGAGGCGCGCGCCCATCGCGGAGAGGCAGCGCGCCAGATCGACGACCTCGGGCTCGCGCGCGGCGTTCTCGAGTACGGTCGTGCCCTCGGCGAGACAGGCCGCCATCATCAGGTTCTCGGTGCCGGTGACTGTGACCAGATCCATGACGATGCGCGCGCCTTTGAGCCGGCCCGAGCGCGCGACGATGTAGCCCTCCTCCACCGAGACCTGCGCGCCCATGGCTTCGAGGCCTTTGACGTGCTGGTCGACCGGCCGCAGGCCGATCGCGCAGCCGCCGGGCAGCGACACCCGCGCTTCGCCGTGGCGCGCGAGCAGCGGCCCGAGCACGAGGATGGACGCGCGCATGGTCTTCACCAGCTCGTACGGGGCGACGGGGTGGTTCATGCCGCGCGCGCACAGCTCGACGCCGAGCCGCTCGTCGAGCGAGGTCTGCACGCCCATCTGGCCGAGCAGCCTCAGCATGGTGCTGACATCCTTCAGCCGCGGGACGTTGGCGAGCCGCACTGGCTCCTCGGTGAGCAGCGCCGCGCACAGGAGCGGCAGCGCGGCGTTCTTCGCGCCCGAGACGCGCACATCGCCCGAGAGCGGCACCCCGCCTTCGATCACCAGCTTATCCATGCGACTCCGGCGCCTCCTCCGGGGTCAGCGTGCGCATCGACAGCGCGTGGATCTGCTCGCGCATGCGCTCGCCGAGCGCGGCGTAGACCATCTGATGGCGCTGCACGCGGTTCTTGCCGCGGAAGGCCTCGCTCACGATCACCGCCTCGAAATGAGTACCGTCGCCCGCGACCCGGACCTCCCGGCACGCGAGCCCCGCCTCGATATAGCCCCGGACTTCCTCGGGTGTCACCATGACTCTTCCTTTAGTGCCGCAGTTTGTAACCGCGCCTCAGCATCGCGAGCGCGACCGCCGTCACGACGGCGAGCGCGGCGGCCACCACGGTGAGGCTGCGCAGCGGATCGACGTCCGATACGCCGAAAAAGCCGTGCCGGAAACCGTCAATCATGTAGAAAAACGGGTTGAAATGCGAGAGGCCCTGCCAGAAGGCCGGCAGCGAGTGGATCGAGTAGAACACGCCAGAGAGGAGGGTCAGCGGCATGACGAGGAAGTTCTGGAACGCGGCGACCTGGTCGATCTTCTCCGCCCAGACGCCCGCGATCAGGCCGAGGGTCCCGAGCAGCGCGCTTCCCGCGGCGGCGAACGCCACGATCCACCACGGCTCGCGCACGGGCAGGTGCACGAAGGGGGCCGTCACGGCGATCACCGCGGCGCCGACGACCAAGCCGCGCACGACCGCGGCGAGCACGTAGGCGGCGAAGAATTCCCAGTACGAGAGCGGCGGCAGCAGCACGAAGACGATGTTGCCCGTGATCTTCGACTGGATGAGGGAGGATGAGCTGTTCGCGAACGCATTCTGCAGGACCGCCATCATCACCAGGCCGGGCACGAGGAAAGCGGTGTACGGGATGCTGCCGTAGACCTGCAGCCGGTTCTCCATGACGTGCGCGAACAGCAGCAGATACAGGACCGCGGTCAGCGCCGGCGCCGCGATCGTCTGCACGCTCACTTTCCAGAAGCGCAGGACCTCCTTGTAGAGGAGCGTCGGGAACCCGCTGCGGGCCGTCGACATCAGTCGGCCCTCATGAGCTCGACGAACACGTCCTCGAGATCCGGCTGGACGAGCTCGAGCTCTTCGATGCGGCACCCGCCCGCGCGCAGCTGCGCGAGCACCGGCTCCACGTCGGCGTAGCCCTCGAGCCGCAGCACGTGAGCTCCCGATGCGCCGCCGTGCTCGCGCCGCGCCAGCGCCGCGGGCAAGGGCGCGCCGCCGACGCGCACGCGCAGGAACAGGTGATGCACCCGCTTCAGCAGATTCGCGGTCGAGTCGAGCGCGACGACGCGACCCTGCTTCAGCATCGCGATGCGCTGGCAGAGGAGCTCGGCCTCCTCGAGGTAGTGCGTGGTCAGCACCACGGTGTGCCCATCGCGGTTCAGGCTGCGGATGAACTGCCACAGCCCCTGGCGCAGCTCGACGTCGACTCCGGCCGTGGGCTCGTCGAGCACGATGACGTCGGGCTTGTGCACGAGCGCCTGCGCGACGAGCACGCGGCGCTTCATGCCGCCGGAGAGCGCGCGCATGTTGGCGTCGGCCTTGCCGGTGAGGTCCAAGTGCTCCATGACCTCGTCGATCCACGCGCCGTTGTTGCGGATGCCGAAATATCCCGACTGGATCTCGAGCGTCTCGCGCACGGTGAAGAAGGGATCGAACACGAGCTCCTGCGGCACGACGCCGAGCGCGCGGCGCGCGAGACGGTAGTCGGCGCGGACATCATGCCCGAGCACGCGCGCCCCGCCCCGATCCGGGCGCACCAGGCCCGCCAGGATGTTGATCAGCGTGGTCTTGCCCGCGCCGTTGGGCCCGAGCAGCCCGAAGAACTCGCCGCGCTCCACCTCGAGATCGATCCCGGCCAGGGCCTGCAGCGGCCCGAAGCGCTTGTGGACGTCGTCGATCTGTATGGCGGCGGTCATGCGCGCGCCGGGCGCTGTGCGCGCCGGCGTCAGCGGGCGAGAGGAAGCAGCTCGAGCACTCCGTACAGCTTCGCGAGATTTTGCAGCGCCTCGGGGGTGTTCGCGAGCCGCAGCGAGACGCTGCGGCGCTCGGCCTGCCGCCGCCACTCGAGAACGAGCGCGACGGCGGAGGAGTCGACGTCGGTCACGCCCCCGAAGTCAACCACCGCATCGCCCTGACCGAGGTGGCCCTCCAGCTCGGTGGCGAGCTCGGGCACGGTGTCGAGCGTCACCGGACCCTCGACGACCAGCCGGTCGCCGTCGCGACGGATCACGTCTTGCTCGCTCCGAACCTGGCGTCGCTCTGCCGGTTCTTCGTGGAGAGCGACTTGATGAGGCCGTCGATCCCGTTCTCGCGCACCTCGTTCGCAAAGGTCTCCCGGTACGTCGTCACCAGGCTGACGCCGCCCACCTTCACGTCGTAGACCTTCCAGCCGGCGGGGGTCCTGCCCAGATCGTAGTCGATGGCGATCGGCTGGGATCCGGGTCGCTTGACGTCGGACTTGACGGTGACGTCGGTCGCGTTCGGCGCCGCGCGCAGCGGCTTCACGTCGATGACCTGGTCGCGGTAGCTCGCCAGCGCGGTCGAGTACGTGCGGACCAGCAGCGTCATGAACTCGGCGGTCAGCACCTTCTGCTGCTCGGGCGACGCCGCGCGCCAATTGCGGCCCATCGCGAGCTGTGTCATGCGCGTGAGCTCGAAGTGCGGGAGCACTTTCATCTCGATGATGTTCGCGATCTGTTTCGGATCCTGCGCGCTCGAGTTCTGTTTGAGTACGGCGAGGACGTCCTGCGTGATCGACCTGACCAGGGCGTCCGGAGCAGCGTCCTGTGCCAACGCCGATGACGCGAGCGCGACCAGGGCGAGAGCGCTCAGGATCTTCTTCATGTTGGACCTCACTTCGGCTCGTCGGAATCGGAGGGCTCGCGCGGCGGGCTGCCGTCGTACACCAGGCTGCGGCGCCGCTGCAGCCATGAATCGCGCACGAACGTGTACTTGTCGAGCGCCGCCTCGTCGAGCAGGTTGGTCGCGTCGAACAGGTTGGAGCGGTCGCTCACCACGCGCGTCACGTAGAGCGTGTTGCGGGTCGGCACGTTGCTCAGGTTGCTCACCACGTCGCCCTGCCAGTCGACCACCCGCGCGGCGCCGTCACGCACGGTCGAAGGACCGAGCAGCGGCAGCACGAGATAGGCCCCGCTGCCGACGCCCCAGCGGCCGAGCGTCTGTCCGAAATCCTCGTTGTGCTTCTCGAGTCCCATGTCGGAGGCGACGTCGATCACGCCCAGCAGCCCGAAGCTCGAGTTGAACGTGAACCGCAACAAGTCACCCAGCCCCCATTCCACCTTCCCCTGCATCAGGTTGTTGGCCGAGATCCAGAGGTCCTCGAGATTGGAGAAGAAGTTGGTGACGCCGGTGCGCACCATCTGCGGCGTGACGGCACGGTATCCCTGCGCCACGGGCTTCAGCACGGCATTGTCAACCTTCTCGTTGAAGCCGAACATCGCCCGGTTGAGCGGCTCGAGCGGATCGGCGGCGTTGCCGCCGGTGCTCGCGCAGCCTGCGACCGCGGACACGAGCGCCGCGACGGCGGCTAGCCTTGCGAGTATCGCCATTCGCCCTGCATTCCTACTTCTTGCCGTCTCCGCTGCCGCCTTCGGACGCCTTATTGTACAAGAACTGTCCGATCAGATTTTCCAGCACGACGGCGGACTGAGTGATCTTCAACGCGTCGCCGGCCTTCAAGTTGACCGAGTCGCCGCCCGCGGTGAGACCGATGTACTGCTCGCCGAGCAGCCCCGAGGTGAGGATCTTCGCCGAGGTGTCGCGCGGAAACTGATAGTGGCTGTCGACGTTGAGCACGACCACCGCCTCGAACGACTCGTTGTCGAAGCGGATCTCCCCGACGCGGCCGACCACGACGCCGGCGCTCTTCACCGGCGCGCGCACCTTCAGTCCGCCGATGTTGTCGAACTTGGCCGTCACCGAGTACGTGTCCGAAGCGGAGAAGGAGGCGAGGTTCGCGACCTTGAGCGACAGAAACAGCATCGCCCCGATGCCGATCACCACGAACAGTCCCACCCAGAGATCGAGTTCCTTGCGGGTCATCATTGGATCAAGCTCCCCTGAACATCAGCGCGGTCAAAACGAAATCGAGAGCGAGGATCGCGAGCGAGGACGTGACCACGGTCCGCGTCGTCGCGCGCGACACGCCTTCGGCCGTCGGCGGCGCGTCGTAGCCCTCGAACACCGCTATCCACGTCACCGCCACGCCGAACACCAGGCTCTTGAGTATTCCGTTGAGGACGTCCTCGCGGAAGTCCACGGCCGCCTGCATCTGCGACCAGAACGATCCCTCGTCGACGCCGATCAGGCGCACGCCGACCAGGTAGCCGCCGAAGACGCCCATCGCCGAGAACAGCGCCGCGAGCAGCGGCATGGAGATGACGCCCGCCCAGAAGCGCGGCGCGACCACCCGCGCGATGGGATCGACGGCCATCATCTCCATCGCCGACAGCTGTTCTGTCGCCTTCATCAATCCGATCTCGGCAGTGATCGCGCTGCCCGCGCGGCTCGCGAACAGCAGGCCCGCGACCACGGGCCCGAGCTCGCGCACGAGCGAGAGCGACACCAGGACGCCGAGCGCCTCGGACGAGCCGTAGCGCACCAGGGTGTCGTAGCCCTGCAGGCCGAGCACCATCCCGACGAAGAGACCCGACACCAGGATGATGACGAGGGACAGGACCCCCGCGAAATAGATCTCCCGGATGGTGAGCGAGAAGCGCCGGAAGCTCGTGCCCGAACCGGCGAGCATAAGCCAGAAGAAGCGGCTCGCGAAACCGACGCGCCATACCCACTGGGTAACCACCCGGGCGCCGAGCGCCCGCAGCATTTCGGCGACGCGCGACATCATGCCGATCCGGCGGCGAGGTCCGCGCGATAATCGGGCGCGGGATAGTGGAACGGAACGGGCCCGTCGGGCTCGCCGTAAGCAAACTGCCGGAGCGACGGATGGCGCGAGGCGCGCACCTCGGCCGGCGTACCGCGGAACTCGATGCGTCCGGCCGACATGTAATAGACGTAGTCGACGATCTCGAGCGCCTCGGCCACGTCGTGGGTCACGATGATCGAGGTGGCGCCGAGCGCGTCGTTGAGCTTGCGGATGAGCTGACCGATCACGCCGAGCGACACCGGATCAAGGCCGGCGAACGGCTCGTCGTACATGATCAGCGACGGATCGAGCGCGATCGTGCGCGCGAGCGCGACGCGTCGCGCCATGCCGCCGGAGAGCTCTGACGGCATGAGATCGGCGGCGCCGCGCAGCCCCACGGACTCGAGCTTCATGAGCACGAGATCGCGCGCGATCGCGGCGGGCAGCCGCGTGTGCTCGCGCACCTGGAATGCGACGTTGTCGAAGACCGACATGTCGGTGAACAAGGCGCCGAACTGGAACAGCATGCCCATCTCGCGGCGCAGGGCGAACAGCCCGACGTCGGACAGCTCGTTCAAGCGCTCGCCGGCGACCCGCACGTCGCCGCGCGTGGCGCGGATCGCGCCGGCGATCAGCCGCAGCAGCGTCGTCTTTCCGCACCCGGACAGGCCCATGATGGCCACCACGGCGCCTTTCGGGACGGTGAGATTGATGCCGTGCAGTACGGTGCGCTGATCGTAGCCGAACGTGACGCTCTCGATTTCGACCAGATTGTCCGTGGGCACGATCGGCGGGATCGGGGAAAAGCGGCAATTCTAGCGTACAACCGCGTACGATCGCTTCCGGACCGAGAGCGAGCGCGTGACGATGCTTCGCGGCGCGGGCAAAGCGCGCTATCATCGGGCGCACTCGAACAGGGCTGGCGAGGTCCCATGCACCAGCCGGTGATCCGATTTCAGGGAGTCGGCAAGAGCTACGGCGGCGTCACGGTGCTGCGCCAGATCGATCTGGAGCTCGGCGCCGGCGAAGTCTTCGGCGTTGCGGGCGTCAACGGCGCCGGGAAGACCACGCTGATGAAGTGCCTGCTCGACTTCGTCGACATCGACGCGGGTACCATCGAGCTGCACGGCATCGATCACCGACGCCCCGAGTCGCGCGCGCGGCTGGCGTTCCTGCCGGAGAACTTCGTGCCGCCGCATTTCCTGACCGGTCGCGAGTTCCTCGGTGCCATGCGGCGCCTCTCCGGCGGCCCGGGCGAGGCGGACGAGGCCGCGCTCGACGCGCTCGAGCTCGATCGCGCGACGCTCGACAAGCCAGTGCGCACGTACTCCAAGGGAACGACCCAGAAGCTCGGGCTCGCCGCCTGCCTCGCGTCGGCGCGCGACCTCTATGTGCTCGACGAGCCCATGAGCGGCCTCGACCCCCGGGCTCGCGCCGGCGTGAAACGGGTGCTGCTGCAGCGGAAATCTGACGCGCGGACGGTGTTTTTGAGCGCGCATTCTCTCGCGGACATCGAGGAAATCTGCGACCATATGGCCGTGCTGCACGAAGGGAGGCTGGCCTATGTGGGTCCGCCGTCGGAGCTGCTCCGGCGCTACGCCGTGGACAGTCTCGAGAGCGCCTTTCTGAGGTGTATCGAAGAAACGAATGGCGGATGCCATGCCTGAGGCCAAGCCGAGCCTGCTGATCGTCGACGACGACCCGCTCATCACGGACACGCTTTCCTACGCGCTCGGCAAGGATTTCGAGATCATGGTCAGCGACTCGCGAGCGCACGCGGTGAGCCTGCTGCGCCAGCTCGACGACGCGCCGCAGCTCGCGCTCGTGGACCTCGGCCTGCCGCCGATGCCTCACCGTCCGGACGAGGGCTTCCAGCTGGTCACCGACCTTCTCGCCCACTCGCCGACGATGAAGATCATCATCCTCTCGGGCCAGAACGATTCGGCCAACGCGCGGCACGCGCGCACGCTGGGCGCGGCGGAGTTCGTGACCAAGCCCTGCGACGCGGAGAAGCTCAAGCAGGTGCTGCTCGGGGCGCTGCAGTTCCGGGCGGCCGAGATCTCCAAGGAAAAGGCCGTCGAAGCCGATCCGATGATCGGCAAGAGCCCCGCGCTGCAGAAGCTGAAGAGCCAGGTATCGCAGTACGCGGACTCGCCGTTCCCGGCTCTCATCGAGGGCGAATCGGGCACCGGCAAGGACGTCGTCGCCAACATGCTGCACCGGCTGTCGTGGCGGCGGACCAAGCCGTGGTTCGCGCTCAACTGCGCCGCGATCGCGCCGACCCTGGTCGAGCCGACGCTGTTCGGCTACACCAAGGGCGCGTTTACCGGCGCGACGCAGAACAAGTCGGGCTATTTCGAGGACGCGGGCGAAGGGACTCTCTTTCTCGACGAGATCGGCGAGCTGCCGCTCGAGCTGCAGGCGAAGCTGCTGCGCGTGCTCGAGAACGGCGAGTACCAGCGCGTCGGCGAGACGCAGCAGCGCTTCTCGAAGGCGCGCGTGATCGCGGCGACCAACCGCGACCTGCGGCAGGAGATCCGCAAGGGGAATTTCCGCGCCGACCTCTACCACCGGCTGTCGGTGTTCACGATCAGCGTGCCGCCGCTGCGCGAGATGGACGAGGACCGCGCGGCGCTGCTCGAGCATTTCCGCAAGTTCTACGCGGACCAGGCCAAGGTCGCCCCGTTCACGCTCGACGACGACGCGCAGCGGACCTGGCGCGATTATCACTTCCCCGGCAACGTCCGCGAGCTGCGCAACATCGTCATCCGTCTCACCACCAAGTACGCGGGGCGCAAGCTCGCTCCGGCCGACCTCGAGCCCGAGTTCGACCTCGAGTCGCTCGCCGAGGCGACGCCCGGCGGGATGTCCGCCGATCCGGGAACGCTGGTCGAGCAGGCCCAGCGGCACCTGCAGCGCGAGCGCAGCTTCAATCTCGACCAGATGCTCAAGGCCTGGGAACAGGGCTACATCGAGGCGGCGATGAAGCTCACGCGCGGCAACGTCAGCCAGGCCGCCAAGATGCTCGGCATCAACCGGACTACGCTGTACTCCCGGATGGAATCGCTGCAGAAGCAGCAGTAACACCGCGGACGGTTCTCGAGCGGGCCCCTCCATGTACCTGGACCACTTCGGGCTGAGCGAGCCGCCGTTCCGGATCACGCCGAACACCGAGTTCTTCTTCCAGGGCGCCAACCGCGGCGCGACGCTCGAGGCGCTCGTCTACGCCATCTCGCAGGACGAGGGCATCGTCAAGGTCTCGGGCGAGGTGGGCAGCGGCAAGACCATGCTGTGCCGCGTCCTCATGGAGCGGCTGCCGAAGAACGTCGAGACCGTTTTCCTCGCCAATCCCTCCCTGTCCGCCGACGAGATCCTGCTCGCCATCGCCGACGAGCTCGGCTTCGAAATGGGCGAGCTGCGCTCGGCGCGCCTGCTGCGCGCGCTGCAGGACCGGCTCATCGCGTTGTTCGCGGATGGACGCCGCGTCGTGGTGCTGATCGACGAGGCGCACGCGATGCCCAAGCCGACGCTCGAGGAAATCCGGCTGCTCTCGAACCTCGAGGCGAACCGCCACAAGCTCCTGCAAATCGTGCTGTTCGGGCAGCCCGAGCTCGACGACCTGCTCGATACCGGCGACATGCGCCAGCTCAAGGAGCGCATCACCCACAGCTTCCGGCTGGATCCGCTGCGGCGCCCGGACGTCGAAAGCTACGTCGAGTTCCGCATGCGCGCGGCCGGCTATCGCGGGCCGAACGTCTTCACGCGGCAGGCACTCGAGCTGATCGCGCAGGCTTCGCACGGCCTGACGCGACGCGTCAACATTCTCGCCGACAAGGCACTGCTCGCCGCGTTCGCGTCGGGCTCGCACGCCGTCGGCGCGCGCGAGGTCCGGCGCGCGATCGGCGACTCGAACTTCTACCGTCCCGCGCGCCGCTTCGGGAGGATCGCGGCCGCGATCGGAGCGCTCGCGGCTGCGCTCGGGGTCGGCTGGACGCTGCACGCCCTGCTCTCCGACTCCGGTCGTGCGGATCCCCCGCCGGGGGTCCGCGCGGCGGTGGGGCCCGCCATGGCCGCGGCTGCCCAGCCTCCCGCGGCCGCCGCGCCGCAGTCGACGGCGCCGCAGCCCACGCCAGCGCCGGATCCCGCGGTTCCGGTTGCTGCCGGATCGTCCAACCCGAAAGTTACCAAACGCGCTAAGCTTTCGGTTACCGGCGACGAGGCGCCCGCGCGGCAGGAGGCAACGGCGGTGCCACTGTGGCGCGATCGGCTCGCGGCCACGCAGAACCTGCTCGAAGCAGCGCCTGGGGAGCGACAGGCGATCCAGTTGCTGACCGTCGACGCGGGCGACACCCAGGACTTGGAGAACTTCTTGCTAAAAGCTGCGAAAGTCGTCCCTGCGGACGAGCTCCTCGTCTACAGCGTCAAATTCGGTGGAAAGCAGCACTACCGGGTGGCATTCGGCAGCTATGCGGACGCGCGCGAGGCGCTGGCCGCGGCAAACGGGCTCCCCCCGCTGCTGCGCGCCCAGGGGCCTTATCCGCGCAGCTTCGAACGCATGCGGAGCCAGAATCGGCAATGAGGATAAAGGAGTTTTTTTAGCTCGTTAAATCAGATTCTTAGACCGATCTGTTATACTGATCAGCGAAATCGCCCACGGCGCGCGGGGCGCGTTGCCGAACAGGGGGGCCCTCATAACATGAAGTCAGTCCGCGTGGTTATGTCCGGCATGGCCTTGATGGTCGCGGCCTGCACCCACGCGCCCATGCGGAGCGCCGACACGCACATTCGTCCGGACACCGAATCCGCGGGCAGCATCCCCCCGCCTGTTCAGATTTCGACAATCATTCCGAAGCCGAAACCCACCTCGCGTCCGGAGACGTATACCGTCGTCGTGAACAACGTGCGCGTGCAGGAGCTGTTGTTCGCGCTCGCGCGCGATGCGAAGCTCAATGTCGACGTCCATCCGGGCATCGTGGGCACGGTGACGCTGAACGCGATCGATCAGACGCTGCCGCAGCTGCTCGCTCGCATCGCGAAGCAGGTCGACATGCGATGGGAGCTCGACGGGCCCAACCTCGTCGTCATGCCCGACTCGCCGTATCTGCGGGTCTACAAGATCGATTACGTCAACATGGACCGCGCCACGGTCGCGACGGTCGGCGTCTCGAGCCAGATCTCATCGGGGACGACCGGCGCCGGCGGCCCGGGGGCCGGCGGCGGCGCGGCGCTCAACGCCTCCAACACGACGGTGCGCAGCACGGCGACGAACAAGTTCTGGGAGACGCTCGTCGACAACGTTAAGGACATCCTGCGCGAGACCGACAAGATCATTCCCGCGGGGACGGTGGTCGCGCCGTCTCAATCGGCAGCCGCCGCATCGACGATCGCAGGCGGCGTCGCCGGCACCGCTCCTTCGCAGCCGCCCGTCGCCGTTCCGAGCGCAACGTTCCGCGAGGCGGCGTCCGTGATCGCGAACCCCGAGGCCGGAGTACTGACGCTCCGCGCGACCTCGCGGCAGCACGAAAAGATCCAGGAGTTCCTCGACCAGGTCCTGGTCAACGCCAAGCGCCAGGTGCTGATCGAGGCGACGATCGCCGAGGTGCAGCTGAACAATCAGTATCAGCAAGGCATCGATTGGTCGCTCCTGCGGACGGGGCCCGCCGGGTTCAACGTAGCGCAGACCAGCTCCGGCAGCCCGGCCGGCGTGAATACGAACATGTTCGTCCTCGGCTACGTCGCGAGCGGCATCAGCGCCACCATCAGGTTGCTCGAGTCGTTCGGCACCGTGCGCGTGCTCTCGAGCCCGAAGCTGTCGGTCATCAACAACCAGACCGCGATCCTGAAAGTCGTCGACAACCGCGTCTATTTTACGGTGCAGGCGAACCAGACGGCGACGCAGACGGTCGTGACCACGGCTTTCACGACGACGCCGAACGTCGTGCCGGTCGGCTTCGTCATGAACGTCACGCCGCAGATCAGCGACACCGACACGGTGCTGCTCAACGTGAAGCCGAGCGTGTCGCGCATCATCAGCTTCGTGAACGATCCCAATCCGTCGCTCGCCAGCCCGTGCGGCTCGGCGCCCACGGCGGCCGCCGCCTGCCAGCCCATCGTCAGCCGCATTCCCGAGGTGCAGACGCGCGAGATGGAGTCGATGATGAAGGTCAACAGCGGCCAGATCGCCGTGCTCGGCGGCCTGATCCAGGATTCCATCAGCGACACGCAGGACCGGGTGCCCTTGCTCGCGGAGATCCCGCTCATCGGCGGCTTCTTCACCCAGCGCAACAAGGCGAACGTCAAGACCGAGCTGGTCGTGTTCCTGCGGCCCGTGGTGGTCAAGGACCCGAGCATCGACGGTGACTACCGCGCTTTCCGCAGCAGCGTCCCGGACGAGAACTTCATCGGCCGCATGAATCCGGGCAAGCAGACGCCGCTGGGCGGTCCCCTCTCGCCGCCATGAGCCTGCTCCTCGAGGCCCTGAAGAAAGCCGAGCTCGCGAAGCAGCGCGCGGCCGGCACCGGTCCCGTGCGGGATCCGGAGCCGGCGCCCGAGGCGGCCAAGCCGGTCATCACGCGCGAGAAGCTGCCGGACATCGGCGAGCACGTCGAGATCCATACTGACGACCTGCCGTCCGCGAAATCGCCACCCGCCGAGACCCGCGAGGGCGGCAAGCCGCAGCGGCTCGAGCTTGAGATGGCGCCGGATCCGCAGCCCGCGCCGCGCTCCGACGGATCGCGCGGCGAGCGCGCCACGGCGGAGAACCAGGACGCGGCGCGGCGGCTGTTCGAGGTGAAGGAAATCGATTACAACCCGAGACGACCGTTCTACGCCACGCTGATCGCGCTCGGCCTCGTCGCGGTCGCATACGGCGGGTACGTCTGGTGGCAGCTTCAGCCGCGCTACTCGTACAACACCCAGGCGGCGCGCGATGCGAAGGAGCGCCCCGCGGCGGCGTCCGCCGCGGCACAGCGGCCGCTGCCACCGGTGAGCGCCGCGACGCCTGCGTCGGTGGATTCCGCCCCCGGGCCGACCGCGGTGCCGGTCAGCGCGCCGCCGCAGCAGCAGCGCTCCGCGGGCCCGGGCGTTCGATCCGCGGCGCCCGCGGTGCCGGCGCCGGCTCCCGCGCCGCGGCCATTCGTCCCAACCGCGCGCGCCGCCCCAGGGCAGGTGGCCCCCGCACCCCGGGCCGCCGATTCCGTCTACGCGCCCGAGCCCGGCCCGGCGCGCCAGTCGATCGCGATCAACCCGCCGTCGATGCAGATCGATCCGGAGCTGCAGCGTGCGTACGAAGCCTTCCAGGCGAACGATCTCGAGACGGCACGCCAGATCTACCAGGGCGTCCTCCAGCGCGAACCGAGCAATCACGACGCGCTGCTCGGGATGGCGGCAATCGACGTCAGGACGCGCAATTACGAGACGGCGCAGGCGCGCTATCTGCGGCTGCTGGAGCTCGACCCCCGCGACGGCTACGCGCAGGCCGGCATGCTCGCGCTGAGCCAGGCCGACCCGGTGGCCTCCGAAAGCCGGCTCAAGAATCTGCTCGCGGGCCAGCCCGATTCACCGCAGCTGCTGTTCGCGCTCGGCAACCAGTACGCGCTGCAAAGCCGCTGGAGCGAGGCGCAGCAGGCGTATTTCCGGGCGCTCTCGGCCGATCCCGAAAACCCCGATTACGCGTTCAACCTCGCCGTGAGCCTCGATCATCTGCACCAGAAGCCGCAGGCGATCGAGTTCTACCGGCGCTCGCTTGCGCTCGCCGATCGGCGCACCGCGACTTTCGATCGCGCGCTCGCCGCCGCGCGCGCGCGGGACCTGCAGCAGAGATAGGGCGCTGATGAACTCGCCCCGGATGTCGCCCCAGCTCGGGCCCGCGGCCAAGCGCCACATCGGCCAGATCCTGATCGCGCAGGGCATCCTCACCGAGGACCAGCTCCGGATTGCGCTGCTCGAGCAGCTGAAGACCAACCAGCCGGTCGGCAAGCTGCTCGTGAACCTCGGCTTCGTGTCCGAGGCGACGCTGCGCGACGCGCTCTCCGAGAAGCTCGGCCTGCAGAGCGTCGACCTGACGCAGATCGTCGTCGACTCGGTCGCGCTCAAGCTCGTTCCGCGCGACTTCGCGCGTCGCCACCACATCTTCCCCGTCGCGCTCGACCGCGAGACGCGCAAGCTCATCATCGCGCTGGCCGACACGAACAACATCGTCGCTCTCGACCAGGTGCGCGCCCACCTGCGCGGCGAGTTCGAGCTCGAGACCCGGCTCGCCGGCGAGACCGAGATCGCACGCGCCATCGAGCAGTACTACGGGCACGACTTCTCGATCGACGGGATCCTGCACGAGATCGAGACCGGCGAGATCGACTACCAGAGCTTGCAGGCCTCGGGCGACGCCTACAGTCAGCCGGTCGTGCGGCTCATCGCCGCGCTGCTCGCGGACTCGGTCGAGCGCGGCGCCTCGGACATCCACTTCGAGCCCGAGCAGAACTTCCTGCGCATCCGCTACCGCATCGACGGCGTGCTGCGACAAATCCGATCGCTGCACAAGACCTACTGGCCGGCGATGGCGGTGCGCATCAAGGTGATGTCGAAGATGAACATCGCCGAGACGCGCGCACCGCAGGATGGGCGGATATCGCTCACGCTCACCGGTCGCGCGGTGGACTTCCGCGTGTCGTCGCAGGCGACGACGCACGGCGAGAACATCGTGCTGCGCATCCTGGACCGCCAGAAGGGCATCGTGCCGCTCGACGGGCTGGGCCTCGCGCAGGAGCAGCTCGGACTCCTCAAGAAGATGATCGCGCGGCCCGAAGGGCTGATCCTCGTCACCGGACCGACCGGAAGCGGCAAGACCACGACCCTGTACTCGGTGCTGAATCACATCAACACCGACGGCCTCAACATCATGACCCTCGAGGACCCGGTCGAGTATCCGATGACGCTCATCCGCCAGACCTCGATCAACGAGGCGGCGAAGATGGATTTCGGCAACGGCATCCGCTCGCTCATGCGCCAGGACCCGGACGTGATCCTGGTCGGCGAAATCCGCGACGAGGACACGGCCACGATGGCGTTCCGCGCCGCCATGACCGGCCACCAGGTGTATTCGACGCTGCACACGAACTCGGCGGTCGGCGCGATTCCGCGGCTGCTCGACATCGGCATCGTCCCCGACATCCTGGCCGGTAACATCATCGGCATCATCGCGCAGCGCCTGGTGCGGCGGCTGTGCAAGCACTGCAAGCAGCCGCACGAGCCCACCCCTGCCGAGCACGCGCTGCTCGGCAGCGCCGGCGAGCGCTCGCCCAAGCTGTACCGGGCCGTCGGCTGCGACCAGTGCGACTATCAGGGGTACAAGGGCCGCATGGCGATCATGGAGCTCCTGAAGATGGACGCGGAGCTCGACGAGCTGGTGGCGCACCGCGCCACCGGGCGCGAGCTGCAGAAGACCGCGGTCGCGAACGGCTTCCGGACGCTCGCCGACGACGGCGTGCGGCGGGTGCTCGATGGATCCACCTCGCTCGAGGAGCTGATCCGCGTCGTCGATCTTACCGATCGCATGTAGCGCGTCGCACCGGCCAAACCCGCATGGCGCTCTTCATCTACAAGGCGGTCGACGGTCGCGGGAAGTCCAGCATGGGTCAGCTCGAGGCGATCAACATCGTGGACCTGGAAATGCGCCTGAAGCGCATGGGGCTCGACTTGATCCGCGGCGCCCCCACCAAGCCCGGCGGCGGTCTGCTGCGCGGGGGCGGGATCAAGCGGGCCGATCTCATCAACTTCTGCTTCCAGCTCGAGCAGCTGTCGAACTCGGGCGTTCCCCTGGTCGACGCGCTGATGGACCTGCGCGACAGCACCGAGAACCTGCGGCTGCGCGAGGTGGTCTCCGGCGTCGTCGAGAGCATCCAGGGCGGCGCGAGCCTGTCGCAGGCGATGACCGACTACCCCACTGCGTTCTCGCCCGTGTTCTCGAGCCTGGTGCGCGCCGGCGAGACCACGGGGCGCCTCCCGGAGGTGCTGAAGAGCCTGGCGGAAAGCCTCAAGTGGGAGGACGAGCTCGCCGCCCAGACCAAAAAGCTGATCATGTACCCGGCGTTCGTCGGGTCGATCGTGATCATGGTCACTTTCTTCCTCATGATCTACCTGGTGCCCCAGATGGTCGGCTTCATCAGGAACATGGGGCAGGAGATTCCGTGGCAGACGCGCATGCTGATCCAGGTCTCCGCTTTCTTCGTCGATTACTGGTGGGCGATGCTGCTAGCGCCGGTCGCCGTCGCCGTGCTGGTGAGGATGCTGGCGAAGACCAACCCGCTCGTGCGCTACCAGCTCGACCGGCTCAAGCTCACGCTGCCGTACCTCGGCAACATACTGCGCAAGATCATCCTCTCGCGGTTCGCGAGCACTTTCGCGCTCATGTACGCCTCCGGGATCACGATTCTCGAGGCGATACGCAGCTCCGAGGAGACGGCCGGGAACCTCGTGATCCAGGAAGGGCTTCGCCTCGCGGGCCAGCAGATCGCCGACGGCAAAAACGTCACGGCGGCGTTCCAGGAGGTCGGGCTGTTCCCGCCGCTCGTCGTGCGCATGCTGCGCGTCGGCGAGGCGACCGGCGGTCTCGACGTGGCGCTGAACAACGTGAGCTACTTCTACAACCGGGAAGTGCGCGAGTCGATCGCCAAGGTGCAGGTCATGATCGAGCCCGCGCTCACGATCGTTCTCGGGGCGATCCTCGGCTGGGTGATGCTCTCGGTGCTCGGCCCGATCTACGACGTCATTTCGAAGATCAAGATCTGATGCTGCCCGACAAGCGTCTGCTGTACCTGACCTCGCACGAGCTGGTCGCCTACCTTTGGAAGCGCGGCGAGCTCGTCGAGGAAGCGACGTTCAAGCCGGGAGACGAGGGTGCTGCCTCGTTCTCCGAGTACGTCTCGCGCGCCTCCGACAGCCTGTTCCACATCGTCGCGGATCTCGTCGAAGAGGACTTTTTCCAGGAGAACATTCCCTATCTGCGCGGCGGCGACCGTCGCGCGCTGCTCGCGCGCAAGCTCGCGCAGCGTTACCGGGACACCAGCCTCGCCGTGACGCTGTCGCTCGGCACCGAGATCGCGGGCCGGCGGGAGGAACGGATTCTTTACGCCTCCTTCACCAATACGCAGCAATTCCAGCCGTGGCTCGGATCGCTGCGCGCGATCCAGGCCCGGATCGCCGGCGTGTATTCGATCGCGATGCTCGCGCCTCTCCTTTGCCGGCGCGTCGGCGTCAAGTCCCGGCAGTACATGGTGGTCAGCCTCCAGGAGGCCGGACTGCGGCAAACCTACGTCGACAACGGCACGGCGCGGTTCTCGCGGCTGAGCAAGGTCGACCGCGACGATTCGAACGCGCTCGCCGACGCGTGCGCGGCCGAGTCGACCCGTTTCCATCAATACCTCCTCAACAGCCGCATCCTGTCGCGGGAGAGCACGACACTGGACGTCGTCGTCCTTGCGCCCGGGGAATCGCGGTCGCTGTACGAGGCGGCCTGCGTCAGCAACGCCCAATTGCGCTTCCGGATCGTGGACCTGGATTCCGCGCGGCGCGCCGCCGGGCTGAGATCGGCGCCCGGCCGAGCACTCGCCGAGAGTCTCTACCTCCACGTCGCGGCGCGCGCGCGCTTCGCTGCACAATTCGCGGACGACGCGCTGCGGCGCTTTTACGATCTGTGGCGGACCCAGGTGGCGCTGGTCCTCTCCGGCGCGACGGTCTTCGCGGTCTGCCTGTTGATCTCCGGGGCGAAGGTCATCCAGGCCGACCACGTCGATCGCGCCGTGCAATCCGAGCGCATCGCCGAGTCGACGGCGTCCGAACAGTACGGGCGCATGCAGGCGAACTTCCCGAAGACTCCCGTCCCGGCCGAGGTGCTGAAGCTCACGGTGAGGAACTTCCAGACCTTGATGCGGCAGGACGCCCACATGCGCGACATGCTGGTGGAAATCAGCCGGGCGCTCGCTTCGGCGCCGCAGATCGAGGTCGAGCGCATCGAGTGGGAGATCGCGCCGCTCAAGCGGCCCGGAGCTCGGGACACCGCGCCGCCCCCCCAGCCGCCCGGCGCCGGCGGCCCCGCCGAGCCGCGCGTGCAGCTCGTCGAGATCGGCGGACGCCTGCTCGTGCAGCAGGCCTCGGACTACCGCAACATCTCCATGGTGGTCAACCAGTTCGTCGACGCGCTGCGCAGCCGCCCCGGCGTCGAGATCGTCTCCACCAAGCTGCCGTTCGACCTCGCCGCCGAGAAGAGCATCTCGGGCGACATCGGCGCGGCGCGCAGCTTCGAGATTCCGCGCTTCTCCGTGGTCATCAGCAGGCGGCTGGAGACATGAATCTGCGTCGCGAGGACATGAAGCGCTTGCGCCTGCCGGGGGCCGTAGCGGCGGTGCTTCTCGGCGCCGGGCTCGCTTTCGTCGTCGTGAGCGAGCAGTACCTCGGGCAGTCCGCCGACAAGCTCGCGAACGCGCGCGCCCAGCGCAGCGCCGCGCAGGACCGCGTGTCGAAGGTCTCGGAAGAGGAGCGCGAGATCCGGGAGAGCCTGATCTTCTACCAGCGCATGCAGCGCCAGGGGATGATCGGACCCGAGAACCGCCTCGACTGGATCGACGCGATCGCACGAATCAAATCGCAGCGCAAGCTGTTCGAGATCAAGTACAGCATCGAGCCGCAGAAGCGGCTCGACTATCCCGGGATCGTCCCGATCAAGGGCGGCGACTTCGTCGTGAGCCGCGTGAAGCTCGACATGCTGCTCCTGCACGAGGAGGACCTGCTCAACTTCCTGTCCGACCTGCGCGCCACGGGGCGCTTCTACGTTTCGGTGCGCCACTGCGGCATGAACCGCATCGAACGTGGTGCGGTATCCCCGGGACAGCCGCTCATGCCGCGGCTGAGATCGGAATGCCAGATCGATCTGATCACGGTCGACCAGGAGGTCGCGTCGTGACGCGCGCGCGCGCCCTCGCGGCGGCGGTCCTTGCGTGCTGCATGGCAGGAGCCGTCGCGCCCGTCGCCGCGCAGGAGCTCGGGCGCCTGTTCTTCACCCCGCAACAGCGCCAGGAGCTCGACCGCCGGCGCGAAGCCAACGTCCAGGAGAGCGCGTCCGCCGCGGTGGAAAGCAGCATGACGGTGAACGGGCACGTCTCCCGCTCGTCGGGAAGGACGACCACCTGGATCAACGGCGTGCCGCAATACGACAGCATGCGCACGCCCGACCCGTCGCACGTCACGATCGGCGGCCGCGAAGGCGACCCGCCGGTCGACCTCAAGATCGGGCAGACGCTCGACAAGACGCGCGGCGAGGTGAAGGACGAGCTGGGCGGCGGCCGGGTCACCATCAAGCGCGGCGGCAAGGCGCCATGACGCGCGGGAAGGTCGCACTGCGGAGCGGCGCGCCGCGCGCCGCGCAGCGCGGCTTCGCGATCATGGTCATCGTGGCGCTGATCGTGCTGGTCAGCGCGTATTTCCTCGCCAACGGGCTCAATCGCACCAGCGCGCAGATCTCGAACGACCGGGAGGCGCGCACCATGGCGGCGCTGCTCAAGGCCAAGTCGGCGCTGATCGCCTATGCCGCGTCGGAAGCCTGGCAGTCGCACATGGGCCAGAGCACGGGCCAGCCGGGTTCGCTCCCGTGCCCGGACCGCGACAGCGACGGGGACTCGGATTGCGTCTGGGCCGGCATCACCAACTCGGTGAGCCTCATCGGCCTGTTGCCCTACACGACCCTAGGGACGGAAGACTTGCGCGACGCGAGCGGAGAACGGCTTTGGTACGCCGTATCGCGCAATTTCAGAAAGCTCTCCGGCGTCACGGTCGTCAACAGCGACACGCAGGGCCAATTCACCATCACGGGCACGACGACGGCGAGCAATGTCGTCGCCGTGGTGATCGCACCCGGGCCGGTCATCCAGGGACAGAACCGCAGCTCGGGCACTCCGAGCGCCGGATCGTACCTGGAGAGCTTCAACGCGAACGACGGTGTCAATTTCATCTTCACGACCAACGCGCTGCCTACGCAGACCCTGAACGATCGCCTGATCACGATCACGCAGGCCGACTTGATGGCGGCGGTCGAGCCGGCGGTCGCCGCGCGCATCGACCGCGACGTCAAGCCCGCTCTCCAGACCTATTTCGGCCAATGGGGCGTGATGCCTTTCCCGGCCAAGTTCAATAGTCCCACGCCGGGAACGAACGGCACGGCCACCACGCGCCCGCTGATGACTTACGTGGGCGACCCGACCCAGACCGTCGGCCTGCTGCCCATCGCGAACGCATCCGTTTCAGCCGCAACCAACGCGACGCCGATCGTGATCACCACGACCGTGGCCCACGGTTTGTCGACGGGTGACACGGTCTGGGTCAACGGCGTCCTGGGCAACACGGCCGCCAATGGACGATGGACCGTGACCGCAGTGGACGCCACGCGCTTCCAACTGAACGGATCCTCCGGCAACAACCCGTACACCTCCGGCGGTACGGTGACGCCTGGCTACCCGTGGAGCAACTGGACCCTCACTCTGGTGAGCGGCACGGCGAGAATCCGGAATCTCGCCTGCACGACCGTCAGCTCACCGACCTCACCCAAGCTCACCTGCGGCTTCCAGGCCGATGATGGAGGCGGTGTAGGCAGGATCACCAACCCGAGGTTCAAGCTGCAAGCCACGGCGGCGAACGCCGGCCGCTCGTTCTTCGCGGTGCCGCCGGTTCTCTCGGGCGTTCAATTCTTCATGAGCCCGTGCGGCACGTCGGGCTGCACGGCCGTGTCGCCGTCCCTGAGCGCGTCGCTGGACAACCAGGGAAACGGAACGATCGCGTACCAGGCGACCCTGCCGATCGATTGCACGAGCTGCACGAGCTACATCATGACGGTCATCATTCCCGACGTCACCGTGAGCAATCCATCGACGCTGTTGTCCGACGGGGCCTGGTTCATCGCCAACGAATGGTATCGGCAGACTTACTACGCGGTATCCCCGGGATACCTTCCCGGCGCCGCCGCCGCCTGCTCGCCATTGCCGGCGACGCCGTCGTGCCTCACGGTCAAGAACCTCTCCCCCGCGTACACGACCCTGGACGACAAGCGTGCGATCCTGATCCTCGCCGGACGCTCGTTGAACTCCAACGCGCGTCCCTCGGCGGTGCTCGCCGATTACCTCGAGGGGGCGAATGCGGTCTCGAACACTTACGTTTTCGAGAACCGCGTCGGCGTGCCGACTTCGATCAACGACCGCGTGGTCGTCGTCTCGCCTTGATCCTTCCAAAGCGACAGAACGGATTCACCCTCGCGGAGGTCGCGATCGCGGTCGTCATCGTCGCGATCCTCCTGGCCGGCATCATGATTCCACTGGGCACGCAGATCGACGTGCGCAACAACGCCGACACGCAGCGGACCCTGGACCAGATCAAGGACGCGATCGTCGCGTACGCCGTTGCGAACGGCCGGCTGCCTTGCCCCGCGGACGGGACGACGCCCGCCGGAGGAACGAACGCCGCCGGCTTCGCCGCCGGCGCGGAGCAGTATCAGTCCGCGCTCGGTACCTGCGTGAACGGTGCGGCTGCCGTGCTCGCCGGGGTCGTTCCATGGGCCACGCTCGGTGTCCCGGAGACGGACGCCTGGGGCAGACGTTTTTCGTATTGGGTCGCGCCAATATTCACCGACGCGGTGACCATCAATAGCTTCAGCACCGCGGGACAGATCCCCTCCTGTACGCCGACCATAACGCCCACCCAGGCGTCATTCGCTCTCTGCTCGCTGGGCAACCTGACCGTGAGCACGCGAAACGACAGCACCCATGCCACGGTATCGGTCGGATCGGTGCTCCCGGTCGTGATCGTGTCCCACGGTAAGAACGGATACGGCGCCTACAACACGCGGGGAACGCTGCAGCCGGCACCCGCCGCGGGCACCGACGAAGCGGCTAACGCCACCCATACCGCCGCGGCGAGCGCCTTTTATTCGCGCAACCCGACGCCGGCCGCGAGCGCGTGCAGCGATCCCGGCGGGCCTACCTTCTGCGAGTTCGACGATCTCGTGGCGATGATTCCGGCGCCGATCCTTGCAGCGCGCGCCGTCGCGGCCGGCCGCCTGCCCTGAAACACCGCGCTAGCGTCCGCCGCGCCTGACTTCGCCGAGCAGGCTGAAGCACACCTGACCGGGCTCGTTGTTCGTCAGTTGCAGCGAGTAGCCCGAGATCTCGGCGAGGCGGCTGGTCTGGTACAGACCGATGCCGAAGCCCGTGTCCGAGGGCACCGGTCCGCGCAGCAGCCCCTTGAGCACCTCGGCCGCCACCGGCGTCCCGGTGTCGCACACGGAGAACTTGATCGTGTCCCGGCACTGGAAGCTCGCGCGAACGGCCACGGCCGGATCGATCTTGCGCTTGCGCAGCGCGTTCTGCAGGAGGTTGTCGCCCGAGCTGTCGAAGAGCTCTTTCGGCAGCAGCACCGTCTCGTCGATGTCCTCGACGGCGAACTCGACGCCGCGGCTCGAATAGCTGCGCTGGAGCGCCTCCCACCAGCTGCGCGCGGCCACGAAGCGCCCGCTTTCGGCCTGCGGCTTCTGCAGCTTGTCGAGCGTCTGCTGCAGCCGCTGCGTGATGGCGGGAAGCTGGCGCCGGATCAGCGAGGGCAGCTCGCCGGAGTCCGGATTGGCGTCGCGCTCGGCGGCTGCGCACAGGACGTTCAGCGACTGCAGCAGGTTCTTGACGTCGTGCGTCATGCGCGCGCCGGTCTCGTGAACCGCCTGCACGTAGGTTTGCTGCTGCAGCTTCTGCTCGCGCTGCTTCGCGATGTAGAACTCGCCCAGGAGCTGCCCCAGGAGGTGGAAATGCCACATCAGCGAAGGGCTGAGCGGCAGCTTCGTGAACACCGTCAGCTTCAGCTCCTGGTTGATGTACTCGACCGAGTTCTTCGAGACCGCCCCGAAATCCCCCGATTCCCCCGCCGTGTGCCAGAACCCGCCGGTCACCCAGGGAAGACGGGCGAGCCCCGCGCACGCCTCCTTCAAAAAACGCTCGGGCTTGGTCTCCAGCTGCGAGAGCTCGGCCAGGAAATAGAGCCATTGCTCGAACGGCAGGCCGATCGACAGCAGGTAGCGCGAGAAATACATCGCCAGCCCGGAGAACCCCGCGCGCGGGTTCCACGCGAGCGACAGCACGATCAGCACGCCGGCGATGATGAGCATGCTGTACGAGAGCGCGGCGACGTAGTTCACGTCGGCGATCGTCATGAGGGCGAAGCTGCCGAGCACCAGGACGACGAGCAGCAGGAAAATCAGCGCGGCGTAGAAGAAGTCGACGATCTGCGGCGTCTCGGCCGAATCCGCTTCGGCCGGGATCACGATCATCAGCAGGAACAGCGCCGGCAGCCCGTACTGGGCCAGGGCGACGGCTCCGGGCTCGACGGGCACGTCGAGGAAGCTGTTCGGCACGATCCATACGAGCAGCAGCATCACCAGGTAGAGCAGCACCACCAGGTAGAAGCGCCGCAGCCAGCGCGCCTGGAACAGGAATACCTTGCCGCCGACGATGCCCGCGAGGACACTCACCCATAGCGCGAGCAGCCACCAGTTCAGGTACAGCAGCGTGCCGACGGCGATGGCGGCGACCACGAGAAGCTGGGGCACCGTCAGCCGCTGCTCGCTGCGCATGAACGGCTGCCAGATGATGAACAGCCCGAAATGGGCGAGCATGAGGCCGCGCGCCCAGAAGTCCTCGGCTCCGCGCATGGCGCAGACGTGCAGAAGCACCAGCATCAAGACGAACAGCAGCCGCCACGAGCGGCTTATGACGACCTGCGACAGCTGGAGGAATCTTGTTTTTGCCATTTGAGCGGCCCGACGCGCTTGCGTCGTCGGTAGTCAGGCCTTACCCTTCGGTAGGCATGTTTTGTGCCATTGTAATGCCGCCGGGTCGGTCCGGCTGATCCATTTTTCCGCATGCGTTTCGTCGTCACTTTGGCGAGCATCACGGTCCTCGAGGCGCTTCGCGAGCGCCTGCTGTGGCTGGCGGCGCTCGTCATCGTCGCCGGGGTTGCGCTCGCGCAGTTCCTGCACCAAGTCGCCATCACGGAGTCGCGCGAGATCCAGACCGCGGTCCTCGCCGCCTTGCTTCGGATGTCGGCGGCGTTCATCGTCGCGATCGTCGTCGTCTCCGGGATGGCGCGCGAATGGAACGACAAGATCACCGAGCTGCTGCTGTCGTTTCCGGTGCGCCGCAGTCTCTACGTTTTAGGCAAATTTCTCGGCTACGCGGCGGTCTGCGGCCTGCTGGCGGTCGTCTTCGCGGTGCCGCTCGCGCTCTACGCGCGCTCCTCCGGCGTGCTCGCCTGGACGGCATCGCTCGTGTGCGAGCTGCTCATCGTCGCGGCGGTGAGCGTGTTCTGCATGCTGACGCTCACGCGCACGCTGTCGGCGCTCGCGGCGATCGCGGGGTTCTACCTGCTCGCGCGATCCATGTCGACCATCCAGGTCATCGCGCAGGCCACGCCCGAACCGGCCTCGCTCGCCGACCGGCTCGTCGCGCGCGCGGCGGATGCGATCGCCTGGATCCTTCCCGCGCTCGACCGCATGACGGACACGGCGTGGCTGATCCAGGCACCGCCCGGGATCGGTGTGCTCGCCGCATTCGCGGCGCAGTCGGCGCTCTACGTGGCGCTCGTCGGCGCGGCGGCGCTGTTCGATCTTTACCGCAAGGACCTCTGATGCGCGAGCGACCCGTCTCGGCGGTCCCGCGCATGGTGCTCGCGACGCTCGCGGCCGCCCTCGCCGGTCAGATCGCGATCCGCGCCTCGCATCCCGCTCGAGCGCCGCACGCGGAGGAGCTCGCGAGCCCGCCTGCGGCGGCGGTCCTGCGGCTGGCGAGCTTCGGCGAGCCGATCGCCCTTGCGAAGCTGCTCATGCTGAACCTTCAGGCGGCGGATTACCGCGCGGGCGACCCGCTCCCGTACCGTGATCTGGATTACGGTCGGGTCGAGGCCTGGCTCGATCGCATTCTCGAGCTCGACCCCGCCGGGCAATACCCGCTGCTCGCGGCCAGCCGCATCTACGCCGAAGTCCCCGATCCCGCGAAGTCGCGCCGCATGCTCGAGTTCGTGCGACGCCAGTTCCTTGCCGATCCCGACCGGCGCTGGCCGTGGCTCGCGCATGCGACGATCGTCGCCAAGCACCGGCTGCACGACCTGCCGCTCGCGCTGAGCCTCGCGGAAACGCTCGAGCGCAACGTCGATCCGCGCTCGGCCCCCGCGTGGGCACGGCATATGCGTGCTTTCGTCCTCGAGGACATGAACGAGCTCGAGGCGGCGCGTGCGGTCATCGGCGGCTATATCGACAGCGGCCGGCTGCAGGACGCGCAAGAGCGCCGGCTTCTCGAGCGGCACCTGCAGGAGATCGAGGCGCGCCTCGCGGGCGGCAGGCCGACCCGCTGATCGTCGTCGGATCGACGCTTTCGTCTTGAAATCGACAGTTTTCCGGGAAAACGCCTGACACTCCCGATATTTAGGCCGGCTTTTCGAGGCACATTTCTTGCATTTGCCGGTGTAGACTCTCTCAGTTGAGGCGGGTTGGAGACGACAAAATGAAAGCTCGCAAAGCGAACGGCCAAGGAGGCTTCACCCTCGTCGAGATCGCCATCGTTCTCGTGATCATCGGCTTGCTGCTCGGGGGCATCCTGAAAGGCCAGGAAATGATCACGCAGGCGAAGATCAAGAACGTGATCAACGATTTCAACGGACTCTCGGCGGCGGTGAACTCTTACCGCGACCGCTACCGCATGCTGCCGGGCGACGACAGCAGCGCCGACACGCGCTGGGGCCTCCCGGCGGCGCAAAAGGGCGACGGCAACGGTGTCATCGCCGGAAAATACAACGACACCGCGGGTGCGGAATCGCAGCTGTTCTGGCTGCACCTGCGCCAGGCGGGCTTCGTCCCGGGTTCCGGCGTCGAGCAGCCGCGGAACGCCACCGCCGGCCTGATCGGCGTGCAGACGGGCGACGCGAACGGCGGGACGGCGCTCGGCTCGTTCACCTCGCTGATCGTGTGCTCGACCAGCATCCCGGACAAGGTCGCGGGCGCCGTCGATGCGCAGATGGACGACGGCCGTCCGAACACCGGCCAGCTCCGCGCCTTCACCGGCGCGGCGAACGCGGACGTTCCGGGCGCGACGCCGGCGATCGCCAACAACAACTACGGCGAAGCGGGGACCACGTACAACTTCTGCCAGCCGCTCTAGGCGGCGGCAGGCCGCCCCAGAAAGCCCGCCTCGCGCGGGCTTTCGCTTTTTCAGCGCCCGAGTAGCCGCGCTTCCGCGGCGGCGAGCTGCTCCGGCCCGCCCAGAAGCACTACGACGTCGCCCTCCGCGAGCTCGGTCTCCGGGCCGGGACGGACCATGCGCGTCTCGCGGCGCCGGATCGCCGGCACGGTGACGCCGATCGCGTCGAGCGCGAGCTCGCCGAGTCGCCGGCCGGCGCCGCGCGCCCCGGGGTGCAGCGCGACCGAGCGCAGGCGCGGCGACCGCGCCTCGTCGGGGTCGCCCGCCTCGTCGGACTCGCCGCGATAGAACCCGCGCAGCAGATCGTAGCGGTGCGCGCGCACGTCGCGGATCCGCCGCACCACCCGCGTCAGCGGCACCCCCACGAGCATGAGCGCGTGCGAGCCCAGCATGAGGCTCGATTCGAAGGTCTCCGGAACCACCTCGGCGGCGCCCGCGGCGAGCAGGCGATCGAGGTCGGCGTCGTCGAGCGTGCGCACGAGCACCGGCAGCGCGGGGTTCACGTCGTGCGCGTGGTGGATGACCTTCAGCGCCCGGGCGGTGTCGGCGAAGGTAACCACGAGCGCGCCGGCCCGGGCGAGGCCGGCCGCGACCAGCGCCTCCCGGTGCGAGGCGTCCCCGTACACGACCGCATCGCCGGCGGCGCCCGCCTGGCGCACCCGCTCGGGGTCGAGGTCGAGCGCGATGTAGCGTATGCCTTCCTGCTCGAGCAGGTGCGCGAGGCGCTGACCGGTGCGTCCGTAGCCGCAGACGATGACGTGATTCTCGGTCGCCAGGCTCTGCACCGCGATGCGATGCAGCTCCAGCGATTTCAGCATCCATTCCGAGCTCGCCCAGCGCATGACCAGCCGGTCGCTCGCCTGCAGGATGAAGGGCGAGACGAGCATCGAGATGAGCATCGCGGCGACGACGAGCTGCGAGAATTCCGCGCCGAGCAGACCGACGTCGGTGGCCTGGACGATCAGCACTAGGCCGAACTCCCCCGCGTGCGCGATCGCGAGCCCGATGCGCAGCGCGCTTCCCGGCCCCGAGCCGAAGAAGCGCGCGAGCGCCGCGGTGAGCGCGAGCTTGAACGCGACCGGCAGCACGACGAGCACCAGCACGAGCGGCGCCTCGTGCACCACGACGCGCACGTCGAGCTTCATGCCCATGGTGACGAAGAACAGCCCGAGCAGCACCTCGCGGAACGGCCTGATGTCCTCCTCGACCTGGTGCCGGTACGGCGTCTCGGCGATCAGCATCCCGGCGAGAAACGCGCCCAGCGCCAGCGACAGCCCCGCCATCTCGGTGAGCCACGCGAGCCCCAGCGTGAGCAGCAGCACGTTGAGGATGAACAGCTCGTGCGAGCGCCGGCGCGCCACCATGTGAAGCCACGGCCGCATCAACCGGTGTCCGAGAAAGAGCACGGCGCCGAGGACGATCCCGGCCTTGGCGAGCGCGAGGCCGAGCTCGCGCGCGACGTCGCCGCCTTGCGCGATCGCCGGAATCACGATCAGCAGCGGGACGACCGCGAGATCCTGGAACAGGAGCATGCCGACGATGGTGCGTCCGTGCTCGGTGTCGAGCTGCATCCGCTCCGACAGCATGCGCATCACGATCGCGGTGGACGACATGGCGAGCGCGCCGCCGACGGCGAGCGCCGGCTGCCACGCGAATCCCGCGAGCGGCGCGACGACCATCACGGCGCCCGCGCTGAGCAGCACCTGCGCCGAGCCGAGCCCGAACACGGCGCGACGCATGGTGAACAGGGTCTGCAGATTGAACTCCAGGCCGATCGAGAACATCAGGAACACGACCCCGAATTCGGCGAGCCGGCGCAGCTGCTCGGAGTCCGGGACGAGGCCGAACGCGAACGGGCCGATCGCCACGCCGACGAGCAGATACCCGAGCAGCGGCGGCAGATGGACCCAGCGGAACGCAGTGACCGCGACCACCGCGCTCGCGAGCAGCAGCAGGATCAGCTCGAGCGTGCTACCCATTCGGAAGTCTTTGAGGCATAAGGCAAGTTTCTGATTATGGAAAGAGCCTCTGATATACTGAGCGGATGATAATGGCCTCTTCCGGCGCCGGCACGGTCGGCTCCGCCGATTCGGCGCTCGATCTTGCCCGGAAGGTCCTCGTCATCGAGGCCGACGCCGTGTCGGCGCTCGCGTCGCGCATCGACCAGAGCTTTCTCGCTGCCCTCGATCTGCTGCTTTCGTGCCGCGGGCGCGTCGTCGTGAGCGGCATGGGCAAATCCGGACACATCGCTCGCAAGATCGCCTCCACCATGGCGAGCACCGGCACGCCCGCGTTCTTCGTGCACCCCGCGGAAGCGAGCCACGGCGACCTCGGCATGATCACGCGCGAAGACGTCGTGGTCGCGCTCTCGTATTCGGGCGAGAGCGACGAGCTGCTGACGATCATACCGCTCATCAAGCGGCAGGGCGCGAAGCTCATCGCGATCACCGGAAACGACGCTTCCGCGCTCGCGAAGGAGGCCGACGTTTGCCTCGACGCGCGCGTGTCGCAGGAGGCCTGCCCGCTGAACCTCGCGCCCACGGCGAGCACCACCGCAGCGCTCGCGCTGGGAGACGCGCTCGCGATCGCGTTGCTCGACGCACGCGGCTTCGGCGCCGACGACTTCGCGCGCTCGCATCCCGGAGGCTCGCTCGGCAGAAGACTGCTCACGCATGTGAGCGACGTGATGCGGACCGGCGACGACGTGCCGCAGGTCGCCGAGAACGCGTCGCTGGTCGACGCGCTGCGCGAGATGTCGCGCAAGCGCATGGGCATGACGGCGATCGTGGACCGCTCGCGACGCGTCGTCGGCATCTTCACCGACGGGGACCTGAGGCGCGCGCTCGAGCGCTCGTCCGATCTGCGCGCCGTCGCGCTGCTCGATGTAATGACCCGCAACCCGCGGACCATACCGGCCGGCAAGCTCGCGGCGGAAGCCGTGGAGATGATGGAGCGCCACAAGATCAACCAGCTCCTGGTCGTCGACGACAAGGGCGGCCTCGCCGGCGCGCTGAACATGCACGATCTTTTCCGGGCGAAGGTCATCTGATGCGCACGCGAAGGGACGCGCTTGCGCGCGCCAGGCGCGTGCGGTTCATGGTGTTCGACGTCGACGGCGTGCTCACCGACGGCGCGCTGTACCTGGTCCAGGGCGGCGAGATGAAGGTGTTCCACGTGCGCGACGGCCACGGCGTCAAGATGCTGCACGAAATCGGAATCCGGACCGCCCTGCTCTCGGGCAGGCGCTCCGCGCTCGTGGACGCGCGCGCCGCCGAGCTCGGCATTGGGATCGTGGAGCAGGGCTGCGCCGACAAGGCCGCGGGGTTCGAGAAGCTGCTTTCTCGCGTCGGAGTCCCGGCCAGCGCCGCGGGCTACATGGGCGACGACTTCCCGGATCTTCCCGTCATCGAGCGATGCGGCTTCGCGGCGAGCGTACCGGATGCGCCGCTAGCGGTGCGGCGCGGCGCGCACTACGTGGCCCGCGCGGCCGCGGGTCGGGGCGCGGCGCGCGAGGTCTGCGAATTCATCCTCGAGGCGCAGAAAACGCTTTCGCGCGCGGCGCAAAGGACGCTAGCGTGAGGATCCGCGCCGCGAATGCCCTGCCGCTGGGCCTGATGTTCCTGCTCGCGGCCATGACGTTTCTTCTGCAGTATGCCGTGCAAAGGGGCGGTTCCGGCGACGCGCGCCCGGCGCGCCACGAGCCCGACGCGGTGATCGAGAATTTCCACGTCGAGAGCCTCGGCAAGGACGGCAAGCCCGAGGCCACTTTCTCCGCGCCGAAGATGTTCCATTTCCCGGACGACGACTCGGCCGAGGTACTGTATCCGCGCATGGTGAAGCTCGCCGACGACGGCGGCCGGCTCGTCGCCACGGCGAACCGCGGGGTGCTGACCAAGGACGGCGAGGAAGGGTTCTTCTACGGCAACGTCGTGCTGGTGCGCGAAGGAGCGCCCGGGCGCGAGCCGCTGCGCGCCGACACCGAGTTCCTGCACATCGTGAACGACCAGCACATGCTGCAGACCGACCGGCCCGTAGTCATCACCGAGGGAAACTCCATCGTGAGCGGCGTCGGCATGGAGATGCACCAGGACACGCGCGAGCTGAAGCTCTTCTCGCAGGTCCGCGGGACGATCGATGCGAAGAAATAGGGCGGTCGCGCCATGGGTGTTCCTCGCGGCGGCCCTCGCGGCTGTGCCGTGCGCCGGGCGCGCCGAGCGCGCCGACCGGGACAAGCCCGTCAACATCGAGTCGGACCGCATGACGGCCGACGACTCCAAGAAGACCGCCACGTTCGAGGGGAGCGTCGTGCTCACCCAGGGCACGCTCACGATCCGCGCCGACCGTGTCGTCGTGCGCCAGGACGAGTCGGGGTTTCAATACGGCGTCGCGTACGGCAATCCCGCCAAGTTCCGCCAGAAGCGCGAAGGCGTGGACGAGTTCGTCGACGGCGAGGCGTTGCGGCTCGAATACGACGGACGCGCCGAGCGGGTGGAGCTCTTCGACGACGCGCACCTGCACCGCGACGGCGGCGACGACGTGCGCGGAAACTACATTTCCTACGACTCGAAGACCGAGTACTTCACGGTGAACTCGGGCAAGCAGGCGGCGAAGGACGGCCGCGACAGCCGCGTGCGCGCCACGATCATGCCGAAGAAGTCGGAGCCCGCGAAAAACTCCGCGCCCCCCAAAGCCCCTGCGCCGCTGGAACTGAAACCGGCTCCCTCGGTTCCTAGGCCCGGGCAACAATGATCGTTGCGCCGCGCGACGGACGAAGCTCATGAAACAGCTGCGGGCGGACGGACTGAAGAAGCGCTACAAGTCCCGCGTGGTGGTCAAGGACGTCTCGCTGGAAGTCTCCAGCGGCGAAGTGGTCGGATTGCTCGGTCCCAACGGTGCGGGCAAGACGACCTGCTTCTATATGATCGTGGGACTGATCCCCGTCGACGGCGGCCACATCCATCTCGACGGAAAGGAGATCAGCCACATGGCGATGCACAGCCGCGCGCGTCTCGGGCTGTCGTACCTGCCGCAGGAAGCCTCGGTGTTCCGCAAGCTCACCGTCGAGGAGAACGTCCGCGCCGTGCTCGAGCTGCAGAACCTGCCCGAGGACCAGGTACAGCAGCGGCTCGAGGGATTGCTGCACGACCTCAGCATCGCCCATCTGCACCATTCGACGGCCTTGTCGCTATCGGGCGGAGAACGCCGCCGGGTGGAGATCGCCCGCGCCCTCGCGACCCGGCCGAGCTTCATTCTCCTCGATGAGCCGTTCGCCGGAGTGGACCCGATCGCAGTGCTCGACATCCAGAAGATCATCGGATTTCTGAAGGAACGCGGAATCGGAATTTTGATCACAGACCATAACGTGCGAGAAACGCTCGGCATTTGCGATCGCGCCTACATCATCAACGACGGCAGCGTTCTGGCATCCGGCAAACCCGACGAAATTGTCTATAATGAGAGCGTTAGACGCGTCTATCTGGGCGAGAACTTCCGCCTCTAGAGAGCGCCTGCGCGCCTTCTGCTGGAAAAGTTCCGCGACAACGGGCGTCCGCAGCGCATACTCTGCCCTTCCATGAGCCTCGAAAAACAACTCCGGAAGCACCATCCCGCTCGCGACCGCTTGCAATGAAGCAGACACTCCAGCTCAAGCTCTCGCAGCACCTCACGCTGACCCCGCAGCTGCAGCAGTCGATACGGCTGCTGCAGCTGTCCACGATGGAGCTGAACCAGGAGCTCGAGAAATTCCTCGCCGACAATCCGCTGCTCGAGCGCGAGGAGCCCGCCACGGAAACGCCGATCGTACGCATGAACGGAGAGACGGCGCCCGTCGAGGTCACCGCGGAAGAGGCGCGCGCCGAGCCCGCGCAGGCGGAGAGTGCGCCCTCCGAGCTCGACTGGCTCGCCGATGCCGCACCGTCGGGCGGAGCACGCGACGATGGAGAAGAAGGCGATTTCCCGCAGCTCGCAGCCGACTCGCCGACGCTGCGCGAGCACCTGCTGTCGCAGATCAGTCTCACCAACCTGGAGCCGCGCGATCGCAGCATCGTGGCGGTCCTCATCGAGGCGCTCGACGAGGACGGCTATCTGACGCAGCCGCTCGAGGAGCTGGTCGAGTTGCTGCCCGCCGAGCTCGAGGTCGGGCTCGACGAGCTGCAGATCGGCCTGAGGCATCTCCAGAACCTGGATCCGACCGGCATCGGCGCGCGCGATTGCGCCGAATGCCTGGAGCTGCAGCTTCTCGCGCTGCCGGAGTCGACGCCGGACCGCGCGATCGCGCTCGCCGTCGTTCGCAAGCATCTGCAGCTCCTCGCCACCCGCGATTTCGCGAAGCTGCGCAAGACGCTGCAATGCTCGGAGGACGAGCTGCGCCAGGCGCAGCATCTCATCCAGAGCCTCAACCCGCGGCCGGGCGCGGCATTCACCGCCGTGGAGACGCGCTACGTCGTTTCCGACGTCGTCGTGAAGAAGGTCAAGGGCGTGTGGGTCGCCAGCTTGAATCCGGAGGCGGTGCCGAAGCTGCGCATCAACCGGATGTACGCCGACATCCTCCAGAGCAACCGGAACAATTCCGGCAGCCAGCTGTCCCAACAGCTGCAGGAGGCACGCTGGTTGATCAAGAACGTACAACAGCGCTTCGAGACCATCTTGCGCGTTTCGCAGGCGATCGTCGACCGCCAGCGGCACTTCTTCGAGCACGGCGAAGTCGCGATGCGGCCTCTGGTCCTGCGTGAGATCGCGGACACCCTGGGCCTGCACGAGTCGACGGTGTCGCGCGTCACGACCCAGAAATTCATGCTGACGCCGCGAGGCATCTTCGAGCTCAAGTATTTCTTCGGCAGCCACGTCGCGACGGAGACCGGCGGCGCCTGCTCCGCCACGGCCATCCGCGCGCTCATCAAGCAGCTGGTCGCAGCCGAGGACGCGAAGCGGCCGCTCTCGGACAGCAAAATCGCCGAGATCCTCGGACAGCAGGGGATCGTGGTCGCCCGGCGCACGATCGCGAAGTACCGGGAGTCGTTGCACATTCCGCCCGTCAATCTGCGCAAGTCGCTCTGATCCACGCGCCTTGCCGGGCGGGCCGGAACGGAGCACGAGCGCCCGAGAAGGAGTCGCCATGAACGTCACGGTAAGCGGTCACCATGTCGCAGTCACGGCCGCCATCCGAAGTTATGTCGAGACCAAGCTCTCGCGCATCAGTCGTCACTTCGATCACGTGATCGACGTCAACGTGATTCTCAGCGTGGACAAGACCGGCCAGAAGGCCGAGGCGAGCTGCCACGTGCGCGGCAAGGAGATCTTCGTCGAGAGCGACGATCAGGATCTCTATGCGGCGATCGACCTCCTGGTCGACAAGCTCGACCGCCAGATCATCAAGTACAAGGACCGCGTCCGCTCGCACCCTCATGATGCCCTGAAGCACCGGGACTCTGCCGGCTGACGCATGGGGCCGCCAGACTGGCGGCCGGCCCCCATGCGGGTGTAACATGCGTCGTTTTTCGGCTGGACGAGACTCAAGCGGGCGACACGGGCCGGACGGCGGCTAGCGCAATGAACCTCATAGCGAAACTCCTCCCTCCCTCCAACATCGTTCTCGATCTCGACGTCACCAGCAAGAAGCGCATGTTCGAGCAGGCGGGTCTGCTGTTCGAGAACAACCAGGGAGTCGCGCGCGCCCTCGTCTTCGACAGCCTGTTTGCGCGCGAGCGCCTCGGTTCCACCGGGCTCGGTCACGGCGTCGCCATCCCCCACGGACGCATCAAGGGACTGAAAGAGGCTGTCGGCGCCTTCGTGCGACTCGCCCAGCCGGTGCCCTTCGACGCGCCCGACGCCAAGCCGGTCACGCTCGTCTTCGTGCTGCTCGTTCCCGAGCACGCCACCGAGCGCCATCTACAGATTCTCTCGGAGCTCGCGCAGATGTTCGCGGACCGAGAATTGCGGGAGCGGCTCGCCTCGGACGACAATCCGGGCCTGCTGCATCAGCACATCACCGAGTGGAGCCCGCATGTTCCAGATCAGCGTCACGCGGCTGTATGAGGAGAACCGCGAGAAGCTCCAGCTCGCCTGGGCGGCGGGCAAGCCGGGCGGCGAAACGCCGCTACAGCGGGATTCGAGCGATGCTCCGGCGCTCGTAGGCCACCTCAACCTCATCCATCCCAACCGCATCCAGGTCTTCGGCGCGCACGAGGCGTCGTACCTGCGCTCGCTCGACGCACCGCGCCTGCAGCAGGTGCTCGAGGAGCTGTTCGCGGCGCGGCCCGCGGCGCTGCTGTTCGCCGACGGAGTCGCGCCCGACGCACGCCTCGTCGGCAGGGCCGAGCGCTCGGGCACGCCCGTGCTCGCCTCGTCGGCTCCGGGCGCCCAGGTCATCGATCGCCTGCGGCGCTATCTCGGCAAGGCGCTCGCCGACGGCACGCAGCGCCACGGCGTCTTCATGGACGTGCTCGGCCTGGGCGTGCTGATCACGGGCGATTCGGGCGTCGGCAAGAGCGAGCTCGCGCTCGAGCTGGTGAGCCGCGGTCACGGCCTCGTGGCCGACGACGTGGTCGATATCTCGCGCATCGCGATCGGCACGCTCGAAGGGCGCTGTCCGCCCATGCTGCGGGACTTCATCGAGGTGCGCGGGCTGGGCGTGCTCAACATCCGCACCATCTTCGGCGAGACCGCGGTCAGGCCGAAGATGAACCTGAAGCTGATCGTGCAGCTTCAGCGTCCGCCCCAGGCCGGCGCCGAGCCCGAGCGCCTGCCACTGCACGAGCTTTCCGAGGACATCCTGGGCGTCACGGTGCGCAAGGTCGTCATTCCCGTCGCGGCCGGGCGCAACCTCGCCGTGCTGATCGAGGCCGCGGTCCGCAACTACATCCTGCAGCTCCGCGGCATCCAGTCGGCCGCGGAGCTCATCGAGCGCCAGAACGCCGAGATGCGGCGCCAGCCGCCTCCCGGCGATGCCGGGCGCTGAGGCCCGGGGCGGCGTCGCTCTGCGGCTATAATTCCGCCGTATGCAGCTGGTGCTGATCAGCGGCTTGTCGGGCTCGGGCAAGAGCATCGCGCTCAAGGTGCTCGAGGACAGCGGCTACTACTGCGTCGACAATCTGCCGGCACAGCTGCTCGAGCAGACCGTCGATCTCCTCCGGCGCGCGGGGCATGCCACCGTCGCGGTCAGCATCGACGCGCGCACCGGCGGCGCGCTCGACCTGCTGCCCGGCTATCTCGCGGCGCTTCGGCGCCAGGGCGTGGACGTGCGCGTGCTGTTCCTCGACGCGAAGACCGAGACGCTGATCAAGCGTTTCGCGGAGACGCGTCGCCGGCATCCGCTCGCGAAGGGCGATCTCACGCTCGAGGAAGCCCTCGCGCGCGAGCGCGAGCTGCTGTCGGTCATCGCCGAGACAGGACAACCGATCGACACGAGCGGAATGGTCCCCAACGCGCTGCGAAAATGGATCAAGGAGCTGCTCGCCATCCCGAGCGAGACGACGACGCTGCTGTTCGAGTCCTTCGCGTACAAGCAGGGCATTCCGCTCGACGCGGACCTGGTGTTCGACGTGCGCTGCGTGCCCAACCCGTTCTACGAGCCGCGTCTGCAGCCGCAGACCGGCCTCGACGCCGACGTCGCGCAGTTCCTCGAGAGCGAGCCCCAGGTCGGCGCGCTCGCCGACGACATCGGCAGGTTCGTCGAATCGTGGCTTCCCGCTTTTCACCGCGAGCACCGCAACTCCCTCACGATCGCCATCGGCTGCACGGGAGGCCGTCACCGCTCGCCCTACTTCGCCGAGCGCCTGGGACGGCGCTTTCGCGACCGCGCCTCGGTGCTGATCCGCCATCGCGACCTCGCGAGCTGAGCCATGGACGCCACCAAGACGGTCGTCGTCGCGCTCACCGGGGCTTCCGGGATGGCATACGGCATGCGCCTCGTCGAGTCGCTGGTGCGCGCCGACGCCCGCGTGTTCCTGCTCTACTCGCAGGCGGCCCACGTGGTCGCGAAGCAGGAGCTCGGGTTCGTGCTGCCGCCGCGCCCCGCCGAGGCCGAGCGCCACTTCAGCGAGCGCTACGGCGCGAAAGAAGGCCAGATCCGCGCCTTCGGCCGCGACGACTGGTTCGCGCCGGTCGCCTCGGGCTCGAACCCGGCCGATGCGATGGTCATCTGCCCGTGCACGACGGGAACGCTGGCGGCGGTCGCGATGGGGCTTTCGGACAATCTCATCGAGCGCGCGGCGGACGTCATGCTGAAGGAAGGGCGCAAGCTCGTGCTGGTGCCGCGCGAGACGCCGTTCTCCACCGTGCACCTCGAGAACATGCTGACGCTCGCGCGCGCGGGCGCGGTCATCCTGCCGGCCAACCCCGGCTTCTACCACCGCCCGACGCGCGTCGAGGAGCTCGTCGATTTCATCGTCGCGCGCATCCTCGACCACATCGGCGTGCCCAACCGGCTGGCCGGGCGCTGGGGCGAAGAGCACTAGGACGCGGCCCCGCGACGGGGTCCGGGATTCCGCGGTGAAACTTCCGATCTTCCCCCTGAACACGGTTCTCTTCCCCGACGGCCTGCTGCCGTTACGGGTGTTCGAGACGCGCTACATGGACATGACGCGCGACTGCCTCAAGCAGGACCGGCCCTTCGGCGTATGCCTGATCCGCGAGGGCGCCGAGGTCGGCGCGCCCGCGGTTCCGGAGACGGTCGGCTGCCTCGCGCGCATCACCGACTGGGACATGCAGCAGCAGGGCGTGCTCGGCCTGAAGACGCGCGGCGGACAGCGCTTTCGCATCGTCTCGAGCAGCGTCGGCAGCCAGGGCCTGATCTCGGCCGAGACCGAGCTGATTCCGCCCGAGCCGAAAATCCGCGTCCCGCGCGAATACGACGGCTGCACGCAGCTGCTGCGGATGCTGGTCTCCGACCAGGGAAACGCGATCTTCGCCGAGCCGCACGCGTTCGACGACGCCGCGTGGGTGGGCTACCGGCTCGCCGACATCCTGCCCGTGCCGCTCGTCGCCAAGCAGAAGCTGCTCGAGCTCACCGACAGCCTGCAGCGGCTCGCCATCCTGCAGCGCTTCCTCGAGCAGCGCGGTCTCGCTCAGCCCAAGCGCTGAGCGCTCAGCGGCGCGCCTCGAGCAGCAGGCGCCGCACCGGCGCCGGCACGGCGCCGCTTGCGGCTTCGGCGGGCTCGAGCCACGTGTATCCGGGCTCGGCGGCGCGCGGCTCGAGGGTCCCGACCTGGCACCGCACCGGCCGGATGCGCAGCGAGAAGTGTGTAAACCCGTGGGTGAGCGGCCGCAGCTTTTCGACCGAGGCGAGGCGGGCACCGTAGCGCATCTCGCAGTACGCCGCCGGGTCAACGCCCGATCGCATTTCCGGCAAGCTCCAGAGCCCGCCCCAGATCCCGCTCGGCGGTCGCTTCTCGAGCAGAACCCGGCCGTGGTGCACGAGCAGCAGCATCGCCGTGCGCTTCACCGGTAGCGCCTTGCGCGCTTTGCGACCGGGATAGCGCTCGATCGCGTCGTCGCGTCGCGCGGCGCAGGTCAGGGCGACCGGGCAGCGGCCGCACTCGGGCGCTCTGGGCCGGCACACGGTGGCGCCGAGGTCCATCAGCGCCTGGGTGTAGCGCGCGTTGTCGCGCTCGGGGAGCAGCGACTCGGCGAGCGCCCAGAGCTCGCGCGCGACCTTGGGCTCGCCCGGCTCACCCGCCACCGCGAAGTGGCGCGCGAGCACGCGCTTGACGTTGCCGTCGAGGATCGCCTCGCGCGCCCCGTAGGCGAGCGAGGCGATCGCCGCGGCGGTGGAGCGCCCGACGCCCGGCAAGTCCTCGAGCGCCGCGCGCGTGCGCGGAAAGCGTCCGCCCTGGGCGCCGACCGCGCGCGCGGCCGCGTGCAGGCTGCGGGCGCGCGAGTAGTAGCCGAGCCCGCTCCACAGGCGCATCACCTCGTCGAGCGGCGCGCGGGCGAGGCTCGCCGCGTCGGGAAAGCGCTCGAGGAAGCGCTCGTAATAGGGGATCACCGTCGCGACCTGCGTCTGCTGCAGCATGATCTCCGACAGCCAGATCCGGTACGGATCGCGGCTCGCCTGCCACGGCAGGCCGCGGCGGCCGTGCGTCCTCTGCCAGCGGAGGAGCCTCCCGGCGAATCCCGTCCGCTTCACTGGTTCGCGATGCCGAACGGGACGTGGCCCGTCGCGACGTGCTGCCGTGCCGAGTCGCAATGCCCGCGCTGGTCGTCGAAGAAGATATCGGCGCCGAACGCCTTCAGGAACGGCCCCTTGTCCAGGCCGCCCAGGAACAGCGCCTCGTCGATGCGGATGTCCCAGGCGCGCAGCGTGCGGACGACGCGCTCGTGCGCGGGCGCGCTGCGCGCGGTGACCAGCGCCGTGCGTATCGGCGAGAGCTCGGCCGGGAACTCCGACTGGATGCGGTGCAGAGCCGCGAGGAAGCCCTTGAACGGACCGCCGGAGAGCGGCTCGCGCGCCGCCGTCACCTCGGAGAGCGTGAACGCCTGCAGCCCGTCGCGCTTGTAGACGCGCTCGGCCTCGTCGGAGAAGAGCACCGCGTCGCCGTCGAAGGCGATGCGCAGGCCCTCGCTCGGCGCCGGGTTCTGTCCCACGTTCGACGGCAGGATGGTCGCGGCGGCGTGCCCCGCGTCGAGCGCCTTGCGCACGTCGTCGGGATTGGCCGAGAGGAACAGGTGCGCGTCGAAGGCCGGCACGTAGGGATAGGTGCTCTCGCCGCCCGTGAAGGCCGCCCGCGAGATGTCCAGCCCGTAGTGCTCGATCGAATGCATGACGCGCAGCCCGGTGTCGGCGGTGTTGCGCGACAGCAGGATGACCTCGACCCGCGGGCGCACCGGGGGCAGCACGTTCAGCGCGAGCAGCTTGCGCACCAGCGGGAACGCGATGCCGGGCGCGAGCACCTCGTTCTCGTGCTGCAGCTGGTATTCGTAATAGGCCTCGACCCCCTGCTCCTCGAACACGCGGTTGCTCTCTTCGAGGTCGAACAAGGCGCGCGAGGAGATCGCAGCGATCAGCTTGCCGTCGATGGAAGCGGGCATCGGTCGGAGTGGTTCTTTCCTCCCCGACAGTGTACCGCCTCGCGCCGCGCCGCGGGGCGCGCGCGGCGCTATTCCGCGCGCGGCAGCGGCTGGGTGAGGCCGGGCTCGGTGCGCGGCGCCCCGCGCTCGATCTCGGCGGGCGTGGGCGCTCGCGTGCCGGGCGCGGCGGCGTCGTGCGGAACGCGGCCCGTCTCGATCGCGGTCTTCATTCGCATGAGGTCCTGGTCCATGTCGCTCTTCGGATCGGAGTGAAACAGCGCAGCGAGCGCGTGGCCGAGCACGCCGCCCGGCGGCATGTAGAACAGACGGATGCTCACGCGCGTACCGCCGTAGCCGTTCGCGTCGAAGCGCACCGCTCCCCAATGCTGGACCGGGCAGCCCGCGATACAGCGCCATTCGATCAGCGCATTCGGCACCACGCGCGTCACCTCGGCGGTCCATTCGATCGGCGCCCCGGCGGGACCGCTGACGACCCAGCGCGAGCGGTTCTCGTCGAGCGCCTCGACGCGGCGCACGCGCGACATGCACCGGGGGAAGTTCCGGTAGTCCGCCCAGAACTCGAAGACTTTCTTCACCGGCGCGTCGATGTGGATGGCCTTGTGCGCCTCGGTCGCGCGACCGGCGCCGTCGAGCCCGAGCACCTCGAGCACCGGGCGGTTGGTCGCCGCGCGCACCGCGAACCCGGCGCCCGCGATCGTGGCGAGCAGGCCGAGCGGGCCGCGCGAGCGCGTGCCGAAGGCGAGGAGCGCCGCGCCCGCCGCGCCGGTCAGGACGCGCGCCGTGGGCGACCAGTTCTCCTGGAAAAGCTCGAAGCGGTTGCCGTGCCGCGGATGCCCGCCCTGCAAGGCCGAGATGCCCTCGCCGCTCTGGTACGCCGTCAGCCGATCGTGCACCTCGCGCACGCCCGGCACGCCGCGGACGCATTCGATCAACGCGTCGACCTCGCTCGCGAGGATCGGACCCGTCAGCTCCACGCAGCCCTCGCTCACCGACGCGCGCACCGCGTGCGGGTGGGACACGACGCGGCCGAGCCTCGCGCGCACGCGCTCGACGAGCTCGGCGTCGGAGCCCGGCTGCGCGCGCAACAGTCGGCGCGTCGCCTCGGCCCACAGGCCCTGCGCGCGGTTGACGAAGTCGCGCGCGGTGACGCGACGCCCCTGCCGCAGCAGCCGCCCGCCGTGAACGAGCTGATCGCGCAGCAGCGCGCGCCTGCGGCCACCCGCCTGGGGATCGAGGTAGTACATCAGCGTGGCTCCGAGCGCGAGGCTGGTGAGCCAGCCTCGCGACCCTCGTTGTGAATCACCGGTTTGCGTGCGCATTTCGACCTCCTGTGACCGTACAGGGTACGACCGTACCCCGGCAGGCCGGTTCGGCGCTATGCGCCGCAAAGACCGTCGTGCGGGCGACAGCGATCAGACAGGAGGCTGGAGCGGGTGATGGGGATCGAACCCACGTCTAAAGCTTGGGAAGCTTTCGTTCTGCCATTGAACTACACCCGCGCGCCCGAGTATTGTAAGGCATTGATGCGCGTGGGCGAAGCCGCCACGGCCTCGCGAGGTTTCAGCGCGGCTCGCCGCGCCGGATGTAGGTCTGCAGGTTCTGCGTGGTTTCGAGCTTCTTGCGCTCGGTGATGTCCTTGCCGACGATGAACACGACCTGCTCGGCGGGCACCGAACGTTGCGTCCAGGCGAAGCAGCGGTAGGTGCCGTCCTTGCAGCGCAGCGAGAACTCGATGCTTTCGTTCGGAGCGGCTGGGCGGTTCGGATTGAGCAATCGGTGCACCGGGATCTGTTCGTCCGAATCGACGAACGCCGACAGCGAGCGCCCGATCATCTCGCCGCGCCCGTAGCCGAGCGCGCGTTCCCAGGCCACGTTGAGGACCTTCAGCTTGAAGTCCAGCGACACCACGCCGAGGAGATCGGGCGACTGGTCGAACTGCACGTCCGACTGCCGACGGCCGATGGCGCCCCCGTCGGAACGTCCGGAAAAATCGCCCTGTCTACGACCGAAATCAGCCATGATTTTCTTCTTCCTACGGCGTCGCCCACCGACCAACGGACCTGCGAAGCGCCGCCCTCCCTGCCGCCGTTTTCGCATATCCGGACACCCGATGCAATCGGATTGATGCATCGGGTGTGGAGGCTTACCCCTGTAGGAAATGACAGGTACGAAGCCGCGTATGTATTGATTTTCATGGACTTAACTCGCCGCGGCGCAGCGCGACGCGACGCCCCGTGCTAACATCGCTTTTCCGCTCGGCTCTCTTGCAATGATCCAGCTTTCCGTCAACGGTGAACCCCGGCGCCTCGCCGCCAACGCGCGCGTGAGCGAGCTGCTCGCCGCGCTCGAGCTCGCGGGAAAACGGGTCGCGGTCGAGCGCAACGGCGAGATCGTGCCGCGCAGCCGCTACGAGCACACCGCGCTCGCGGACGGCGATCGCCTCGAGATCGTGGTCGCGGTGGGCGGGGGCTGAGTCATGAACGCTCCGCGCGCGCCGCAGAGCGCCGCCGATCCGCTCGTCATCGCCGGCAGGTCGTACGCCTCGCGGCTCCTGATCGGCACCGGCAAGTACCGCGATTTCGACGAGACGCGGCGCGCCGTCGAGGCGAGCGGCGCGGAGATCGTGACCGTCGCGATCCGCCGCACCAACATCGGGCAGAACGCGGGCGAGCCGTCGCTGATCGACGCGCTGCCGCCCTCGCGCTTCACGTACCTCCCGAACACCGCCGGCTGCTACAACGCCGACGACGCGGTGCGCACGCTGCGCCTCGCGCGCGAGCTGCTCGACGGCCACGACCTGGTCAAGCTCGAGGTGCTCGGCGACCCGAAGACGCTGTACCCGAACGTCACCGAGACGCTCGCGGCCGCCGAGACGCTGGTGCGCGACGGCTTCAAGGTCATGGTGTACACGAGCGACGACCCCATTATCGCGAAGCGCCTGGAGCAGATCGGCTGCGTCGCCATCATGCCCCTCGCCTCGCTGATCGGATCGGGCATGGGTATCCTCAATCCGTGGAACCTGCAGCTCATCCTCGAGTCGGCGCGCGTCCCGGTCATCGTCGACGCGGGCGTCGGCACGGCCTCCGACGCCGCGATCGCGATGGAGCTCGGCTGCGACGCCGTGCTGATGAACACCGCGGTCGCCGCGGCCAGGGACCCGGTGCTCATGGCGCAGGCGATGCGCAAGGCGGTCGAGGCGGGGCGCGAGGCCTTCCTCGCGGGACGCATGCCGAAGAAGCTCTACACCGCCTCGCCCAGCTCGCCCACGTCCGGACTCATCTCGCCGAAGTCGGCCTGAAGCGCCGCGCCCGCATCCGGGACAGGAGGCGCCCGCGGTGAACGAACGGCTCTCCCGACGCCCGATCCGCAGCTTCGTCCTGCGTCAGGGACGCGTCTCGAACGCGCAGCGGCGCGCCTTCGAAGCGCTGCTGCCGCGCTACGGGGTGCCCTACGCCGCGCGCGTGCACGATCTCGCCGCCGTGTTCGGCCGCCGCGCGCCGAGGATCCTCGAGGTCGGCTCCGGGATGGGCGAGACCACCGCGACGATCGCGCTCGAGCACCCCGAAAACGACTATCTCGCCGTGGAGGTCCACACGCCCGGCGTCGGCAGCCTGCTCAAGCGCATCGCCGACCTCGGCCTCGGCAACGTACGCGTCGTGCAGCACGACGCGGTCGAGGTGCTGCAGGACATGATCGCGCCGGGATCCCTCGACGCCGTGCACCTCTTTTTTCCCGACCCGTGGCCGAAGAAGCGCCACCACAAGCGCCGGCTCGTGCAGCCGCCTTTCGCGGCGCTGCTCGCGTCGCGCCTGCGCCCCGGCGGCTACGTGCACGCCGCGACCGACTGGGAGAACTACGCACTCCAGATGCTCGAGGTGCTCTCGGCGGTGCCGGCGCTCGAGAATACCGCGCGCGGCTTCGCCGAACGCCCCGAGACGCGTCCGGTCACGAAGTTCGAGCAGCGCGGGATCGCGCTCGGCCACCGCGTCTGGGACGTCGTGTTCCGCCGGCGCGCCTAGCGCTCGGGCAGGAAGAGCTCGAGCAGGTCGTTCAGGAAGCGCCGCCCGAGCGCGGTGGGACGGATGCGCTCGCTATCGCGCTCGATCAGGCCGCGCTGCTCGGCGCGCACGAGCGGCTTCTCGGCGGCGGCGATCTGAAGCCCCGTGCGCTCGACGAAGCTCGAGACGGCGAAGCCCTCGGCGAGCCGCAGCGCGTTCATCATGAACTCGAAGACGAGGTCCGCACGTGAGAGCTCGCGGCTTTCCTGGACCGCCTGCCCCGCGCTCGCGCGCTTCAGGTACTCGCGCGGCTGCTTCACGCGCATGCTGCGCACGACCCGCTCGGGGAAGCTGACCTTGCTGTGCGCGCCCGCACCGATCCCGACGTAGTCGCCGAAGCTCCAGTAGTTGAGGTTGTGGCGGCACTCGCGGCCGGGCAGCGCCCACGCGGAGGTCTCGTAGTTGACGTAGCCCGCCGCGGCGAGCCGCTCCGCGATCAGGTCCTGCATCAGCGCCGCGCTGTCGTCGTCGGGGAGCGGGGGCGGACGCCGGTGGAAGACGGTGTTCGGCTCGAGCGTCAGGTGATAGAACGAGAGGTGCGCCGTGCGCGCCGCGATCGCCTCTCCGACGTCGGCGCTCGCGCGCTCGGGCGTCTGCTCCGGCAGCGCGTACATCAGGTCGAGATTGACGTTCTCGAACGAGGCGCGCGCGATGTCGATGGCGCGGCGCGCCTCTTCCGCGCCGTGGATGCGGCCGAGCGCGCGCAGCGCCCCGGGATCGAAGCTCTGCACCCCGATCGAGAGCCGGTTCACCCCGGCGTCGCGGTAGCCGCGGAACTTGGCCGCCTCGAACGTGCCGGGATTCGCCTCGAGCGTGACCTCGCACCCCGGCGCGAGCGCCAGGCGCGCGCGGAACGCGGAGAGCAGCGCGTCGATCGACTCGGCCGAGAACAGGCTCGGCGTGCCGCCGCCGAAGAACACGCTGTGCACGCGGCGTCCCCACACCTCGGGCAACGCGCTCTCCAGGTCCTGCACCAGGGCGCGCACATACTCGGACTCGAGCTCGGCCGGAAGCGCGGGCGAGGCCGGCGAAGCGCCCGTACCGGGCATCGCGATCGGCATCGCCCCGCGCCCGGGCTCGTGCGAATTGAAGTCGCAATAGGGGCATTTGCGCACGCACCAGGGCAGATGCACGTAGAGCGCGAGCGGCGGAAGAGCCTGCAGGCGGATGCCGGCGGGCGACGCGACCGCGGCGACCGTGGTCACTCGACCTCCCGCAGCCGCGCAATCAGCCGGCGCAGCGCCTTCCCGCGGTGGCTGAGCAGGTTCTTCTGCGCCGGTTCGAGCTCGGCGGCCGTCTTGCCGAGGTCGCGCAGCCAGAAATGCGGATCGTAGCCGAAGCCGTTCGCGCCGCGCGGGGCCTCGACGATCTCGCCGGCCCAGCGGCCTTCGCCGATCAGCGGCTCGGGGTCGTCGGGATGGCGCACGAGCGCGACCACGCAGGTGTAGTGCGCGCGGCGGTCGCCGTGCTCGGCGAGCAGGCGTACGAGCTTCGCGTTGTTGCGCGCGTCCATGCCCGCGCGGTCGACGCCCGCCGGGGCGCCGTCCGCGGCGAAGCGCGCCGAATGCACCCCGGGCTCGCCGTCGAGCGCGCTCGCGCAGATGCCCGAGTCGTCGGCGAGCGCGGGCAGCCGGGACTTGCGGCTCGCGTGCCGCGCCTTGGCGAGGGCGTTCTCGACGAACGTCGCGTGCGGCTCCTCGGCGTCGCCGATGCCCAGCCGCGATTGCGGGACCACTTCGATGCCGAGCGGCGCGAGCAGCGCCTCGATCTCGCGCAGCTTCCCGGGGTTGGACGAGGCCAGGACGAGCTTCTTCACCGCGGCATTTTATCGCGGCCGCGGGAGCCGCCCGCTCAGACGCCGAGCGACTGCTTCTGCCGCCCGACGAGCTCGGCGATACCGCCGCGCGCGAGCTCGAGCAGCGCGTCGAGCTGCGCGCGCGTGAAGGGCGCACCCTCGGCGGTGCCCTGCACCTCGACGAAGCCGCCCGAGGCGGTCATCACGACGTTCATGTCGGTGTCGCAAGCCGAGTCCTCGGCGTAGTCGAGGTCGAGCACCGGCACGCCGTCGTAGACGCCGACCGACACCGCTGCGACGAAATCGCGCGCCGGGTGGGTCTTGACCAGGCCGCGCTGCTCCAGCGTCGAGAGCGCGTCGTAGAGCGCGACGCAGCCGCCCGTGATCGCGGCCGTGCGCGTGCCGCCGTCGGCCTGGATCACGTCGCAGTCGATCGTGACGGTCCGCTCGCCGAGGAGCTCGAGGTCCGTCACCGCGCGCAAGCTGCGGCCGATCAGCCGCTGGATCTCGAGCGTGCGGCCCGACTGCCTGCCGCGCGCCGCCTCGCGGTCGGTGCGCGTGTGCGTCGAGCGCGGCAGCATGCCGTATTCGGCGGTGACCCAGCCCTGCCCGCGGTCGCGCAGGAACGGCGGGACCTTCTCCTCCACGCTCGCCGTGCACAGCACGCGCGTGTCGCCGAACTCGACGAGCACCGAGCCCTCGGCGTGGCGCGTGTAGCCGCGCCGGAGCGACACGGCGCGCAGCTCGTCGGGACGGCGCTTGGAGGGTCGCGTGCTCACGGCTTCTGCGGGCTGTGCTTGCGGATCGCGTCGCGGATCTCGCCGATCGCGCGCTCGATCTCCTCGTCGGTGAGGTCGCTGTGGTCTTCCTTCTTGAAGTCCTCGACCTGGGTAATGACGGCGTCGAGCTCGAGCGTCTGCGTCGAGACCTCGCCGGGCGACTGCACCTGCACGCTATCGGTCCAGTTCATCGCGACGACCGAGAGGTTGTCCGCGTCCTTGCCGGCCCGCTGCTCGGCCTGCGTCAGCAGCTCGGGCACGGCGTGCAGGACGTCCCCGGTGAGCAGCGCGCCGGCGATGATCTTGCCCGAGAGCGGCCCCCACAAGCCGTCGCTGCACAGGAGCAGCGTGTCGCCCCTGCGCAGCACGGTCTTGTGCGAGAGCTCGACCTGCGGCGGGGTGTGCGCGCCCAGGCAGTTGAAGATCTTGTTGCGGTCGGGGTGGGCGGCGACCGCCTCCTCGCGGATCCGGCCCGAGTCGACCAGCATCTGCACGCGCGAGTGGTCGCGCGTCTGCGCCTGGATCTTGCCCTCGCGCAGGTGGTACAGGCGCGAGTCGCCGACGTGCGCCCAGTAGGCGATGCCCTCCTGCACGACGCACGCGACGCAGGTCGTGCGCGGCGTGTCGGTGAGCTGGCGCACCTTGGCATAGTCGACGAGCGCGTGGTGCGCGTTGACGATGCTCTTCGACAGGAACTGCAGGGGATCGGCGAGTCGCGGGCGCGCCTCGCGCTGGAACGCCTCGGTGAGGAACTGCACCGCGATCTGCGACGCGACCTCGCCGTGGAGGTGGCCGCCCATGCCGTCGGCGAGCATCATGAGCAGCGAATCGCGCGTGTAGCTGTAGCCGATGCGGTCCTGGTTCGCCTTTCGCCCGCCTTTGCGGCTTTCCTGGTAGATGGAGAACTTCATCGCCGGGCGATCTTCAGGAATGCGCCGCGCACGTGGTCGACGAGCGAGCGCTTGCGCCTGACCTCGGGCTCCTTCTCGCGCAGCAGCACCTTCTGCAGCGCGAACACGCTCTGCGGCCGATTGAGGTGGTCGAGCTCCAGGCACCAGTCGATCGTCTCGAGCAGGTGGCGCGAGTACTTGCCGGGCCACGTCTTCGTCGCAGACACGTAGCGGTCCTTCTCCAGGCGGTGGTCCGCGGCCTGCGGGGCCACGCCGGCGAGGCACGCGAACATGCTCGCGCCGATGGCGTACACGTCGCTCCAGGGCCCGAGCAGCTCGCGGTTGCGGTACTGCTCGGGCGGCGCGAAGCCCGGCGTATACATGGGGTTCAGCTTCAAGCCTTCCTCGGCGAGCGTCTGGCGCGCCGCCCCGAAATCGATGAGAACGGGGCTGCCGTCGTTCCGGATGTAGATGTTGGCCGGCTTGATGTCAAGGTGCAGCAGCTTGTTCGAGTGCACCTCGCGCAGCCCGTTCAGCAGCAGCGCGAACACGTGGCGGATGAAGTTTTCCTTGATCGAGCCGCGGCGCGCCTGGATGTGCTCCTGCAGCGTGCGGCCGCGCTCGTAGCGCATCACCATGTACACGGTCTCGTTCGCGCGGAAAAAGTTCAGCACTCGCACGACGTTCGGGTGCGACAGGCGGGCGAGCGAGCGCCCCTCCTCGAAGAAGCACTTCATGCCGTAGCGGAAGGTCGCGAGGTTGTCGTCCGAGATGGACGGCAGCGCGTCGCCCTCCTTCCTCAGCGCGAGCTGACTCGGCAGGTATTCCTTGATCGCGACCGGCTGATCGTTCTCGTCATAGGCCAGGTAGACGATCGAGAAGCCCCCGCACGAGAGCACACTGGCGATGCGATAGTTCTGGAGCAGGTAACCGTTCGGCAGCGGCTGGTTGGCTTGTTGAGGCATCCCTGGTTTGCCGAGGCGACGTCTCCCCCCGGTTCCGTCGTCACTTTAGTTCGCCGCAGACAAGGCGACCCGCTATCATAGGCGCTTTGCGTGCGGGCGCCGGTGATTGTAGCAAGGCCGTCGCCCAATTGATCACGATTCCCCGTCCTCAGTCATGATCCACAGCATGACCGGCTATGCCTCGTCGGCGCGCGACCTGCCGCAGTGCTCGCTCGCGGCCGAGCTGAAGAGCGTCAACAGCCGCTACCTCGACGTCCAGTTCCGGCTGCCCGACGAGCTGCGCGCGCTCGAGCCCGCCCTGCGCGAGATGATCGCCGGCCGGGTGAGCCGCGGCAAGGTCGAGTGCCGCGTGGCGGTGACCGCCGCCGCGGCCGCCGCGCCGAGGCTGGCGCTGAACGAGACGCTGCTCTCGGCGCTCGCCGAGGCCTCGCGCCGGGTGCGCGCCGCGATCCCCGACGCGGCCGCGCTGCGGGTCGGCGAGGTGCTGCACTGGCCCGGCGTGGTCGGCGACGACCGCAGCGCGCTGGTCCGCGACACGGCGCTCGCGCTGGTCGAGCAGCTGCTCGACGAGTTCGCCGCGACCCGCGCGCGCGAGGGCGGAAAGCTCGCCGGCATGCTGCTCGATCGCGTCGAGCGCATGGAGCGCCTGCTCGCCGAGGTCCAGCCGCTCCTGCCCGCGGCGGTGGCGGCGTACGAGGAGCGCCTCGCGGGCCGCCTGCGCGAGGCGCTCGGCGCCTCGGACGAGGAGCGCATCCGCCAGGAGATCGCGCTCTTCGGCGTGAAGATCGACGTCGCCGAGGAGCTCACGCGGCTCGCCGCCCATCTGCACGAGGTGCGCCGCGTCGTGAACGCGGGCGGTGTGGTCGGCAAGCGCCTCGACTTCCTGATGCAGGAGCTGAACCGCGAGGCGAACACCCTCGCCTCGAAGTCGGTCTCGAAGGAAGTGTCCGACGCGAGCCTCGAGTTCAAGCTGCTCATCGAGCAGATGCGCGAGCAGATCCAGAACATCGAGTAGGCCTCGCGACGATGAGCGGCGATCTCTTCATCATCTCGGCCCCGTCGGGCGCCGGAAAATCCTCGCTCGTGAGCGCGCTGCTCGCGCAGGACAAGAACCTCGCGCTGTCGGTCTCGTACACGACCCGCGCGCCGCGGCCGACCGAAAAGGAAGGCCGCGAATACCACTTCGTCGACGCCAGGGCCTTCGCGGCGATGCTCGAGCGCGGCGAGTTCCTCGAGAGCGCCGAGGTGCACGGCAACCGCTACGGCACATCGCGAAAGTGGATCGCCGACGCGCGCGGGCGCGGCCTCGACATCATCCTCGAGATCGACTGGCAGGGCGCGCGCCAGGTTCGCAAGGCCTTCCCCGAGGCGGTCAGCGTGTTCGTGCTGCCGCCCTCGCCCGCGCTCGCCGAGCTCGAGCGCCGGCTGCGCAAACGGGGTCAGGACAACGAGGAGGCGATCGCGCGCCGGCTCGCGAACGCGCGCGAGGAAATGGCTCACGCCGCCGAGTTCGAATATGTTATTATCAACAAGGACTTCGAAGAGGCGAAGCGGGACCTGAGCGCGATCGTGCGCGCCTCCCGGCTGAGCGCCGAGCGCCAGCGCGCGCGATACCCCGAAGCGTTCCAGCGGCCCGATTGACGAGAGGTTTCACATGGCACGGATCACCGTCGAGGATTGCCTGAAGAGGATCCCCAACCGCTTCCAGCTGACGCTGGCGGCGACTTACCGCGCGCGTCAGCTCGCCCAGGGCGGCACGCCGCTCATCGAGGCGAACCGCGACAAGCCCACCGTCATCGCGCTGCGCGAGGTCGCGACCGGCAAGGTGGGCATCGAGTATCTCAACAAGGTGAATACCGCCTGACGGGCGGCTGAACGCGGCCGACCCCTGCGGCCAAAGGGGTAAAGTAACGACATGGCCGCCGTCGCCATCACCGACCTCCGGCAGCATCTCGGCTATCTCAAGCCGAGCGACGTATCGCGCATCGAGGAGGCGTACCAGTTCTCGAGCGCCGCGCACGAGGGCCAGTTCAGGAAGAGCGGCCACCCCTACATCTCGCACCCGATCGCGGTCGCCGAGATCATCGCCGACTGGCAGCTCGACGCGCAGGCCGTCATGGCCGCGCTCCTCCACGACGTGATGGAGGACACCGAGGTCTCCAAGGGCGAGATCAGCCAGCGCTTCGGCAAGCCGGTCGCCGAGCTGGTCGACGGCGTCTCCAAGCTCGACCGCATCGAGTTCCAGTCGCAGCAGGACGCGCAGGCCGAGAACTTCCGGAAGATGCTGCTCGCCATGGCGCGCGACGTGCGCGTCATGCTGATCAAGCTTGCCGACCGGCTGCACAACATGCGCACGCTCGAGGCGGTCGACGCGGCGAAGCGCCGGCGCGTCGCGCGCGAGACGCTCGAGATCTACGCGCCGATCGCGAACCGCCTCGGCCTCGACAGCCTGTACCGCGAGATGCAGGAGCTCGCGTTCTCGCACCTCTACCCGCTGCGCTACAAGACGCTCGCCAAGGCGGTGAAGGCCGCGCGCGGCAACCGCCGCCAGGTCGTCAACAAGATCCTGGAGGCGGTCAAGGAGCGGCTGCCCGCGGCAGGCATCGAGGCGAACGTCACCGGCCGCGAGAAGCACATCTACGGCATCTACAAGAAGATGCTGGAGAAGCACCTGTCGTTCTCGCAGGTGCTCGACATCTACGGCTTCCGCGTGATCGTCAAGGACGTGCCGGCATGCTATGTCGCGCTCGGCGCGCTGCACGGGCTATTCAAGCCGGTGCCGGGGAAGTTCAAGGACTACATCGCGATCCCCAAGTTCAACGGCTACCAGTCGCTGCACACGACGCTGATCGGGCCGTACGGAACGCCGGTCGAGATCCAGATCCGCACGCAGCAGATGCACCGCATCGCCGAGACCGGCGTCGCCTCGCACTGGCTGTACAAGAGCACCGACGCCGAGATCAACGAGGTGCAGAAGCGCACGCACAAGTGGCTGCAGTCGCTGCTCGACATCGACCACGCCGCGCCCGACGCGGCCGAGTTCCTCGAGCACATCAAGGTCGACCTCTTCCCCGACGAGGTCTACGTATTCACGCCCAAGGGCAAGATCATGGCGCTGCCGCGCGGCGCCACCGCGGTCGACTTCGCCTACATGGTGCACACCGACATCGGCAACCGCTGCGTCGCGGCGCGCATCAACTACGAGCTCGCGCCCCTGCGCACCGAGCTCAAGAACGGCGACCGGGTCGAGATCATCACCGCCGCGCACGCGCACCCCAACCCGGCGTGGCTCTCGTACGTGAAGACCGCGAAGGCGCGCTTCCAGATTCGGCACTTCCTGAAGACCATGCAGCTCGAGGAGGCGGCGATGCTCGGCGAGCGCATGCTCGCGCAGGCGGTGCGCGCGCTCGGGACGCCGCACGCGGAGCCCACGCCCGAGCGCTGGGACAAGCTCGTCCGCGAGCTCGGCGCGCGCTCGCGCCAGGAGATCGTCGCCGATATCGGGCTCGGCAAGCGTCTCGCCGCGATCGTCGCCCGCAAGCTCCTGGCGCTCTCCGACGCGCACCCGTCGGAGGGGAAGTTCGCCGCCGGGTCGATCGTCATCCACGGCTCCGAGGGCATGGCCGTGCAGTTCGCGAAGTGCTGCCGGCCGGTCCCGGGGGATTCCATCATCGGCTTCATCAAGAAAGGCCAGGGCCTGGTCGTGCACACGCACGACTGCACGACGGCGGCGAAGGCCCGCGGCGACCCCGACAAGTGGCTCGACGTCGAGTGGGCGCCGCACACCGACAAGCTGTTCGATGTCGCCGTGCGCGTCGTCGTCGTGAACCAGCCCGGGGTGCTCGCCAAGGTCGCCGCGGCCATCGCCGAGGCCGGCTCGAACATCGACAACGTCAGCATGGACGAGGAGCGCAACCTCTACACGACCATGCACTTCACGCTGCAGGTCGCGAACCGCATGCACCTCGCGCGCGTGATGCGGTCGCTGCGCCGGATCCAGGAGGTGGTGCGGATCGCGCGGGTGAAGGAATAGGCAGCCCTGGGGCTGCGCCTCGTGCGCGGCTTACAATCCGCGAATCTCCATCGTCCCTGCCCGCGCATGGCCCACGCCAGAAATCTCGACGTCGCCGCCTGGATCCTCGCCGGCGTGCTGCTGCTGCTCACGCTGCTCCTCCACCTGCTTCCGGCGCTCCTCGCCGGCCTGCTCGTGTTCGAGCTCGTGCACGTGATCGCGCCGCGCCTGCGGCTCGGCAAGCGCGGCAAGGTCGCCGCGGTCGCGATCCTCGCGACCGCGATCGTCGCGGCGCTGTCGCTCGCGCTCTTCGGAGCAGTGAGCTTCTTCCGCAGCGACGCCGGCAGTCTGACCGCGCTCCTGCAGAAGATGGCCGAGATCATCGACGGGTCGCGCTCGCACCTGCCCGACTGGGTGCTGCAGTACCTGCCCGCGGACGCCGAGGAGCTGCGCCGGGCGCTCACCGACTGGCTGCGCGAGCACGCGGGCGAGGTGCAGCTCCTCGGCAAGGAAGCGGGCCGCCTCAGCGCCCACCTCCTGATCGGGATGATCATCGGCGCGATGGTCTCGCTGCGCGAGGCGCACCCGTCGCGTAACGGCGCGCCGCTCGCGCACGCGCTCGCGCAGCGCGCCGCGCTGCTCGGCGACGGGTTCCGGCGCATCGTGTTCGCGCAGGTGCGCATCGCCGCCATCAATACCGCGTTCACCGCGATCTACATCGGCGTCGCGCTGCCGCTGCTCGGCGTGCACCTGCCATTGACGAAGTCGCTGATCGCGATCACCTTCGTCGCCGGGCTGCTGCCCGTGATCGGCAACCTCCTCTCCAACACGATCATCGTCGTCGTGAGCCTGTCGGCCTCGCTCGTGGTGGCGATCGTGTCGCTCGCCTTTCTCATCGTGATCCACAAGCTCGAGTACTTCCTCAACGCGCGCATCGTCGGCTCGCAGATCCGCGCGAGCGCGTGGGAGCTGCTGCTCGCGATGCTCGTCATGGAGTCGGCGTTCGGGCTCGCGGGCCTCGTCGCCGCGCCCATCTACTACGCTTACCTCAAGGAAGAGCTCGCCGCCCGCGGCCTGATCTGAGGCCGTCCGCGGAGTAGAATTTCCCGCGACCCGTACCGCACCGGAAGGATCCCAGATGAGAGTGAAGGCGAACGGCATCCAGATCAATTACAGCGTCGAGGGCGAGGGCCCGTGGGTCATCATGAGCCACTCGCTCGCGTGCAACCTCTCGATGTGGGACGAGCAGGCCGCCGCGCTCTCGAAGCGCTACAAGGTGCTGCGCTACGATCTGCGCGGGCACGGCGGCACCGACGCCCCGGCCGGGGACTACACCTTCGACATGCTCGCATACGACGCGCACGCGCTGCTCGAGGCCCTCGGGGTCAAATCCTGCCACTGGGTCGGTCTGTCGATCGGCGGCATGATCGGGCAGGCGTTCGCGCTCAAGTTCCCGGGCGTGTTCAAGACGCTGGTGCTCGCCGACACCTCGAGCCGCAACCCGCCGGAGGCGAAGCCGGTCTGGGAGGCGCGGGTAAAGACCGCGCGCGAGAAGGGCATGGAAGGCGTGGTCGAGCCGACGCTGCAGCGCTGGCTGACCGAGCCCTATCGCAAGTCGCACCCCGAGACCGCCGCGAGGCTGGCCGCGATGATCCGCTCGACGCCGGTCGCGGGCTATGCCGGCTGCTGCGCGGCGATCCCGACGCTGAATTTCACCGACCGGCTGAAGTCGATCAAGGTGCCGACGCTCGTCATCGTCGGAGAGCAGGACCCGGGCGCGCCGCCCGAGGTCGCCAAGGTGATCCACCAGAACATCCAGGGATCGGAGCTGGTCGTCATTCCCTCCGCTGCGCACATCGCGAACCTGGAGCAGACCGCCGCCTTCAACCGGGCGCTCGTGTCGTTCCTCGACAAGCACCGCGCCTGAGGGCGCGCGGGCGCCGAGACTTCGCGCGCCTGGGGCTTCGCGGTAAAATCGCCGGATGAAAGTCGAGATCTGCAAGCTCAGCGAAGTGGCTCCCGGCGAGTCGCGCAAGATCGAGCTGGAGGGCCGCGCGCCGATCGCCCTGTTCAACGTCGAGGGCAGCCTCTACTGCACCGACGACACCTGCACGCACGGCGGCGCGTCGCTCACCGAGGACGGCTACCTGCTCGACGAGACGGTAGAATGCAGCTGGCACGGCGGCACCTTCGACGTGCGCACCGGCGAGCCGACCGGAGCGCCGTGCACCGAGCGCCTGAAGACCTACAAGGTCGAGATCGAGAACGACACGGTCTACGCCGTGCTCGAGTGATGCGGGCCCGCCGCGTACTCACCGTGGTGGCGCTGGCGCTGGCGCCGCTCGGCGCCCACGCGCAGGCGGTCCCTTCGGCGAGCCCGGGACCGGCTCAGGGGCGCGTTCTGCACATGATCGTACCGTTCCCCGCGGGAAGCTCGCCCGACTTGATCGCCCGCATCCTCACCGAGAGGCTCGCCCCCGCGCTGAAGCACCCCGTGATCGTCGAGAACCGCCCGGGCGCGGGCGGCAACGTCGGCACCGCGGCAGTCGCGCACGCGGCGCCCGACGGCTACACCGTCGGGCTCTCGATCCAGGGTCCGCTCGCCGTCAACAAGGTGCTCTACAAGAAGCTCGCGTACGACCCGTTCCAGGACCTCGTGCCGGTGACGCTGGTGGCGACCAGCCCGAACCTGCTCGTCGTCGACCCCAGGCTCGGCGTCGCCTCCGTGAAGGACCTGGTGGCGCTCGCGAAGAAGCAGCCCGGGAAGTTGAACTACGGCTCGGTCGGGAACGGCAGCGCCTCGCACCTCACGATGGAGATGTTCAAGGAAGCCGCGGGCATCGACCTCGTGCACGTGCCGTACCCGGGCAGTCCGCAGGTCAACGCCGCCATCGTCGCCGGGGACGTCGCGGCCGCGTTCGTGGTGCCGGCCACGGCCATGCCGCTCGTACAGTCCGGGCGCCTGAAGGCGCTCGCCGTCTCCACCGACCACCCGAGCGCCGCGCTGCCCGCGTATCCCAGCGTGGCCGACTCCGGGTTTCCCGGCGTCGTGTCGGTCGCGTGGAACGCGGTCGTCGCGCCCGCGGGCACGCCCCAGCCCACCGTCGAGCGCCTCAGCCGCGAGCTGCGGGCGATCATCCACAGCGACGACGTGCGCGAGAAATTCCTGCGACTGTACTTCGAGCCCGCGGGCAGCACGCCCGAGGAGCTCGGGGCGCTGATGCGCTCGGAGCTCGAGCGCTGGCGGAGCATCATCGAGGAGACCGGCGCCAGCGCCGACTGACTCAGGCCGCGCGCAGCGAATCGACGATCTTCATCCTGGCGGCGCGCGCCGCGGGCAGCACGCCGCCGACCAGTCCCATGATCGCCGCGAAGGCGACCGACTTCGCCACGATCGCCCCGTTCAGGGTGAAGCCGAAGGCGAGCTCGGCGAACGACTGGAAATTCATGGTCGAGAAGGTCACGAGCTGCATGAACGAAGCGAAGAACAGTCCCACGCCGCCGCCGACCAGCCCCAGCAGCATCGACTCCATGAGGAAGGCGGCGAGGATCGCGCGGCGCCGGAACCCGAGCGCGCGCAAGGTGCCGATCTCGGCGACGCGGTTCGCGACCGAGGCGTACATGGTGATCATGGCGCCGATCATGGCGCCGACCGAGAAGATGATCGACAGCGTCAGCCCCAGGATGCTGATGAAGGTGGAGAGCGCCTTGGACTGGTCCGCGTAGTAGACCTGCTCGCGCTTCGCCTCGAGCGTGAGGCGCGGGTCCGACTCGATGTCGTGCTTGAACGCGTCGAACCGGCGCGTGTCCGCCAGGCGCACGATGACCGCCGAGTAGGTGGTACGCCGGAACGCCTGCGCGAGCTGCTCGACGTCGCCCCAGATTTCCGAGTCGAACCCGCTGTTGCCGGCGTCGAACAGGCCGACGACGGTCCAGTCGCGCTGCCCGAAGCGCAGCCGCTCGCCGACGCCCGCGCCGGCGAAGCGCCGCGTGATGCCGCTGCCGGCGATGATCTCCGATTTCCCGGCATCGAACATCCGGCCTTCGACCATCTTCACCTGCGGCCGCAGCGTGAGCGCCCGGGAGGACACGCCGCGGATGGCGATGTTCGACGGCTTCTCCGAGCCGCGCTTGTTGAGCGAGATCAGCACCACCAGCTCGCGCGACACGAGCCGCGTGCCGTCGCGATCGAGCGCGACCGCGGGGTGCGTCTCGACGACCGGCACCTGCTCGCGCGCGATCAGGCTCTGGATCTCGGTCTCGGACGCGCGGCGCGTGACGACGACGTTGTCGTACTCGCCCGTGGTGACCAGCGTGCGCCTCAGGCCCTCGTCGAGCATCAGGACCACCGCGAAGACGAAGACCACGAGCGCCATGCCGCCCGCGGTCAACCCCGTCGTGAGGCGCCGGGTCCACAGGTTGCGCGCGACGTAGTAGACGGGGATGCCGGACGCCATCGCCTCATCCCGCGTGGCGCAGGCCGTTCACGATCGAGATCCGCGCCGAGCGCAGCGAAGGCACGACCGCCGCCGCCAGCCCCACCACGAGCGCCGCGGCCGCCTGCATGACGAGCGTCGCCAACTCGACGTGGAAAACCGGGAAGAGCGTGCCCATCTTGGCCGAGAACGCGGCCGCGACCGGGAAAGTCAGGGCGATGCCGGCGGCGGCGCCCGCCGCGCAGATCGCCACCGACTCGCCCAGGATCAGCGTCGCGAGGAACCCCGGCCCGAAGCCGAGCGCCTTGAGCGTCGCGTATTCCGCGAGGCGCTCGCGCGCGCTCATCGCCATCGTGTTCGCCATCACGGCGAGGATGATCACGATCACGACGAAGGAGACGACGCGGATCGCGACCACGATCGCCTCGGACATCGACACGAATCCGAGCTGGAACGCCTTCTCGGTCTCGGTGACGGTCTCGGCGATCGAGTTCTTGAACTGCTCGTCGATCGCGCGCGAGACGGCCGCGGCGTCGTCCGGGTTCTCGATGCGAACGACGTAGAAGCCGACCTGGTTCGCGCGGCGCGGGAAGGTCTTCAGCATCGATTCGTTCAGGTAGTCCCACTGGAACAGCATCTGCGAGGTGTCGGTGGTCGGCTTGCCCCCGTCGTAGATGCCGCGGACCACGAACTCCCACTGGCCCGGGAAGATGGTGCCGCGCAGCGGGATCGAGTCGCCGACCTTGAAACCGTACTGGTTCGCGAGCTTGCGCCCGACGATCGCGCCCTTGCGGTCGCGCAGAAAGGCCGTGCGCTCCGCCTCGCTCAGCCTGAATTCCGGGAAGAGGTCGAGGTAGGTGCGCGCGTCGACCGCGAATTGCGCGAAGAAGTTCTTCGGATCCTGGTAGACGCCGCCGAACCAGTTGGCGTGCGTCACGGCCGCCACGCCGTCGACCGCGCGGATGCGCGATGCGTAGCTGAGCGGCATGGGGAACGCGAGCGAGATCGCGTTGCGCGTCACGAGGCGCGCGTCGGAGGCGGCGTTCGCGCCCGCGTACCAGGCCCCGATCACGGTCTGCAGCAGGCCGAACGACAGGATCGCGACGACGATGCCGGCCGCGGTGAGCGCCGTGCGCAGTTTGTGGCGCAGGGCGTTCTTGACGATGAGCTTGAGGACGTGCGCGGTCACGGCTCGGCGACCAGCTCGCCCTTGTCCAGGTGGATCACCGCGCGCGCGGCGCTCGCGGCGTTGGCGTCGTGGGTCACCATGATCACGGTCTTGCCGAGCTCGCGGTTGAGCCGCTGCAGCAGGTGCAGGATCTCGGCGGCCGAGACCCGGTCGAGGTCGCCCGTCGGCTCGTCGGCGACGATGAGCCGCGGATCGCCGACGATCGCGCGCGCGATGGCGACGCGCTGCTGCTGGCCGCCCGACAGCTCGGAGGGGTAGTGGCTCGCGCGCCCGGCGAGCCCGACCAGGGACAGCATCATGTCCACGCGCTCGCGCCGCTCGCGGCGCGCGAGGCGCGTGAGCATCAGCGGCAGCTCGACGTTCTCGAACGCCGTGAGCACCGGCATCAGGTTGTAGAACTGGAAGACGAAGCCGACGTTCGCCGCGCGCCAGTCGGCGAGCTCGGCCTCGGACAGGCGCGTGATGTCCTCGCCCGCGACGCGCAGCTCGCCCGCGTCGGGCTTGTCGATGCCGGCGATCAGGTTGAGCAGCGTGCTCTTGCCCGAGCCCGACGGGCCCATCAGCGCGAGGAAATCGCCCTCGGCGATCTCGAGGTTGATGTCGGAAAGCACGGGCACCGGCTGGCCGCCGCGCCAGTACGACTTCGCGAGCCTGCGGATCTCGACCAGCGGCGCCCGCGCTTCGCCCATGCGCTCAGGATTTGGTCGCGCGGACGCGCTCCCCGTCACGCAAGTGCTCGTCCGGCCGCAGCACGACCCGGTCGCCCGCGGCGACGCCCTTCACCTCGAGCAGGTCGCCCAGCGTGCGGCCGGTCTCCACCGGGACCTCCGACGCCCGTCCGTCGCGCACGGCGAAGACCACGTTGCGGCCGCCGCGCGCGACGATCGCCGAGCGCTGCAGCGCGTCCACGGCGTATCGCTCCCCGGGCGTCACGGCGCGCGACAGGAACGCGACCTTGGCGCTCATGTCGGGCAGCACGCGCGCGTCGGGCTGCGTGAAGCGGACCTTGACGAGCAGCGTGGCCTTGGTGCGGTCCACCGTCGGCACCATGCGGCTGACGACGCCCGGGAAGCGCACGTCGGGGAACGCCTCGAGCTGGATCTCGCACGCCTGGTCGACGCGGATCTTGCCGAGGCTCGCCTCCGAGACGTCGGCCTCGACCTCGAGCGTCTCCATGTCCGCCATGGTGACCACGACGCCTTTGGTGTCGACGGCGGCGGAGAACGGCGTGACGATGTCGCCGACGTTCGCGTTCTTCGTCAGAACCACGCCGTCGAAGGGCGCGCGGATGAGCGTCTGCTCGAACGCCACCTGCGCCGCGCGCCGGTTGGCGCTCGCCGCGGCGATGGCCGCGCGCAGGCCGACGATCGCGGCGCTCGCCTTGTGGTAGCGCGCGATCGCCGAGTCGTGGGCCGACGGCGAGATGTACTTCTGCGCGAGCAGCTCCTCGGAGCGCTTGAACGCGCTCTCGGCGTCGGCGAGCTCGGCGAGGCCCTGCTCGAGATTCGCCTGCGCCACCCCGACGTTGGCCGACGCCTGATCGACCGCGGCCGCCACGTCGCGGCTCTCGACGCGCGCGATGATCTCGCCCTTCTTCACGCGCGATCCCTCGAGGACGCCGAGCCACTCCAGGCGCCCGGTCGCCTTCGACGACACGGCAGCCTTGCGCTGGGCGACGACGTAGCCGGTCGCGTTGAGGACGGCGAGCGATTGCGACGGGAACACCCGCGCCACGGCGACCGTCTCGACCTCGGCCGGGGCGCCGAAGCGCGCATAGCCGAACCCGCCGAGCACCGCCGCGATCGCGACGAGCGCCGCGATCCACGGGCCGCGGCCGCGCCGCCGCGGGGGCGCCGCGGCGCGATCGATCCGGAGACGGGAAAGGTCCTGCTGTTCCAAGATGGGCCTCGAGCGTGTGCTCGGCAGACGCGCGCCGGCGGCCGATGGCGAATTATAGCTCCGCGCCCGCGCGCGCCCTCAGAACGTGCGGTTCAAGCGCGCGTAGAGGGCCTCGATGCTGCCTTTGAACCCGATGTAATCGGCGACCGCGCCGTTCGACTGGATCGCGCTGCGATCGCCGAGCCGCAGCTCGTAGTGGTCGTACTCGACGCCGAAGCTCCAGCGGTCGGCGAGGAGATATTCGACGCCGACGCCGCCCGTCCAGCCGTAGGCCCGGCCGTGGGTCGACGAGACCACCCCGCTCAGCACGTTGGCCGTGGCGAGGTAGACGTAGGATCCGGCGACGCCGGCCTTTCCGTACAGGAACCACCCGTCCTCGTGGGCGTATCCCGCCTGGGCGGTGACGGCGTACAGGTTCCGGAAGTCGGTCTCGCGCGAGCGTCCCGGCAGCCCGCGCTCGGCGAGCTCCTGCGACTGCGCGACCGTGCGCAGGCGCGCGAGCGAGTACGAGCCCTCGGCGCCGACCAGCCAGTGGCGCGAGACGCGAAAGCGCGCGCCGAGCTGCACGCCGAGCGCGGGGCTGCTCGCTCGCTGGTTCACGCTGTCGCCGTCGGCGACGGTCGCATCGGTCTTCCAGCGCGCGTCCGAGGTGCCGCCGCCGAACTGCGCGCCCAGGTACAAGCCAGGCCAGGCCGATGCCGGCGCCTCGTCGGCCGGTGCGGCCGCGGCCGCGACCGGCGCGAGCAGGAGCAGCGCGGCCCGGACCGCTGTTCTCGTTCTCGCGTCTCCCATGGATCCTATTGTGCAGGAAACGGCGCTGCTTGACTTCCCGCCGCGGGGCCCATAAGGTTTTCGCCTGATCCGGGAGGGATTCCATGAACAAGACGACGGTGTTCTGCGCCGCGGCGCTCGCTTTCGCCGCGCTTCCGGCCGCGCCCGCGCGCGCGGCCGACAAGGTGACCATAGGCTTCATCAGCACGCTCTCGGGCCCGAGCGCCGCGCTCGGGATCGACATCCGCGACGCCTTCGTGCTGGCGGTGAAGATGAACGGCGGCAAGCTGGGCGGCCTGCCCGCCGACGTGATCATCGGCGACGACCAGTTCAAGCCCGAGGTCGGTCGCCAGCTCGCCGAGAAGAACGTCAAGCTCGACAAGGTCGACGTCCTCACCGGCTTCGTGTTCTCGAACATCATGCTCGCCTCGGCGCCGATCGCGTTCGAGAACAAGGTGGTGTACGTGAGCCCGAACGCGGCGCCCTCGCCGCTCGCGGGCAGGCAGTGCAACCCGTGGTTCTTCGCGGCCTCCTGGCCCAACGACGCCTACCACGAGGCGGCCGGCCAGTACGCGACCACCCGGGGCTACAAGGCGGTCTACATGCTCGCGCCCAACTACCAGGCCGGCAAGGACTCGCTCGCGGGCTTCAAGCGCTTCTACAAGGGCAAGGTCGTCGGCGAGGTCTATACGCAGCTCGGCCAGCTCGACTACTCGGCGGAGCTCGCGCAGGTGCGCGCGGCCAAGCCCCAGGCGGTGTACATCTTCCTCCCCGGCGGCATGGGCATCAACTTCATCAAGCAGTTCGTCGCGGCCGGCCTGTCGCGCGACATCCAGCTGATCACGCCGGGGTTCTCGTCGGACCAGGACATCATCCGCGCCGTCGGCGAGCCGATGCTCGGCATCCACGACGCCGCGCACTGGGCGCTCGACCTCGACAACGCCGCCAACCGGAAATTCGTGGCGGCGTTCGAGAAGGAGTATGGGCGCCTGCCGACGGTGTACGCCTCCCAGGGCTACGACACCGCGCTCCTCATCGACGCGGCCGTGCGCGACGTGAAGGGCCGGGTCGAGGACCGCGAGGCGCTGCGACGCGCGCTGAAGGCGGCGAAGTTCGACTCGGTGCGCGGCGCCTTCAGGTTCAACCGCAACCAGTACCCGATCCAGAACTACTACCTGCGCGTGGTCGCGAAGGACGCGCAGGGACGCCTCGTCAACAGGACGGCGGGAACCATCTTCAAGGACCGCGGCGACGCGTACGTCGACGAATGTCCGATGAAGTAGCGTGTCCGGGATCCTGATCCTCGAGCAGACGCTGAACGGCCTGCAGTTCGGCCTGATGCTGTTCCTGCTCGCCGCGGGGCTGACGCTCGTGTTCGGCATCATGGACATGATCAACCTCGCGCACGGGTCGCTCTACATGCTGGGCGCGTTCTTGGCGGCGACCTTCGTATCGCTCACGGGCTCGTTCGCGCTCGGCGTGCTCATCGCCGTGCCGGCGACCGCGGCGCTCGGGATGCTGCTCGAGGTGTCGCTGCTGCGGCGGCTGTACGCGCGCGACCACCTGTCGCAGGTGCTCGCGACCTTCGCGCTGATCCTGGTGCTCAACGAGGCGGTGCGCATCGTCTGGGGCACCGACCTGCCGCTCGCCGCGCCCGCGGCGCTCTCGGGCCCGGTCGAGATCTTCCCGGGCATGCTGTATTCGTCGTACCGGCTGGTCATCATCGCGGTCGGCGCCGCGGCCGCCGGGCTGCTCTACTTCGGGGTCGCGAAGACGCGCGTCGGAATGCGGGTGCGCGCCGGCGCGTCGAACCGCGAGATGGCGCTCGCGATGGGCGCCGACATCCCGCGCCTGTTCACGATCGTTTTCGGCATCGCGGCAGGGCTATGCGCCGTCGCCGGCGCGCTCCTCGGGCCTATCCTCGCGGTACAGGTCGGCATGGGCGAGAACATCCTGATCGTCGCCTTCGTCGTGATCGTGATCGGCGGCATCGGCTCGGTGCGCGGCGCGCTGGTCGGATCGCTCATCGTCGGCATGGTCGATACCATCGGGCGCGCCTTCCTCCCGATCGCCTTCGGCGCCTTCCTGCCTCCACAGCTCGCGAGCGCGGCCGGGCCCGCGGCCGCCTCGGTGCTCGTCTACCTGCTCATGGCGGTCATCCTTTACGTGAGGCCGCAGGGCCTCTTCCCGGCGCGGGGCTAGCGTGCCGCGCGTGCTGCGAAGGGCGGCGCTCGGCCTGGCGATTGCCGCGGCGCTCGCGTTCCCGTTCGTGATGGGCGCGGAGGGCGACGCATACTACGTCTCGTTCGCGAGCCGCATCCTGGTCTACGCGCTCGCGGCGACCAGCCTCAACCTCATCCTCGGCTACGGCGGCATGATCTCGTTCGGGCACGCGGCCTTCGTCGGCACGGGCGCCTACGTCTCGTCGATCCTGCTGGCCGAGGGCATCGCGAGCGCCTGGATCGGCTGGCCGGCCGCGATCGCCGCCTCGGCGCTCGCGGCGCTCGCGATCGGCGCGGTGTCGCTGCGCACGCGCGGCGCCTACTTCATCATGATCACGCTCGCGTTCGCGCAGATGATGTACTTCCTCGTCAACTCGATGAAGGCTTACGGCGGCGACGAGGGCCTGACGCTGCCCGCTCGCGCCCGCGTCGGCTTGGGCATCGACCTCGACGACGCGCAGACCTTCTACTACGTGGCGCTCGCGGCTCTCGCCGCTGCGCTCGTCGGCCTGCACCGCCTGTCGCATTCGCGCTTCGGCCGGGTGATCCAGGCGATCCGCGAGAACGAGGTGCGCGCCGAGGCGATCGGATTCCCGGTCTACCGTTACAAGCTCGTGTGCTTCGTGATCGCGGGCGCCGCGGCCGGGCTCGCCGGCGCGCTGCTCGCGAGCCACGGCAAGTACGTCAACCCGAGCGTGCTGCACTGGACGCAGTCGGGCACGCTCATGGTCATGGCGATCCTCGGCGGCGTGGGCTGCCTCTGGGGCGGCGCGCTCGGGGCGCTCGCGCTGCTCGGCCTCGAGGACCTGATCGCGAACCACCGCATCGCGTGGGTTGCGGCGCTGCTGCCGAACTACCAGCAGCACGCGAGCCTGGGCGTCGGCCTCACGCTCCTCGCCGTGGTGCTGTTCGCGCCGCAGGGCATTGCCGGGCTGCTCGCTCGGCGCGGCTCGCGCGTGCACGATCGCGGCTCGCGATGAGCGCGCCGCTGCTCGCCGCGATCGAGCTGCGCAAGCGCTTCGGCGGCGTTCCCGCGAGCGACGGCGTGTCGCTCACGGTCTCGGCCGGCGAGATCCACGCCCTCATCGGCCCGAACGGCGCCGGGAAGACCACGCTCGTCGCGCAGCTCGCCGGCGCGCTCCGACCGGACTCCGGGCGCATCGAGCTCGCGGGACGCGACGTCACGTCGCTTGGGCCGAGCGAGCGCGTGCGCCTCGGCCTCGCGCGCTCGTACCAGGTGACGACGCTCTTCGGCGGGTTCGGCGTCCTCGACAACGTCGCGCTCGCGGTGCAGGCCCGCTCGGGCTCGAGCATGTCGTTCTGGCGGCCGGTCGCGCGCGAGCAGGCCCTCTACGAGGAGGCGGCCGCGATCCTCGCCCGCATCGGGCTCGCCGGGCGCGAATCGGTCGCCGCGGCGCACCTCGCGCACGGCGAGCAGCGCGCGCTCGAGGTCGGGCTCGCGCTCGCGACGCGGCCGCGACTGCTGCTCCTCGACGAGCCGATGGCCGGGATGGGACCCGAGGAATCGGCGCGCATGCTGACGCTCGTCCAGCGTCTGCGCGAGGCCGACCCGGCGCTCGCCGTGCTCCTGATCGAGCACGACATGGACGCGGTGTTCCGGCTCGCCGACCGCATCTCGGTGCTCGTCTCCGGACGGGTGCTCGCGACCGGCACCCCCGCCGAGATCCGCGCCGACGCCCAGGTACGCAGGGCCTATCTCGGCGAGGAGTCGGCGTGAGCGCGATGCTCGAGATCGAGGGCCTGGAGACCGCGTACGGCGCGAGCCCGGTGCTGTTCGGCGTCGACCTCGCCGTGCGCGCCGGCGAGGCGGCGACGCTGCTCGGCCGCAACGGCATGGGCAAGACGACGATCGTGCGCTCGATCCTCGGGCTCACGCCCGCGCGGCGCGGCTCGATCCGCTTCCGCGGCGAGCGCATCGAGCGCCTGTCGCCCGACCGCGTCGCCCGCTCGGGCGTCGCCGTCGTGCCCGAGGGGCGGCAGATCTTTCCCAATCTCACGGTGCGCGAGAACCTGGTCGCATTCGCGGCGAACCGCAGCGGCGCGCGCGATCCCTGGACGATCGAGCGCGCGCTCGATCTCTTCCCCGGGATCGCGGCCCGGCTGGGGCACCTGGGGAGCCAGCTCTCCGGCGGCGAGCAGCAGATGCTCGCCATCGGGCGCGCGCTGATGACGAACCCGCACCTGCTCATCCTCGACGAGGCGACCGAGGGCCTCGCGCCGCTCGTGCGCGCGGAGATCTGGCGCTGCCTCGCGTCGCTCAAGGCGGGCGGCCAGACGCTGCTCGTCATCGACAAGTACGTCGAGCGCCTGGTGCAGATCGCCGACCACCACACCGTGATCGAGCGCGGACGGGTGGCGTGGCGCGGCTCCTCCGCGGAGCTCGGAGCGAACCCGGGCCTATGGCATCGTTACCTCGGGGTCTGACGCGGGTTTGTCAGGAACACGCAAGGCCGGTCTCCCTAGACTGGTGACCTGGGAAAACCGGGAGCCGTCATGTACGCCAAATACGTCCAGAACTACCTCATGCTCACGCTCGCCATCGGACTCATCTGCGTGATGATCTTCCCGATCGTCTTCTTCTATGGGCTGTCCCTCCTCATCGAGGGCTTCGTCGGCAAGAGAATCGCGGCGAAGATCGAGGCCTTCTGGGACGCGCTCGGCAAGCCCTACAACTACCTGATCCGGCACGTCGAGTAAGCGCCGCGCCCGCGCGCGAGCCGCCCCGGGCGCGCCCTCGCCCGGGGGGTCGTTCGCCTTGAAAATCCGTCCCCCGGACGGTATCGTTCCCTTCCCCGGCGCCCCGGACGAAGGAATCCCCTCCATGCTTCACGAACGCGTCCCCAGCCTCGGCAAATACGTGGAGCCCGACCGGGTGCGGCGCGAGGTCTACACCGATCCCGCGATCTTCGATCTCGAGATGGAGCGCATCCACGAGCGCTTCTGGATCTACTGCGGCCACGAGTCCCAGGTGCCGAAGGCCGGCGACTACTACGCGGTGCAGATCGGCCGCCAGCCGATGCTGATGGTGCGCGCGAACGACGGCCGCGTGAACGTGCTCTACAACCGATGCCCGCACCGCGGCAACATGATGTGCGGCGACCGCAGCGGCAACGCGGGCGACTTCTTCCGCTGCTCCTACCACGCCTGGACCTTCCACCACGACGGCAGGCTGCGCTCGATCCCGATGCAGGAGTCGGGCTACGCCGGCACGCGCTGGGGCAAGGACAATCCCGACTGCAGCATGAAGCGCGCGGCGCGCGTCGAGAACTACCGCGGCTTCGTGTTCGCGAGCCTCGCGCCGGACGGACCGACGCTCGCGGAGTTCCTCGGCGAGTCGCGCGTGGCCTTCGACGACATGTGCGACCGCGCCCCCGAGGGCGAGGTCGAGATCGTGCCCAACTGCTTCCGCGTCATCCAGCGCTCGAACTGGAAGATCTTCCTCGAGAACCAGCTCGACGCGCTGCACCCCTCGGTCACGCACCAGTCCACGGGGCGAGCCGCGCACGAGGTCGAGAAGATCATCGCCGCCAAGGCCAAAAAGGGCGAGGCGCCGCTCTCCTACCACATGCTCTCGGCCTTCGCGACCGTGACCATCGACAAATGGGACGGTTTCCAGACGCTCAACTACCCGAACGGGCACTGCGTCCTCACCGGCTACATGGGGCTGCGGCCGCAGGACCCCGACACGCTCGCCTACGACAAGATCATGATCGAGGCGTACGGCAGGAAGCGCTTCGAGGAGATCATCGGCGTCAACATCCACCACGTGCTCATCTACCCCGGACTGTCGGTGCAGTCGCCGCTGCAGCAGCTGCGCGCCGTGCGTCCGCTCGGCGTCGACCGCACGCTCACCGAGATCTGGCACTTCCGGCTGAAGGGAGCGCCCGAGGCGATCTACCGCCGCTCGCTCGCGTACTACAACCTGGTCAACTCGCCTTCGACGCTGGTCAACGCGGACGACCTCGAGAACTTCTGGAAATGCCACCAGGGGCTCGCCTCCGACGGCGGCGACTGGGTGAGCTTCGGCCGCCACATGGGCCGCGACCTCGAGCGCGACGGCCGCGTCGAGACCGCGCCGAACTGCGGCACGTCGGAGGCGCCGATGCGCAACCAGATGAAGGCCTGGGCGCAGTACATGACCGCGGAGCGATGATGGCGAAGACCGCCAGGCGGTCCCGCGCGAAGCCCGCGGCGCGCCGGCGCGCCACGGGTCGGGCGCGCGCGCCGAACGGCCGCGACACCCAGCACGCGGTCGAGCAGTTCCTCTACCGCCAGGCCGAGCTGCTCGACGAGAAGCGCTGGGACGAGTACGTCGATCTCTTCACCGACGACGGCATGTACTGGATGCCGCCCGAGCCCTCGCACGCGACCTGGGAAGGCATGCCCGCCATCTTCGCCGAGGACAAGAACCTGATGACCGTGCGCATGAAGCGCGTGCTGCACCCCGACGCCTGGTCGCAGCGGCCGCTCTGGGGCACGAACCACGTGGTCGGCAACGTCGTCGTCGAGCGCGAGCTGCCGAACGGCGACGTCTGCGTGCGCTCGCGCTTCCACATGATGGAGCTGCGCCGCGACGACGTGCGCCACTTCGCGGGCGCGTATACGCACCACCTCACGCGGACCCGGGACGGCTTCCGCATCAAGCTGCAGCGCGTCGACATGACGAACGCCCAGGCGGCGTACGACTACGTGCTGCAGGTCTGGGTCTAGCGATGAGCCCCGGCCGACTCGCCGGTCTGCTCGCGCTCGCCGCGTGCTTGTGCGGCGATGCGCTCGCGGAGCAGGCGAAGCGCGACTACGACGCCGAGGTCGACGCCGCGATCCGGTCGGCAAAGGGCGCCGCGGGCTTCGAGTTCCTCGGCACGCTCGTGCGCACCTGCCTGCTGCCCCAGAGCGGCGGCGAGGACACGAGCGACAACGTGCCCCAGTACGTCGCCGATCCCGGGAAGGCGCCGCCGCGGGAGACCTGGTACGCCGAGCCGAGCAAGGTCTTCGACGAGCTGTACTTCGTCGGCGGGAAGATCCATTCCTCCTGGGCGCTGCGTACGCGCGCGGGCATCATCCTCATCGACACGATCTACCCGTACAACTCGGAGGAGCTGGTCCTCGGCGGGATGGAGAAGCTCGGGCTCGACCCGAAGGACATCAAGTATCTCCTGATCTCGCACGCGCACGCCGACCACATCGGCGGGGCCGAGATGATCCAGCGCCGCTACCACCCGCGCGTCGTCATGGGCGGGCCCGACTGGGACCTCGTCGAGCGGCACCCGAACCGGTACAAGACCATGGCGCCCAAGCGCGATATCGTCGCGACCGACGGCATGAAGATCACGCTCGCCGGCACCACGGTCACCGTGTGGCTCACCCCCGGACACACGCCCGGAACGCTGTCCTACACCTTCACGGTGCACGACCGCGGCCGGCCCGTGAACGTCGCCTACTCGGGCGGCACCGCGTTCAACTTCGTGAACAACACTCCCGATCCGGGCATCAAGAACTTCCAGATCTACATCGACTCGCAGCAGCGCATGGCGGCGAAGGCCGCGGACGCGGGCGCGACCGTGCTGCTCTCGAACCACTCCGAGTTCGACAGAGCCTACGACAAGAACCGCATGCTCGCCGGCCGCGGCAAAGGGCCGCACCCGTACGAGATCGGCGCCGACTGGGTACAGCGCTACTTCCAGGTCATGCAGGGCTGCGCCCGCGCGGCGCAGATACGGCTCGAGAAGAAAGCCGCGGAGCGCTAGCGCGCCATCAGCTGCTTCTTCAGGAAGTCGAGCGTGCGCTTGTTCGCGAGCTCGGCCGCGTTCGCGTCGAAGTGGTCGCCGTTGATGCGGGCGAACGCGTGATCGACGCCCGGGTAGCTGTGGATCTCCACGTTCTTCATGTCCTCCAGGCCCGCCTTGATCTTCGCCTGCGCCTCGGGCGGCACGAACTTGTCCTTCTCAGCGATGTGCATCATCAGGGGCTTGCCGATCTTGCCCTTCTCGTTCAAGTTCTGGTCGAGGCCCACGCCGTAATACGCGACCGCGCAGTCGACGTCGGTACGCGCGGCGGTCAGGTACGCGAGCTTGCCGCCGAGGCAGTAGCCGATCGCGCCGACCTTGCCGGTGCATTCCTTCATCGCGCGCAGCTGCTTGACGGTCGCGCCGACGTCCTCGATCCCCTTGTCGATGTCGAAGCGCTTCATGAAGTCGAACGCCTTCTGCCATTCCTCGGGCGAGTAGCCCAGGTCCACGTTGGGCTGCAAGCGCCAGAAGAGATCGGGCGCGAGCGCGACGAAGCCCTGGTTCGCGTAGTGCTCGCACACGAGCCGCACGTTCTCGTTGATGCCGAAGATCTCCTGCTCCACGACCAGCCCCGGGCCCTTGCCCGATCGGGGCAGGCACAGGTAACCGCGGAACTTGCCGCCGTCCGCGGCGCGGATGTCGATGTGGGTGCCGGCCATTCTTTGCTCCTTTCCGGTGGGTGCCGTTGTGCTTAGTCCGGAGAAACGCGGCGGGGTTCGATTCTATTCCCGCCGCGGCACCAGGGCCCCGGCGACGCGGACGGCGCCAGGCCGGCTCAGGCGCTGCGCGCCACGCGCTCGGGCGCGGCCGGGTCGGTGATGACCCAGACGTAGTGCGTCGAGGCGCCTTCCTTGTCGCGCACGGCGGAGACGACGACCGAGGCCGCGAAGAACTTGCCGTCGCGCCGCTGCTCCATGAAGCGACCGCGCCACGCCCCGGTCCGCTGCACCGAGCGCCAGATCTCGTGGTACAGCTCGTCGCCCTTCAGTCCCGAGCGCACGTCGTCGGTCGTGCGCCCGACCAGGTCGCGCGGCTCGTAGCCCGTCATCGCGCAATACGCGCCGTTCACGTACTCGATCCTGCCGGAGCCGTCGCTGATCAGCACGCCGTCGGAGACCCGGTCGAACGCGTGCGCCGCGAGCCGAAGGTCCATCTCCGTGCGCACGCGCGTCGTGATGTCGCGCATCACCAGGATGATCATGCCCATGCCGTCGCTGTCGTCGGCCGCGGGGTTGCCCTCGCAATCGACCACGCGCGACGGCCCGTCCATCGGCACCAGGCGCAGGCTCATGCGCTCCGTCTGGCGCGACATCACCAGGTACTGCAGGAAGTTGCGCGCGCGCTCGCGGTCGTCGGGGTGCACCAGCTTCACCCAGTCCTGCCCGGGGGCTACGAGCGCCGCCTCGAAGTGCTCGAGGTGCGAGGCGCTCGTATAGCGGATGCGCCCGCGCGGGTCGAGCACCGCCACCAGGTCGCCCGCGTGCTCGGCGATGAAGCGGAACTGCGTCTCGCTCGAGTGCAGCGCGCCGCGGGTGCGAATGAGCGCGCGGTTCTGCACGCGCATGATGGTGCCGATCCAGGAGACGTAGACGATGAGGCCCGCGACGCACAGTCCCGTCACCAGCGGCCCGGTATCGGGCGAGAAGTAAAAGCCCGAAACCGCGCCCCACAGCGCCGCGCCAGCGGCGAACAGCGCCCACGCGAGGCCGAGGTACCGCAGCCCGCCGTTCGCGGCGCTGTTCAGGCTGATCGCCGACAGCAGGCCCGCGCTCCACCACAGCGCGAACTGCGCCTGCGCGGTCCAGGCCCCTAGCGTGAAGGCGTCGAAGGCGAGATTGATCAGCTCGGCGCGCTTCGACCCCGGCATCAGCCGCGCGTGCAGGTAGGCGAGGTGCGGGTAGACGAGGAACTGCAGGGCGCCCAACGCGAGCATCCAGCCGCTCGACCCGCGCTCGAGCATGAGCGCCTCGAGGACCAGGAAGGTGTAGGCGAACGCGAGCGCGCGCGGCGCGTAATTGATGCGCGCGAGCCTGTGCGCCGGCGCCAACGCCAGAGCCATCCGGTCCCCCCCGGGACGAGCGAAACGCAGCCGGAATGCAATGCCCGGGTGGATTCCCGAGCCTGTTCTGGCTCAACGGCGGAGGATAGCACGGGGCGCCGGCGCCTCCGGAAGGCGAAAAAAAAGCGGGGGAAACCCCCGCTTTTTCGGGACGTGGCCCCGCCGGGTTACTGGATCTTGCGGTAGACGATGTCGCTGCGGCGGTTCTGCGACCACGCGTCTTCGCTGTGGCCATGAGCCTTCGGCTTCTCTTCGCCGTAGCTCACCGTGTCGACCTGCCGGTCCGGCACGCCGAGCACCGTCATCATGCTCTTCACGCCGTCCGCGCGACGCTGGCCGAGGGCCAGGTTGTACTCGCGGCTCCCGCGCTCGTCGCAATTGCCTTCGATGGTGATGGTCGCGCCGGGATGATCGCGCAGATAGCGCGCGTGCGCCTCGACGAGTGAGCGGTAGTCGGTCTTCACGTTTGACTGGTCGAACTCGTAGTAGACGCTGCGCTTGAACAGCATGCTCTTCGGATCGTTGAGCGCGTTGCCGGTCACGCCCGACGGCTGCGCCGAGCCTGCCGAGGGCGCGGCACCGGGCGACGAAGGCGACGCCGCCGCGGGCGACCCGGGCGCCGCTGCGTCCTTCTTTGCCTCGCTCGCGCAGCCCGCGACCAACGCCAGCGCTAGCAGCGAAGCGGCGATGCTCAGCTGAGACTGGAGCTTCATGTTCTCCTCCTGTGTTGTTACGGGCGCGGCCGGCGGATCGGTCCGCGATCCCTTCCGATGAACTCCCGGGAAATCATATCTCGACCCAATAGTTTTGTGTAAACATATGGCTCGCCCGCCCCCGCCGGCCGAGACGGGCGAGCGTGTAAAAATGCTCGCGCGCCGCGCTCCGGGCATCAGGCCCGGAAGTCGCCGAGCTTGAGCGCACCCGCGTCGAACGCGGTCCGCGCGAAGTGCAGATAGCGCTCGGCGAGCGCGTCTTCCCATCCGCCGTGGCGGGCGTTGCCGCGGAACTTGCGCTCCAGGTCCTCGCGCGTGAGCGGCTCCTGCACGCCGCCGCGGATATGCGGCTGGCGCTCCTCGAAGACGCGGCCGTCCCCGAGCGTCATGCGCACGTGACCGGTGTAAGCCTTCGGATAGGGGTTGTGCGGGTCCACGACGTAGCGCACCTTGGACGCGAGCGCGAGGATCCGCGGATCGCGCACAGTGCTCTCGGTGAAGGCCTCGAACCCCGCCCCGCCCGTCACGAACGCGACCGCGATGTTGAACGGCGTGCTGAACTTCGCGGCGTAGTCGTTCGCGGGGCGGTGCTTGCCGGCGAGCGGCTCCCACAGGCGGTGGACGTATCCTTCCGCCGTTTCGCACAGCACCTCGGCGACGTCCTCCGCGGCGAAGCCCTTGCGCGCGAGCCGCAGCGCGCAGTCGATGTAGGGCTGATTCATGGTGCCGGTGGCGTACGGCTTGAAGGTGATGCCCGTCATCACCCAGTCGCGGCCGAAGCCGCGCACGAGCGCTTCGTAGTCCCCTTCCGCGGAATGCGAGAACCCGAAGAACAGGCCGTGCGTGCCTTCGAACACCGTGCGCGGGCCGAGGAAGCCCTCGCGTCCGATGCGCGCCGCGTGCAGGCCGACGCGCGCCGCCCAGCCGGCGTGCAGGCGCTTGGTCCAAGCGCCCTCGGCGAGATACTCGATGATCCCGCCCGCCATGCTGCCGGCGATGCCGAGCGCGTCGACCGTCTGCCGGTGGTCGAGCCCGAGCGCCGCGCTCACGCCGGCGGTGGCAGCCATGGCGCCGAGCACGCTGGTCGGGTGGAACCCGGCCTTGTGGATGCGCTTGGGAGCGACCAGGCTCAGGCGGCACAGCGTCTCCACGCCCGCTGCGATGCCGACAAGCGCCGCGGCGCCGTCGCCGCCGAAGCGCTCGCACGCCGCGAGCACCGCGGGAACGACGACCGCCCCGCTGTGGACCGGCCCCCCTTCGAAAGTGTCGTCGAAATCCTCGCCGTGCGCGGCGGTGCCGTTGATCATCGCCGCGTCCTCGGGGGCGAAGCCGCCGCCGTGGCCGATGGCGGTGCACGGTCCGCCGCGGTCGACCGCGGCGGCGAGGCTACGCACGTAGTCGCTCGAGCGCGCGGCCACGCACAGGCCGCCGACGTCGAGGAGCAGGGCGGCGCAGGTCTCGCGCACGCCCCGCGGGATCCCGGACGCGGACAGCCCGGCGACGCCGGCGGCGAGCCGCTCGGCGACGGAGTCGGCCGCGGCGCCCATCAACGCACGGTCTTGACCCCGGCGTCCTTCAGGATCGAGCGCATCTGGTCGAAGTAGCTGTCCATGAACTTCACCAGGCCGGCGCCGTCGAGGTAGCCCATCTCGAACTGGTTTTCCTCGACGTACTTCCTGAACGACGCGGTCTGGGTCAGGCGCTTGAACACGTCCTCCCAGTAGCGCACGTTCGCCTCCGGGATGCCGGGCGGCGCGACGACGCCGCGCACCTGCGGCACGACCGGCACGTCGAAGCCCGCCTCCTTGAGCGTCGGCACGTTCGGGAAGCGCGCGAGGCGCTTCTCCGAGACCTGCGCGAGCACGCGCATGTTGCCCGCGCGGATGTGCTCACCCGCCTCCTCGGGCTCGATCACCATCATGTTGACGTGACCCCCGAGCAGCGCCGCGATGCGCTCGCCGCCGCCCGGGAACGAGATGTAGGCCCAGCGCGCGCCCGACGCCTTCTGCAGCAGCTCGCGCACGACGTTGTCGCGGCTCGTGATCGACCCGCCCGACTGCTTGAGCTGGCCGGGGTTCTTCTTCGCCGCGTCGACGAACTCGCGCAGCGTCTTGTACGGCGAGTCGGCTTTCACCGCGATCACCGCCGGCTCGAGCACCAGGCGCGCGATCGGCGTCAGGTCGCGTATCGTGACCTGCGCCTCCTTGCTGACCAGGTAGCCGGTCAGCTGCGCGCCCGTGAAGAAGCCGATGGTGTTCTGATCGCCCTTCTTCTCGGCCAGATACGCGATCGCGACGTTGCCGTTGCCGCCGGTCTTGTTGACGACGTTCACGCGCACCGGGAGCAGCTTCTCGCGCTCGAACATCACGGCGACCGCGCGCGCGAGCACGTCGCTGCCGCCGCCCGGGCCGGTGTGCACCACCAGCTCCACCGGCCGCGTCGGCTTGTAGCCCTGCGCGTGCACGGTGCCGGCGCAGGCGAGCGCCGCCGCTATCCCGTAGCACCAGTACTTTCTCATCGCTTTTTCCTCCTTCTCCTCAAACCTGTTCCTGCTCGATCGCCCGCACGCGCCAGGCGTTCGCCTTGCCGACGAGCGGGACGAGCAGCACCACCAATGCCAGCGCCAGCATCACGGCCGAGATCGGCCGCGACACGAGAATCGAGAGCTCGCCGCCCGACATCATCAGCGACTGCCGGAGCGCCCGCTCCATGCCCGCGCCGAGCGCGAGCCCGAGGATCAGCGGCGCCGCCGGAAAATCGAGCTTGCGCATGAGGTAGCCGAGCAGCCCGAAGAAGCACAGGAGCAGCAGGTCGAACATGCTTCCCGAGACGCTGTAGACGCCCACGAGCGAAACGCCGAGGATGATCGGGAACAGGATGTACGTCGGCGTCCTCAGCACCTGCGCGAACACCGGAACGAGCGGCAGGTTGAGCACGAGCAGCATGGCATTGCCGATGTACATGCTCGCGACCAGCCCCCAGAAGAGCGCCGGGTTCTCCGGGATGAACAGCGGCCCGGGCTTGAAGCCCCAGAGCACGAGCGCCGCGAGCAGGATGGCGGTGGTCCCCGAGCCGGGAATGCCGAGCGTCAGCAGGGGCACCAGCGCGCCGCCCGTCTCCGAGTTGTTCGCGCCCTCGGGCGCGGCCACGCCTTCGACCACGCCGGTCCCGAACTGCTCGCGCCGCCGCGACACCGCCTTCTCCAGCCCGTAGGACAGGAACGAGGCGATGGTCGAGCCGCCGCCCGGGAGCGCCCCCACGAGGAAGCCGACCACCGAGCCGTTCAGGAACGCGAAGCGGCAGTCCTTCATGTCCTGCATCGTCGGCAGCAGGTTCCTCAGCCCCTTCGGCACGGGCAGGAGCTGCGCCTCGTCCTCCTTCTCCATGTTCGCGAAGACCTCGCCGAGCGCGAACACGCCGATCGCGACGACGATGAAGTCGACGCCGGAGAGCAGCTCGACGCGGCCGAACGTGAAGCGGGACGTGGCGCTGAAGAGGTCGGTCCCGATCGACGCGATCCACAGTCCGAGGAGCGCCGCGAGCAGCGCCTTCACCAGCGAGCGCCCGGCGAGCAGGACGACCAGCGCCAGGCCGAGCGACATCAGCCCGAAATACTCGGGCGAGCTGAACGCGAGCGCGAAGCGCGCGACCGGAGGCGCGACCAGCATCAGCGCGACCACGCCGACCGTGCCCGCGATGAAGGACGCGATGGCCGCGATGCCGAGCGCCGCGCCGGCGCGGCCCTTGCGCGCCATCTGGTAGCCGTCGAGGCAGGTGACGACCGACGCCGACTCCCCGGGCACGTTCATCAGGATGGACGTCGTCGAGCCGCCGTACTTCGCGCCGTAGTAGATGCCGGCGAGCATGATGATCGCGCCCGCCGGGTTCATGTGGAAGGTCAGCGGAAGCAGCATGGCGACGGTCGCCGGCGGCCCGAGCCCGGGCAGCACGCCGACCACCGTGCCGAGGAGCACCCCGACGAAGCACCAGAGCAGGTTGGTCGGCTCGAGCGCGACGCCGAAGCCGTGGGCGAGGCTCGCGAGGATCTCCACGCTAGAACCCGACCCAACCCGTGGGCAGCGATACGCCGAGCGCCAGCGGAAACACCGCGTAGAAGCCGAGCGCGCTCGCGACCGCCGCCGCCGCGGCGACCTTGAGCGGCCGCCGGTACATCACGGCGACGATGAAGAAGCAGAGCAGCCCGAAGCTCAGCGTGAAGCCGAGGACGTCCGACAGCGCGACGGACACGGCGAACGCGAGCCACACGAGCAGCGCGCGCCCGATGCGGGCCCACGGGAACGGCGCGGCCGCGGCGCGCGCGACGCGCGCCCGCACGCCGGCGACGACCAGCGCGGCGGAGAGGACCACCATCGCAATGCCGTACCACAAGGGGAAGAACCCGGGGCCCGGGCCGTCGGGCCCCAGGTACTCCCATTGCGCGGCCTGGACGACGATGTAGACGCCGAGCGCCGCGAGCGCGAGCCCGGCCCACAGGTCGGAGGATTTCTCCGACGTCTCTTCCATGCTCCTCCTCCTCGGCGCCGCCTTTTTACTTCTTCTTCGCGCCCTTGCGCGCTTTCGCCTTGGGCTTCGCCTTCGCCTTGGGACCCGCCTTCTTGACCTTCTTGTAGCGCAGCTTGGGCACGATCTCGCACACGGTTCCGCCGGGCGCCCGGAACTTCACGGGGATCACGCCCGGGTCGCTGATGATCTCGCACCCGAAGGCGCGGATCTGCCGCTCGGCGGCCGCCATGTCGTTCACCTCGACCGCGAAATGATGGATGCACGGTCCCTCGCCCGCCGCCTTCGATTCTGCCGACTGCGTGCCCGCGTCGTACTGCATGATCGACAGGTCGATCGCGCCGTCGGAGAGGTGGCACGACGTGTGGTCGCGCACCTTCTCGGTCTTGTTCTCCCTGAAGCCGAAGATGTTCTCGTAGAACTGGCGGCTGCGCTCGAGGTCGTCGACCTTGAGCGCGATGTGGACGATGCGGTTCATGCGGCGGTCTCCTGTCGATGAGCAAGGAGCGGCCTGAGGAGACGAACGTCCCGGAGCCGCTCGATATTCCAAACCGTATCACAGAGTCGCGCGGCGCGCGCGCTTCCCGTGACCGGCGCGATGAGGTCGAGCGCCTTGGCCTGGACCTCGGCGCGGGTCATGGGATTCCCGGGCGTGCCGCGCACTTCGGTCGCGTGGTGGCGGAGCATCCGCCCGTCGCGCAGGCGCAGCTCGACGATGCCCTGCCGGCTCGGCATCGCGCGCGACAGGGCGTCGTCCCCGTGCAGCTCGACGCGCCCGCGCAGCGCGAGGACCTTCGCGTCGCGCATGCGCTTCTCGTCGTGCGAGGAGCGGAAGCTGACGTTGCCGTCGATCAGCATGAGCGCGCACAGATGCTGCAGGCAGATGTCGGGCATCGCGCGGTCGTTCACCGTGTTGGCGCCCTGGTGCGCGACGCGCACGACCACGCGCTCGACGTCGGCGGCGCGCACGCCGTGTCCGGCGATCAGCAGCGCGAGCGCGTCGAGCGGCGCCTGGATCGGCGAGCCGACCGACCAGCGCTTGATCGAGGCGTTCATGATCTCCCAGTTCTCGCCCAGGCCGGCGGCGAGGCGCGCCGGGTCGGGCTTGCGGCCGTACGCGACGAAGAAGCTGCGCTCGCCGGAGAACACGTCGTCGACGCCGGTGAAGCCGTGCGCCACCATCGCCGCCGCCGCCACGCCGTTGCGCGCCGGCATGCCGCCGAAGTCGAACGCCTTCTCGACGTGACGCTCGTCGCGCATCCAGCACGAGACGCCCGAGGCCTGCTGCGCGGCGTACGAGAGCAGGTGGCGCACCTGAGGCTCGCGCAGGCCCGCGAGCGCGCCCGCGGCGGCGGCCGCGCCGAACGTCGGCCCGAAGCTGTGCGTCGAATGCCCGTCCTCGCGGAACTGGTAAGGATCGAGCGACAGCGTGAGCCGCGCGCAGACATCGTAGCCGAGCGCCACCGCGCGCAGCAGCGCCGTGCCGCTCGCGCGCTCGCGCTCGGCCATCGCCAGCGCGCCCGGCACCACCCCGCACCCGGGATGCGTGAGCGAGGCGGCGTGCGAGTCGTCGGTCTCGTCGGCGTGCGCGAGCATCCCGTTCGCGAGCGCCGCGTTCACCGCGCTGGTGACGATGCGGCTGCCCGCGATGCAGGCTTCCTTCGCGCCGCCCTGCGTCCTCGCGAAGGCGATCGCCTGCCTCCCGGGCAGCAGGCGCGAGCCCGAGATCATGGCCGCGAGCGTGTCGAGCAGATGGTGCTTGGTCTTCTCGGCGACTTGCGCGGGGAGCGCGCGGCGCGGCGAGCGCGCGATGTACGCGGCGAGCGTGCGCATCACTTCGGAGACTTGCGGGGGGGCTCTACCGGCCATCGTCGCAGGGCATTCTACCCGCGGAGCGAGGCCGGGGCGCCTCGCGCGCGCTCAAGGCATGTACGCGCCGCCGTTGACGTGGATCGCCTGGCCCGTGATGTAGCGCGAGTCCGGGCCGCACAGCAGCCGCACGACCGCGGCGATCTCCTCGGGCTCGCCGCGCCGGCCGACGGGCGGAAGGCCGCGCCGGTGCTCGGGGCGCTCGGGCGCGCCGGGCAGGCCGCGCACGGTCTCGATCAGTCCCGGCACCACGCAGTTCACGGTGATCCCGTGCGGGGCGAGGTCGAGCGCGAGCGCGCGCGTCATGCCGGCGAGCCCGGACTTGGCGGCGATCACGTGCGCGCGGCCTTCGGCGCCCTTGTGCGCGGTCATGCCTCCGATGTTGACGACGGTGCCTCCGCCCGCGCGCGCGATATGCGGCAGGCACGCCTGCGTGCACAGGAACGCCCCGTCGAGCACTGTCGCGATCACGCGGCGCCACTCCACGAGCGTCATGTCGGCGAACGGCGTCTCGGCGCGCACGGCGGCGTTGTTCACGAGCAGGTCGATGCGACCGAACTTCTTCACCGTGGCGTCGATCATCGCCTTCACGGCCTTCTCGTCGGTCACGTCGGCGATGTGCACGGCGGCGCGGCCGCCTTCGCTCTCGATCGTCGCGACCGTCTGCTCGGCGTCGGCGCGCGACGTGTTGGCGTTCACCATGACCGCCGCGCCCGCCTCGGCAAGCGCGCGGCCGATCGCGCGACCGATGTTGCGCGCGCCGCCGGTCACCAGCGCCACCTTGCCGTCGAGCTCCTTGTTCGTCGACATTGCTTTCCCCGCCAATGGGCACCATGCCAATATTACCAAGGGCGAATATGCGCCGCCGGGCGATGCCGCCGTGCAGGTCCCGGCGGTCTGCTTTAGCATAGCCGGCAGTTCGTCCCAGTCCACCGCGGAGAGCCCATGATCGTCGCCGGAGAACGCGTCCGCGTCTTTTGGCAGCCCGGATGCACGAGCTGCCTGCGCACCAAGGAATTCCTGACCAAGAACGGCGTGGACTACGAGTCGATCAACGTCCACGGCAATCCGGCCGGCATGGAGGAGCTGCGCAAGCTCGGGGCCCGCAGCGTCCCGGTGGTCGCGCGCGGCGACAAGTTCGTGTTCGCCCAGACCCTGACCGACGTCATCAAGTTCCTCGGCCTGAAGATCAGGCTGCAGGAGCGGCTCTCGCCCGACGAATTGATCGCGAAGCTCAACGTCGTGCTGCCGGCGGCGGCGCGCTACGTGCGCCAGATTCCGGCCGACTGGCTGGAAAAGTCCTTCCGCAACCGCAAGCGGCCGATCCGGGTGCTCGCGCACCACGTGTTCCGCATTCCGGACGGCTTCCTCGAATCGATGCGCGACGGCCGCGAGCTGACGTACGAGCGCATCATGGAGGAGCCCGGCCCGGCGATCCGCACCGCGGAGGACATCGCGCGCTACGGCGAGTCGGTGCTCGCGCGCTTCAACGCATGGTGGAAGTCGTTCCCCGACAAGGCGTGCGAGCAGCCGATGCGCACCTACTTCGGCGAGCATCCGCTGCACGTGGTGCTCGAGCGCACCGTGTGGCATCCGGCGCAGCACACCCGCCAGCTGATGCTGATCCTCGACACCATCGGCATCGAGCCCGACCGCGGGCTCACCGCCAGGGACCTCGCGGGGCTGCCGCTCCCGGACAAGGCCTGGGACGACGAGAAGGAGGCATCGTGAGGATCCGGGTCGCGGTCCTCGCGGCCGTCGCCTTCGGTGCGCACGCGCTTGGGCAGGGACTGAAGACCTCCAGCCTGTAGCGCTTACCAGCGTTGGCGGTGGCGATACCAGGGCTGGACCGGGATCTTCCTCTTCGGGGTCTTGTCGTCCGCGGTCGCGGCGGTTCCGTCCGCCTCGGTCGTGGCGACCTCGGGCGCTTTCGCGGCCGGAGTCGCGGAACGCGCCGGTTGCGCGGGCTTCTTCTGCTCGGGCTTCTTCTTCGGCGCGCGCGGCGGCGTCTCGGGCTCGCCGTGCAGCAGGGCGCCGCGCAGCTTGTCGATGCCGCGCGACCAGAAGCCGGGCTTGGAACGGGCCATGGTTCTTGTGATGATCCCGCAGTGACTCCCCGGGGCATTCTATTACAATCCTCGCGTCCATGAAGCTGCAGCTCAGCATCGGCATGGCATCCAACCCGAGGACCTGGCCGATCTTCGACGGGCGCGTGCAGGCCGACGGCATCGACCTCGTCTCGAGCGTGGTGCATCCCTCCGAGCTCTTCTGGCGGCAGTTGAAGTTCGCCGACTTCGACGTGTCCGAGATGTCGTTCTCGACGCTCATCATGGCGAAGGCCCAGGGCGACGAGCGCTGGGTCGGGCTGCCGATCTTCACGACCCGCAAGCTGTTCCACACGGAGATCCTGGTGCGCCGCGCGGCGCGCATCGAGCGTCCCGAGGACCTGCGCGGCAAGCGCGTCGCCGTCCCGGAGTACCAGCAGACGGCCGCGCTCTGGACCCGCGGAGCGCTGCAGCACGAGTTCGGCGTGGAGCCGAAGGACATGGAGTTCTGGATGGAGCGCGTGCCGACGCACAGCCATCGCGGCGCGGTGGGCTTCACCGCCCCGCCGGGCGTCACCATCCGCCAGATACCGCCCGAGAAAAGCATCGGCGGCATGATGCTATCGGGCGAGATCGACGCGGTGATCCATTACATCGTCAACGCCAATCTCGTCGACCGCAGCACCGCGGACCTGTGGAACCACCCGGACGTCAAGCCGCTCTTTGCCGATCCGCTCGCCGAGGGCGTGCGCTATTACCGCAAGACCGGCCTCCTGCCGATCAACCACGGGATGGTGATACGGCGCGATCTCGCCGAGCGCCATCCCTGGGCCGTGCTCAATCTGCTGAAGGCGTTCGAGCGCGCGAACGATATCGCCGAGCGCGAGCGCCTCGAGCGCGCCGCCTACCACATCGCGACTGGCGTCGTGCCGCACGAAGCCGCGCAGGGCCTGCGCGCTCGCCTGGTCCGGCACGGCGTCGCGGCGAACCGCAAGGTGCTGGAGACCGCCGCGCAGTACTCGCTCGAGCAGGGGCTGACTGCGCGCCGGGTCGGACTCGAAGAGGTCTTCGCGCCGAGCACGCTCGGGCAGTGACGCGTGCCCGGGCGGGGTTGCTTGCCGCTACACTGTCCCAATTCCGTCCAGTCCGATACGAGGTTTCCGCATGACGAGCTTCCGCAGTTTTCCGTCCGGCGCCGCGCTCCTCGCGGCGCTCGTCGCCCTCTCGCCCGCCGCGGCGCACGCGCAGGCCGGTGCCTATCCGGGCAAGCCGATCCGGCTCATCCTGCCGTTCCCGCCGGGGGGCGGCACCGACATCCTGGGGCGGCTGATGGCCGAGCGGCTCGCGCCGCGGCTCGGGCAGCCGGTGGTGGTCGAGAACCGCGGCGGCGCCGGCGGTAACGTCGGCGCTGAGGCCGCGGCCCGGTCGGCGCCCGACGGATACACGATCGTCCTGGTCGCGCCTTCGCTGGCGATCAGCCCCAGCCTTTACAAGAAGCTCGCCTACGACCCGGTCAAGGACTTCGCGCCGGTGAGCCTCGTCGCCACCGTGCCGAACGTGATGGTGACGAACCCGTCGATCCCCGCAAAGACGCTCTCCGAGTTCATCGCCCTCGCGAAGAGCAAACCCGGGGCGATGAACTTCGGCTCGGGCGGTAACGGCACGTCGAACCACCTCGCGGGCGAGCTGTTCAACATCGTCGCGGGCGTGCGCCTGGTGCACGTGCCGTACAAGGGCGTGAACCTCGCGATGAACGACGTCATGTCGGGCGACGTGCAGCTCGTGATCATCGGGATCCCGGCGGCTGCCCCGCACATCAAGGCGGGCAAGCTGCGCGCGCTGGCGGTGATCGACGCGAAGCGGGCGGCGGCGCTGCCCGACGTTCCGACGGCGGCCGAAGCGGGGCTGAAGGACTTCGAGGTGACGACCTGGTACGGCGTGCTCGCGCCGGCGGGGACGCCGCACCCGATCGTGACGCGCCTGAACGCCGAGATCGTCGCCGTCATGCACTCGAACGAGATGAAAGAGCGGCTCGCGACGATGGCGACCGAGCCCGTGACCAGCACGCCCGAGGAGTTCGGCGACCTGATCCGGCGCGAGATGGCGAAGTGGGCCAAGGTGGTGCGCGCCGCGGGCCTCAAGGCCGATTGACCGTGTACCTGCCGGCGCATTTCGAAGAGCGGAGCGTCGAGATCCTGCACGCGCTGATCCGGGAGCATCCGCTCGGCGCGCTGGTGACGCTCGGACCCGACGGCCTCGCCGCCAATCACGTGCCGTTCGAGGTCGATCCCGAGCCCGCGCCGTTCGGGACGCTGCGCGCCCACGTCGCGCGCGCGAACCCGGTGTGGCGCGAGCATCCGCGGGACGCGGACGCGCTGGTCGTGTTCCAGGCCGAATCGGGCTATGTGTCGCCGTCCTGGTATCCGACCAAGCACGACACGGCAAAGGTCGTCCCCACCTATAACTACGTCGTCGTACACGCCCGGGGGCCGCTTCGAGCGATCGACGATGCCGGATGGCTGCGCGCTCTGGTGAGCCGGCTGACCGACCGTCACGAGGCAGGCAGCGAGCATCCCTGGAAGCTGACGGACGCGCCCGAGGCATTCATCGAGAGCCAGCTGCGCGCCATCGTCGGCATCGAGATCCAGCCGCGCAGCCTGATCGGCAAATGGAAGGTCAGCCAGAACCGGCCGGCGGTCGACCGCGAAGGCGTCGTGCGAGCCCTCGAGAACGCGGGCGACGCTCGCTCGCTCGACATGGCGCGGCGCGTGAAGGATGCGCTGCGCCCGAAACCGGGACGGTCTTAGAAGGCGCCCCGCGCGGGTCGCCGGACGTACACGATCCCCGGCGCCACGACCCGCTCGCCGACCGCGCGCCGCAACGACTGGGGCGGGCAGATGCGGTCGAACTCGTAATCGATGCCGTCGAAGCGAGCGCTGCGATGGATGGGCACGCCCATGTACCAGCCGATGGTCTCGGAGCTCGCGTCGGGCGAGTCGAACAGGAACGGCGGCGGCGCGACCGGCTCGTCGACCGTCGGTTCGGGTTCGGGCTCGGGTGCCGGCTCGCGTCGCGCCGTGCTCAGGGCAGCGGTCGCAAGCACCGACAAGCCGATCCAGAGGACGGGCAGCAACCACCAGGAATTCAGCACCGAGTCGGTCGCGCTCATATTCGTTTCAGCCGCCCTCCCGCGGGCCCGGAGACCGTCGCGAGCCGGCTGTCAAGCGCTATTCGGTCGCGCGCGGTTTTTGAAACTATTTTTAAAATCAGGTTCTTATAGAACTGCTTGACAGCCTGAGGGGGGGTTGCCTCATGCTGTTGGGGCAATCTCTCTTCTGTACCGAATGTCTGCGGATCAACCCGAGCCTGTAACCCCGGGCTGTCCGCAGCATTCGTACCCGCTAGGGCCTTGAGTTGGTCTGGAAAGATCCAGGCTGCATGTTTCACCGCAGCCTGGGTGCTTCCCCGACACCGCTCTCGGCCCTTCTTTTTAGGCTTCTTCGTCGCCGCCTCGACTGGCGGACTTGTTCTTGGCTCTTTCGCGGGATTGCTTGCTTCCTTACTTCTTCTTCTTAGCGGATTTCTTTTTCGCTTTCTTCTTTGCCATGGCAATCTCCTTCATGAGTTAAACACACAAGCAACCCGACCCGTCCGTGTCGGCACGGGCCATTCAACCGCGCGGGCCGAAGCCCGTGCGAGTGAATCCCTCGTCCGCCCGCCGAAGCGGCGAGCGAGATCGATGCGGTGATTTTTTTTCTTGGAGGAAGGATGCGGACCGCTGACTTTGTCAGCAGAGAGTCCGTGTCCAAGACGAGCGTCGCTCGGCGCGCCGGCGACGCGACTGTGAGCGCTAGGCAAAAAGTTGGGCAACAAGAACTAACATGGCGCAATTAATACTACATTGATGTGCACAAAGCAAGAGCTTCGACGCAAATTTGCGCCGATCATCATGCATTTGAGGTCCGAAAAGCCATCCGAAGCGCGCGATCACGCGTCGAACACGTCTTCCGAGACGCTGCGATTGCTCCGAGCGATCGATTCGACTACCGCAACGCGTCCGATCCGAGCAATGCTTCCCGGAATCTCTGCTTGAGATATCCGCCGTCGCGCGGCGGCAAGGCCGGCGCCGATGCGCCGGCGCCGACTTTCACCTGGAAGAAGAGCGGCCCGCTCGCTTCCAGCACCGCGCCGCGCATCGGTGCGATCTCGACGGGCGCGGAAACGCGGCGAGCGACCGGGAAGCCGCACGCCTGCGCCACCGCCGCCAAGTCGACGCCGTGCGCCGTGTGCGTCTCCTGCATCCCGGTTTCGCCGTAGCGCTCGTTGTCGAGCACGACCAGCGCGAGGTTGCGCGGCCGCTGCGCGCCGATCGTGGCGAGAGAGCCCAGTCCCATCAGCATCTCGCCGTCTCCCGTGATCACCAGCACGCGCCGCTCGGGCTGCGCGAGCGCGAGACCCATGCCGATCATGGAGGCGGAGCCCATCGCGCCCCACAGCGGGAACGTGAGCGGATGGTCGCCCGCGGCCGCACAGTCCCAGGCCGGCGAACCGAGTCCGGCCACGACGAGCAGCGTCTCGCGTCGCTCGAGCAGCGCCGCGACTACGGCGCGGCGATCGAGCGGCGCGCTCACCGCGCACCCGCGAACGACTTGGCGCCGAGCATCTTCTGGGAGACGAGGACGGCCGCCATGGCGTACCCGTCGAAGGCGAGCCCGGCCGCGGCGTCCACGGTCGCGGCGGCGTCCTCGGGGCGCTCGAGACGAAAGCTGCGCACGCCGCTCGCATGCAGGACCGGCTCCACCGCCTGTCCCATGGGGATCTGCCAGGGATTGAACTCGCCCCACTCGCCGCGCATCGTGACGACCAGCAGCAGCGGGAACCCGCAGTTCGAGCCGAGCGTGAAGGCGTTCACGCAGTTTCCGACGCCGCTCGACTGCGTGAGCAGCACGGCTCGCTGGCCGCCCAGCCAGGCCCCCGCGGCCAGGCCGATGCCCTGCTCCTCGCTCGTCAGTGGAACCGTAACGAGCGATCGGTCGGCGTGGCACAGCTCGATGAGCCGGCGATGGCCGGCGTCCGGGACATAGGCCACTTGCCGCACGCCGCGAGACTTCAATACGTCATGAATGGCGGCCGGCCAGGCGGGCTCGGCGGACGTGCGGCGGTTCCGATCGGACAAGGGACCCCGTGGCAGTGTTGTAAGGAAGCGCGCGCATTGTACCGTCCGGCTCTCACTACCCGCACGAGACACCATGCGAATCCTGATCTGTCTGCTCGCCGCCGCCGCGGCGCTCATCGGCGCGCAGGCGCGCGCCGACAACATCTACAAATGGGTCGACCGGAACGGCCGCATCCATTACTCCGACGCGGTGCCCGGCAAGGATTCGAGAGCGATCGCCATCCAGGACCGCCTCTCGGTTTATTCCCCCGAGCCCGCCGTCGCCCAGGCGCTCCAGAGCACTCCGCGGAGCAGCCAGACCGCGGCCCTGGCCGATCGGGTCGCGACGCTGGAGCGTCAGCTGCAGGCGGAGCGCGTTGCGCGGCAACCGGCCGCGCCCGACGCGCGCGCCGCGTACGAGCGCTGCCTCGCGGAGCGGCGCACGGATTGCGAACAGCTGCTGAGCGGCGCCGCGGGGCCCGGGATCAACGCGCCGACCGCTTTCCGCCCGGGGCCGGCGGTGCTGCGCCCGGCGAGCGCGTCCTAGCCGCACCCCGCTGCGCGCGCGGCCGCCGCTCTCCGCGCGCGGCGTGAGCGCGGCGCTTCGACGCGTTCAGTCGGCGCTTTTCCCGCAGCATCCGGGCGCATTCCTCCGCGGACACGGCGCGCGAGAACAGGAACCCCTGCATCTCGTCGCAGCCGTGCGTCTCGAGGAAATCGAGCTGGTCGCGCGTCTCGACGCCTTCGGCGATGACCTTGAGCTTCAGGCTGTGCGCGAGGCCGATGATGGCGAAGGTGATCGCGGCGTCGTCGGGGTCGACCGTGACGTCGCGGATGAAGGCGCGATCGATCTTGAGGGCGTCGATCGGAAAGCGTTTCAGGTACGAGAGGCTGGAATAGCCGGTGCCGAAGTCGTCGACCGAGAGGGTCACGCCGATCTCCTTCAGGCCGCGCAGCGTCCGCGCCGCGACCTCCGGCTCCTTCATCAATAGGGATTCGGTCAGCTCGAACTGCAGGAGCTTCGGGTCGATGCCGCTCGCCCGCAGCGCGCCGGCGACGGTCTCCTCCAGCCCCTTCTGCTGGAACTGGCGCGCCGATAGGTTCACCGCGACCGGCGGCACGCGGAAGCCGTCGCGGCTCCAGCGGGCGATCTGCTCGCACACCTCCGTGATCACCCATTCGCCGACCGCTACGATGAGGCCCGTGTCCTCGAGGACCGGGATGAATTGCAGAGGCGGAACCAGCCCGCTCTCGGGGTGCTGCCAACGCAGCAGCGCCTCGAATCCGCAAACCTCGCCGGTGGTGATGCTCACCTTGGGCTGATAGTGCAGGAGGAACTCGCGTCGCTCGATCGCCCGGCGCAGCGCCGACTCCATGGTCACCCGCTGCATCGCGCGTTCGTTCATCTCCCGCGTGAAGTACTGATAGGTGTTGCGGCCCTGCTCCTTCGCACGGTACATGGCCGCGTCGGCGTTCATGATCAGCGTGCCGGCCTCCTCGCCGTCGGCCGGGAACAGCGTGATGCCGACGCTCGCCGTCACGTAGCTCTCGTGGCCGTCGAGTTGGAACGGGCGCGCCAGCGCGTCGATGATCTTCTGCGCCACCAGGCTGGCGTCGGCGGGCTTCGCGAGGTCGGTGATGATGGCGCCGAACTCGTCGCCACCGAACCGGCCGACGGTGTCGCTCGAGCGCACGCAGGACCGCAACCGGCCGGTCGCTTCCTTCAGCAGCCGGTCGCCGGCGCCGTGTCCCAGCGTGTCGTTGATCAGCTTGAAGCGGTCGAGATCGATGAAAAGGACCGCCATCGCCTTGCCGCTGCGCCTGGCGCGCGCCATCGCCTGCATCAGGCGGTCGCGGAACAGATGGCGGTTCGGAAGACCGGTCAGAGAGTCGAACTGCGCCAGGTAGGCGAGCTTCTCCTCGGCCTCCTTGCGCATGGTGATGTCGGTCATGGCGCCGATCATGCGGACGGCCCTGCCCGCGGAATCGCGGACCGCGTGACCGCGGTCGAGCACGCGCGCGTAGGTGCCGTCGGAGCGCAGGAAGCGGTATTCGTCGCTCCAGTTCTCGCCGCCGGACTCGAGCAGCTCGCCGATTCCCTTCACGATGCGGTCGTGGTCCTCCGGGTGGATGTGACGCTCCCAGAACTCGCCGGTACGGCTCGCCTCCGGCGCGTAGCCGAACACGCGCTTCAGGTTCTCGTTCCACCAGAGCTCGTCCGTCGTGAGGTCCCAATCCCAGATCACGTCGTTGGTCGCGCGCACCGCGAGATTGAAGCGCTCGTTGCTCCGGCGCAGGGCTTCTTCCGCGGCGAGCCGCTCGCGGATGTCCCGCGAGACGGCGGCGATGATGTACTTGTCGCCCGAGCGCAGCACCCGGCGGGTCGACTCGAAGGGCAGAGCGGTGCCGTCCCTGCAGCGGTACACGGAGTTCATGCCGCTCGGGCGCGACGGATCGGCGATCAGCTCGTCGTAAGACCGCTCGAGCTCCTCGCGCCCGACGGGCAGCACGTCGTGCGGGCCCATCTGCAAGAGCTCTTCGCGGCTGTAGCCGAGCAGCCGGCACGCGGTCCTGTTCACGTCGATGAAGCGCATCGTGGCGCGGTCGATCAGCACGATCATGTCGGCCGAGTTGTCCATCGCGAGCCGGAAGCGCTGCAGCTCCTGCTCGCGCTCCAGGCGCTCGGTGACGTCGCGCGCGGCCGCGATGATGACGTAGCCGTCTCCCGAAGGCACCACTCGGCGCATCGATTCCATGGGCACGAGCGCGCCGTCCTTGCGCCGGTAGGACCCGGAAATCACCATCTCCTTACCGTCGCCGGCGATGAGCCGCCGGTAGGTCTCGCTGAGCTCGGCGCGCGGGACCGACAGGATGTCGTGCGGCCCGAGCGCGAGCAGCTCCGCCCGGGTGTAGCCGAGCGTCCGGCACGCGGTGTCGTTCACGTCGACGATGCGCATGCCGATGGGGTCGATGAGCCAGAACATGTCGGCCGAGGCGTCCATGGCGGCGCGGAAGCGGTGGAGGTCCTCCTCGCTCTGCTTGCGCTGCACGAATTGTCCGATCTGCCGGCCGATCACGTGGATCGCCTGGAGCAGCCCCTGCTCGGGCTCGCGCGCCCGGCGGCTGGAGAAGTTCAGCACGCCGATCGTCTTGCCGTCCGCGACCACAGGGAACACGAACGAGCCGTGGATCCCGAGCGCGCTGGCGACCGAGCGCTTGCCCTGCACGGTGAGCGAGCGCGGGTCCTGGGTCACGTCGGTCGACCACAGCGGCTCGCCCGACTGCCAGGCGCTCCCGGACAGCCCTTCGCCCGGGCAATAGACGAGCTTGCGCGCCGCCTCGATGAAGTTCTGGATCGCCGGATCGTCGACGCCCCACGCCTCGGCGAAGCGCAGCACGGGGCCTTCCTCGTCGACGGCGAAGTAACGTCCGCAATCCCAGGCTTGCGACTCGCACACGGTCCGGATGACCGCCTTCAGGCAGGCGTGCACCTCGTCGGCGTCCGCCAGATCGCGGTTGACCGCGTGCTCCAGGTTGCGCAGCCGCTCCTCGCGCTTGCGCTCCGTGATGTCCTTGCCGATGCCGCGGTAGCCCTTGAATTTTCCCGAGCCGTCGAAGATCGGCTCGCCGCTGATGAGCATCCAGCTCGGATTGCCGTCCTCGGTGAGCCGGCACAGCTCGAGGTCGAGGAAAGGCAGGTGCGCCTCGACGACGGCGCGGTGCGCGGCCCAGTCGGTGTCGCTCATGTTGAGCGCGGGCAAATCCCAGCGCAGCTTGCCGATGTGGCTCGCCGCGCTCACGCCCGTCTTACCGAGAATGTCCTCGGTCATGGCGACGAAGCGCAGGTTCTCGTCCTGCTCCCAGTACCAGTCGGAGGATAGCTTCGTCAGGCTGCGGAACCGCGCCTCGCTCCGGCGCAGCACCTCCTCGGCCTCCTTGCGCTGCACGAACTGGCCGATCTGGCTGCCGACGACGCGCATCGCCTGCAAGAGCCGCTCGTCGGGCTCGCGCACGTCCCGGCTGGTGAATCCGAGCACGCCGATCACCTCGCCCCCCGTGGTCACCGGGAACACGAAGGCGCCGTGCATGTTGAACGGACGCGCGACGACCACGGTGACGCGGGTGTCCTTGGTGATGTCCGCGACCCAGAGCGGCTCGCGCGTCTGCCATACCAACCCCGCGAGGCCGACGCCCGGCGGAAACACCAGCGCGTGCGACTTCTCGATGAACTCGCGCATCGGCTCGCCTTCGATGCCCCATCCCAGCTGGAAGCGCAGAACATGGTCCCTGCCGTCGACGCGCCAATAGCGCCCGCACTGCCAGCTCTCGGCCTCGCAGATGGCGCGGATCACCGCCTCGAGCGCCGTCGGGACGTCCTCGGCCGTCGCGAGGCATCGGTTCACCCTATGCTCGAGCTCGAGCAGGCGCTCGTGGCGCTTTTCCTGGGTGACGTCCTTCGTGATGCCGCGATAGCCCTTGAATCCGCCCGCGCCGTCGTAGACCGGGTGCCCGCGGACATTGAGGTACACGACTTTCCCGCCCCGCCCGGCCGCCTTTAGCACGATGTCGCGGAACAGCGAGCGCGACTCGAGCAGCTCGCGATAGCGCCGCCAGTCGGCGTCGGCCGGATCGACGTACGGCATCTCCCACGGGCGCTTCCCGAGGTACTTCTGCGCCTGCTCTGCGGCGCGCGCCGACGGCTTGTTCGGCGTGAGGGCGAGCAAGCGCAAGCTCTCGTCCAGCTCCCAGTACCAGTCGGCGGACAACCCGGTCAACGCGCGGTAGCGGTTCTCGCTCTCGCGCAGGTTCTTTTCCGCGAGCGCGAGCCGCTTCAGACGTCCGAGCGTGACCGTAACGAGCAGCAGCAGCACGAGCGAGAGCAGCGTCCCGGCCGCGAGATAGGCGCGTCGCTGCTCGTAGTACCGGGCCAGCGTTCCCTGGAGCTCCTGGCCGGCCACCACGACGAGCGGATAGCCGACCATCCTGCGGTAGCTGTAGATGCGTTCGACCCCGTCCCGCGGCGAGCGCCGGATGAGGCTGCCCGTCGCGGGACCGGATTCGTCGAGCTCCTGCCACTTCGGGCGCGGTCCGCCGAGCAGGCTCTCGAAGTCCGTCGATCGAGCCACGACCGTGCCGTCACGGTGCCGCAGCGTGATGAATCCGCCCGGGCCGAGGTCGATCGCCTTGTACGCGCGCACCAGCTCGTCGGCCGAGATGGCGGCCACCACGACGCCGCCGAACTCGCCGGCATTCCTGATCGCGAGCGCGAACGGGATGAAGATCCTCGCGCCGCCGGTGCCGCGCTCCGGGTTGCCGACGAGCACCTGATCCATGCCGCCGGTGCGCGCGGCGGCGAAATAGTCGGTGCCGGCGAGCGAGCGCGCCGGTCGCGCGGGATACACGACACGCCCCCCGGCGTCCGCGACGACGAGCCGATTGACGATGTGACCCGGAAGCGAAACGTGCTCGCTGACGGTTGCCGAGAACCGCCGCGGGCTCCTGAGCCACTGCTCGCGCAAATGCTTCAAGGTCCCGTCGATGCTGCCCGCGAACACCAGGAAATGCTCGCCCACCACCGCGGTGATGTTTTCCCCGTGTCGACGAGCGGTGTCGATCGCCTCGCCGCGCAGCTGATGCAGCTGGTAGGCGACGCCGGCCCAGACGGCGACGAGAGCGATGCAAGCGCCGGCCAACAGCGGCACGCGGAGCCGATGGATGGGTGCGCGACTCATGGTCTTGTCCCGAGCCTCCCTGCTCGGCACTTGGGTACGGGATCGGGTGAGCGGAACGATGCAAGCGTCATGCCCGGCCGTCCCCGAAGATAGCCGCACGCGGCCACCCGAATCCATAGGGAAAATCCGGAAATCTCGGGGAACTCCCGATTTGCGGCGGAGGGCACGGTGTCGAACAGTCCGCAGGGCGTCGGGCGGCCGCCGCTGCGCCGCCGCCGCAAGGGGATTAAGCTTGTGATCCCCGCCTGCGATCCCATGCCGGACGTCCTCTCCCTGATCGGAAATACTCCCTTGATCCGCGTGACGCGGATCGATACCGGTCGCTGCGAGCTGTTCCTCAAGCTCGAGAGCCAGAACCCGGGCGGCTCGATCAAGGACCGCGTCGCGCTCGCGATGATCGAGGCGGCCGAGCGCGACGGGCGCATCGCGCCGAACGGCGTCCTGGTCGAGGCGACCGCGGGCAACACCGGACTCGGGCTCGGGCTCGTCGCCTCGCGCAAAGGTTATCGGCTGATCCTGGTCATCCCCGACAAGATGAGCCAGGAGAAGATCTTCCATCTGAAGGCGCTCGGCGCCGAGGTCGTCATGACCCGCTCGGACGTCGGCCGCGGGCATCCCGAGTATTACCAGGACAAGGCCGAGCGCATCGCGCGCGAGACGCCGGGCGCCTGGTACGTGAACCAGTTCGGCAACCCCGCGAACCCGCTCGCGCACGAGCGCTCGACGGGCCCGGAGATCTGGGCCCAGATGCACGAGCGCCTCGATGCGGTCGTGTGCGGCGTCGGCACCGGCGGCACGATGACCGGCTTGAGCCGCTACTTCGCGCGCGTGGCGCCGGAGGTGAAGATGGTGCTCGCCGACCCGGCGGGCTCGGTGCTCGCGGATTACGTGCGCACGGGGAGGGTCGGCGAGGCGGGCTCGTGGCTGGTCGAAGGCATCGGCGAGGATTTCCTGCCGCCGGTCGCGGACCTCTCGCGCGTGTCGCAGGCGTACTCGATCCCCGATGCCGAGAGCTTCGCCGCCGTGCGCGACCTGCTCGTGCGCGAGGGCGTGCTCGGCGGCTCCTCGACCGGGACGCTGCTCGCCGCGGCGCTGCGCTATTGCCGCAGCCGCGGCGCGCCCGAGCGCGTCGTCACGCTCGTATGCGACAGCGGCAACAAGTACCTCTCGAAGGTGTTCAACGATTACTGGATGGCGGACCAGGGATTCCTCGAGCGAACGCGCGAAGGCGACCTGCGCGACCTGATCGGCAGGCCGTACGAGACGCACGCGGTGGTCACGGTGTCGCCCGACGACACGCTGCTCACGGCGTTCGGGCGCTTCAAGCTCTACGAGGTCTCGCAGCTGCCCGTGATGCGCGGCGACCGCGTCGTCGGCATCATCGACGAAACCGACGTGCTGTTCGCCGTGACGCGCGACGAGACGCATTTCGGCGATCTCGTGTCCGCCCACATGAGCGTCCGGCTGAAGACGCTCGCTCCCCGCGCGCCGCTCGAGGAGCTGGTGCAAGTCCTGGGCGAAGGCTACGCGGCGCTGGTCGTCGAAGGCGAGCGCTTCTTCGGGCTGATCACGCCGATCGACGTGCTGAACTATCTGCGGAGGAAGCTGAAACGATGAATGCCAAGCTCGCGACCCGCGCCATCCACGCCGGCCAGGAGCCCGATCCCGTCACCGGCGCCGTCATCACCCCGATCTACGCGACCTCGACCTATGCGCAGCAGGGCCCGGGAGAGCACAAGGGCTACGACTACGCGCGCTCGCACAACCTCACGCGCTACGCCTACGAGCGCTGCGTCGCGGACCTCGAGTGCGGCAAGTCCGGGTTCGCGTTCTCCTCCGGGATGGCGGCGATCGGCGCGGTGCTCGAGCTGCTGGACGCCGGCTCGCACGTCGTCGCCCTCGACGACCTCTACGGCGGCACGCGGCGCATTTTCGAGCGCGTGCGCCGGCGCTCGGCCGGCCTCGATTTCACCTACGTCGGAATGGGCGACGCGACCGAGGTCGAGGCCGCGATCGGCCCGCGCACGCGGATGCTCTGGGTGGAGTCGCCGAGCAACCCGCTGCTCAAGCTGGTCGACCTCGAGCGCGTCGCGCGCCTGGCAAAAGCGCGCGGCCTGATCTCGGTGATCGACAACACGTTCGCGTCGCCCTGGGTGCAGCAGCCGCTCACGCTCGGCTTCGACATCGTCGTGCACTCGGCGACCAAGTACCTGAACGGGCATTCCGACGTGATCAGCGGCATCGCGGTCACGGCCGATCCCGGCCTGGCGGAGCGGCTCGGCTTCGTGCAGAACGCGGTCGGGTCCGTGCCCAGCCCCTTCGACTGCTTTCTCGTCACCCGGGGCCTGAAGACGCTCGCCGTGCGCATGCAGCGGCATTGCGAGAACGCGCTCGCGGTGGCGCAGTGGCTCGAGCGCCATGCGAAGGTCGAGCGCGTACTCTACCCCGGGCTGCCGAGTCATCCGCAGCACGCGCTCGCGAAGCGCCAGATGCGCGGCCTCGGGGGCGGCATGGTGACGATGCTGCTCAAGGGCGGCGTCGACGACGCCCGCCGCTTCCTCGAGCGCTGCGCGCTGTTCACGCTCGCCGAGAGCCTCGGTGGGGTGGAGAGCCTGATCGAGCATCCAGCGATCATGACGCACGCGTCGGTGCCCGCCGACGTGCGCGCGCAGCTCGGCATCGGCGACACGCTGGTGCGGCTCTCGGTCGGCATCGAGGACGTCGGCGACCTGATAGCCGACTTGGATCAGGCGTTGCGCGGCTGACGCCGGAGCGGAACGGGCCGTCGGCCGCTTAGAATGCGCCGGACGAAAACAACGGAGGCTCTATGAGCGACGAAGCGCGCGTGGTGGTGGTGGACGTCAAGATCCACTTCTGGTCGATGGTCATCCTGATGGTGAAGTGGGCGATCGCGGCGATCCCCGCGTTCATCATCCTCGTGGCGCTCTTCTGGGCCGCCTCGGTCGTGCTGGGCGTGCTGCCCTTCCACTGGTTCGGGTCCGGCCGCGGCGTCGTCTAGCGCCGCCGGCGCGTTCCGAAGGGCAGCCGGCCGCGCCAGTAGAGGATCAGGATCCACGCGCCCAGCATGCCGCCGAGGTGGGCGACGTGCGCGACGCCTTCCTGGGTGCCGGTGACGCCGAGATAGAGCTCGAGCAGGCCGTACAGCGTCACGAACAGCCAGGCGGGCATCGGGATCGGCGGAATCAGCAGCACGATGGTCCGGTGCGGGAAGTACATCGCGTAGGCGAGCAGCAACCCGAAGATGCCGCCCGAGGCGCCCACCGTCGGATACGGCGGCGCCCCGGCAACGCTCGCGAACACCAGCTGGCTCAGCGCCGCCGCGACGACGCTCGCGAAGTACAGCTGCACATAGCGCCGCTGCCCCCACAGGCGCTCGAGCTCGCCGCCGAACATGTACAGCGCGAACATGTTGACGAACAGGTGCCAGAAGCTCGCGTGCAGGAAGCTGTAGGTGACGATCTGCCACGGCTCGAACGGGACCGCTCCAGCGGTGCCGAGCGGCCAGAGCGCGAGATAGCTCACCAGCCCCGACGTGCCGCTCAGCGACTCGACCAGGAAGAACGCGACGTTCGCGAGGAGCAGCCAGCGCGTGGCGGGCGGGAGAGCGTAAAACATCAGATTTTGGACCCGGTGGTAGGCCGTGCAGGACTCGAACCTGCGACCAACGGATTAAAAGTCCGCTGCTCTACCAACTGAGCTAACGACCCCCGAAGAGACGCGAAATTTTAGCACAGCGAGCGAAGCGCTCACCGGGCGCGGGAGTACTGCCATCGCATCGTCACGACCGCGCCCGTGATGATCCCGAACAAGGCGATGAACGACCCGATCGCGAGCGTCGACACGCCCGAGATGCCCTGCCCGATCGTGCAGCCGAGCGCGAGCACGCCGCCGAATCCCATCAATGCGCCGCCCGCGATATGGCTGATCAGGTCTTCGGAATCCCGGAAGCTCTCCAGGCGGAACGTGCGCGAGACGAGCGCCCACGCGAAGGAGCCCGCGACCATCCCGACCGCGATCGCGATCGTGAACGTGAGGACGCGGCTCTTGTCGCTCCAGAGCATGAGCAGCTCGAGCAGGTAAGCCTGCGGCGCGACGAACGAGAGCGACTCCATGCGCCCCGAGCTGGTCGCGACGAAGCGCTCCTCGAGGGTCGTCGGGTCCTCGGCGACGTAGCCGAGATGGCCGGTGAGATACCAGCCGCCGACCACGACGAGGCCGACCACCAGCCCGCCCAGCACATTGTCGAAGGTGCGGAACTCGCGCGACCGGAAGACGAAGGCGAGCAGCCCGCCGCCGAGGACGAGGGCGAGCGCCGCGAGCGCGGTCTTCTTGTCGATGCCGAGCGTCTTCGCGGCGAGCGAGGGAAGGTCCTGCGGCGTTGCGAGCGTCGCGCGCACGGCGTCGAGCGCGGCGACGCGCAGCACGCCGAGCACGCCCTTCAACGTCATGTACGCGGTGATCGCGAGGACGATCGCGACGATCAGCGACTTGAGGTTCCCGCCGCCGATGCGGATCAGCGTGCGGCTGCCGCAGCCCGAGCCGAGTGTCATGCCGACGCCGAAGACGAAGCCGCCGACGGCGTACGAGAGCCAGGTGAAGTTCGGGGTCGTGTAGATCGCTTTCGAGACGTCGATCAGCCCCGCGAGCTGCAGCGCGCTCGCCCCCAGGATCGCGACCGCGATCGCGAGCAGCCACATGCGCATGCGGTTCCAGTCGCCCATGCCGACGATGTCGGACACGGCGCCCATGGTGCAGAAGCGGGTCTTGTTGCCGACGGCGCCGAAGACGAACGCGAGCGCGAAGCCGCCCCAGACGACGAGCGGTGCCAGCGCGGCGGGGTCGGTCGACCTCAAGCGCCTACTTGCGCACGAGGCGCTGTCTCGCCTTTTCCGCCGCCGGGCTCGTGGGGTATTTCTTGACCAGCGTGTTGAGCGACTGGCGCGCCGCCTTGTCGTCGCCCATCTCCGCCTGGTAGCTCGCGATGTCGAGCAGCGCGTCGGGTGCCTTGGGATGATCGGGCCAGGAGCTCACGACCTTCTGCTGCGCGGCGATCGCCGCCTTGTAGTCGCGCATCGCGTAATGCGCGTTGCCGATCCAGTACTGGGCGTTCGGCGCGAGCGAGCTGTTCGGGTAGGTCGAGAGGAAGTTCTGGAACCCGGTGATGGACAGCTGGTAGTTGCCGAGCTTGAACTGGCTGAGCGCCGTCTCGTACGCCTTCGTCTCGGCCTGCGCGTCGCGCTCGCCCTGGTTGAGCTTGTCCTGGAGCTGCGCGTTCGCCTGCTCCATCTTGCGCAGGCGGTTGTCGAGGTCGACGTACAGGTCCTTCTGGCGCCGCTCGAGCTGCTCGGTCTGGTTCGTCAGGATCTCGATCTGGCCGCGCAGCTTGCTCACGTCCTGCTTCATGGATTCGATGAGCTGCAGCAGGTCCACCGCCGTCTTGTCGGAGCGCTCCTGGCCCATCGCTTCGAGACGCTTGAGGCGCTCGTCGAGCGCCTTCTGGTTGGCGTCGATCTGCGCGCGGATGTTCGCGACCTGGCGGCGCGCTTCCTCGTCGTCGAACAACCCGGCTCGCGCCGCCGGGGCGACGAAGACGAGCGCGAGCAGGACGTGGGAGGCGCGCAACCGGAGCACTAGTATTCTCCGCTGTAGAGCATGTCGCTGCGCCGGTTCTGCGCGAAGCACTCCTCGGTCTTCGCCGTGCAGCGCGGCTTCTCCTCGCCGAGACTCGTCGACTCGACCTGCGAATCCTTAGCCCCGAGCAGCACGAGCATGCGCTTGACCGCGTCCGCGCGCCGCTGCCCCAGCGCGATGTTGTACTCGCGGCTGCCGCGCTCGTCGCAATTGCCCTGGATCAGCATCTTGGCTCCCGGGTTCTGCGATAGGTAGCGCGCGTGCGCCTGCACCATCGGGCGGTACTCGTCCTTGATGTCGTCCTTGTCGTAGTCATAGTAGATCGAGCGCTTGGACAGGATGTTCTTGGGGTCCTTGAGCGGGTTGCCGGCGACATCCGAAGGCTTGACCGGCTCGACGACGATCGGTCCGCCCGGCTGGGTTCCGCCCGCGCCCGGACCGCGCTCCTCGACGCCGGGCTTGCCCTCGGGCTTCACGTCCGAGCTCGCGCAGCCGTACAGGACCGCCAGCGCCACGACGGCGCATGCCGCAACGAATGATTTGTTCATGCCGTATTCTCCTCTAGAAACGTCCGATTTGGCCAATCGCCCCGGCCCTCCCGTCGATCTCGAGGCTCGCATGCTGTCGCTCTGCGGCGACGCGTTCGTTCCCTGCATCCCTGCATCACGGATTCCCGAAGAACGGCCCCCACGCCGGCTCGCGAATGTCGGCCGTCTGCACCGTCAGCCGCTGCTGCACGCGGCCGTCGCTCGACACCGCCGCCAGCACCCCGCGTCCGCCGACGTCGGTCGCGTACAGCAGCATGCGGCCGTTCGGCGCGAAGCTCGGCGACTCGTCGCGCGGGCCGTCGGTGAGCAGCTGCGTCTGGCGGCTCGCCAGGTCCATGATCGCGAGCCGGAACTGGCCATCGACCCGCGCGATGTACGCGAGCGCCTTGCCGTCCGGGCTCACGCGCGGCGACACATTGTAGCTGCCTTCGAAGGTGAGACGGGTGGCGTCGCCGCCCTGCGCCGGCATCCGGTAGACCTGCGGGCTGCCGCCCCGATCGGACGTGAAGTAGATGAACTGCCCGTCGGGCGAGTAGAACGGCTCGGTATCGATCGCGCCCGAGTGCGTGATGCGCCGGACGTTCGAGCCGTCCGGGTTCATGAGGTAGATCTGCGAAGGGCCGTCCTTCGACAGCACCACCGCGAGCTGCTTGCCGTCGGGCGACCAGGCGGGCGCGCTGTTCGAGCCGCGGTAGTTCGCGATGGGCGCCGGCTGCCGGCTGGCGGTCAGGCTCTGCACGTAGATGACGGGCTTCTTCTGCTGCAGCGAGACGTACGCGATCCGCGTGCCGTCGGGCGACCAGGTGGGCGACAGGATCGGCTCGGGCGAGATCAGGATCGACTGCGCGCCGAAGCCGTCGGCGTCCGCGATCTGCAGCGCGAACCGGGACTCCTGCTTCACCACGTACGCGATCTTGGTGCTGAACACGCCGCGCTCGCCCGTCAGCTTCTCGTAGACGATGTCGGCGATGCGGTGCGCCGTCAGCCGCAGCTGCGCGGCGGTCAGCGTGAACGCGAAGCCGGCGAGCTGCGCCTCCTTGGGCACGTCGAGGAGCCGGAAGCGCACCTCGAAGCGTCCGTCCGGGAGCCGGCGCGTGCTGCCGATCACGATCGCGTCCACCGCGCGCGCCTTCCACTCCGCGAAGTTCACCTGCGAGCTCTCGGCCGGCGGCGGGTTCGCGCCGCCCGCATACGTGGTGCGGAAGCGCCCGCTGCGCGCGAGGTCGGCCTCGATGATCGGCGTGACCATCTGCGGCAGCGCCTGCTCGGCCTGGAAGGGCACGATCCCGATCGGGATCTGGTTTGCGCCGGCGCCGGTGATCTCCACCGTCAACTGCGCCCGGGCCGAGCCCGCGACGAGCAGGCAAAGGACCGCAACAATTCTGGAGATTCGTGTCATGCGCGGAATGACCGGATAGTGTAGCTCAATCGAGTGGGCTGTACTTGATACGCAGCTCGCGCTGGAACTGTTCCGGCCGGTCGGGCAGCGGCAGCGGGGACGACTTGCGGATCGCGCGTTCGATGGCGTCGTCGAGGAGCTTGTTGCCGCTCGACTTCGTCAAGGTCACCGACAAGACCTCCCCGGTCGGAAGCTGCACGATGGTGAACTGGGCCTCCGGGTTGCCCTCGATGTTCTGCGGCAGCACGATGTTCGACTTGATGCGCCCGCGCAATTTCGCGGCGTACCCCGCGTCGAGCGAAGGCGGGGGCCCCGCGGGGCGCGTCACCGGCGAAGGCTGCTTCGGCTGCTTGAGCGCTTCCATCTCGCGGGCGAGCTCTTCGTTGATGCGTTGTCTCGGATCCAGCTTCAGCGGAGGCTCCTTCTTCGGCGGCTCCTTCTTCGGCGGTTCCTTTTTCGGCGGCTCCTTCTTGGGCGGCTTCTTTGCCTTCTCGACCGCGATGTCCGGCTTGGCGGGCTTCGGTTCGACCTTGGGTTCGGGCTTGGGTTCGATTTTCGGCTCGGGCTTGGGCTGCGGCTGCGGCTCGACCGGCGGCGGCGGGGGAGCGGGCTCCTCGAGCACCGGGGCCCGATCCCACAGCTCGACCACGACCGCCTCGGGCTTGCTCGACTGCCAGCGGACACCCACGATGAGGAAGGCGATGAGCAGCACGTGCACCAGCACGGCCAGAACGGCCGAGGCTTTCCCGCCCGGCTCCTCGACCTTCAGCGCGGGATTCATGTTCCCGTCGGTTTGACGAGCAGTCCCACCCGCCGGACGTTGCTTTTCTGGAGCTCGTCCATGACCTTCAGCACCGCCTCGTAGCGCACGCTCTTGTCGCCGGCGATGACCACGGGCACGTCGGGGTTCGCGCGCTGGCGCTCGCGCACGATCGCGAGCAGCTGCGGCATCGATACCGGGTGCTCGTCGGTGCGGCCCTTGTCGCGCTCGCGCAGCATCATGGTCTGGTCTGCGCGGATGATCACCTCGAGGGGCGCGGGCGGCGGCTGGGAGCTCTTGCCGACGCTCGGCAGATCGATGGCCGCCGGGTTCACGAGCGGCGCCGTCACCATGAAGATGACGAGCAGCACCAGCATCACGTCCACGTACGGGACGATGTTGATCTGGTTGACGAGCTTGCGCGGTCTCACGCCGGGACCTTGGTCGTCTCGTGACGCGTGTGCGCGCTGCGCTGCAGGATGTTCGAGAACTCCTCCATGAAGCTCTCGAAGCGCACCGAGAGCCGGTCGACGTCGTGCGAGAAGCGGTTGTAGGCGACCACCGCCGGGATCGCCGCGAACAGGCCGATCGCGGTCGCGACCAGCGCCTCGGCGATCCCGGGCGCGACCGCCGCGAGCGTCGCCTGCACCACGTTCGACAGCCCGCGGAACGCGTGCATGATGCCCCAGACGGTGCCGAGCAGGCCGACGTACGGGCTGACCGAGCCGACCGAGGCGAGGAAGGCGAGGTGTGCTTCGAGCCGGTCCATCTCGCGCTGGAACGTCGCGCGCATCGCGCGGCGGGCGCCGTCGACCATCGCGCTCGGGTCGCCCGCGCGCTGGGTCCTCAGCTTCGCGAACTCGCGGAACCCGGCCTCGAAGATGCGCTCCAGGCTGCCGATCGTGTGCCGGTGGTTGGCCGCGCTCTGGTAGAGCGCGTTCAGGTCCGAGCCGCTCCAGAAATCGCGCTCGAACTGCTCGGTCTGGCGCTTGGCGCGTCGAATGGTGAAGATCTTGCGGAAGATGAAGTACCACGACATGAACGAGACCACGAGCAGCAGCGCCATCACGGCCTGCACGATCGCGCTCGCGTTCCAGACGAGCGCCAGGATGGAGAGATCTTGCGAGACGTTCATTGCAGTCCTTCGAGTTTTTCCCGGATCGCCTCCGGTACGCCGATCGGCTTATGCGTCCCCGCGTCCACGCACACGAGCGTCAAGTCCGCGCTCGCGAGCACCTCGCCGCCGCGCACGACCGACTGATGGAATTCCATCCGGGCCCGGCCGAGCCGGGCCACCCGAGCGGTGACCGAGAGCGCATCGTGCAGGAGCGCGGGCTTATGGTAGGCGATTTGCGCCGAATGCACCACGAACAGGACTCCCTCGCGGCGCGCCAGTTCGCCGAGGTCGAATCCGAGCGCGTGCAATAGTTCCGTCCGGGCGCACTCCATGAACGAGAGGTAGTTCGCGTGAAACACCATGCCGCCCGCGTCCGTGTGCTGGTAATAGACGCGCATCGGCCAGGAAAAGACCTTGCCGTCGCCGCCGCCCGACGCCGGCGGACGGCGGCGGGGCGCCGTCGCGGAGCTCATTCGGCGAACAGACCGCCGGTGGCGCCGGCCGCGGGCGCGGCGAAACCGAGGTGGCGGTACGCCGAGACCGTCGCCACGCGGCCCCGCGGCGTGCGCTGCAGGTAGCCTTGCTGGATGAGATAAGGCTCGAGCACGTCCTCGATCGTGTCGGCTTCCTCGCCGATGGCGTGCGCGAGGTTGTCCAGCCCGACCGGCCCGCCCGCGAACTTCTCGATGACCGCGGCGAGGAGCTTGCGGTCCATGAGATCCAGACCGAGCGGGTCGACGTCGAGCATCCCGAGACCCGCGTCGGCCACCTCGCGCGAGATCGCGCCCTGCGCGCGCACCTGCGCATAGTCGCGTACGCGCCGCAGCAGCCGGTTCGCCACGCGCGGCGTCCCGCGCGCCCGCTTCGCGATCTCGAACGCGCCCTCGGGCGAGATCTCGACCGCGAGCAGCGCCGCGGAGCGGTTCACGATCTGCTGCAGCTCGGCGTCGCTGTAGAACTCGAGCCGGGCCACGATGCCGAAGCGGTCGCGCAAGGGGTTCGTCAGCATGCCGGCGCGCGTGGTGGCGCCGACCAGGGTGAACGGCGGCAGATCGAGCTTGACCGAGCGCGCCGCAGGGCCCTCGCCGATCATGATGTCGATCTGGTAGTCCTCGAGCGCGGGATACAGGATCTCCTCGACCACGGGCGAGAGGCGGTGGATCTCGTCGATGAAGAGGACGTCGTTCGGCTCGAGGTTCGTGAGGATCGCGGCGAGATCGCCCGGGCGCTCGAGCACCGGGCCCGACGTATGCCGCAGGTTCACGCCCATCTCGCGCGCGACGATGTGCGCGAGCGTCGTCTTCCCGAGTCCCGGCGGCCCGAAGAGGAGCACGTGGTCGAGCGCTTCCTTGCGGTTGCGCGCCGCCTCGACGAAGATCGCGAGCTGCCCGCGGATCTTTTCCTGACCGACGTACTCGGCGAGCGACTTGGGACGCAGCGCGCGCTCGAACGCGTCCTCCGGCGTAGCGCTCGCACCGGAGATCAGGCGGTCGGTCTCGATCGACATTGCCCTATCTTACCGCCGGCGCCTCACGCCTTCGAGAGCGACTTGAGCGCCTGGCGGATGCCCTCGGAGAGAGACAGCCCCCCGGGGAGCTGCTTCACGGCCTGCGCCGCCTCCTTGTCGCTGTAGCCGAGCGCGAGCAGCGCGTTCACCACATCGCCCATCGCCGGCGCCTGCCGGTTCACGGCGACTCCGGCGAGCGCGTCGCCGGCGAGCTTGCCTTTCAGCTCGAGCAGCAGCCGCTCGGCGGTCTTGCGGCCGATGCCCGGAATCTTCACGAGGCGCCCGGACTCCTGCGCCGCCACCGCTTCGACCAGCTCGGCGACGCTCATCCCCGACAGGACCGCGAGCGCGGTGCGCGCGCCGACTCCGGAGATCTTGAGCAGCTGCCGGAACGCGCGACGCTCGCTGTCGGTGGCGAAGCCGTAGAGCAAGTGCGCGTCCTCGCGCACGACGAGGTGCGTGAGCAGCGTCACGCGCTCGCCGGCCGCGGGCAGCCCGTAGAACGTGCTCATCGGCACCTCGAGCTCGTAGCCGACGCCGGCCGCCTCGACCGTGATCTGCGGCGGGCTCTTCTCGAGCAGCAGCCCGGTGAGCCGCCCGATCAAACCAGCCGCCCTCGGCGCACGCGGAAGCCGCGCGTCGGCAGCAGCCCGAGGCCCTGTCCGCCGTGCGCGTGACAGATCGCGCAGGCGAGCGCGTCGGCGGCGTCGGTACCGGGCACGCCCGGCAGCCGCAGCAAGCGCTTCACCATCTGCTGAACCTGCTCCTTGTTGGCGTGGCCGTGGCCGACGACCGCCTGCTTCACTTGCAGCGCGGTGTACTCGGCGACCGGCAGGCCGGCATCGACCGCGGCGCAGATCGCCGTGCCGCGCGCCTGACCGAGCGCGAGCGTCGACTGCGGATTGACATTGACGAACACCTTTTCCAGCGCGACCTGCTCGGGGCGGTTGCTCTCGATCACTTCGCGCAGGCACGCGAGGATCGTCTTCAGCCGCTCGGGCAGGCCGTCGGCCGCTCCGGAGCGGATGCAGCCGCTCGTGACGTACGAGAGCGTGCTTCCGGATATCTCGATGACGCCGAAGCCGGTGACCCGGAGACCCGGGTCGATGCCAAGGATCCTGACGGCGCCGGCCATTTGACCGGCATTATAGACGCGGCCGGTCGTCGAAGCGGCCGCGCGAGCTATTGCTCGAGCACCGCGGTCGTGTAGACGTTCTGCACGTCGTCGATGTTCTCGAGCGCGTCGAGCAGCTTCTGCATGCGCGCCGCCTCGTCGCCCTTGAGCGAGCTCTCCATCGTCGGCTTCATCGTGATCTCGCCGAGCTCGGCCTTGAGCCCCGCTTTCGCGAGCGCATCGCGCACCGCGACGAAGTCCCCGGGCGCGCAGATCACCTCGATCGAGCCGTCGTCGTTCGCGACGACGTCCTCCGCGCCCGCCTCGAGCGCCGCCTCCATCACCTCGTCCTCGTTCGTTCCCGGCGCGAACACGAACTGGCCGACGTGGCTGAAGAGGAACGACACCGAGCCGTCGGTCCCGAGATTGCCGCCGTGCTTGGTGAAGGCATGGCGCACATCGGCGACGGTGCGCGTGCGGTTGTCGGTGAGGCAATCGACCATTACGGCGGCGCCGGCGACGCCGTAGCCCTCGTAGCGGATCTCCTCGTACGCGACGCCTTCCAGGTCCCCGCTGCCGCGCTTGATCGCGCGCTCGATGTTGTCCTTAGGCATGTTGGCGTCGTAAGCCTTGTCCATCGCGAGGCGCAGCCGCGGGTTCATCGCCGGATCGGCGCCGCCCATGCGCGCGGCGACCGTGATCTCCTTGATGACTCGCGTGAAGATCTTGCCCTTCTTGGCGTCCGCCGCCGCCTTCTTGTGGCGGATGTTCGCCCATTTGGAATGGCCGGCCATGGTCTTCGGTCTGTGGGTATCGTCGACGGTCCGCGCCTGAAGGACCGGCGCCCGGGACAGCATATAATTTTAGCATTCCGTCCCCCCGACACGCCGCTCAGACCTTATGACCGAGCCCATCCTCGTCGCGAGATCCGGCAGCGCGCCGCTCGCGCTGCTGCCCGGGCTCGCCAACCGGCACGGCCTGATCGCCGGAGCCACGGGCACGGGCAAGACCGTGACGCTGCAGACGCTCGCGCAGGGCTTCTCGCGCGCCGGCGTCCCGGTGGTCATGTCCGACGTGAAGGGAGACCTCGCCGGTCTCGCGCGCCCGGGGACGGATTCGCCCAAGCTCCGGGAGCGCCTCGAGCTTCTCGGCCTGCGCGACTTCGCCTTCGCCGCGAGTCCGGTCGTTTTCTGGGACGTCTACGGCCGCCAGGGCCATCCGGCGCGCGCGACCGTGACCGACATGGGGCCGCTGCTGCTCGGGCGCATGCTGGCCCTGAACGACGTGCAGCAAGGCGTGCTCACGCTCGTGTTCAAGATCGCCGACGACCACGGGCTGCTGCTGCTCGACATGAAGGACCTGCGCGCGATGCTGCAGCACGTCGGCGAGAGCGCGCGCGAGTACACGACCGAGTACGGCAACATCTCGGGCGCCTCGATCGGCGCGATCCAGCGGGGGCTCGTCGAGCTCGAGCATCAGGGCGGCGAGCAGCTGTTCGGCGAGCCCGCCCTGCACATCGCGGACCTCATGCGCACCGAGGACGGCAAGGGCGTCGTCAACATTCTCGCCGCCGAGAAGCTGATGAGCGCGCCCAAGCTCTACTCCACGTTCCTGCTGTGGCTGCTCTCCGAGCTCTTCGAGCACCTCCCCGAGGTGGGCGATCCCGATAAGCCGAAGCTCGTGTTCTTCTTCGACGAGGCGCATTTGCTCTTCAGCGATGCGCCCCGGGCGCTGCTCGAGAAGATCGAGCAGGTCGTGCGGCTCATCCGCTCGAAGGGCGTCGGCGTCTACTTCGTGACCCAGAACCCGCTCGACATCCCGGAGTCGGTCCTGGGACAGCTCGGCAACCGCGTGCAGCACGCGCTTCGCGCCTTCACACCCCGGGATCAGAAAGCGGTGAAGGCGGCGGCGGACACCCTGCGGCCGAACCCGAAGCTCGACGTGCAGGCCGCGATCACCGGGCTCGCGGTCGGCGAGGCGCTCGTCTCCTTCCTCGACGACAAGGGCCGGCCGAGCATGGTCGAGCGCGCTCACGTGGTTCCGCCGTCGAGCCGCCTGGGGCCGATCAGCGACACCGAGCGCGAGGCCGTCATCAAGCTCTCGGCGCTCTACGGCCGCTACGAGACGCCGGTCGATCGCGAATCCGCGTACGAGAAGCTGAAGGGGCGCGCCAACGATCGCCAGGCGCCGGCGCGCGCGCCGGCGGAAGCTCCGGATGCGGCGGGCGGCAAAGGCCTGCTCGACGCGATCGGCGGCATCCTCGTCGGCCAGACCGGCCCGCGCGGCGGCCGGCGCGACGGGCTGCTGCAGGCGATGGCGAAGAGCACCGCCCGCACGATCGGCTCGCAGCTCGGCCGCGAGGTCGTGCGCGGCGTCCTGGGCTCGATCCTCGGCTCCGGCCGGAAGCGCCGCTAGTGTCCGCCGCCCGTTCCTACCGCGCCGTCGGCGTGGCGATGGCGCTGACCGGCGTCGCTTGCTTCTCGCTGCGGCCCATTCTCATCAAGCTCGCCTACGCCTACGTCGTCGATCCGGTGACGCTGCTCGCGCTGCGCATGCTGTTCTCGCTGCCGTTCTTCGTCGCGGCCGCCGCCTGGGCGGGCCGCGGCGAGCGGCGCGAGCCCGTGAGCCGGCGCGACGCCGGCGCGATCGTGTTCCTCGGATTCATCGGCTACTACTTCTCGAGCTTCGTCGACTTTCTCGGGCTGCAGTACATCTCGGCCGGCCTCGGGCGGCTGATCCTGTTCCTTTATCCGACGATCGTCGTGCTGCTGTCGCTCGTTTTCCTGCGCAAGCGCCCCTCGGGGCGCGAGTGGGCCGCGCTCGCGCTCACCTACTCGGGGCTCGCGGTCGTGATGTGGCGCGCCGTCGGCGCGAACGCCAACCTGCCGCTCGGCGCGTCGCTCGTGTTCGCGAGCGCCGTCGGCTACGCCGTCTACCTGGTCGCGGGCAGCCGGGTCGTGCGCCGCGTGGGATCGCTGCGATTCACCGCGTACGCGATGAGCGTGGCGAGCGCGTTCTGCATCGCCCAGTTCCTGCTGCTGCGGCCGCTGTCCGCGCTCGACCTGCCGCGGCCGGTGTACGGCCTCGCGATCGCGATGGCGCTCGCGAGCACGGTGCTGCCCGTGTTCATCACGTCGGAGGCGCTGCGCCGCATCGGCGCGAGCCAGGTGGCGCTGGTCGGCGCCCTGGGGCCCGTAACCACGATCTTTTTCGGCTGGGTCGGACTCGACGAGCGCATGAGCCCGATACAATTGGCGGGCGCGGCGCTGGTGCTCTTCGGCGTGCTGCTGGTCAGCCTCAGGCGCTAGCCGCATTCACCAATCAATCGAGGAACGGACGATGGATCTCGGAATCCGGGGCAGGAAGGCGCTGGTGTGCGGGGCGAGCAAGGGGCTGGGGCGCGGCTGCGCCATGTCGCTCGCGCGCGAAGGCTGCGTGCTGACGATCGTCGCGCGCGGTCGCGATGCCCTCGAGAAGGCCGCCGGCGAGATCCGCGCGGCCACGGGCGCGAGCATCACCGCGGTCGCCGTCGACATCACCACCGCGGAAGGCCGCGCCGCGGCGCTGGCGGCCTGCCCGCAGCCCGACATCCTGGTGACCAACGCCGGCGGCCCGCCCCCGGGCGACTTCCGCAAGTTCGGACGCGACGACTGGATCCGCGCGCTCGACGCCAACATGCTGACGCCGATCCAGCTGATCCAGGCGACGATCGACGGCATGATCGCGCGCAAGTTCGGCCGCATCGTCAACATCACCTCGAGCGCGGTGAAGGCGCCGATCGACATCCTCGCGCTCTCGAACGGCGCGCGCTCGGGCCTCACGGGCTTCGTCGCCGGCCTCGCGCGCGCGACGGTGAAGCACAACGTCACCCTCAACAACCTGCTCCCCGGTTTCTTCGACACCGACCGCCAGCAGGCGACGCTCGGCCAGGGCGCCAAGGACCGCGGCATCAGCCTCGAGGAGATGCGGCGGCTCAAGGTGAGCCAGATCCCGGCCGGGCGCATGGGCGACCCGGCCGAGTTCGGCGAGGCCTGCGCCTACCTCTGCAGCGCGCAGGCGGGCTACGTCACCGGGCAGAACTTCCTCATCGACGGGGGCGCGTACCCCGGGACGTTCTAGGGCGAGCCGGCGCGCGGCCTACTCGGACTCCTTGCGGATCCGCTGCCCCTGCAGGAAGAGCTCCGAGAAGCGCTTCTCCCAGGCGTCCCATTCGTCGAGCACGATCACCGGATCGATCAGCCGGTACTGGAACTGGTTGAGCGGGCTGTTCACGGCGCGGCTCGCGGGCACGCGCTTGCGCGCCTTGATGATCTCCTGGCCCTCGCGCGACAGGATGAAATCGGCGAAGAGCAGCGCCGCGTCCGGGTGCGGCGCGCGCCGCGTCACCCCGACCGAGCTCGGCTGGCCGAACGCCGGCTGCAGCGGCTTCCAGTCGATCGGCGCCCCGCGCGCCTTCAGGCGCGCCACGCCCTGGACGTGGGCGTCGGGCGCGAGCGCGAGCTCGCCCGAGGACACCATCTCGGCGAGCAGCGTGTGGCCGTTGCGCAGGCTCGGACGGTTCGCCGCGAGCTTTCTGAAGTATGCGAGTCCCTTGTCGACGCCCATCGCCTTCACGACCGCGGCGAACCACGGCATGTCTGCGCCCTCGATGCCGATCTTGCCCGCCCACTTCGGATCGAGCAGCTCCTCGTAGGTCTTCGGCACGTCGGCCGGCGCGACCAGCTTCGTGTTGTAGACGAGCACGTACAGCGTCAGCCGGCTCGGCACGTAGCTCTTGTGAGCCGGGATGATCTCGGGCGGGATGTCGGCGGTCGAGGGGCTGTAGAAGGGGGCGAACAGTTTCTCGCGGTACAGGGCCTCCATCTGCGCGCCGTCGGTCTCGACCACGTCGACGTCGTAGCGGCCCGCGCGCGCTTCGGTGACGGCGCGCTGGACGATCTTCTCGCCGCTCGCGCGCCACAGCGACACGCGGATGCCGTATTTCTTCTCGAACGCCTGGGTGAGCGGCTGCGAGTCGGGGAGCTGCATCGAGGTGTAGAGCGAGATCGCGCCCTCGCGCTTCGCCGCCGCGACCAGCTTCGCGTCGCGGTCGGCGCCGCGGTAGAGATAGACATCGGGCGCTTTGTCCTGGGCGTACGACGCCCGCACGACGGCGAGCAGCGCGAGCAGGACCCCCGCGCAGACTGCGGTAGTTTTCTTGTGCATGGCCTCTTCCTCCGCGGCTCGCGTCAGCGCGCCGCAAACCATAGATGATAAACTCGATCGCAAAAAAATATGCGCCTGTACGCCACCACCGTCTTTCTCTCGGCGTTCCTGCTCTTCCAAGTCCAGCCGCTGGTCGCGAAGATCATCCTGCCGTGGTTCGGCGGATCGGCCGCCGTGTGGACCGTGTGCATGCTGTTCTTCCAGGTGCTGCTGCTCCTCGGCTACTTCTACGCGCACGGCGCGACACGCTGGCAGACGTCGCGGCGGCAGAGGATCGTCCACTGGCTGCTGCTCGCCGCGGCGCTCGCCGTGATGCCGCTCTCGGCGAGCGAGGGGTGGAAGCCGCACGGGGGCGAGGACCCGACGCTGCGCATCCTGGGACTGCTCGCCGCGACGATCGGCCTTCCCTATCTGGTCCTCTCGACGACGGGGCCGCTGGCGCAGGCGTGGTTCGCGCGCGAGCGGCCAGGCGCCTCGCCTTATCGCCTGTTCGCGCTGTCGAACCTGGGATCCATGCTCGCGCTGGTGAGCTATCCGGTGCTGGTCGAGCCGTTCGCGCCGATGCGCGTGCAGACCGCGGCCTGGTCGGCCGGCTTCGCGGCGTTCGCGCTGCTGTGCGCCGCGCTCGCGTGGCGTGCGTCGCACGCCGATGCGCGCGAGCCCGCCGAGACCGCGGATGCGCCGGCGCCGCGGCCGGCCACGATGCTGCTGTGGATCGCGCTTCCCGCGTGCGCGTCGGTCCTGCTGCTCGCATTCACGAGCCACATGTCGCTCAACATCGCGGCGATTCCCCTCCTGTGGGTGCTGCCGCTCGCGCTCTACCTGCTCAGCTTCGTGCTCAGCTTCGACGCGCCGCGATGGTACCGACGCACCGTGTGGCTGCCGCTGCTCGTCCTGGGCGTCGCGGCGGTGTGCCACACCCTCACCGCCGAGCACCGCAACACCGACGTGTGGGTGCTCATCCCGGTGTACAGCGCCACGCTGCTCGCGGCGTGCATGGCCTGCCACGGCGAGCTCGCGCGCAGCCGTCCCCATCCACGGCACCTCACGGCGTATTACCTTCTGATCGCGCTCGGCGGCGCGGTGGGCGGGCTGCTCGTCGGGCTGGTCGCGCCGCACGTCTTCAGCGACTTGTACGAGCTGCCGCTCGGGATCGCGGCGCTCGCGTTCGTCGTGCCCGTCGCGCTGCTCGTCGGCCGCACGGCCTGGCGCCCGCGACGGCCGCTCGTGCTGGCGGCGGCCGCGGCGGCCGCCGCCGCCGTACTCGGCGCGTGGCTGCTCGACGAGTACACCGAGCGCGACGAGAACGTGCGGATCACGACACGCAACTTCTACGGCGTGCTGAGGACGCGCGACTCGGGCGAAGGCCCCTTCGAAGAGCGCATCCTCACGCACGGAACCATCGTGCACGGGCGGCAGTTCCTGTCGCCGGAGCGCCGCTCGTGGCCGACGTCCTACTACGGCCGCGATTCCGGGGTCGGGCTCGCGATCCTCGAGCGCGGCGAGCGCGGGCCGATCCGCGTCGGCGTGGTGGGCCTCGGCGCCGGGACGATCGCGAGCTACGGCCGGAGCGGCGACGTGTATCGCTTCTACGATATCAACCCGCGCGTGGTGGAGCTCGCACGCTCGGAGTTCAGCTACCTCGCCGACAGCAAGGCGGCCGTCGACGTGGTGCTCGGGGACGCGCGGCTCTCGCTCGAGCGCGAGCCCGGGCAGAACTTCGACGTGCTCGCGCTCGACGCGTTCTCGAGCGATTCCATTCCGGTGCACCTGCTCACCAGCGAGGCGTTCGCCGTGTATCTGCGGCACCTGCGGCCCGACGGCATCCTGGCCGTGCACGTCTCCAACCGCTACCTCGACCTCGTTCCGGTCGTGCGGGAGGCGGCGCGGCACTATTCGCTCGAAGCGCGCCTCGTCGAGAGCGACGACGACGAGGACGCTGGCACTTACCGCGCCGACTGGGTGCTGGTCAGCCGCTCGGCCGCGGCGTTCGCGCAACCGCCGCTCGCGGGGGCGGCGCGCCAGCTCGCCGAGAACGCCGACGCCCCCTTGTGGACCGACGACTACAGCAACGTGCTGCGGCTGCTCAAGCGTCGCTGAGCGCGTGCCGCCGCGGGCGCGGCGTTGCAGTAGAATTTCCGGATCGGCCGCCGAGGCCGTCGTCTTCTTCCCGAGAGGCCCCCATGAACGACCCCAAGATATCCGGCGTCGCCGCGCTCAATCTGAAGGACCCCGCGCTCTTCCGCCAGCAGTGCTACATCGACGGCCGCTGGCTCGACGCCGACGGCGGCAAGACGATCGCCGTCGACAACCCCGCGACCGGCGAGATCCTGGGCACCGTGCCGAACATGGGTGCCGCCGAGGCGCGCCGCGCGATCGAGGCGGCGAACGCGGCATTCCCGGCGTGGCGCGCGAAGACCGCGAAGGAGCGCGCGGCCGTGCTGCGCAAGTGGTTCGACCTCATGATGGCGAACCAGGAGGACCTCGCGCGTCTCATGACCGCCGAGCAGGGCAAGCCGCTCGCCGAGTCGCGCGGCGAGATCGTGTACGCCGCGTCCTTCATCGAGTGGTTCGCCGAGGAGGGCAAGCGCGTCTACGGCGACGTCATCCCGCAGCACCAGGCCGACAAGCGCATCCTCGTGCTCAAGGAGCCGATCGGCGTCTGCGCCGCCATCACGCCGTGGAACTTCCCGGCCGCGATGATCACGCGCAAGGCGGGCCCCGCGCTGGCCGCCGGCTGCACCATGGTGGTGAAGCCGGCGACGGCCACGCCCTACTCGGCGCTCGCGATGGCGGAGCTCGCCGAGCGCGCCGGCGTCCCGAAGGGCGTCCTCAGCGTGCTGACCGGCAGCGCCACCGCGATCGGGGGCGAGATGACCTCGAACCCGCTCGTGCGCAAGCTGACCTTCACCGGCTCCACCGAGACCGGCAAGAAGCTGATGGCGCAGTGCGCGGCCACGGTGAAGAAGACGTCGATGGAGCTGGGCGGCAACGCGCCGTTCATCGTCTTCGACGACGCCGAGCTCGACGCGGCGGTCGAGGGCGCGATCGCTTCGAAGTACCGCAACGCCGGACAGACCTGCGTCTGCGCGAACCGGCTGCTCGTGCAGGACAAGGTCTACGACGCCTTCGCGGCGAAGCTCGCCGAGAAGGTCAAGGCGATGAAGGTCGGCAACGGCATGGAGACGGGCGTCGTCCAGGGGCCGCTGATCGACGCCGCCGCGGTGGCGAAGGTCGAGGAGCACATCGGCGACGCGGTCGCCAAAGGCGCCAAGGTGCTCACCGGCGGCAAGCGCCACACGCTCGGCGGGCGGTTCTTCGAGCCGACCGTGCTCGCGAACGTCGACACCCGCATGAAAATCACGAAAGAAGAGACCTTCGGCCCGGTCGCGCCTCTCTTCCGCTTCAAGGACGAGAAGGAGGCGATCCGCCTCGCGAACGACACGGAGTTCGGCCTCGCCGCGTACTTCTACGGACGCGACCTCGGCCGCGTGTGGCGCGTAGCCGAGGCGCTCGAGTACGGCATCGTCGGCATCAACACCGGGATCATCTCGACCGAAGTCGCGCCCTTCGGCGGCGTGAAGGAGTCCGGGATCGGCCGCGAGGGGTCGAAGTACGGCATCGACGACTACCTGGTCGTCAAGTACCTCTGCGTCGGCGGCGTCGACCGTTGAGTGGGCGACGAGCAAGCAGAGCGCCTTTACGCCGAGGCCGGTAACGCGCTGCTCGCCGGCCGGCTGGACGAGGCCGAGCGCAGCGCCCGCGGCGCTCTCGCCCTCGCGCCCGAGCTCGCGTCGGTGCACTACCTGCTCGGCTCGGTGCTGATCGAGCGGGGCGAATACGCGAAGGCGCTGGACGCGCTCGACGCGTGCCTCGAGCGCCGCCCCGGCCACCCGCTGCTGCAGCACGCCCGGGTCGGCCACGCGCTCTGCCGCGCGCGCACGGACTTCGTCGATCCGCCGCGCGAGCGCCTTCGCGGCGCGGCCCCGAGGATCAGCGTCGTCGTCTGCAGCATCACGCCCTCGAAATTCGAGCGAGTCGCCGCGAACTACGCGGCCTTGCTCGCCGGGCTCGACCACGAGATCGTCGGCGTCCACGACGCGCGATCGCTGGCCGAGGGCTATAACCGGGGCGTGCGCCGCGCGCGGGGCGAGATCCTCGTGTTCTCCCACGACGACATCGAGATCGTCGCGCCGGACTTCGCGGCCAAGCTCGTGAACCGGCTGTCGGTTTTCGCGCTGGTCGGCGTGGCCGGGACCGACCGCGTGTGCGGCGGCAGCTGGATCGACGCCGGCTGGCCGTACGTCCACGGTCAGATCGGCATGCCGGAGCGCGGCGGCCGCGGGATCGTGACGACCGCTTACCTGCTGTCGGGGGCGAGCGCGAGCCCGATGCAGGCGCTCGACGGCGTGTTCTTCGCGTGCCGGCGCGCGGTGATCGAAAAGCTCGCGTTCGACGAGCGCACCTTCGACGACTGGCATCTGTACGACCTGGACTTCAGCTATTCGGCGGCCGTCGCCGGATTTCCCGTCGCGGTCGCCAACGACATCCTGGTCGTCCACCAGTCGGCGGGAAAATTCTCGGGCACCTGGCTCGAGCACGCACGCCGGTTCGTCGCCAAGCACCGGGTCGCGGATCCGAGCAGCTATAGCTTCAAGGGAATGGCCCTGCCGTCCGCGGTGCTGCACTCCGCCCAGGAGTGGCGGGCGTGGACGCACTACATGATCGGCGGGCGCTGACGCCGCCCAAAACGTCAGACGTTGAACCGGAAGTGCACCACGTCGCCGTCGCGCACGACGTAGTCCTTGCCCTCTAGCCTGAGCTTCCCCGCCTCGCGCGCCCCCTGCTCGCCCTTGCAGGCGACGTAGTCTTCGTACGCCGCGATCTCGGCGCGGATGAAGCCGCGCTCGAAGTCGGTGTGGATGACGCCCGCCGCCTGCGGCGCCGTCGCGCCGGCGGGAATCGTCCAGGCGCGCACCTCCTTGGGACCCGCGGTGAAATACGTCTGCAGCCCGAGCAGCGCGTATCCCGCCCGGATCACGCGGTTCAGCCCGGGCTCGGCGAGCCCCATGTCCGCGAGGAACACGTTCTTGTCCTCGTCCGAGAGGTCCGCGATCTGCGCCTCGAGCGCCGCCGAGATCGCGACCACCGGGGCGCCCTCGGCCTTGGCGTAGGCCTGCACTTTCTCGAGCAGCGGATTGCTGGAGAAGCCGTGCTCGGACACGTTCGCGACGTACATCGTCGGCTTCATCGTCAGCAGGAACAGCGGCCGGATCACCGCCAGCTCCTCCCTGGAAAGCGCAATTCCGCGCGCCGGCTTGCCGCGATCGAGCTCGGCCTGCACCTTTTCGAGCGCGGCGACCAGCCGCTGGGCTTCCTTGTCGCCCCCTGCGCGCGCGAGCTTCTGATTCTTCGCGAGCTGCTTCTCGACCGCGGAGAGATCGGCGAGCGCGAGCTCGGTGTTGATGGTCTCGATGTCCGACACCGGGTCCACCTTGCCCGCCACGTGCACGACGTTCGCGTCCTCGAAGCAGCGCACCACGTGCGCGATCGCGTCGCACTCGCGGATGTTGGCGAGGAACTGGTTGCCGAGGCCCTCGCCCTTCGACGCGCCCGCGACGAGCCCGGCGATGTCCACGAACTCGACGACGGCAGGCACGATCTTCTGCGGCCGCGCGATGTCCGCGAGCTTCGCCAGCCGCGGGTCAGGCACCTCGACGATGCCGACATTGGGCTCGATCGTGCAGAACGGATAGTTCTCGGCCGCGATGCCGGCCTTGGTCAGCGCGTTGAACAGGGTGGACTTGCCGACATTGGGCAAGCCGACGATTCCGCATTGAAGCGACATCTCAGTCCTTGGTGTGCAGCTTCAGCATCGCCGCTTCCATGTTGCCCTCGAGCACGAGCGGCGCCACCAACAGGCAGCGCTCGAGCGCTGCCTCGATCTGCTCGCGCTCCGCGGGCGCCGGCGAGCTCAGCACGTAATCGGGAACCACGCTCTTGTCCCCCGGATGCCCGATGCCGATGCGCATGCGCCAGAACCCCTGCGACCCGAGCTGCGCGGCGATGTCCTTCAGCCCGTTGTGCCCGGCGACGCCGCCGCCGAGCTTCAGCTTGGCGACCCCGGGCGGAAAGTCGAGCTCGTCGTGCACCACGAGGATCTCCTCGGGTTGCATCTTGTAGAAGCGGGCGAGCGGCCCGACTGACTTTCCCGAGAGGTTCATGTAGGTCTGCGGCTTCACCAGCCAGATATCGCCCGATCGGACCGCGAGCCTTCCGACGAGTCCGTGGTAGCGGGCCTCCGCGCGCAAGTCGATCCGGTGTCCCGACGCGAGGCGCGACAAGAACGCGAAGCCGACGTTGTGCCGGTCGCGCTCGTGCTCGCGTCCGGGGTTGCCGAGACCTGCGATCAGCCTGATGGAAGCCATAGACGAAAAAGGGCGCGGTGGCCGCGCCCTTCCTTGCGCGCCGGGCCGATCCTACTTCTTCTCGCCCTTGTCGCCCTTGCCTTTGCCCTTCTCGTCGGCGGCTGGCGCGGCGGCTTCGGGCGCCTTCTGCTTGACGGCGGGAACGTCGGCCGCGGACGGGGTCGCTTCCGGCGCGGCAGCGCCCTCGACGGTCGCGGCGGCAGCGGCGGCGGCCTCTTCCTCCTCGATCGCGGCCTTCGGCACCTGCGCCGTCGCGACCGGGGGGTTCTCCTGGCCGCGCAGCATGAGCTCGACGCCCTTCGGCAAGGCGAGGTCGCGGACGTGGATCGAGTCGTTGATCTCGAGCTTCGAGAGATCGACCTCGATGTACTCGGGCAGGTCGGCCGGCAGGCAGCGCACGTCGAGCTCGTTCGCGACGTGGCTGATGATGCCGCCCGAGACCTTGACGGCGGGCGAGGCCTCGGCGTTCACGAAGTGCAGCGGCACCTTCATGTGGATCTTCTCTTTCGCCGAGACCCGCTGGAAGTCGATGTGCTGCACCTGCAGCTTGAACGGATGCATGTTCACGGCGCGCAGCAGGACCTGCTCGGTTCCGCCGTCCAGCTTCAGGGTCAGGATCGACGCGTGGAACTTCTCGTTGCGCAGGTGATGGAACAGCGCGTTGTGATCGAGCTCGATGGTGACCGCGGGCTCGCTCCCCCCGTAGACGATGCCGGGGACCTTGCCTTCGCGGCGCAGGCGGCGGCTCGCACCCGTTCCCTGCAGCTTGCGCGTTTGCGCCATAACTTCGATTGCCATTGTGCTTCTCCTAAATGAGGCATCGCCCGCGACCAGGCGACGCCGACGTAAAACCTATTCCATGAACAAGGAGCTCACCGAGTCCTCGTTGCTGATCCGCAATATCGTTTCCGCGAGCAGCCCGGCGACCGAGAGCACGCGGATCTTCTTGCACGCCTGCCCCGCCTTCGAGAGCGGGATCGTGTCGGCCACTACCAGCTCGTCCATGGACGAGGCGGCGATCCGCTCGACTGCGCCGCCCGAGAGCACCGGGTGCGTGCAGTACGCGACGACCCGCGTCGCGCCCTCGTCCTTCAGCGCCTCGGCCGCCTTGCACAGCGTGTTCGCCGTGTCGACGATGTCGTCCATGATCACGCAGGTCCTGCCTTTCACGTCGCCGATCACGTTCATCACTTCCGAGACGTTCGGCTGCGGCCGGCGCTTGTCGATGATCGCCAGGTCCGACTCCAGCCGCTTCGCCATCGCCCGCGCCCGCACCACGCCGCCCACGTCGGGCGACACCACCAGCAGGTTCTCGTACTGGTGCTTCCACACGTCGCCGAGCAGCACCGGCGTCGCGTAGATGTTGTCCACCGGCACGTCGAAGAACCCCTGGATCTGGTCCGCGTGCAGGTCCATCGTCAGGACGCGGTCGACGCCCGCGGCCTGCAGCATGTTCGCCACGACCTTCGCGCTGATCGCGACCCGCGCCGAGCGCGGCCGCCGGTCCTGGCGCGCGTAGCCGAAGTACGGGATCGCGGCCGTCACGCGCGCCGCCGACGCGCGCTTCAGCGCGTCCACCATCAGCAGCACTTCCATCAGGCTCTCGTTCGCCGGCGCGCACGTCGACTGCAGCACGAAGCAGTCCTTGCCGCGGACGTTCTCGAGCACCTCGACCATGATCTCGCCGTCCGAGAACTTGCCCACCGTCGCATGGCCCAGGGGGATGTTGAGCCGGCGCACCACCGCGTGCGCGAGCAGCGGGTTGGCGCTGCCGGTGAACACCATCAGGCTTTCGTACGCCATGTCTCCCTCTACCGGCTACCGTCCCTGCGGGCGACGGGCTCCCGGCTTTTTTCTACCCCGGAAATGCAAGCAGCCGCGAATCTGCGGCTGCGCGGTGGGCCAAAAAACTGGCTGGGGAGGAAGGATTCGAACCCTCGTATGGCGGAATCAAAATCCGCTGCCTTAACCAGCTTGGCGACTCCCCAAGCGCTAACCGTGGTCCAGCAAATCCGCGAGCGGATGTCGATCCAGCCCGCGGGCAACGAAGCCCGTCATTTTATCCGGCATGCCGGACAAAACGTCGCGCGCCTCGCGTTCGCTTGGAAACTCGGCGAACACGCATGCGCCGGACCCACTCAGGCGCGCATCGCCGAACTGCTTCAGCCAAGCCAGATGCGCCGCGACTTCACCGTGGCGCCCGCACACGACGGGCTCGAGGTCGTTACGCCCGAAGCCTGCCGAAAAGCTTGATATTTTGATGGTTTTCGAATTTCGTGTCAATTCGGGCGCGGCGAAAATCGCCTTCGTCGACACGGCGAGCGGCGGCACGAGCACGACGTACCAGGCGGCGGGCAGCTCGAGCGGCGTGAGGCGCTCTCCGATGCCTTCGGCGAACGCGTTCTGCCCGAAGAGAAAGAATGGAACATCGGCGCCGAGGCTCGAGCCGAGGCGCGCGAGGTCGCCGGCCGAGGCGCCGAGCCGCAGCAGGCGGTTCAGGACCACGAGCGTGGTCGCCGCGTCGGAGCTGCCGCCGCCCAGCCCGCCGCCCACCGGGATGCTTTTTTCGATCTCGATCTCGACGCCCTGTCTCGTGCCCGATTCCGCGAGAAGCAGCCGCGCCGCCCGCACCGAGAGCTCGGTCGCTTCGTCGATCCCGGGAAGCGGCCGCACGAGCGCGACGCGGCCGTCGTCGCGGGGCGCGTAGCGCAGCCGGTCGCGGCGGTCGATGAGCCTGAACGCGGTCTGCAGCAGGTGATAACCGTCTTCGCGGCGGCCCACGACGTGCAGGAACAGATTCAGCTTCGCGGGCGCCGGCCAGGCGCGGTCCCAGAGGCTCATCCCGACCACTGATCGACGATCAGCCGGATCTCGAGATTCGGCCGCGTCAGCCGCAGGCGCGAGGGCCGTTCGCCGTCGAACGCCTGGTACTCGACCTTCCAGTCGTCCTGCACGAAGGCGACGAGACGTTCGCCTTCGCGGCGCAGCTGGTCGGCGTGCCCGGGCGCCGGACGCCCCTGGACCCAGTCCGGGAGCCCTTCGAGGGGCAGCCGCCAGCCGAGCACGCGCTCGGTCAGCGTCTCCGCGTCGGGCGCGCGGTGCTCCTTGCCCTCGGCGACGAGCTGCACCTCGCCGTCGGAGCGCCGGATGCGCGCGACGCCCTGCCCGAGAAACGACGTGATGAGAAGGTCGTCGGCTTGCGCCGAATGGCGCCAGGCGATGTTGCCCGAGGCGCCGTCGGAGCCGTAGCGGACGGCGACGCGCCCGTGCAGCTCGAACGCTCCCTCGGTCGGCGGCGCCTCCGGCTTCGGCAGGGTCGCGCACGCGGCGAGCGCGAGAGCCGCGACCGGGACGAGCGCGAGTCGCCGCACGGCCCGCGTCCTCAGCGCTTCAGGCGCTTGAGGGTGTTCGCGATGGCCTCGTTGCCCGGGTCCTTCTGCGCCGCGTCGCTCAGGACGCGCTCGGCGGCGTCGCGGCGTCCGAGCGCCCACAGCACCTCGCCGAGGTGCGCGGCGATCTCGGCGTCGGGCCGCGCCGCATACGCCTTCTGCAGCCACTCGAGCGCGTCCTTGGTCTGTCCCTGGCGGTACAGGACCCAGCCCATGCTGTCGATGATGAACGAGTCGTCGGGCGAGAGCTTCAGCGCCTTCTCGATCAGATCGCGCGCCTCGGGGAGCCGCTCGTTGCGGTCGGCGAGCGAATAGCCGAGCGCGTTGTAGGCGTGCGCGTAGTCGGGCCTGAGCGCGATGAGCTTGCGCAGCGACGACTCGAGAACGTCCATGCGGTCGAGCTTCTCGGCGAGCATGGCGTGGTCGTACAAGAGGTCGGGCTGGTTCGGCAGCTTCTCGAGCGCCTGCTGCACCATGTCGAAGGCCGCCTTCGGCTGGTTCGCGTCGCGCAGGAGCTGCGCCTCGGCGAGAACGAGCTGCACGCGCTGCTGCCCGTTCTGCGGCTCGGTCTGATGCAGCCGCTCGCGCGCGGCGGCGAGCTTGCCCTGCTTGGACAGGACCTGCGCGGACCGGATCTGGGCGGCGAGATAGTGCTCGCCGTCGGTGATCTCGTCGTACCAGCGCAGCGCTTCGGGAAGCTTCTTGCGGTCCTCGGCGATCTGGCCGAGGTAGAGGCGCACGCCGTTCTTGTCGCGATAGCTTCCCCGCAGCAGCCGCTTCAGATTGGCCTCGGCCGCGTCGTAGTCGTTGAGCTGCAGCGAGAGCAGCGCGACCGCGAAGGTCACGTCCGTGTTGTCCGGATAGGCGGCGAGCAGCTTCTGGAACTCGCCGCGCGCCTCGGCGATCTTCTTCTGCAAGACGAGCAGCCGCGCGTAGTCGAGGCGCACCTCGCGCGAACCCGGGTTGCTTTTCAGGAACGTCTCGAGCCGGGCGGCGGCGGCGTCCGGGGACTTGCGCTGCAGCAGCTGCGCCTCGAACAGCACGGCGTTCTCCCAATCTGGACGCAGCTGCTCGGCCTGCCGGATCTCCGCGAGCGCGAGCTCGTCGTCGCCCGCCCCGGCGGCGGTCTGCGCCACCGCGAAATGGGCCTGCGGCACGCGCGGATAGCGCTGCGCGAGCGTGCGCACGAGCTTGAGCGCGGACTTCCTGTCCTGAGCGTTCGCGAGCGCGCGTCCGAGCTGCGAGAAAGTCTCGGCGGGCTTGGCCGCGCCCTCGGCCAGCAGCTTCTCGAAATGCGGCAGCGCCTCGTCGTAGCGGCCGGCGTTGACGAGGAGCCCCGCGAGCGCCTGCCGCGCGCGGGTCGACTGCGGCTCGGTCTCCTGCCAGATCTGCGCCGCCTCGACCGCGGCGTTCGCCATGCGCGCGTACATCGCGACCTCGGTCGCGCGGCGCGCGATGCGCGGGTCGCGCGTGCGCTTGGCGAGATCGACGTAGGCCTGCGCGGCCAGCGTGACGTCGCCGCGCTGCGTCGCGATCTCGGCGAGCAGGAACTCGTACAGGACCGTTTCCGTCAGGTCCTGCGGCGGCAGCGCCGGCACTACGCCGCGCTCGGGAGACTCGAAGAAGGAGGTCGCGTCGCCGTCCTCGGTGTCCGCGGAGTCGTTCCCGGAGCTCGACTTGACCGTGCGCCCGGCGCATGCCGCGAGCGCGCCCGCGAGCAGCGCCACGGCGATTCCCAGGACCGGGATGCGCATGCGTAGCATGGAGCACAAGACGCGGGAGAACATGACGTGGGGCCTGCTGTCGCGGAACCGACAGTTTAGGTATATTTCGATGGGACGACAATAATAAAAACCGAGCGCGTTACACATCATGCCCGAGCTGCCCGAAGTCGAAATCACCCGCCGCGGCATCGAACCCTTCGTCGTCGGCCGCACGATCACCGGGGTCGAGATCCGCAACCCGAACCTGCGCTGGCGCGTGCCGCGCACGCTCGCGCGCACGATCGTCGGCCAGCAGGTGAGGCGCGTCGAACGGCGCGGAAAATATCTGCTGCTCGAGTGCGGCTCGGGATCGCTCATCCTGCACCTCGGCATGTCGGGGAGCCTGCGGGTGATCGACCCGCGGGCGCCGGCGCGCGCGCACGACCACGTCGACCTGGTGTTCGGCGACACGGCGCTGCGCCTGCGCGATCCGCGGCGCTTCGGCGCGCTGCTGTGGCAACCGGGCGACGCGCGCCGCCACCGGCTGCTCTCGGGGCTGGGCGTCGAGCCGCTCTCGGATCAGTTCTCGGCCGATTACCTCTATGCCGCGACGCGGCGACGCCAGGCCGGCATCAAGCAGGTGTTGATGAACGCCAACATCGTCGTCGGGGTCGGCAATATCTACGCGAACGAGAGCCTGTTCCGGGCGGGCGTGCATCCGCGCCGCCGCGCGCGGCGGCTGACACGCGCCGAATGCGAGCGGCTCGTGACGTCGATCCGGGAGACGCTGCGCGACGCGCTGGCCGCCGGCGGCAGCAGCCTGCGCGACTTCGTCCACTCGGACGGCGCCTCGGGATATTTCCAGCAGAGCTATTACGTCTACGACCGCGCCGGGCTCGCCTGCCGCGTGTGCGGCTCCACGATACGCATCGCGCGCCTGGGCAGCCGCTCCAGCTTCTTCTGTACCGCCTGCCAGAAGTAGCCGCGCGCTACTTCTTGCGCTCGTCGACCCTCTTCGCGAGCGCCTGCCTGACGCGCGGGTGCACGAACTGCCCGACATCGCCGCCGAGCGAGGCGATCTCGCGCACGATGGTCGCGGAGATGAACATGTATTGCTCCGAGGGCGTCAGGAACAGCGTCTCAACGTCCGGATACAGGTTGCGGTTCATCCCGGCCATCTGGAACTCGTACTCGAAGTCGGACACCGCGCGCAGCCCGCGCAGGATCGCGCGCGCCTTCTGCGCGCGCACGAAGTCCATGAGCAGCCCGTCGAAGGACTCGACCTTGACGTTCTCGTAAGGAGCGAGGACTTCGCGCGCGAGGCGCACGCGCTCCGCGAGGTTGAAGAACGGCTGCTTCGGGCTGCTGCCGGCGACGCCGACGACCAGCTCGTCGAACAGCGCGGAGGCGCGCCGCACGAGGTCCTCGTGCCCGCGCGTGATCGGGTCAAACGTTCCGGGGTAGACGGCCCTGATCATCGGGATCCCTTCCCAAGAGATGGTAGTGCACCTGGCCCGCTCGGGCGTGCCGGATCATCGACCAGCCGGGCCCGGCATGGAACGGCGCATCGCTTTCCACGTACACGCGCGCCTCCGGTGCGAGCACCGGCGGCAGCAAGGCCAGCGCCTGGTCCACGAGCGCCAGCCGGTAGGGCGGATCCACGAACACGACGTCGTAGCGCACGCCGGGAGCGCGCAGGAATTCTAGCGCATCGCCGTGCGCGAGGCGCACGTTGGCGGCGTCGAGCAAGCGCGCGGACGCGCGCAGAGACGCGAGCACCCGCGGGTGCTTCTCCACCATCACCACCGAGCGCGCGCCGCGCGACGCGGCCTCGAACCCGAGGACGCCGCTGCCGGCGAAGAGGTCCAGGCAGTCCAGGCCGGCGAGCGTCTGTCCGAGCCAGTTGAAGAGCGTCTCGCGCACGCGGTCGGGCGTGGGCCGCACGCCGGCGACGTCGGCGAATTCGACGATCCTGCTGCGCCAGCGACCTCCGATGATGCGGACGGTGTTCGGCCTACTGCGCCGCACCGGCCACGACCGTCGTCAGTTCCTCGGGACGCACGCGGCGCGAGAACGCCGAGCGCACGCTTTCCAGCGTGACCGCCTTGATGCTCGGGATGAACTTGTCCAGCCAGTCGAGCGGCAGCCGGTAGTAGCCGATCATGGCCACCTGATCGAGGATCTTGCGGTTCGAATCGAGACGCAGCGGAAAGCTGCCGACGAGGCTGCGTTGCGCGGCGGCGAGCTCCTTGGGCGTCGGGCCGTTCTTGATGAAGTCGTCGAGCACCGCGCGCGCCTGCTTGAGCGCCTCGTCGGCCTGGTCGTTGCGCGTCTGCAGCCCCATGAGGAAGGGCCCGCGCGCCGCGAGCGGCAGGAAATAGCTGTAGGCGCTGTAGGCGTAGCCGCGCTTCTCGCGCACTTCGTTGTACAGGCGCGAGACGAAGCCGCCGCCGCCGAGGACGAAATTGCCCACGAACAAGGGGAAGTAATCGGGATCGTCGCGCGCGAGGCCGGGCATGCCGGCGAGCACGTGGCTCTGCGCCGACGGGCGCGGGATGCGCTCGAGCTGTCCGTGCGCGGGCGGCTTCGCCGGCTCCAGGCGCGGGCCGTCGTCCGGACCCGCGGGCAGCCGCGCGGTGAGCGCCTCGGCGAGCGCGCCCGCGGCGTCGCGGTCGACGTCGCCGACGATGGTCACGACCGCGCGGCTGGCGCGATAGCGCTCGCGGTAGAAGCGCTCGACGTCCTCCAGCTTGATCGCAGCGAGCGAGTCCGCCGTCGGAACGATGCCGTAAGGGTGGCCGGCGTACATGAGCGCATAGAGCCGCCGCTCGGCGGCGCCCTCGGGCTGGGTCTCGGCTTCCTTGACGTCGGCGACCGCGCGCGCGCGCTCGCGCTCGAGCGCCTCCGCCGGAAAGCGCGGCGCCTGCAGCATGTCGGCGAGCACCGCGACCGCGCGAGCGCGCTCCGAGGACAATGTGCGCACGCTGAAGCCCGCGCGGTCGCGGTCGAAGTTGTCGCGCAGCTCGGCGCCGATGTCCGCGAGGCGCTGATTCGACTCGTCCTCGGAGAACCGCGCCGACCCGGCCCTGAGCATCTGCAGCGTCATGCGCGCGACGCCGGCGGAGCGCCCCGCGTCCCAGGCGCTCCCCGCCGGGAATTCGACCGCCACGTCGAGCACCGGAATCGCCCGGCTCTCGACGTAATAGACCCGCGCGCCGGTCGCGAGCGTCCAGTGCTGGATGCGCACCTGCGCCTGTGCGACGCCGCCGCAGGCGAGGAGCAGGACGAGGAACGCGGCGCGCAGGGCGTTCATCAGTGTCCGGCGCGCGGCGGCGCGGCCGCCGCCTTGCGCTCGCCCAGCGGCTGCGGATCGAGCACCGCGACGGTCAACCCGTCGTCGGTGATGTATTTCTTCGCGACCGCGACGATCTCGTCGGCGGTGACTTCGCCCAGGCGCTCGAGGATGCGGTCGACGTCGCGGTACGAGAGGCCCACGCTTTCGAGCGTCCCGAGCTCCATCGCCTGCGCGAAGATCGAGTCGCGCTTGTACACTTCCTGCGCCACCTGCCGCGCCTTCGCGCGGCGCAGCTCCTCGTCGGTCACGCCCTCGGCCGCGACGCGCCCGACGATCTCGCGCAGCGCAGCCTCGAGCTCGGCCGCGCTGCGCCCCGGCGTCGCGCCCGCCTCGAACGAGAGCGTGGCCGGCCCGCGGGCGAAGAAGTCGTAGTCCGCGCTCACAGTCGTCGCGAGCTTGCGCTCGCGCACGAGCACGCGCTGCAGGCGCGCGGCATCGCTGCCTCCGAGGATCTCGGCGAGCAGCGCGAGCGCGTAGGGCTCGCGATCGGCCGACGCGTTCCTCAGCGCCGGGACCTTGTAGCCGATGCGCAGGTACGGCAGCTCGGCCGGCGCCTTCACCGTTACTCGCCGCGATCCTCTCTGGCGCGGCTCGACCACCGAGCGCTTCGCCGGCACCGCCTTCGGCGCCACGACGCCGTAATAGCGCTGCGCCAGGGCGAACACCTGCTTCGCGTCGACGTCGCCGACGACGACCACCGTGGCGTTGCTCGGCGCGTACCAGCGCTCGTACCACGAGCGCGCGTCGCGCCAGGTCATTTTCTGCAGGTCTTCCATCCAGCCGATGCCGGGCCAGCGGTACGGATGCGACTCGAAAGCGGCGCTCATCCAGTTCTCGTACACCAAGGCCGGCGGCCGGTCCTCGTATCGCCAGCGGCGCTCTTCCATCACGACCCGGATCTCCTGCTTGAAATCGCTCTCGCGCAGGACGAGGTTCGCCATCCGGTCGGCTTCCAGCTGCATCACGAGCGGCAGCCGGTCCTTGTGCACCTGCTGGAAGTACACCGTGTAGTCCTTGGCGGTGAAGGCGTTGTCGCGTCCTCCCGCCTCCGTCACCAGGCGCGAGAACTCGCCCGCCTTGTAGCGCTTCGTGCCCTTGAACATCATGTGCTCGAGAACGTGCGCGACGCCGGTGATGCCGACGTCCTCGTCGATGCCGCCGACGCGGTACCACACCTGCTGAATCGCCGTCGGCGCGCGATGATCTTCCTTCACGATGAGCCGCAGCCCGTTCTTCAGAGTGAATTCGCGCGGCTCGGTCTGCCCGGCGCAAAGCGACGGAATCAGCGCGAGGAGCAGGAGGAAACGGGGCGGGATCATCGGCCTGCGGTGATAGAATGCAAGGCTATCTTAGCGGTTTTCCCGGAATTCCTTCCATGCTGGGCCTTTTCAAGAAGACGGACGAGGAGCGCCCCTGGTTCGCGCGGTTGAAGGACGGGCTCGCGAACACACGCTCGCGCCTTTCGGGCCTGTTCGGCGCGGGCAAGATCGACGAAGCGCTGTTCGAGCAGCTCGAGACTGCGCTGCTCGCGACCGACGCCGGCGTCGAGGCGACCGAGTTCCTCGTCGCGCGGCTGCGCGAGCGCAGCCGCAAGCGAGGGCTGCAGACGGCCGATCAGATCAAAACCGAGCTGCACGCGGTCGTCACCGAGCTGCTCGCGCCGCTCGAGGCGCCGCTCGCGCGCGGATCGCGCAAGCCCTTCATCGTCATGCTGGCCGGCGTCAACGGCGCCGGCAAGACGACCTCGATCGGCAAGCTCGCGAAGTTCTTCCAGGCCCGCGGCGACTCCGTGCTGCTCGCCGCCGGCGACACGTTCCGCGCCGCGGCGCGCGAGCAGCTCGCCGTGTGGGGCGAGCGCAACGGCGTCGCGGTCGTGTCCCAGGCCGCCGGCGACCCGGGCGCGGTGGTCTACGACGCGGTGCAGGCGGCGAAGTCGCGCGGCACGCACGTGGTCCTCGCCGATACCGCGGGGCGGCTGCCGACGCAGCTGCACCTCATGGAGGAGGCGAAGAAGATCAAGCGCGTGATCGCCAAAGCCGAGCCCGGCGCTCCGCACGAGATCTGGCTCGTGCTCGACGCGAACACGGGGCAGAACGCGCTCGGCCAGGTCAAGGCCTTCGACGCCGCGCTCGGGCTGACCGGGCTTATCCTCACGAAGCTGGACGGCACGGCGAAGGGCGGGGTGGTGTGCGCCATCGCCCGCGAGCGCGCGGATCGGCCCATACCGCTTCGCTTCGTCGGGGTCGGCGAGGGCATCGACGACCTGCAGCCGTTCGTGGCGGACGAGTTCTCGAGGGCGCTGCTCGACTGATGCCGGCGATCTCGTTCAGCCAGGTCAGCAAGCGCTACCACGGGGGCTTCGAGGCGCTGAAGCAGGTGAGCTTCGAGATCGAGGCCGGCGAAATGGTGTTCATCTCCGGTCACTCGGGGGCCGGCAAGACGACCCTCCTCAAGCTGATCGCCGCGATCGAGCGCGCGAGCGGCGGCAGCGTGCTCGTGAACGGGCAGAACGTGTCGGCGCTCCGTCCGGCCGCGGTCCCTTTCCTCAGGCGCAACCTCGGGCTCGTGCTCCAGGACCAGAAGCTGCTCTACGACCGCTCGGTCTTCGACAACGTGATGTTGCCCCTGGTCGTGACGGGCCAGCCGCACCGCGAGGCGGCGCGCCGCGCGCGCGCAGCGCTCGACAAGGTCGGCCTGCTCGCGCGCGAGCGCGCCGAGCCGGTGACGCTCTCGGGAGGCGAGCAGCAGCGCGTGTGCATCGCGCGGGCGATCGTGAACCGCCCGGCGATCCTGCTCGCCGACGAGCCCACGGCGAGCATCGACGCCGACTACGCCCGCGAGATCATGGCCATGTTCCGCGACTTCAACCAGGTCGGGGTCACGGTCCTGATCGCGACGCACGACCGCGCGTTGATCGAGTCCTCGGGCCGGCGCTCGCTGCGGCTCGACCACGGCAGGCTGTCGTGATCGCCTGGCTGCGCCACCATCGCGCGAGCTTCGCGCTGACCGTGTCGCGATTGGCGCAATCGCCGGCCGCGACGCTGCTCAACGTGCTCGTGATCGGCACGGCGCTCGCGCTTCCGCTCGCGGGCTATTGCGTGCTCACCGATGTCCGGGCGCTCGCCGGGGGCGTCTCGGTCGATCCGCAGATCAGCGTCTTCCTCGCGCCGGGCACGAGCGCGCGCGACGTCGCGGCCGTCGAAGATCGCATCAAGGGCTCGCCCGGCGTGCGCGGCATGCGCTTCGTCTCGCGCGACAGCGCGCTCGCGGATCTCAAGCGCGACCCCGCGGTGGCCGAGCTCGCCGCGACGTTGCGTGAGAACCCGCTGCCGGACGCCTTCGTGGTCGGCGTCGCCGACGCGGACGCGACGGTCCTGCAGCGGCTCGAGCACGATTTCCGCGCGCTTCCCAACGTGGCCCACGTGCAGACGGATTCCGCCTGGGTGCGCCGCCTGGAGGCCCTGCTCGATCTCGGCCGCTCGGTGGTCCTGTTGCTCGCGACGCTGCTCGGGGCCGCCCTGGTGGCGGTGACTTTCAACACCATCCGGCTGCAGATCGTGACCCACGCCGACGAGATCGAAGTCAGCCGCCTGGTCGGCGCGACCGACGCCTACGTGCGCAGGCCTTTCCTGTATCTCGGGTCGGCGCTCGGCGCGCTCGGGGCGTGCGCGGCGCTCGCCATCGTGGCCGCCACGCTGGTCGTCCTGAACCGGCATCTCGCCCCGATCGCGACCCTTTACGCGACGGCCCTCTCGCTCGAGCTGCCCGGGTGGCGGACCGCCTTGGCGACCGTGGCCGCCGCGGCCGGGCTGGGGTGGCTCGGTGCCTACCTGTCTGTGGGCAGGCACTTACTCGTAAGACACTGAATATATGAAGGTAAAACTCGTTGCGCCTGATCCATTCGGGGAACTCGGACGGCCATTTAGCACTCTAACGAAGCGAGTGCTAATATTGATGTTGTGCCGAGCCGGGATCGTCCCGGCCACTAGGAGACAGGAGATATGAGCAGCAACGCTTTGGCTTTCCCGACGGCGCTGCCCCAGCCCGTGGGCAGCTTGGAGCATTACGTCCGGACGGTGAATCGCTTTCCGATTCTCACCGCCGAGCAGGAATCGCGGCTCGCCCGCGAGTTCCGCGACAAAAACGACATCGAAGCGGCGCGCCAGCTGGTCCTCTCGCATCTGCGCGTGGTCGTCGCCATCGCGCGCGGCTACATGGGATACGGGCTGCCGCACGCCGATCTCATCCAGGAAGGCAACATCGGCCTGATGAAAGCGGTGAAGCGCTTCGACCCGGACCGGGGCGTGCGCCTCGTTTCTTTCGCGATCCACTGGATCAAGGCCGAGATCCACGAGTTCGTGCTGCGCAACTGGCGCCTGGTGAAGATCGCGACCACCAAGGCGCAGCGCAAGCTGTTCTTCAACCTGCGCAGCATGAAGCCGGGCCTGGACCCGCTGTCGCTGGCGGAGATCCGCTCGGTCGCGAAGCAGCTCAACGTCAAGCCCGACGAGGTCGCGGAAATGGAGGCGAGGCTCGCGGGCCAGGAGATGGCGCTCGAGCCGGTGGGCGGCGACGAGGAGGAAGGACGCCTCGCCCCGATCGCGTACCTGGCCGACGCTTCGCCCGAGCCTTCAGAAGTCCTCGAATCGCAGGAGGATGAAGCGCTGCGCAGCAGCGGCCTGCACTCCGCCCTGGAGAGCCTCGACGCGCGCAGCCGCCGCATCATCGAGGCGCGCTGGCTGCGCGAGAAGAACCCCGCCACGCTGCACGACCTCGCGAGCGAGTTCAAGGTCTCGGCCGAGCGGATCCGGCAGATCGAGGCGAAGGCGCTGCAAAAAATGAAGGGGGCGATGGCCGCCGCCTGATTCTCGACCCGAGCAGTCTAAGAAAGGGCCGCGTTCGCGGCCCTTTCTATTGGGTGCCTCACGGACGACCGCACGCCCGGCGACATCGGTCTTGACCTGCATCAAGAGGAGGTTCGACGGTCGCGGGAGACTGATGGCTCATCACGGGCAGGGACGACGATGGGCGTCTTCGGGAAGCTGCAAGAGCTGCGCACTTTCCAGCGGCGCCGGCTGCCGTTGCTGCGCTCAATCGAGGACTTCGACGTCATCGTCGAGATCGGTTATCACGAAGACCAGGGCATCCCGCTGACCCTGAAGCGCCTGTTCCTGCGAAACATCGGGTCGGTCGCCACCGTTCAGCGCCGGTTGAGCCGCCTCAAGCGCCTGGGGCTCGTGCTCCAGACGCGCTCGCAACGCGACCGGCGAAATCTCGAGCTCACCGTCAGCCCGGAGGTGCGGCGTCTTTATCGCAGGATGGACCGGCTGCTGGCCGCGGCCGCTCAGGAAGGCCGGCGCAGCAGCGTCTGAAGGTCGAGCGCGAGATTGGCCGGGTTGCCGGGCCTCACGAAGAGGCGCAGCCGCCCCTGCGGATCGAAGACGTAGCTGCCCGCCGTGTGGTCCACGGAATAGTTGTCCGGCCGGGTGCCCGGCACTTTCTGGTAGAAGACCTTGAAGTCCTTCGCGACCTTCGCGGTCTCGGCCGGGTCCCCGCGCAGACCGATGAAGCTCGGATCGAAGGCCGGCACGTACCGGGCGAGCACGTCACGCGTGTCGCGCTCGGGATCGACCGTGACGAAGAGCACCTGCACGCGCCCGGCATCCGGGCCGAGCTGGTCCTTCGCCATCTTGAGCTCGGCGAGCGTCGTTGGACAGACATCGGGGCAGTGCGTGTAGCCGAAGAATACGATCACGGCCTTGCCGCGGAAGTCCGACAGCGTGCGCGTCTTTCCGGCGTGATCCACGAGGCTGAAGTCCTTGCCGTAGTCGGCACCGGTGATGTCGACGTTCTTGAATTGCGTCCCGGAACCGCCGCCGCAGGCCGCGAGCGCGGTCGAGAGCACGGCGGCGATCGCGGCGAGCAGCCGCCGGCTAGAGAAGAACGTAATGGTCAACGAGCAGCGCGGCGAACAGGGCCGACAGGTAGAAGATCGAGAACCGGAACGTGCGGCGCGCGAGCGCGTCGCTGTACGCGAGATAGAGCCGGCCCGCGTACACGATGAACAGGCCGTTCAGCGCGAGCGCCGCGCCCAGGTAGAGCCATCCGCTCATGCCGTAGGCGAAAGGCAGCAGCGCGGCGGCGAACAGGATCACGGTGTACAGCAACACGTACAGCTGCGTGAACTTGCGCCCGTGCGTGATCGGCAGCATCGGCAGCCGCGCCTTCGCGTAGTCGTCGGTGCGATAGAGCGCGAGCGCCCAGAAGTGCGGCGGCGTCCAGGCGAAGATGATCAGGAACAGCAGCAGCGCCTCGGGCCCCACGTCCCCCGTCACGGCGGCCCATCCCAGCACGGGCGGCATCGCGCCCGAGGCCCCGCCGATGACGATGTTCTGCGGCGTCATCGGCTTGAGCAGGATGGTATAGATGACAGCGTATCCGACGAAGGTCCCGAGCGTCAGCCACATCGTGAGCGGGTTCACGAACGCATCGAGCAGCCACAGCCCGACGCCGCCCATGACGCCCGCGAAAGCGAGCGTCTGCGCGACGGTCAACTCGCCGCGCGGCAGCGGCCTGCCTCGCGTGCGGGTCATGACCGCGTCGACTTTCTGCTCCACCAGGCAGTTCACGGCGGCGGCGGCGCCCGCGACGAGCCAGATGCCCGCGGTGGCCGAGACGAGCAGCCCCGGGGCCACCATGCCCGGGGCCGCGAGCAGCATGCCGATCACCGCGCAGAAGACGATGAGCGAGACGACTCGCGGCTTGGTCAGCTCGACGAAGCGGCGCAGCCGGAGACCTGTACGGGGAAGCGAGAGCTGCATGCTGCTCGGACCGGGAAGGATTTTCATTTTACCAATTATCCGATCCGCGAGGCGCGCAGCAGCCTCGACAGATCGCGCTTCATGCCGTCGGGATCGAGGGACCGGCTCCAGCGCAGCATGACGTTTCCAAGCGGGTCCACGACGTAGATGTAATCCTTCGGATGGCCGGCGGCCGGGAATTCCCGCGCCAGGGCGCCCGCGGCGGCGCGCACGATCACCGTACCCGGGAATTCGCCCGCAAGCGCCGGGGCCACGGGCGCGGCGTCGGTCACGAGCCAGACGCGCTCCACGCGGTCCATGTCCTTGCCCTGGGTCAGGCGCAGCTGGCGCATGTAGAGGAGCTTCCCGCGGCACGCCGCGTCGCACGCCCCGCCGTCGAGCTGCACGAGCAGCCACTTGCCGCGCAACGACGACAGGCGGAAGGCGCCGCCGCCGAGCCGCTCGAGCGGCGGGTCGGACAGCGGATGCGCCTCGACCAGCTCGCCGTGGTTCGTCCGCGACGCGGGCGGCCAGACGAAATAAGCGAGCCAGGCCGCGACGACCGGCGCGGCGCACAGCGCGAGAATGAGCAGAACGGGCCAAGCCCTCGGCCCGCGCCCCTGCTCAGGGCTTGATGCGCCGGGTGCAGACGAGGACATAGAAAATGACCGTCAACGCGGCGAACGAGTACCACTGGAGCGCGTAGCTGCGATGCCGCGCGACGTTCGTGTCCGGGCGCGCCCAGTCGCGGACGAGGCCGTCGTCCGCCGGGCTCGTCTGCAGGATCACGAAGGGCTGCAGCGCGAGGCCGAGCCGCTCGCGCTCGCGATCGATCACGAGGTTCTCGCGCAACGGCCCCGCGCCGCTTTCCGGGCCGAGCTCCAATATGCGCTTCGGCGGCAAGGCGCCGAGGCCTTCGACGAGCATCGGGCCGTCCGGCGTGCGCACGGAGGGCAGCTCGCGCCGGTCTCCCGCCGGAGTCCAGCCCCGGTCGACCAGCACGTACGCCTCCGAGCGTTCCAGGCGCAGCGGCGTCAGCACGTCGTATCCGGCGACGCCGGCGTGGATCCTGTTGTCGAGTAAGATCGTCGCCGGGGCGACGTAGGTGCCGCGTGCCGCGAGGCGCCGGTGCTCGAACGTCTCTCCGGGGACGAGCGCGGCCGGCACGGTCATCATCGGCCCGCGCGCGGCTTCGTCGAGGCGTTTCGACAGCTCGAGCTTCTCGGCGGCGCGGCGCGTCTGCCAGTTTCCGAGCGACACCGTGGCGAACACCAGCGTCGCCGCGATCAGTCCGGGAACCAGCGCCGGCCGGAAACGCCAGCGCCCGATGTCGAGCCTCCAGCGCATGTCGTCAGGACGATGCGGTAGACTTGGCTGCGGAGGGTCGCCCTCCGCTTCCGGTCTGAACCGCGGTAGGAATCGCAGTGAAAATCGTCGTCATACTGCTCCTGGTCGCCATCGTCGCCAGCCTCGGATCGGCGCTGTTTTTCCTCGTCACCGATCAGGGCCGCTCGAAGCGCACGGTGAGGGCGCTGACGGTGCGCATCGGCCTTTCGCTCGCCCTGTTCCTGCTGCTCATGGCCGGCTACTACTTCGGATTCATCCCCGGCAAGGTCTCGTAGCCGCCCAAAAAAAACGCCGCACGTTCGCGTGCGGCGTTCCGGACCGATCGAGCGTGGAGGGTTGCGGCGCCTGCCCGCTCACAACCAGTACACGAAGACGAACAAACCGAGCCACACGACGTCCACGAAGTGCCAATACCACGCGACCGCCTCGAACGCGAAGTGGTGATCGGGCTTGAAGTGTCCCCTCAGGCACCGGAACAGGATGGTGGTCAGCATGATCGCCCCCATCGTCACGTGGAAGCCGTGAAAGCCCGTGAGCATGAAGAACGTCGTTCCGTAGATTCCCGTCGTCAGCTTGAGGTTCAGCTCGGAGTACGCGTGCCCGTATTCGAAGACCTGCAGCGCGAGGAACGTGAACCCGAGCGCGATGGTGAAGAACAGGAAAAGCGCGAGCTGCCCCCTCTTGTTCTCCTTCAGCGCCCAGTGCGCGACCGTCACGGTCACGCCGGAGGAGAGAAGCAGCAGTGTGTTGATCGCCGGGATGCCCCAGGCGGCCATCGGCGAGAACGGGTCCTTGAACCCGGGACCCGCGCTCGGCCATTGCGCCTGGAAGTCGGGCCACAGGATCTTGCTGTCGATGTCGCCGAGGTCGGGGATCGAGAACAGGCGGGCGTAGAACAGCGCGCCGAAGAACGCGCCGAAGAACATCACCTCCGAGAAGATGAACCAGCTCATCCCCCAGCGGAAGGAGACGTCCTCCCAGCGCCCGTAGCGGCCGGCCTCGGACTCGCGGATGACGTCGCCGAACCAGCGCACCATCATGAAGACGAGCACGAGCAGCCCCGCGAGCACGAGGTAGCGCCCGGGCTGCCAGCCGTTGAACCAGGACGCCGCGCCGCTCGCCATGAGCAGCAGCGCGCCGGAGCCGAAGATCATCCAGTGAGACGGCTGTGGAACGTAATAGTGTTGAGCGTGATCGCTCATTGTTCTCTCCTTTCTAGCCTGCCCTGCTGACGACGAAGCGCACGATCAATATCAACACGGTCACGAAGATGACCGCGCCGACGATGCCCGCCACGATCACCTGCGCCGGCTTCAGCCGCGCGATGTCCGCCTCGTGCTCCGCCCGCTTGCGGATCCCGAGAAACGACCAGAACACCGCCTTCGCCACCTCGAGCGGCGAGGCGTCCCTTGGCTGCTTCTCGGGCATCGACGCGCTCCTCAACCCGGACCGCCCCTGCCGTTCACTTCGAAAAACGTGTACGACAGCGTGATCGTGTTCATGTCCTCCGGCAGTCCGGGCTCGACGACGAACACGACCGGCATCCGGCGCACTTCACCTGGCCCGAGCGTCTGCTCGCGGAAGCAGAAGCATTCGATCTTCCTGAAGTAGCGCGCCGCGTTCTGCGGACCGAAGCTCGCGATGGCCTGTCCGGTGACGGGCCGGTCGAGGGTATTGCGGACCTCGTACAGGACCTGCCTCACCTCGCCCGGATGCACCGCGATGTGCGGCTCGAGCGCTTTGAAGGTCCAGGGCAGGCGCTGCAGATTGGCGTCGAACTCGATCGACACCTCTCGGCTCGTGTCGACCTGGGTGTTCACGGGCGCGGGGCCGTCGGGCTGGAACACGTTGCGGATGCCGGTGACCTCGCAGATCTTCTCGTAGAACGGAACGAGCGCGAAGCCGAACCCGAACATCGCCACCGCGACGACGACGAGCTTCCTCATCACCTCGCGGTTCACGGCGTCGGTGCGTCGGGGCGTCTGCGTCATTTCAGCAGCCAGTACTTGAGCACGATGCCGACGAAGAGCGCGAGCACGATGGATGCGAGGATCAGCGCCGTACGCTTGTTGCGCTCCATCGACCGCTCGCCCGCATGCGTCATTTGACGACCGGCTGCTCGTGGAAGGTGTGGTACGGCGCCGGACTCGGCAGATGAGTCCATTCCAGCGTGTCGGCGCCTTCCCAAGGCCGCTGCGGCGCGCGCTCGCCCCGCCCGAGCACCGTCACCTTGAGGATGATCCACAGGAACAGGATCTGCGCGAGGCCGAAGCCGAACGCGCCGATCGAGGCGACCTCGTTGTAGCTCGCGAACTGCAGCGCGTAGTCCGGGATGCGCCGCGGCATGCCGGCGAGCCCGAGGAAGTGCATCGGGAAGAACGTGAGGTTGAAGAAGATCATCGACAGCCAGAAGTGCCACTTCCCGAGCGTCTCGTCGTACATGCGTCCGGTCCACTTCGGCACCCAGAAGTAGAACCCGGCGAAGAGCGAGAACAGCGACCCGGCGACCAGCACGTAGTGGAAGTGCGCCACCACGTAATAAGTGTCCTGGAGCTGGATGTCGACCGGCGCGATCGCGAGGATCAGGCCGGTGAAGCCGCCCATCGAGAACACGAAGATGAAGCCGATCGCGAACAGCATCGGCGTCTCGAAGGTCATCGAGCCGCGCCACATCGTCGCGAGCCAGTTGAACACCTTCACGCCGGTCGGCACCGCGATCAGCACGGTGGCGTACATGAAGAAGAGCATCCCGACGACGGGCATGCCGACCGTGAACATGTGGTGCGCCCAGACGATGAAGGACAGGATGGCGATCGACGCCATCGCGTACACCATCGAGGAGTAGCCGAACAGGGGCTTGCGCGCGAACGCCGGGATCACCTGGCTGATGATGCCGAAGCCCGGCAGGATCATGATGTACACCTCGGGGTGCCCGAAGAACCAGAAGATGTGCTGGAACATCACCGGGTCGCCGCCGCCTGCCGCATTGAAGAACGACGTCCCGAAATGGCGATCGGTGAGCACCATCGTGATCGCGCCGGCGAGCACCGGCATCACGGCGATCAGGAGGTACGCCGTGATCAGCCAGCCCCAGACGAAGAGCGGCATCTTCATCAGCGTCATCCCCGGCGCGCGCATGTTGAGGATGGTGGTGATGATGTTGATCGAGCCCATGATCGACGACGCGCCCATGATGTGGAGCGCGAAGATCGCCATGTCCATCCCCGGGCCCATCTGCGTGGTGAGCGGCGCGTAGAGCGTCCACCCGGCCGCGACCGCGCCGCCCGGCACGAAGAACGAGCTCACCAGCAGCAGCGCAGCCACCGGCAGCAGCCAGAAGCTCCAGTTGTTGAGGCGCGCGAAGGCCATGTCGGGCGCGCCGATCATCATCGGGATCTGCCAGTTCGCGAAGCCGACAAAGGCCGGCATGATCGCCCCGAACACCATGATCAGGCCGTGCATCGAGGTGAGCTGGTTGAAGAACTCGGGATGCCAGAACTGCAGGCCGGGCTTGAACAGCTCGGCGCGGATGCCCATGGCCAGCGTGCCCCCGACGAGGAACATCGTGAAGCTGAACCACAGGTACAGCGTGCCGATGTCCTTGTGATTGGTGGTCGTGACCCAGCGCATCAGCCCGGAGGGCTGGTGCTCGTGATCGTCGTGTGCGTGGCCGTGGCCGATGACTGCGCTCATTGGGGGCTCCCGATCCTGAACAATGCTGTGACTGCGGTGTCGCTCATTTCTTCGCCGACCCGATCTCGGACGGCTGGATGACGTCGCCGGTCTTGTTGCTCCAGGCGTTGCGCTCGTAGGTGATGACGGCGGCGATATCGGTGTCGGACATCTGCTTGCCGAAAGCGGCCATGGCGGTCCCCGGCTTGCCGTTGGTGACGATATTGATGTGCGCGGCCTTCGGGCCGTTCACGATCTTGGAGCCGTCGAGCGACGGGAACGCGTTCGGCACGCCTTTGCCGTTCGCCTGGTGGCACGCGATGCACGTGGTCGAATACACCTTCTCGCCCCGCGCGCGCAGCTCCGCGAGCGTCCATTTCTTGTTCGGATCCTCGGCGGCGGCGGCCGACTGCTTCTTCTGCTCGGCGACCCAGGCCGTGTACTTGTCCGGCGAGACGACGTCGACCACGATCGGCATGAAGCCGTGGTCCTTGCCGCAGAGTTCCGAGCACTGCCCGCGATAGGTGCCTTCCTTGTCGGCGCGGAACCAGGCATCGCGCACGAATCCCGGGATCGCGTCCTGCTTCACGCCGAACGCGGGCACAGACCACGAGTGGATGACGTCGTTGGCGGTCGTGAGGATGCGCACCTTCTTGCCGACGGGCACGACCAGATGGTTGTCGACCTCGAGGAGGTAATGCTCGTCCTTGGGCGCGTCGCCGGCGATCTGGTCCTGCGGCGTCGAGAGGTTCGACAGGAACGAAATCCCCTCCCCTTCGCCTTTCAGGTAGTCATAGCCCCATTTCCACTGATACCCCGTCGCCTTGATGGTGATGTCGGGGCTCGACGTGTCCTTGAGCGCGAGCAGCGTCTTGGTCGCGGGCCAGGCCATCGCGATCAGGACGAGGAACGGAATGATGGTCCAGATGATCTCGACGGTCGTGTTCTCGTGGAAGTGCTCGGCCTGGTGGCCCACCGAGCGGCGATGCTTGTAGATCGAGTAGAACATGACGCCGAAGACGCCGACGAACACGACGAAGCAGATGCCGAGCATCAGCATGTGCAGCTCGTAGATGTCGGTGGCGATGCGGGTCACCGGCGGCTGCAGGTTGTGCTCCCAGGCGGCAAACGCCTCCCCCGAGAAGGGAAGCAGCAGCCAGCCCGCCAGCTTCAACGTCCTATTTTTCATCTTGTCCCCGTCGGTCTAGCAGAATCGGAAAAGCGTGAAGAACGCGCGAAGGCTCGGTGCACGCGCGGCGCGAGGAAAATCGGGCAGACGGAACGAGCGCGCTGTGCATTTCATTCTGTGTTGATTCGGTAGCGCGCCGCCGTGCGGTGCGGGCTTCGCGCCCGCGCACGGCTCTCTGGAAAAGGCCCTGAATTATCCGCTTGTAAACGCGCTAAATTAGCACACCGCCCTCCCCGGGGGCAAGGTGCACGGGCCGAAATTCCCGGATTTCTCTCAGCCGCCGCGCTGGAAGCGCACGATGCTGCGGCCATCCTCGGTCACCGTGCGCCGGCCTCTCCATGCATGACCATAGACCACCTCGACGGTCGCGGGGAGCCGTCCGGCGACGCGGCTCTTCTCGTACTGCTCGCGCACGCGCCGCCATTCGCGCGGCGTGGTCAGCCCGCGGCGTCGCGCCGCGGACGCGCTGGTCTGGCCCGAGCCCTTGAGGTCTCGCGCGAGCGCGTCGATATCCGGATACGTGACGGCGATGCGCTCCATCTCCATCACCGGCGCGTCGAAGCCGGCGGCGACGAGCATGTCGCCCAGGTCGTGCATGTCGTGGAACGCGTGGACATGCGCGGCGGAATCGATCGCCCCGAGCGCTTCGCGCAGCTCCTTCAGCGTGTCCGGGCCGTACGTCGAGAACATGAGCGCACCGCCCGGAACGAGGACGCGATGGAACTCGCCGAGCGTGGCGAGCGGCTCGGCCGACCAGGCGAGCGCCAGGCTCGACCAGATCATGCCGAAGCTCTCGCCGCGAAGGGGCAGGCTCGAGAAATCCGCGCAGACCCAATGCCTGGCGCGCGCTCCTGCGGCCGCGCGCAGAAGCTCGCGCAGTCCGCGACGCTCTCGCGCGCGTCGCAGCATGGCGAGGGACAGGTCGACCTCGACCAGCTGCGCCGCCGGGTAGCGTCGCCGCAGCACCTCGTGCGCCGTGCCGGGTCCCGACCCCGCGTCGAGCACGCGCTCGGGATCGACCCTCAGGTACTCGAGCTTCCGCGCCATGCGCCGCTCCACCTCGCGCGCGATCACCGACGAGCGCTCGTAGGTCTGCGCGGCGCGGTCGAAGGCGCGCCGCACCTGCGCGGGGTCGAAGCCGGCGGGACGCGTCGCCATTGAGCCCAGGCTGCTGCGCCGCTCGGCCGTGTCGCTACGCGGGGCGGATGCCGAGCTTGGCGAGCAGCGCCCGGTCGCGCGTCGTCTCGGGATTGCCCGTGGTGAGCAGCTTGTCGCCGTAGAAGATGGAATTGGCGCCGGCGAGGAAGCAGAGCGCCTGGACCGCCTCGGGCATGTCGGTGCGGCCCGCCGAGAGCCGCACGCGGCTGCGCGGCATCGCGATCCGCGCGCAAGCCACGGTGCGCACGAACTCGCTCCAGTCGAGCGTCTCGCTGCCGTGCAGCGGCGTGCCTTCCACCTGCACGAGCGCGTTGATCGGGACGGACTCGGGCTGCGGATCGAGGCTCGCGAGCTGCGCGATCAGGCCCGCGCGCTGCGAGCGCGTCTCGCCCATGCCGACGATCCCGCCGCAGCACACGCTGATACCGGCGCCGCGCACGCGGGCGAGCGTCTCCAGCCGGTCTTCGTAGCCGCGGGTGCGCACGATCTCGCCGTAGAACTCGGGCGCCGTGTCGAGATTGTGGTTGTAGTAGTCGAGGCCCGCGTCCTTGAGCCGCTCGGCCTGGCCCTCGCGCAGCAGCCCGAGCGTTGCGCAGGTTTCCAGGCCGAGCGCCTTGACGGCGCGGACCATCGCGAGCACCAGCTCGAGGTCCCGGTCCTTCGGGCCGCGCCAGGCGGCGCCCATGCAGAACCGGGTCGCGCCGTTGCGCTGGGCGGCCTGGGCCGCCGCCACCACGTCCTCGAGCGGCAAAACCGGCTCGTCCGCGACGCCCGTGCGGTAGCGCGCCGACTGCGGGCAGTAGGCGCAATCCTCGGGACAGCCGCCGGTCTTGATCGACAGCAGGGTCGACAGCTGGACCTCGTTCGCGTCGAAGTGACGGCGATGCTCGAGCTGGGCTCGATGCACCAGGTCGTTGAACGGCAGCTCGAACAACGTCTCGACGCGCTCGCGGGTCCAGGCGGCCCCGTCGGCAGCGCGTCGTCGCGGGGCGCCGGTCGTGCGTTGCGGGTTTTGAGCGGGCGAATCCATGCCGCATCATGGCGGCCCGCGCTCGGGGATGTCAAATGAGCACGGGCGGCGTGGTGAAGAGGCTCTGGTGCGATCTCGAACGTCTCGCGCTCGCGCAGGATTGCGCGCTCTGCGGGGCACCGAGCGCAGATCGCGTGCTATGCGCCGGGTGCTGCGCGGACTTGCCCGCGCTCGCCGAGTCCTGCCCGCGGTGCGCCCTTCCCAGCCCGGGCGGCACCGCGTGCGGCGCCTGCCTCGCCGCGCCTCCTCACTTCGATCGGACCATCGCGGCATGGCGCTACGATTTTCCCTGCGACCGCCTGATCCACCGGCTCAAGTACCGCGCTCGTCTGCCGATCGCGGGCTTCCTGGCCGAGACGCTGGCCCCGCGCATCTCGAGCCGGGTCGACTGCGTCGTGCCCATGCCGCTGCATCGCGAGCGGCTTGCCGAGCGCGGCTTCAACCCCGCGGTCGAGATCGCGCGCGCGCTCGTCGCGCGGACCGGGGGCAGGCTCGCGACCGGCGCGTCGCGACGCGTGCGGCACACCGCCCCTCAGGCCGAGCTGCCGCTCGACGAGCGCGCCGCGAACGTCCGCGGCGCGTTCGCGTGCGCGCCCGATCTGCGCGGCAAGCGCGTGGCCGTGGTCGACGACGTCATGACGACCGGCACCACGCTCGACGAGCTCGCCCGCGCGCTGAAGGCGGCCGGCGCGTCGATGGTGGAGAATTGGGTCGTCGCGCGAACACTGCTCGATTGAACGATGTTCCACGTCGTCCTGGTCCATCCCGAGATACCCGCGAACACCGGCAACGTGCTGCGGCTGTGCGCGAACACGGGCTGCGCGCTGCACCTCGTGAAGCCGCTCGGATTCCGCCTGTCGGACCGCGCGCTGCGGCGCGCCGGCCTGGACTACGGCGACATCGAGCAGGTCGCCGTCCACGGGCACTGGGACGCGTGCCTCGCCGCGCTTCGGCTTGCGCCGCGCCCGGGCCGTCTGTTCGCGCTCTCGACGCGCGGCACGGTTCGCTACGACCAGGCGCCGTTCGCCGAAGGCGACGTTCTCGTGTTCGGATCGGAGACCGCCGGTCTCCCCGCCGCGCTCGTCGCGACGATCGCCGAGGAACGGCGCGTGCGGCTGCCGATGGTCGCGGCCAGCCGCAGCCTCAATCTCTCGAACGCCGTCGCGATCGTGGTCTACGAGGCCTGGCGGCGGACCGCGTTCCGGGGCGCCGGCGCCTAGGTTTCGCTGCGCGGATCGCGGGCGAGAAGCTGCTCGACCGCGCTCTCCGGGTTCACGCCGTCGAAGAGCACGCTGCAGACGGCCTGCGTGATCGGCATGTCGATCTTCTTCTCGGCGGCGGCGCGGCGCACCTCGCGCGCCGATTGCACGCCCTCGGCCACGTGGCCGATGCTCCCGAGCGCCGCGGCGAGCGGCTCGCCGCGCCCGAGCAGCAGCCCCACGCGCCGGTTGCGCGAGAGCTCCCCGGTGCAGGTCAGGATGAGATCGCCGGCGCCGGTGAGACCCATGAAGGTCTCGGCGCGTCCGCCGAAAGCGACGCCGAGCCGCGTCATCTCGGCGAGGCCGCGGGTGATGAGCGCCGCGCGGGCGTTCAGCCCCAGCTCGAGCCCGTCGCAGATGCCGGTCGCGATCGCGAGCACGTTCTTCACCGCGCCCCCGATCTCGACGCCGACGAGGTCGTTGCTGAAGTACACGCGCAGCTTGCCTTGGTGGAGCTCGCGCGCCATCGCGCGCGCGAAGCCCGGGTCCGACGACGCGAGGGTGAGCGCCGTCGGCCGACCTTGCGCGACCTCGAGCGCGAAGCTCGGCCCGGAGAGCGCCCCGCAGGCCGCCGGTTCGCCGAGCGTTTCGGACACGATCCGGTGCGGAAGCGCGCCGGTCGCCGGCTCGAATCCCTTGCACGCCCAAATCACCGGCAGCGGCCGCCCGCGCTGCTGGACGCGCACCAGCGCGTCGCGCATCGCGCCGGTCGGCGTCGCGATGAGAGCGACATCCGCCTGCGCCAGGGCCGCGGCCGAGTCGCTCGTGACCGCGACGGCCTGCGGCAGCGCCGCGTCGGCGAGGTAGCGTCGGTTGCGGCGCTGCGCGAGCATGTCGCTCGCCTGCGCGGGATCGCGGGCCCAGAGCGTGATGCGGTGCCGGCCCGCGAGCGCGATCGCGAGAGCCGTGCCCCACGCGCCTGCGCCCAGGATCGCGATGTTCATCTCGATGATCCGATCAGCGGCGCGCGCCCGCGCCTCGAGGCGCGCCTCAGACGCCCCAGATCTGACCGATGCGGACGTAGCCCGCCAGGCCGTCGGGATGGCGCACCTTGACCCAGCCACCCGCGGGCGGCTCGGCGACCTCGAGCACGACGCCTTGCTGCGCCTGGAAGGTGACGGCCGACTGCTCGCTCGCCGCCTGACGCACGTCGGCCACGGACGCAGTCACGACGACCGTGCGGCGGTCCGACAGCGCTTTTTTCTCGACCCAGGCCAGCTCGCCGGCCGAGTCGCGGACTTTGGCCCAATTGTCGATGCTCACGACGATCTCGACCGGATACGAGCGGCTCGCCGCGAACAGCTTCTTCGATTTGACCGACGGCGCGTCGTACAAGACCGTGCCGCCCTCGGCGATCGAGCGGAACTCGGCCGCCCAGAGGCACGCCGGGAACGCGAGCAGCGCGACCACTACGGCTTTGCAGGTCACGGGGCGGGCTGCGCGCCGGCAGTCTGGGGTGCTTGCGCTTGCTGCTGCGCGAGGCGTTGCTGATAGATCGCCTCGAAGTTCACGGGCGCGAGATTGACCGGCGGAAATCCCGCGCGGTTCACGGTGTCGGACACGGTCTCGCGCGCGTACGGGAAGAGCACGTTCGGACACAGCATGCCGATCACGGCGCCGAGGTTGTCGTCGCCGACGTTGCGGATCTGGAAAATGCCCGCCTGCGCCGCCTCGACGAGGAACAGCGTCTTCGCGCCGGACTTCGCCGTTACCGTCACCGTGAGGGTCACCTCGTAAAGGCCGTCCGCGACCTGCTCGTTCTGCTGCTCGAGCTGGACTTCGAGCTGCGACTGCTCGGGCTGCAGGAACACCTGGGGAGCGGCCGGCACTTCCACCGAGAGGTCCTTCACGTAGATCTTCTCGATGCTGAAGACGGGCTGCTGCGCGTCGCTCATGGGATCAGGGGCCTCGCTGGGGCGGCCGCGGGCGCGGCCACGAACCGGGAACTATACCGCGCCCGGCGCGAACGGCGCTAGCTCGCGAGCAGGGGATCGAGCTTGCCGGCCCGGTCGAGCGCGGCCAGGTCGTCGAAGCCGCCGACGTGCGTGTCGCCGATGTAGATCTGCGGCACCGTGCGCCGCCCGGTCTTGCGCACCATCTCGTCGCGCTGGCCCGGATCGAGATCGACGCGGATCTTCTCGATGTCGGACACGCCCTTCGCCTTCAGCAGCATCTCGGCGCGGACGCAGTACGGGCACACGCCGGTCGCGTACATCCTGATCCGCTTCGCCATGCTATTTCTCCACCGGCAACCCGGCCTGCTGCCAGGCGGCGACGCCGCCCGAGAGCGTGTAGACCTCCTCGAAGCCGAGCTTGCGCAGGGTCGCGGCGCCCGAGCGCAGGCCTTCGTCGCATACGATCACGGGCTTGGTCCTGTGCTTCTGCAGCTCGCCCGCCCGGCTTTCCAGCTCGGCGACCGGCAGGTTGCGCGCGTTGATGATGTGGGCCTTGCGGAAGTCCTCGGCGCTGCGCAGATCGAGCACGAGCGCGTCGCGCCGGTTGATCATCAAGGTCGCCTCGTGCGGCGAAAGGCTCGAGCCGCCGGTGCGCCGCAGCGCCGGCCAGATCAGCATCGTGCCGCTGGCGAGCGCCGTCGCGATATAGAGGTAGTTGGGCCACTCCGTGGCGAATTTGACGACGTCCGCCATGTCTTCAGAGGGCGCGCGGATCGCCGCAGAACACTTCGCGCATGAGCGCGATGAGCTGCAGCGTCCGCTGATCGCGCACGGAATAGAAAACGCGGTTCGCGTCCTTGCGGGCGCCGATGATGCCTTTCTCGCGCAAGACCGCCAGGTGCTGCGAGATGTTGCTCTGGGAAGTTCCCACGGCGTCGACGATGTCCTGGACGTTGACTTCCTGCTCGCCGAGCACGCACAGGATCTTCAGCCGCAGCGGATGCGAGATGGCCTTCATCGCCCGCGCAGCCTGCTCGATCTGCTCCTTGCGGCCGATCAGCTCGAAGATGTCGTCGTGCTCGCGCTTCACCGGGTTTGTCTCCGGGGCGTATTATAAAATCCTTTCCCGCAACATACTTGATCATCGGATCCATGTACAAGATTGTCCTGCTGCGCCACGGGGAGTCCACCTGGAACCGCGAGAACCGCTTCACGGGATGGACCGACGTCGACCTGTCCGAAGTCGGTCGCGAGGAAGCCCGCCGCGCCGGCCGGCAGCTGCGCGACGAGGGCTTCGAGTTCGATGTCGCCTATACCTCGGTGCTCAAGCGCGCCGTGCGCACGCTCTGGATCGCGCTCGACGAGCTCGACCTGGTGTGGATCCCGGTGCACAAGTCGTGGCGGCTGAACGAGCGTCACTACGGAATGCTGCAAGGCCTGAACAAGGCGGAGACCGCGGCGAAATACGGCGAGAAAAAAGTGCTCGAATGGCGCCGCAGCTACGACATCCCGCCGCCCGCGCTCGAGCCGAGCGACCCGCGCCATCCGCGAAACGACCGTCGCTACCGCGCCCTGCGCGAATCCGAGCTGCCGCTCACCGAGAGCCTCAAGGACACGGTGGCGCGCTTCCTGCCTTACTGGAACGAGACGATCGCGCCGGCGGTGAAGGGCGGCCAGCGCGTCCTCATCGCCGCCCACGGCAACAGCCTGCGCGCTCTGGTGAAGTACCTCGACCAGATGGACGAGAAGGCGGTGATCGAGCTCAATATCCCGACCGGCCGACCGCTCGTGTACGAGCTCGACTCCGGCCTGAAGCCCTTGCGCCATTACTACCTGGGCGACCCGGCCGAGCTCGAAGCGGCGATGCAGGCGGTCGCGAGCCAGGGGAAAGCCGGTTGAATCCTCGCGGCCTGCGCCGAGCCGCCGGCGCAGCGTCCGCGCTGCTGTGCTTCGTTCTCGCGGCGGCGCCCGCCGTGTGCGGCGAGCGCGAGCAGCTCGAGGCGCTGAGGGCGCGCATCGAGAAGCTGCGCGTCGGCATCACCGAATCCGAAGGCGCCCGCGACGAAGTACGCGACCAGCTGCGCGACTCCGAGCGCGCGATCTCCGCGACCAACCGCGAGCTGCGGGCGCTGGCGGCGAAGCGCAATACGCTGCAGACGCAATCGCGCTCGCTGGCGGAGCGCCGGCGCCAGGCGGAATCGGAGCTCGGCGCGCGACGCGAAGCGCTCGGGCGGCTGCTCCTGCGACGCTATCTCTACGGCGACGAGGGCTACCTGCGGCTCGCGCTGTCGGGCCGCGATCCGACGCAGACGGCGCGCGATTTGCATTACTACGGCTATCTCTCCGCGGCTCAGGCGCGCATGATGGAGCGCTTGCGGGGGCTGCTGATCCAGACCCGCGATCTCGAGCGCGAGCTCGACCAGAAGCGCGCGGAGCTCGCGGCCGTGGAATCGGATCAGCGTGCGCGCCGCAACGATCTAGCGAAAGAGCGGGCCGCGAAACGCGCCGTGCTGACTCGCGTCTCGAGCCGGCTGCGCGACCAGCGCCGCGAGGTGCGCGGCCTCGAGCGCGACGAGGCGCGGCTCGCGCGGCTGGTGCGGGAGATCGCGAAGATGCTCGCGGCCGCTCCCGGAGCGCTGCGCAACGACGCGCTCCCGGAGGCGGGCGCTCCCGAGCGGCGCTTCGCGAGCCTCAAGGGCACGCTGCGGCTCCCCGCCCGCGGCGAGGTCGCCAACCGCTTCGGCTCCGCGCGGCCGGGCGGCGGGCCGATGTGGAAAGGCCTGTTCATCCGCGCACCCGCGGGCGCTGAGGTGCGCGCCGTCGCCGGCGGGCGCGTGGTGTTCGCCGATTGGCTCCGCGGCTTCGGAAATCTGCTCATCCTCGATCACGGAGACGCGTATCTGACGATCTACGGAAACAATGAATCGCTATTGCGGCAGGTTGGTGACGTAGTTCGCACAGGTGAAGTCATCGCGACCACTGGAAACAGCGGCGGTTCCCAAAATTCCGGGATATACTTTGAGCTCAGGCATGAAGGAACACCTTTCGATCCCCTGCGCTGGGTTTCGTTGAGGTAGGGCTGCACCCTTCCCGCGCTTCATGCTCTTGTTTTTGTTCCCGAAAAAAGGGAACCCTTCACCCAGGGACGGAACGTAGGAGCAATCGATGAGGATCCGTATCAAACAGGTCAGCCTCGTGCTGATCGGCGTGCTGGCAGGTGTGCTGCTCAGCCTGAATTTCTCGGCGGTCGCGCAACGCGACGGGACGCGTTACCCGCTGCCGGTGGACGAGCTGCGCGCTTTCGCCGAAGTGTTCGGCGCGATCAAGTCCAGCTACGTCGAGCCTGTTGAGGACAAGAAGCTCATCACCGAGGCGATCAGCGGGATGCTGACCGGCCTCGATCCCCATTCTGCCTATCTGGACCAGGACGCCTTCAAGGAGCTGCAGGTCGGGACGCAGGGCGAATTCGGCGGCCTCGGCATCGAGGTCGGCATGGAAGACGGCTTCGTGAAGGTCGTGTCCCCGATCGAGGACACGCCCGCGTTCCGCGCGGGCCTGAAGCCCGGCGACCTGATCATCAAGCTCGACGACACGCCCGTGAAGGGCATGAATCTCAACGACGCGGTCAAGCGCATGCGCGGCAAGCCGAAGACCGCCATCCGGCTCACGATCATGCGCAAGGGGGGCGAGTCGAAGCCGTTCGAGGTCACCCTGATGCGCGACATCATCCGCGTGCAAAGCGTGAAGTCGAAGCTGATCGAGCCCGGCTATGGCTGGATCCGCGTGTCGCAGTTCCAGGAGCACACCGGCGAGAACCTCGTGAGGGCGCTCGAGGGCCTGTACAAGCAGGGCCCGCTGAAGGGCCTCGTGCTCGACCTGCGCAACGACCCGGGCGGTCTGTTGAACGGCGCGGTCGGCATCGCCAGCGCCTTCCTCCCCGCACGATCGCTCGTCGTCTCGACCGACGGCCGCACCGAGGACGCGAAGCGCAAGTTCCTCGCCTCGCCCGAGGACTACCTGCGCGGCAACCGCGAGGACTACCTGAAGGGCCTGCCCGCCGGCATCAAGACCGTCCCCATGGTCGTGCTCGTCAACGGCGGCTCGGCTTCGGCCTCGGAGATCGTCGCCGGCGCGCTGCAGGACCACAAGCGCGCGACCGTCATCGGCACGCAGACCTTCGGCAAGGGCTCGGTTCAGACGATCCTGCCGCTCGGCAACAACACCGCGATCAAGCTGACGACGGCGCGCTATTACACGCCGAGCGGGCGCTCGATCCAGGCGAAGGGCATCGAGCCCGACTTCGTGGTCGAGGATCCCACCTCGCCCACCACCGGGCGCCTGCGCGAGGTGGATCTCGAGAAGCACCTGCTCAACGACCAGGACAAGAGCATCGAGAAGCTGCACCGCGACGAGGCTGCGCGCGCCGCCGGCAAGACCGGCGCGGACGACAACAAGCCCGCGGCACCGCTCGAGTTCGCCTCGGACAAGGACTTCCAGTTCCAGCAGGCGCTGAAGTTCCTGAAGGGCCAGCCGCTCACCACCGCGCAAAGCGCCCCCGCGGCGGTGCCGGTGGTCAAGAAGAACTGACCGCGATGAGGCGCCGCACCGCGGCGCCTCTTTCACGTCCGTGACCGACGAGCAGCTGCTGCGATATTCGCGGCACATCCTGCTCGCCGAATTCGGGGTCGAGGCGCAGGAGAAGCTGCTCTCGGCCTCGGTGCTCATCATCGGCGCGGGCGGCCTAGGCTCGCCCGCCGCGCTTTACCTCGCGGCCGCGGGCGTCGGGACCCTCACGCTCGCAGACGGCGACGCCGTCGACCTCACCAACCTGCAACGTCAGATCCTGCATACGACGCGCTCGGTCGGGATGCCGAAGGCCGAGTCGGGCAAGGCCGCGCTCGCGCAGATCAACCCCGAGGTCCGCGTGGTTCCGGTGCCGCGCCGGCTCGCGGGCGACGAGCTCGAGCGTTTGGTGGCCGCCTCCGACGTGGTCCTCGATTGCTCCGACAACTTCGAGACCCGGCACGCGGTCAACCGGGCGTGCGTCCGCCACCTCAGGCCGCTGGTCTCGGGGGCCGCGGTGCGCTTCGACGGGCAGGTGAACGTGTTCGACCTGCGCGATCGAGCGAGCCCCTGCTACAGCTGCCTGTTTCCCGAGGACGCCGAGCTCGAGGAGATGCGCTGCGCCGTGATGGGCGTGTTCGCGCCGCTCACCGGCATCGTCGGGACGATACAGGCGGCCGAGGCGCTGAAGCTCATTACGGGTGTCGGCACGACGCTCGCCGGGCGCCTGCTCCTCATCGACGCGCTGTCCATGGAATGGCGCAGCGTGAAGCTCGCGCGCGATCCCGGCTGCCCCGTGTGCGCTACGCGAGCAGCGGCCACTGCTTGTCCCAGCCCTCCGTCGGCAGCCGCCTGAAGCCGCTTTTCGCGAACTGCTGCCAGCGGCCGATCACGTAGCAAAGCAGCAGGTTCGCGTGAGCGCCCGGGTCGGTCTGCGCCGAACCCGCTTCGGTCCCCGCCACGCGCAGGCACTGCTTCAGCGTGGCCTCGAGCCGGTCGTGCAGCTGGTTGATGCGCGCCTGCAGCCTCTCGTCCTCGTTCACGAGGGCGTCGCCGATCAGCACGCGCGTCATGCCCGGATTCTTTTCGGCGAAGCCGAGAAGCGACGCGAGGATGGCGTGGGTCTGCTTGATGCCGTCGTCCTCCTCGGCCGTGATCTTATTGACCAGGCCGAACAGCGACTGCTCGATGAACTCGATCAGGCCTTCGAACATCTGCGCCTTGCTCGCGAAGTGGCGATAAAGCGCCGCTTCGGACACGTCGAGCTTCTTCGCGAGCGCCGCCGTGGTGATCTTTTCCCCTTTCGGATCCTGCAGCATCTGCGCGAGCACCTTGAGGATCTGCAGGCGCCGTTCGCCGGGCTTGGCGGGCATGGGTCCTCCGGGACGGTCGGGGGAGCGACATTGTATGACTACGGGTAAGCGCTCGCTAGCGCCTTTTCACAGATCGTCGGCGAGGCGCGGCAGCGCCAGCACCGACGCGACCCGTACGTCGACCGACGGTGGAACGCGCGCCTCGCGCGAGACCCAGACGGTCTTCATCCCCAGGCTTTTCGCGGTGCGGAGGTTCTCGAGCGTGTCGTCGACGAGCACGCAGCGCCCGGGGACGAGCCGCTCGGCCCGGATCATGACGCGGAAGCCCCGGCGTGACGGCTTGGGATGGAAGCGCGCGCGCTCGATGCAGTAGAGCGCGTCGAACGAGGTTTCCAGCCGAAGCGCGCGCAGGATGCGCTCGGCGTAGGCGAGCGGCGCGTTGGAGAACAGCAGCTTGCGGCCCGGGATGCGCCGCAGGGCGTGGCGCAGGCCGCGCTCGGCGAGCACCAGGCGCTCGAGATCCGGGAGATGATGCGTTTCGTGCAGGAAGCGGCGCGGATCGGTGCCGTGGAAGCGCATCATGCCCACGAGCGTGGCCCCGAAGCGCAGCCAGTACGCGCGCCGCAGCCGGTCGGCCTCCGCCTCGGCGAGCCCGAGATCGCGCTGCAGGAATTCGGTCATGCTGCGGTTGATGTGCGGCATGATGCGCGACCGGTAGTCGTGCAGCGTGTTGTCGAGGTCGAAGATCCAGGTCAGACGATTCGCCATCCGGGATGCCAGTCTTCAGTACAATTTTCCGATGGCCAGGCTCTCACGTCGCTTCAACATCAAGCAGCTCATCGTCTCGGAGACCGCGGCGCGGCGCGGCCTCGACAACCGCCCGCCGGTGCGCGTGGTGCGGCGGCTGCGCAGGCTCGCCGCCGGTCTCGAGCGCGTGCGCGCGATCACGCGTCGCGACCTGGAAGTGACCAGCGCCTATCGCGGTCCGGCGCTCAACGCGCTGGTCGGCGGCAGCCGGACCTCGCACCATATGCAGGGACTCGCCGCCGACTTCAGCTGTCCGCGTTTCGGCTCGCCGTTCCGCGTCTGCAAGGCCATCGTGCGCAGCCCGCTGCGCTTCGACCAGCTGATCTACGAGCACGGCGATGCGGACGATGGGGGCTGGGTCCATCTCAGCTTCGCGCCGAAAATGCGCAGGAGAGTGCTGACGATCTGCAAGTCGCGCGGCGCGTATCAGCGGGGCCTGCGCCGCTGCCCCGTCGATCTACTTTGAGCGGATGAGGGTGCCGACGCCCTCGTCGGTGAGGATCTCGAGCAGCAGCGCGTGCTCGACGCGCCCGTCGATGATGTGCACGCTCTGCACGCCGCTGCGCGCGGCGTCGAGCGCCGAGCTGATCTTCGGCAGCATGCCCCCGGACAGCGTTCCGTCGGCGACCAGGGCGTCGACCTTCTTCGGCGAGAGACCGGTGAGGAGCTTGCCGTTCTTGTCGAGGACGCCGGGCGTGTTGGTGAGCACGATCAGCTTCTCGGCGCGCAGCACCTCGGCGAGCTTGCCCGCCACCAGGTCGGCGTTGATGTTGTAGGACTGGCCGTCTTCGCCGACGCCGATCGGCGCGACGACCGGGATGAATCCCGCCTGCTCGAGCGGCGAGATCACGCTCGGGTCGATCGAGGCGATCTCGCCCACCTGGCCGATGTCGATCTTGCCGTTGCTCTTGTCCTGGAGGAGCATCTTGCGCGCGCGGATGAACGCACCGTCCTGCCCGGTGAGGCCCACGGCGCGGCCGCCCGCCTGGTTGATCAGCGTGACGACCTCCTTGTTCACCTGGCCGCCGAGCACCATCTCGACGATGTCCATGGTCTCGGCGTCGGTGACGCGCATGCCCTGCACGAACTCGCCCTTCTTGCCGACGCGCGCGAGCAGCTCGTCGATCTGCGGGCCGCCGCCGTGCACCACCACGGGGTTCATGCCGACGAGCTTGAGGAGCACCACGTCGTGCGCGAAGCTCTCCTTGAGGCGGGCGTCGGTCATCGCATTGCCGCCGTACTTCACGACGATGGTCCGGCCGTGGAAACGCCGGATGTAGGGCAGCGCCTCGGCCAGCACCTTGGCCTTCTGCGCGGGCGTGAGGATCTCGCTCGAGATGGCCCCGGTCACGACGTTCTTCGTGGCGCTCGTCATCGAACGCCGATTGTACCCGCGCGGGCCCCAAAAAAGGAAAGGCGGCCGGGGCCGCCTTTTCCATCCGCCTCGCGATGCGCTTACTGGATCGTCAGCTGCTTCACGGCCGCCGCGGCCTTCTTGGGCAGCGTCAGCTCGAGCACGCCGTCGGTGTAGCGCGCGCTCGCCTTCGACTCGTCGACTTCCTGCGCCAGCCGGAACGCCCGCGACACCTTGCCGAACTGCCGCTCGGAATGGATGACGCGCTCGCCGTCCTTCACCTCGCGCTCGGCGCGCGTCTCCGCGGTGATCGAGACCTGGTCGCCGTCGATGTTCACCTGGATGTCCTCCTTCTTCACGCCGGGCAGCTCGGCCAGTACCTTGTACTCGCCGTTCGCCTCGGTCACCTCGAGCTTCACGCGCCGCACCGGCTCGTCGGACTCGTAGCCGACGGGGCGCACGAAGAAGCCCTTGAAGAAATCATCCACCAGATCCCCGAAGGGATCGTAACGGGTAATGCCTGCCATGATCGCTCTCCTATCAATATCCAATATCGGCCGGACCCGGGGGCCCGTACGCTGGGAAAAATGGGGAGGGCGTGGGAGAATTCAAGGCCCCTCGGTGCCGCCGACGACCATGCCCGACCCTCTTGAAAACGCCGCTTCCAGCCCCACCCCCGGCGAGATGCGCTGCGCCGGCTGCGGGGAGGTTTTCGTTTGCGGCGGCCGGGCAGGGTCGGCGTCGTGCTGGTGCGCGGAGCTTCCGCCGCGACTCCCGGTGCCCGACGCCTCCTCGGCCTGCTATTGCCGGACGTGTCTCGAGCGCTTGATCGCGGACCGCGCCTAGCGGCGCGCGCCGGATGCGAAATCCCGCACTTCCGCTCTGACGTCGACGCTGCGACGTTTTCCGCCCGGCGTCTCGACGACCAGCCGCAGCGGGACCCGGTCGCCCTTGGCGAGCGGGCGCTTCAGACCGGTCAGCATCACGTGGGCGCCGGCGGGACCGAGGTCCACGGTCCGCCCGGCCGGAAGCTCCAGGCGTTTCAGCGGGCGCATCCGCATGATGTCGCCATCCATCTTCATGTCGTGCAGCTCCGCGGTCCCGAGCGGGCTCTCGACGGCGACGACCGCGGCCGGCTCGTCGCTGCGCAAGCGCATGTAGACCGCGCTCGAGCTCTGGCCCGGGACCGTGCCGCGCGCCCACGCGTCGCTCGCGTGCACCTGCGCGGCCGCGGGCCGCGCGAGCGCGCACAGGAGCGACAGCCCGAGGGCCCGCGCCAGGACCCCGGCGCGCCTCATAGCACGTAGCGCGCGAGGTCCTCGCTCCGGGCGAGGTCCTGCAGGCGCGCATCCACATAGGCGGTGTCGACGACGACGGACTCCTTGCCGCGCTTGCCGGCGTCGAACGATATCTCCTCGAGCAGCTTCTCCATCACGGTGTACAGGCGCCGCGCTCCGATGTTCTCGGTCTTTTCGTTGACCGCGTAGGCGATCTCGGCGAGCCGCCGTATGCCCTCCGGGGTGAACGACACCTCCACCCCTTCGGTCGCGAGCAGCGCCTGGTACTGGCGCGTCAGGCAGGCGTCGGTGTTGACGAGGATCTGCTCGAAGTCCGACACCGAGAGCGAGTCGAGCTCGACGCGGATCGGAAAGCGTCCCTGCAGCTCCGGGATGAGGTCGGACGGCTTCGAGAGATGGAACGCGCCGCTCGCGATGAAGAGAATGTGGTCGGTCTTGACCATGCCGTACTTGGTGGCGACGGTCGTCCCCTCGACCAGGGGCAGCAGGTCGCGCTGCACGCCCTGGCGCGAGACGTCGGCGCCCGCCATCTCGCCGCGGCTCGCGATCTTGTCGATCTCGTCGAGGAACACGATGCCGTTCTGCTCGACGTTCGCGAGCGCCTTCGCGCGCAGGTCCTCGTCGTTCACGAGCCGCGCGGCCTCCTCGTCGGTGAGGATCTTCATCGCCTCGCGGATCTTCATCTTGCGCGGGCGCTTCCTCGCGCCGCCCAGGTTCTGGAACATGCCCTGGATCTGCTGCGTGAGCTCCTCCATCCCGGGGGGCGCGAGGATCTCCATGTGCGCCTGCGGGCTGGAGACCTCGATCTCGACTTCCTTGTCGTCGAGCTCGCCCTCGCGCAGGCGCTTGCGGAATTTCTGCCGCGTCGCCGATTCCTCGTCGCCCGCGCGCGGCGCGGCGTCGACCTCGGCGGCGAACGCATCCACCCGGCGAGCACCGGGCAGCAGCACGTCGAGCAAGCGCTCCTCGGCGGCGTCCTCGGCGCGGCGACGTACCTTGCGCGTCGCCGCTTCGCGCGCGTCCTTGATCGCGATCTCGACCAGGTCCCGGATGATGGTGTCGACGTCGCGCCCGACGTAACCCACCTCGGTGAACTTCGTCGCCTCCACCTTCACGAACGGCGCGTCGGCGAGCCGCGCGAGCCGACGCGCGATCTCGGTCTTGCCCACGCCGGTCGGGCCGATCATCAGGATGTTCTTGGGCGTGATCTCCTGACGCAGCGGCTCGCCCACCTGCTGCCGGCGCCACCGGTTGCGCAGCGCGATCGCGACCGAGCGCTTGGCGCGATGCTGGCCGATGATGTGCTTGTCCAGCTCGTGGACGATTTCCTGCGGGGTCATGGAAGACATGATTGCGAACCGGAAATTGGAGCGCGCGCGCGGCGCGCGGCGCTCATTCGAGCACTTCCACCACCGTGTTCTGGTTGGTGTAGATGCAGATGTCCGCCGCGATCGAGAGCGCCTTGCGCACGATCTGCTCGGCCGACAGCGTCGTATCGTCCAGCAGCGCCCGCGCCGCCGCCTGCGCGTAGGGGCCGCCCGAGCCGAGCGATATCAGGCCGAGCTCGGGCTCGAGCACGTCGCCCACGCCGGTGATCACCAGCGAAGTCTCGCGGTCGGCGACGCCGAGCATCGCCTCGAGCCGGCGCAGCATGCGGTCGGTGCGCCAGTCCTTCGCGAGCTCGACCGCCGAGCGAAGCAGGTTGCCCTGGTGCTTCTCGAGCTTGGCCTCGAAACGCTCGAAGAGCGTGAACGCGTCCGCGGTGCCGCCCGCGAACCCGGCGAGGATGCGGTCGTGGTACAGCCGGCGCACCTTGCGCGCGCCCGCCTTGATGACGACGTTGCCGAGAGTCACCTGGCCGTCGCCGCCGAGCGCGACCTTGCCGTCGCGCCGGACGCCGAGGATGGTGGTGCCGTGGAATTGTTGCATGAGGTGGCCGGGTGGGGCGGCCGGGAAGCCGAGCCGCGAGCGTCAGTTCGGGACGAAACCCGGGATTTCAAGCCCGCTCGTTTGCGTCACTCGTTTGCGTCTGCTCATTTGCGTCGGATGACGGTCGCGACCTTGGACACGCCCATGACTTCGAACAGCGCCGCGATCATTTCGTTCGCGCCGCGGATCTGTATCGTCGTGCCGCCCTGGCGCAGCTGCGAGAGCGCGTTCAGCATCACCCCGGCGCTGACGAAATCGACGCGCCTCGCCTTCGACATGTCGACGATGAGCATGCTGTTCGCGGCGGCCCAGTCCTGCAGCTCCTTGACGAGCGCCTCGCCGGCCGCGGTCACGTCGCCCGCGAGCGCGAGCGCCTGGGTCGGCGAATCGCCCGTCGCTCGCGCAACCGGAGCCTTGGTCGCCGCGGGTGGGCGCTGCTCCCACGACGGCGGCGATACCTCGTAGGTCACCGCGTAGTTCACCGCCGCTTCCTCGAATCGCTCCTGGTGCCCGAACCACTTGTACACCTCGAGCAGCAGCCCCCACATCGCGCGGTCGGTGCCCGCGTCGCCCGCGCGGCACGCGCTCTCCAGCAGCTCGAGCAGCCGCGCCTCGCCCGTGAGGACGACTTCCTTTCCGCTCGCGCGTAGATCGACCAGCGCGGCGCGCAGGTGCTCCGCGGCGGCCGGCTCGATCGCCTCGATCTTGCCGAAGTCCACGCGGATCATGTGCTGCCGCTGCGCCAGGTTCGCGAGCTTCTCGAACTCCGCCGCGCCGGCTGCGATCGATCCCGCGAACGCGCAGTAGCCGGTTCCGCCCGTCAGCAGCGCGGGGTTCGCCCGCGCCTCGACGCCGCTGTCGCGCCACGCGGGCGCCGAGCGCTCGAACTTCACGGCGAACTCGAGCGCGAGCGACTCGAAATCGTCGCGACGCCCCAGATGCTGATGGACGTCGAAGAGCATGAGCCAGCATTGCGACGCCGAGGCGCCGAGGTCGTCGGCGCGCACCGCTTGCGACAGCTTCGCGAGCGCCTGCTCGACCTGGCCGTTGGCAAAGAGAATCGCGGTCTCCTCGATCACCGGCGCGACCTCGCCCGAGGCGGCCGTGACCTCGATGCTCATCACCGAGTCCGGCTCGCGCGGCGCGCGCGCGGCGGCCTGCAGTGCGGCTGCTCGTGCCGCGGCGGCGGTCGCGAGCTCGCGCTTGGGCAGCGGCGTGTAGCCGGTGAAATCGAGCGAAGTCGACGGATCGTCGATCGCCGCAGGCTTCGGCTGCGACGCCGGACCGATCGACCTCGCCGGCTGCGGCTTGGCCACTGTCGGCTTGGCGGCCGGCTTTTTCGCGGGCTGCGAAGCCTTCTTGCCGAATAGCGAAAACACCAGGGAAGACCTCAGTTTTACGGGGTACAGCGGGGGGTACGGAGACTTTTATCACAGGAGCGCGGCCGAGCGCAATGTACGCCGCCGTTGCCGGACCGGGGCCGCTCAGGCGGCCGCGCGCCTGCGCCCCAGCGCCGCCAGGGCCGCGCCGATCGCGACGATCGCGCACACGATCATGGCACCCGAGGGCAGGTCCGCGACCGCCGAGACCACCAGGCCGACCGCGTACCCGAGCACGCCGACGGCATACGCCTTGAGGTAACGCTTTCGGGGATCGTAATAGGTCGAGAGCGCGGGCACCACGAGCGTCGCGAACACCAGATACAGTCCCGCCAGCTGCACCGACATCGTGACCGCGACCGCGAACACCGCGTAGAAGCCGATTCGCCCGAGACGCTCCCGGAGCGTGAACCACACGCCGAGGATGGCCGCCGAGACGAGCGCGATCAGCGGAAGCATCGAGGGATTCACCCAGAGGATCTGGCCGATCAGCAGCTCGCGCAGGTTCTCGCTGCCCCTGGGGTTCTTCGCGAGGAGCAGCAGCGCGGCGCTCGAGCCGACGACGAAGACCACTCCGATGATCGCTTCCTGCACCTCGGGCCAGCGCTTCTCGGTCCACGTGAGCAGCATCGCGCACGCGAGCGCGGCGCCGAGCGCGGCGATCTGCACGGCGCCACCGGTCGGCTCGAACCCGAGGAAGTCGGCGAGGATCACCCCGAGCCCCGCGACCTGCGCCACCGCCAGATCGATGAAGACGATGCCGCGCTGGAGCACCTGCATGCCGAGCGGCACGTGCGTCGCCGTGACGAGGAGCCCGGCGATGAACGCCGGCCAGAGGATCCCGAAGCTCGCCGCGTCGAGATTCATCGGATCACCGCGAGCAGACGCGCGATCGTGTCGTCGAACAGGCCGAACAGGTCCTTCGCCTTGTCGTCGCCGCCCACGGTGAACGGCATCATCGCCGTCGCTATGCCGGTGCGTTGCGACAAGAACTCCGCGGCGCGCGGATCGTTGTAAGGCGAGTACACGATGACCTTGGCGGGATCGCGCTTCATCTGGTCGACCAGCTCGGCGAGATGGGTCGGGCTCGGCGGGATCCCGGGCTTGGGCTCGAGGCTGCCCACCTCGCGCATGCCGGCCCAGTTGATGAAGTAGGAGAAGTCGCGGTGATAGACGACGATGGGGACGCCTTTCAGGCGCTCCTTCTCGCCGTCCCAGCGCTGCATCGCCGCCGCCCAGCGCCGTCCGAAGTCGGCCGCGCGGTCGCGATACACCGCGGCATTGCCCGCGTCGATGCGCGCCATCCGCTCGGCGAGCCCCTGCGCGATCCTCGCGATGTTGCGCGGATCGAGGTGGACGTGCGGATTTCCCGAAGGGTGGATGTCGCCGAGCGAGCGGTCGAGGACCTTCGGCACCTCGAGCTTGGGCACGAACTGCGAGGCTTCGACGTAGCCCGGCGAGCCGGCCTGGATCTTCGGATTTCCCGACTGCGTCAGCAGCAGCGGCAGCCAGCCGACCTCGAGCTCGGCGCCGGTGCACACGAGGAGATCGGCCCGGCGGATGCGGGCGATCAGGCTCGGCCGCGCCTCCAGGCGGTGCGGGTCCTGGCGCGCCGTCGTCGCCGAGGTGACCGACACCTTGTCGCCTCCGATTTCCTGCGCGAGCGACGCCCACTCGGGCTCGCAGGTGAACACGTTCAGAGCCGCGGATGCGGGCCACGGGAGCGACAGCGAGAGCACGAAGAACCCGGTCTTGAGCAGAGTATCCATTCCGTTTCCTCAGAACGTGTGCGCGCCGTGCGCGCCGAGACTGACGATGTACTGCAGGAACACCTGGTTGTCGGGCTCGTCGCGTCGCGAGCGGTCGCGCGCGAGCTGCAGCCGCACGCGGCTGAATTCGCTCGCGCTCCAGTCGGCCATCACGGTGTTCCGCGTCGGGTTGTAGTGTCCGAGAACGGGAAAGTCGGCCGCCGAGAGCGTGCCCGAATCCACCAGACCGATCGTCTGCGTGCCCGCGCTCAGGCGGTCGTAGCGATACCCCACACGCCACATCGGCAGGAATTGATACACCGTCTGCAGATACCACCCGGACTGGCGCGACGCGAACGCGCCGGTCTGCGGGCCGCCCGCGGCGGCGGCGTTGTCGAACGTGAGATCGCCGTCCTCCTTGCGGCGGAAGTATTCGCCCTGCAGCTTCACGCTCTTCTCGGTCGAGTTGAAGTCCGGCGCCCATTTCAGGACGCCGCTCAACGCCCACAGGCTGCTGCGCCCGCCGAAGCTGTTCGTCACCGCCGTCCCCGCCGAGTCGACGTCCTGGAACGTACGATCGCGGGGAGAGGTCCGCAGATACGACAGTCCCGCCTGCCAGGCGAAGCCCGAGCCGAAATCGCCGCCCAGGTGAGCGAACGCGTTCGCCGAGCCGACGCCGTTCTTGTCGCGCGCGGCGCCTTCGGGCGCCGCGGCGGGGAAGGCGCGGCCGCGCCCGAGCTCCAGACCGAGATCGAAATACGTGTCCGTCGGCGCGACCCACTTGAGCTGCACGCCGTCGTCGGCGAGCTGGTTGCCCAGAAAGACCTTGTTCGCGAGCGGCGCGTCGGTGAAGTCCCAGGCATGGGCATGGACCTGGTTCTGGTACCCGACCCCAGAGAAGAAGCGGCCGGCCTTGGCGGTAAAGCCGTGCGAGAGCGCGAGCGTCTGGATATACGCCTCCTCGGCGGCGACCTCGTTCTGCGGCGTGATGGAAAAGATTCCGGTCCCGCGGAAGTCCTGGTCGATGTTGGCGGCGAGCGCGAGCTCCGACTCCCCGAGGCTCAAGCCCCGGCGGAAGGGCTCGACTTCACCGAGCGTCGGAACGAAGCCGTTGATGCGGAAATCGCTCGGACTGCGGGACAGATTCGAATAGACGCCGTTCAGGATCAGCGACACGGCCGGGTTGAGCGCGTTCTCGCCCGCAGGGCGGTTCCCGGCCCGGGCGGCCCGGCTCGCGGCGCTCTCGGCGTCCTGCACGCGCTGCTCCAGCGCATCGGTCCGCTGCTTGAGCTGTCTCACCTCTTCGCGAAGCGCGTCGTTCGTTTGAGCGAACCCCGGGCCCGCGACGCCCACGGCGGCCGCAACGGCGAGCGCCAGGGTGCTGGTCTTGTGCATGTTCTTCTCCGAAATCACGCGATCGTCCGCGGACGACCCGATGCCCGCGCGCGGCGGCGCGGGAAAGATGACGCGGGACTAGGAAAAGACGGGCGGCGCCCGCGAATCGAATTCGATTCGCGATCGGAGAGCCAGCGGAAGAACGAAATAAGAGACGGTCGGCGGCGCGACGCGCGGCGGCTTCACCGCTCGCACCGCGTTCGGCAGGACGCTGTCGACCGCGTGGAAGGCGAGGCACTGCGCGGCGGGATGCCCGGAGAAGGGCGTGCCCTTCTTCGCCGGATCGTGCGGAACGTGGGACAGCGCGTGCAGTTGCGCCGATTGCTGCGCGAAGATCAGCGCAGCGGCGATCAGCACGTACCGCAGGGTGCGACTCATGGATCCGCCCGGGATATCGGGGCGGCTAGTGTAGCGCAAATCCGGGCGAGCGCGCCCGCCGCGCTACTCGCCGTAGAGCTTCTGCTTCAGCTCGCGGCGCGCCTGCGCCTCGATCGTGAGCGTCGCGGTCGGCCGCGCGAGCAGGCGCGGGATCCCGATCGCCTCGCCGGTCTCCTCGCAATAACCGTAGCTGCCGTCCTCGATGCGTCGCAGCGCCTGCTCGATCTTCTTCAGCAGCTTGCGCTCGCGGTCGCGCGTGCGCAGCTCGAGCGCGTACTCCTCTTCGATGGTCGCCTGGTCGGTGGGATCGGGCTCGAGCTCGTGCTCGCGCAGGCGCTCGGAGGTGACGTCGGCGTTCTCGAGCAGCTCGCGCTGCATCTCGAGCAGCCGCTCGCGGAAGAACGCGAGCTGCTCCGGATTCATGTACTGCGACGCAGGTGCCTTGCGGATCTCGGCCTCGCTGAGCCCGCTCGCCTTTTCTTCCGTGGGGCGCGCGCCCGACGGCTTGGCGGGCCGGGCGTCCTTCGGCGGCGTCCGTTTCACTGCGTTGCTTCCAGGCATTGTTCCAACCCCTTGATAAAGAGATCCTGCGGGAGATTCCTCCCGATGAAGACCAGCGTGCTCGAACGTTTCTCGTCCCCGCCCCACGGTCGCCCGACGTCACCGCCCATCAGCATGTGGACGCCCTGGAACACTACCCGGTTCGTGTTGCCTTTTAGATACAGTACACCCTTGTAGCGTAGCATGTTCGGACCGTAAACCTGAATCAGGCCGGAGAGAAATTCCTCCAGCTTGACCCCGTCGAAGGGCTCGTTCGAGCGGAACACGAACGAGCTCACCTGCTCGTCGTGCTCGTGCTCGTCGTCCTCGAGGAAATCGGGATCGAGCTCGAGGATCGCGTTCAGGTTGAAGCCGCGGATGTCGAGGATCTCGTCGATCGGCGCGTTGCCGAAGCTCACGTTCTTGATCGGCGCGCGCGGATTCATCTGCACCAGGCGCTTGCGCAGGCGCGACTGCTCGTCCTCGGGCACGAGGTCGGTCTTCGAGAGCAGGATGCGGTCGGCGAAGCCGACCTGCTCCTGCGCCTCGCGGAACTCGTCGAGCTGCTTCGGCCCGTGCTTCGCGTCGACGACCGTGATGACGCCGTCGAGCAGGTAATAGTTGCCGATGTGCTCGTCGACGAAGAATGTCTGCGCCACGGGGCCGGGGTCGGCCATGCCGGTCGTCTCGATGATCACGCGCTCGAAGCTGAGCTTGCCGCTCTCGCGCCGGTCCTTCAGCTCGCCGAGGATCCGGATCAGGTCGCCGCGCACGGTGCAGCAGACGCAGCCGTTGTTCATCTCGACGATCTGCTCGCCCTGGTTCTCGAGCAGGATCTCGTTGTCCACGCCGGCTTCGCCGAACTCGTTCTCGATGACGGCGATGCGGCGCCCGTGCTGCTCCTTGAGGATCCGGTTGATGAGCGTCGTCTTCCCGCTCCCGAGGAATCCCGTGAGAATGGTGACCGGCACCATCTTGTCTTCGGTGGCCATGACGATATGGAGCTTCCGCGCCGCTTGTGACCTGTCAGGGGTTGCGCGAGTTCACCGCGGACCGCGGGAGCCGCTCCGGCCTCGCATCGAGAGCCGGGACCGGGGCGGCCCGGAACGGAAGCCCCGAAAAAAGCGCGCATTAGACCACGCCGCCTCGCGCGGCGCAACCGCCGTCATAGGCGCTCGAGCAGCAGGCCCTTCAGGTACTCGCCCTCGGGGAACTCGACGAGCACCGGGTGGTCCGGCGCGGCCCAGCGCCGCTCGCGCAGGAGGAGCGACGCGGGCGCGTCGGCCGCGGCGCCCGCCACGATCTTCTGGAACAGCTCCGGCGACACGCCGCCCGAGCACGAGAATGTCATGAGCAGCCCGCCGGGCCGAAGCAGCCGCAGCGCGTTCAGGTTGATGTCCTTGTACCCGCGCGCCGCGCGCTCGGTGTCCTTGGGCGTCGGCGCGAACTTCGGCGGATCGAGCACGATGAGATCGAACCGGCGCTGCTCGACGTTGAGCTCGCGCAGCACGCGGAACACGTCGCCCTGGAGCCAATGGGCGCCGGCGGCCAGGCCGTTGCGCTCGGCGTTCGCCTGCGCCGCGCGCAGCACGGCGGCCGAGCTGTCGACCGACAGCACCGAGCGTGCTCCGCCCGCGAGCGCCGACAGCGTGAATCCGCCCGTGTAGCAGAAGCAGTTCAGGACCTCGCGGTCCCTCGACAGCGCGCCCATGCGCGCGCGGTTGTCGCGCTGGTCCAGGTAGAAGCCCGTCTTCTGCCCGTGGGCGACATCGACCGCGTAGCGCAGCCCGTGCTCGCGGATCTCGACCAGCGACTCGCCGGCCGCGCCGCTCACCCACGCGTCGCGCGCCGGAAGACCCTCGAGCTGGCGCGCCTCGGCGTCCGAGCGCTCGTACACGCGCTCGCATCCCGAGAGCTCGCCGAGCTGCTCGATGAGCGTCGAGCGCCAGCGCTCGGCTCCGGCCGAGAGCAGCTGCACGACGAGCGTCCCGGCGTAACGGTCGGCGATCACGCCCGGCAGGCCGTCGGACTCGCCGTGCAGGAGGCGAAGCGCGTCGGTCTCGGCGCCGAGGCGCGCGCGGCGCAACGCGAGCGCCCCCCGGATCTTTTCCCGGATGAGATCGGGACCCGGAGGCCGCCCTTCCTCGAAGCTCCACACGCGGGCGCGGATCTGCGACGAGGGGTTGAAGGCGCCCCACGCGAGGAAGCGTCCGTCGCTCGCGACGAGCTTCACCGTCTCGCCCGCGTCCCCCGGCTGGTCCGCGCGCTCGACCGCCCCCGAGAACACCCAGGGATGGCGGCGCAGCAGCGACTTCTCGCGTCCGGGCTCGAGTACGAGCGTCCCTGCGGCGCGCTCAGGTCTTTCTCTTGGCGCGCGGGTGCGCGGCATCGTATGCCTTTGCCAGGTGCTGGAAGTCGAGGTGCGTATAGACCTGCGTGGTCGAGATGCTGGAGTGGCCGAGCAGGTCCTGGACCGCGCGCAGATCGCCCGACGACTGCAGCAGGTGCGACGCGAACGAGTGCCGCAGCACGTGCGGGTGCACCGGAGCCGCGATGCCGAGCTTGCGCGCCCAGCGAGAGAGCCGATGCTGCACGACGCGCGGCGCGACGCGGCGCCCGCGCGCGCCCGTAAACAGGGCGCGCTCGGCCGCGCGCGCGCGTACCGGGCGGATCGCGAGCCACGCGTTCAGCGCCTCGATCGCCTTGCGGCCGACGGGCACCCGGCGCGACTTGTTGCCCTTGCCGACGACCACGAGCTCGGCCGCCTCGACCGCCTCGCGCGCATCTTCGAGGTCGAGGCGCACGAGCTCCGCGAGCCGCAGCCCCGAGGAATAGAACAGCTCGAACATCGCCTTGTCGCGCGTCTCCCATTCGTCCTCGGGCCGGCGATCGAGCAGCAGCGCCGCCTGGTCCGGAGACAGCACGCGCGGCAGCGCCTTCGCGCTTTTCGGGGCGCGGATGCCCGCGCAGGGATTCGCGCCGATGCCGCGGTGCCGCGCGAGCCAGGCGAAGAACGACCGCCAGGCGGACAGCGCCCGCGCCAGGCTCTTCCCCGAGAGCCCCTGCGCGTGCAGACGCGCCACGGTCCGACGCACGAGATGCGACGAGACCTGGTCCAGCGGAGCGTCGCCGATCTCGTCGAGCAGCCGCCCGATGTCGCGCGCGTAGCCCGAGCGCGTGTGCGGCGACAGCCGGCGCTCGGATTCGAGCGAGCGCAGGAACGTCCCGAGCAGCTCGCGCTTCGGGTCGCCCTCGGGCGCGGCCAGCCGCGCCATCGCTAGAGGAAGCGCAGCAGGGACGCGCTCGCGAGCTCGCCGAGCCGCTTGAGATAGACGGTGCCCATCTCGGGGTAGAAACGCGAGACGTCCTCGCTGCCGAGGACCAGCATGCCGAAGCACTCGCCCTTGTCGCGAAGCGGGATGCTCGCGACCGAGCGCACGTGCGCGGCCGCCTCGCCGAACCAGGCGACGACCTCGGGGTGCGCGGCCGGCCCGCAGTAGGGCTGGGTGAGCTCGGAGGCGTGGCGCCTCGCGTCCTCGCTCGCGCCGCCGAGCGCGGCGAGATCGCCCGCGGCCGCCTCGCGCCAGACGCGCAGGGCGACGTGCGGAACCGCGAAATCCTCGCGCAGGTTGTAGTCGAGCGCCGCGAGCAGGCTGCGCAGGTCCGGTGCGGCGAGCAGCGCGAGGCACAGCCGGTGCATCTTCTCGCCGATCGCGTCGTTCTCCTCGCCGAGCTCGAGCAGCTCGCCGAGGCGCGTCTCGAGCGCGCGGACGCGCTCGCGCAGCGTCAGCACCTGCCGCTCGGAGAGCGGTATCGCGCGGCCGCCGTGCGGGTGCGGGATGTAGATCTGGGACAACAGGTCGGCGTACTGCTCGAAGAAGACCGGGTTCTCCTGCAGGTAGCGCGCGATGTCGTCAGGTCTCAACGTTGATTTCCCCTTCGAACACGGTCACGGCCGGTCCGGTCATCCATACGGGATTGTCCCCGCCCCGCCACTCGATCGTCAAATCGCCGCCGCGCGTCGCGACGCGCACCCGGGCGTCGAGCAGCCCGCGCCGGACGCCGGCCGCGACGGCGGCGCAAGCGCCGGTCCCGCAGGCGAGCGTCTCTCCCGCGCCGCGCTCCCACACCCGCAGCGCCACGCGATCGCGGCCGAGGACCTGCATGTATCCGGCGTTCACGCGCTCCGGGAAGCGCGGATGCGTCTCGATGACGGGACCCTCGGTCGTGACGGGCGCCGAATCGACGTCGTCGACGAGCTGCACCGCGTGCGGGTTGCCCATCGACACCGCGGTGATCTGCACCGTGCGACCCGCCGGCAGCTCGAGCGGCTGCACCGGCGCCGACGATTGCGACAGGAACGGAATCGACGCCGGGTCGAAGCGCGGCGCCCCCATGTCGACCGTCACCTCGCCGTCGGCCTCGAGCCGCGGAACGATCGTGCCCGAGGACGTCTCGACCTTCAGCTCGCGCTTGTCCGAGAGCCCGTGGTCGCGCACGAAGCGCACGAAGCAGCGCGCGCCGTTCCCGCACTGGCCGACCTCGCCGCCGTCGGCGTTCCATATACGATAGCGGAAGTCCGCGCCGGCCGAGCCGGGCTTCTCCACGAGGAGCACCTGATCGCAGCCGACGCCGAAGTGCCGGTCGGCGAGGCGCCGGGCGAGCGCCGGCGTCATCCCGACGGCCTGGCGCACGCCGTCGATCACGACGAAGTCGTTGCCCAGCCCCTGCATCTTCGCGAACTTCAGCTTCACGGCCGGTATTCTAAGCGTCCGCTCAATACCAGCGCGGCTCGCCGGGCGGGCGCGTCTTGAACCGCTTGTGCGTCCAGAAGTACTGCTCGGGCGCCTCGAGGACGCGCTCCTCGATGAAGGCGTTCATGCGGCGGGCGTCGGCCTCCGGGTCGGGGCCGGGAAAATTCTCCCACGCCGGATAGCACCTGACCTCGTAGCCGGCACCCCCGGGGAGCATGCGCGTGACGCACGGGACCACGCGCGCGCCGACCAGCTTCGCGAGCCGCGACAGGCCGGTCACGGTCGCCGCCGGCACGCCGAAGAACGGGACGAAGATGCTCTCGCGCGCACCGTAGTCCTGGTCGGGCAGATAGTAGAAGGGCACGTGCTCCTTCAGCACCGCGATCGCGGCGCGCACGCCCTCCTGGCGCGAGATCGCGCGCTGGCGGCCGAAGCGCGTGCGGCCGTGCAGGAGCATCGCATCGAAGACCGGGTCCTTCTGCTTCGCGTAGATGCCCGCCATGTCGATCTCGCAGGTGAGGCGCGTGCACCCCGCGTCGAGACCCACGAAATGCGGCGCGAGCAGCAGGACGGGCGCGTCCTTCGCCGCGTGCAGGTGGTCCAGGCCGACGAGGCGCACCAGGCGCACGATGCGCTCGCGCGGCGCCCACCACAGGATGCCGCGCTCGAGCACGCTACGCACGAACGCGCCGAAATGGCGCCGCGCGATGCGCACGCGCTCCTCGGGCGGCATGCGCGGGAAGCAGCGCTCGAGGTTGACGAGGCACACGCGCCGGCGCTCGCGCGCGAGCGGGAAGAGCAGCACGCCCAGTCCGTCGCCGATGCGGGCGAGCACGCCGAGCGGGAGCAGGTGCAGCAGCCACATCAACGCGAGCGCGAGGCGCATCATGGCGCGTCCGCCTCGGCCCCGGGTTCGGGAGCGCCCGCGGGCACCTTGTAGCGGTTGTACGACCAGAGATACTGCTCGGGCCGGCGGCGGATCAGCTGCTCGAGCGAGCGGTTGAGCGCGCGCACCGGCGACTCCGGCGGCCGCGCCGGCAGCATCGGCTCGACCACGAAGCGGTAGCCGCGTCCGCCGGGCAGCCGCTCGGCGAAGACCGTCAGCACGGGGGCGTCGGTCTGCTCGGCCAGGCGCGACACGAGCACCATGGTGTACGCCGGGCGGCCGAAGAAGTCGACCCACTCGCCCTCGCCGACTCCCGGCACCTGATCCGGAAGCATGCCGATCGCCTCGCCGCGCTTGAGCGCTTTCAGCATCGCGCGCACGCCGCGCAAATCGGCGGGCACGCTCTTCAGCTTGTGGCGGCTGCGACCGGCGACCATGTACGGCTCGAGCGCCTTGAGCTTGGGCGGGCTGTACATGACCGTGAGCGGGATCCGGCTCGCGATGTACTGACCCGCGATCTCCCAGCAGCCGAGGTGCGGCGTGAGCAGGATGAGACCCTTGCCCGAGCGGCGGGCGGCGTCGACGTGATGCCAGCCTTGCTCCTCGACCACGAGACGCGCGACCGCTTCGAGCGGGCGCAGCCACACCGCCGGAAGCTCGAGCACGGCCTTGCCGCTCTCGGCGACCGCGGCCCGGCGCACGGCGGACGCGCCGAAGCCGGCGCCCCGCAGATTTTCCGCGAGATATCGCCGGTAACGCGACGAGCCGAGGTAGACCGCCCAGCCGGCGAGCACGCCCAGCGCGTGCAGCAGCCGCAGTGGGCAGTGGGCGGCGAGCCGCAGCAACGACGACATTTGTAGTTCTGATGGAGTGGGATGTAGGCCGATTGGGTGGGCGAATCCTGCGTGCTACACTGGCGCCCTTCTTATTTACCTACGACGCCGCCCGAACATGAGCAGCTTTCTCTTCACGTCCGAATCCGTTTCCGAGGGTCATCCGGACAAGGTCGCCGACCAGGTTTCGGACGCCGTCCTCGACGCCATTCTAGCTCAGGACAAACGCTCGCGCGTCGCCGCCGAGACGCTCGTGAAGGACAACCTCGTCGTGCTCGCCGGCGAGATCACGACCGGCGCGCGCGTCGATTTCGGCGCCGTCGCCCGCAAGACCATCAAGCGCATCGGCTACACCGATCCGTCGATCGGCTTCGACGCGTCGACCTGCACGGTCATGGTCGCCTACGGCGAGCAGTCGCAGGACATCGCCCAGGGCGTCGACGAGGGCAAGGGACTCGACCTCGAGCAGGGCGCGGGCGACCAGGGCCTCATGTTCGGCTACGCCTGCGACGAGACGCCGCAGCTCATGCCGATGCCGATCTACCTCGCGCACCGCCTGGTCGAGCGCCAGTCCGAGCTGCGCCGCGACGGCCGCCTCGGGTGGCTGCGTCCGGACGCGAAGTCGCAGGTGACGCTGCGCTACGTCGACGACAAGCCCGAGTCGATCGAGACGGTAGTGCTCTCGACGCAGCACAAGCCCGGCCTCGCGCACAAGCAGATCGAGGAGGCGGTGATCGAGCAGGTGATCAAGCCCGTGCTGCCGAAGAACCTCGTGAAGGGTCCGATCAAATATCTCGTCAATCCCACCGGCAGCTTCGAGATCGGCGGACCCAAGGGCGACTGCGGCGTGACCGGCCGCAAGATCATCGTCGATACCTACGGCGGCTCGGCGCCGCACGGCGGCGGCGCGTTCTCGGGGAAGGACCCCTCGAAGGTCGATCGCTCGGCCGCGTACGCGGCGCGCTACGTCGCGAAGAACGTGGTCGCCTCGGGCATCGCCTCGCGCTGCCTGGTGCAGGTCTCGTACGCGATCGGGGTCGCGAAGCCGACCTCCGTCATGATCAGCACCTACGGCACCGGCAAGATCTCCGACGACAAGATCGCCGAGCTCGTGCAGAAGCATTTCGACCTGCGGCCGAAGGGCATCATCCAGATGCTCGATCTCCTGCGCCCGATCTACGAGAAGACGGCGGCGTACGGGCACTTCGGGCGCGAGGAGCCCGAGTTCACCTGGGAGAACACCGACAAGGCGCAGGCGCTTGCCGCCGACGCCGGCCTGCGCAAGGCGGCGATGGCGCTGTAGCGCTTTCGCGACACCGAGGAAGCCCGGCGCGACCCGGGCTTTCGTTTTTCTGCGGCTGGCGGCGGCCGCGACAGGTGCGCTAGAATTCACCTTCCTCGAGGAGCGTTGCAACGAGCCGGGACCAGCGCCGGCCGCCAGGCTCGGGGAATCACCACTGCAACGGCGCTCACGAACTCTGTAGAAAGGAGGGCGTGATGAGCGCCGTACTGCACTCCGGGAAGTCAGCCGATTATCGCGTCGCCGATCTTTCGCTCGCCGACTGGGGGCGAAAAGAGATCGCCATCGCCGAGACCGAGATGCCGGGGCTGATGGCGATCCGCGAGGAATACGCGGCAACGCAGCCGCTGCGCGGCGCGCGCGTCGCCGGCTCGCTGCACATGACCATCCAGACCGCCGTTCTCATCGAGACGCTGAGGGCGCTCGGGGCGGACGTGCGCTGGGCCTCGTGCAACATCTACTCGACGCAGGACCACGCCGCCGCCGCGATCGCGAAGTCGGGAACGCCGGTGTTCGCCTACAAGGGCGAGTCGCTCGACGAGTACTGGGAGTACACGCACCGCATCTTCGAGTGGCCGGGCAAGGGCGAGCAGGCCTACGCCAACATGATCCTCGACGACGGCGGCGACGCGACGCTGCTCCTGCACCTCGGGACCCAGGCCGAGTCCGACGCCTCGGCGATCGCGCATGCCTCGAGCGAGGAGGAAACCGCGCTCTTCGCCGCGATCAAGAAGCGCCTGGCGAAGGACCCGAAGTGGTACTCGACGCGCATCGGGCATATCCGCGGCGTGACCGAGGAGACGACGACCGGCGTCAAGCGCCTCTACCGCATGGCGAAGGAAGGCGCGCTCGCGTTTCCCGCGATCAACGTCAACGATTCGGTGACGAAGTCCAAGTTCGACAATCTGTACGGCTGCCGCGAGTCGCTGGTCGACGGCATCAAGCGCGCCACCGACGTGATGATCGCCGGCAAGGTGGCGGTGGTCGCCGGCTACGGCGACGTCGGCAAGGGCTCGGCGCAGGCGCTGCGCGCGCTCTCGGCGCAGGTCTGGGTCACCGAGATCGATCCGATCTGCGCGCTGCAGGCGGCGATGGAAGGCTACCGCGTCGTGACCATGGATTACGCCTGCGACAAGGCCGACATATTCGTCAGCGCGACCGGCAATTTCCACGTGATCACGCACGAGCACATGAAGCGCATGAAGAACCAGGCGATCGTGTGCAACATCGGGCACTTCGACAACGAGATCGACGTCGCGGCCCTGAAGCAATACAAGTGGGAGAACATCAAGCCGCAGGTCGACCACGTCATCTTCCCCGACGGCAAGCGCATCATCCTGCTCGCCGAGGGCCGCCTCGTGAACCTCGGCTGCGCCACCGGGCACCCGTCCTACGTGATGAGCTCCTCGTTCGCGAACCAGGTGCTCGCGCAGATCGAGCTCTACGGCAACAACGCCAAGTACCCGGTCGGCGTCTACATCCTGCCGAAGAAGCTCGACGAGAAAGTCGCGCGCCTGCAGCTCGCGAAGCTCGGCGCCATGCTCACCGAGATGACCGACGAGCAGGCGAAGTACGTCGGGCTGCCGAAGGAAGGTCCGTACAAGTCCGACCATTACCGTTACTAAAATGGGGACGCACCACGTTTTCACGATAATCGTGGTGCGTCCCTGATTTTCTTCCTATGAAAATTGCTGCCATTGGAACCGGAGGCGTCGGCGGCTACTTCGGCGCCCGGCTGCAGCAGGCCGGCGAGGAGGTGTTCTTCCTTGCCCGCGGCCGCCATCTGGCGGCCATCCGGGAGAAAGGGCTCCGGCTCGAAAGCCCGCTCGGCTCCGCGACGCTCAAGGTGAAGGTCTACGAGCGACCCGAGGAGATCGGCCCGGTCGACGTGGTGCTGTTCGCGGTGAAGCTCTGGGACACGCGGGCCGCCGCCGAGAGCATCCGGCCGCTCCTCGCCGACGGCGGCGTGGTCATTCCGTTCCAGAACGGCGTCGAGTCGATCGAGATGCTGCGCGGCATCCTGGGCACGAGGCCGGTCATGGGCGGCTCCGCGTACATCGCCTCGCGCATCTCCGCCCCCGGGGTCGTCGAGCATATCGGCCAGATGCAGCGCCTGCAGTTCGGTGCGCTCCTTGCCGAGCAGCGTCCGCTCGCCGAGCGCCTGCTCGCCGCCTGCAAGAAGGCCGGCATCAACGCCGAGCTCTCCGAGGACGTGGTGCGCAACATCTGGGAGAAATTCGCCTTCCTCGTGGCGGTCTCGAGCGCGACCGCGGTGGCGCGCGCGCCGCTCGGCGTGGTGCGGGCCGATCCGGACCTGCGGCGCCTGTTCGAGCAGGCGATGCGCGAGACCTGGACCCTCGCCCGCGCGCGCGGCATCCCGCTCGCCGACGACTTCATCGAGACGCGCATGAAGCACATGGATTCGCTGCCCGCCGAGATGAAGGCGTCGATGGCGCACGACCTCGAGGCAGGCGGCAAGCTCGAGGCGCCCTGGCTCTGCGGCGCGGTCGCGCGCATGGCGCGCGAGGTTGGGCTCGAGGCGCCGGTGAACGCGACCGTGTTCGCGGCGCTCAAACCGTATCTCGATGGGAAGCAGAACCCTTAGCTTCGAGTTCTTCCCGCCGAAGACTCCGGCGGGCAAGGACAAGCTGCGCGAGACCTGGCGCGAGCTCGCAGCGCTGAAGCCCGCGTTCTTCTCGGTGACCTTCGGCGCCGGCGGCTCGACGCGCGAAGGCACGCTCGAGACGGTCCTCGAGATGCGCGGCGCCGGCCACGAGGCGGCGCCGCACATCTCCTGCATCGCCTCCTCGCGCGAGGAGATCGCGGCGCAGCTCGAGCGCTACAGGTCGAACGGCATCCGCCACATCGTCGCGCTGCGCGGCGACCTGCCCTCGGGCCTCGCGGCCGCGGGCGAGTTCCGCTACGCCTCCGAGCTGGTCGAGTTCATCCGCCGCACCACCGGCGACTGGTTCACGATCGAGGTCGGCTGCTATCCCGAGTTCCACCCGCAGACGCGCTACGCGCGCGACGAGGTACGCCACTTCAAGCGCAAGGTGGACGCCGGCGCGAATGCCGCGATCACGCAGTACTTCTACAACCCGGACGCCTATTTCCGCTTCGTGGACGAGGCGCGCGCCGCGGGCATCTCGATCCCGATCGTGCCCGGCGTCATGCCGATCGCGAACTTCGCGCAGCTCGCGCGCTTCTCGGACGCCTGCGGCGCCGAGATCCCGCGCTGGCTGCGCCTGAAGCTCGAGGGCCTGCACGACGACAGTGCCTCGATCCGCGCCCTCGGGCTCGACGCGGTGACGTCGCTCTGCGAGCGCCTCATCGCGGGCGGCGCGCCCGGCCTGCACTTCTACACGCTCAACCAGGCGCCGCTCGCGCGCGAGATCTGCTCGCGCCTAGCGTACTGACAGCTTTCCGCTTCCGTCGCGCCGGTAGGCCTGCCACGGCGCTCCCGAGCACGCAGGCGACCGGGGCAGGGTGTCCAAGGAAGCGGCCTCTTGGCAGAATAATCGCATGGCCTCGTTCGACCTGAGCCGCTTCCGCGAGCTCGCCTTCGGGCGAAGCACGCTGCCCGACCATCCGCTGCAGACGGTCGAGGACGCGAAGAAGATGCTCGCCGGGCTGCCGGCGGCGGACCCGGATGCCTGCCTCGCCGAGCTCACGAACTGGGCGCGCTCGATGAACGAGACGGCCGCCTTCGAGCCGGCGCGGCGTGCGCGCATCCTCATGATCCTGGACGATGCGGCGCGGCCGTCCTGGCGCCTCATGGCCGAGCGCTACCTCGCGCCGGGCGGCAGGCCGAGCGAGCGGCGCGACGGCGACAAGGCGATCCTGCGCGCGCTCTTCGACAGCGCCACCGAATTCAACAACGGCTTCGCGATCGCGCTCGACGAGGAGCCGGGCGACTGGATCCGCAGGAACCACGCCCTTCTCCACGTGCGCGTGCTGCGCTGGCTCGGGCGACGGCTCACCCTGTCCTACATGCTGCATCTCTCCGCCGGCGCCGCGATCTGGGAGCGCCTGCACTGGCGCCACCAGAACGCCGAGCAGCTCGCCGTGGCGCGCGCCATCGTCCCCGCCTTCGAGTCAGACCGGCTGCCGAGCTCCCCGCGCCAGGAATACCTGCGCGCGCTGCTGCTCGAGCTCGCGCAGCCCGAGTCGATGCGGCCGCGCCTCGTGGAGCTCGCCTACCGCATCACCGGCCGCATCGCGGCGAGCGTGGAGCTCGAAACCGCGAGGAGCGATGCCGCCGCCTTCGGCGTCGTTCCCGCAGGCGACGCCCGCCCCTGCCCGCTCGCGCGGCTGCCGTCGCGGCCGGCGGCGGCGCCGCTCTATATCGGCACGGCGAGCTGCCTGGCGAAGCTGCGCAGCCTGCTCGAGCGCGACATGGGGCGTGACCCGGCCGAGCCCGACACGCTGTTCGGCGGCGCCTACACGCTGCGCGAGCGCTTCGCGGTGCTGAACCGGCTGCTCGAGCATTGGGGCATGGATCCGCCGCAGCGCCGCACCAAGCGCATCGCCATGGCGAGCGCGGCGCGCGTCATCCACGGCTACGAGGCGATCGCGGCGGTGGCGCCGCCCTGGAGCGACGCCGAGCCCGGCGCGCGCGGCAAGGCGCGCGACCTGCAGCTCATGATCGACGACACGACGACGCGCCTGAAGCGCTCGCAGCTGCGCGCCGCGACGCGCCAGGGGCCGGCGCGCATCCTCGATGCGAGCACCGGCGGCCTGGGCCTCGCGATGCGCCGGGCCGATGCGCCGTGGGCGGCGCACGGCGTGCTGGTGGGCGTCCTGATCGAGCCTTCGAAGGAGTGGCTGCTCGGCGTCGTGCGCCGGGTGTTCGCCGCGGAGGACGAGCTGCGCCTCGGCGTCCAGGTCCTCACCACCAAGCCGAGGGCCATGGTGCTCAGCACCGAGACCATTCGCCGGGACTCCGTGTGGGAGGAGGCGATGTGGCACGAGGCGACCTTCAAGGAGCGCTTCAAGAGGGCGCTCCTCCTCGAGCCGCAGGGCGCGCCGCTGCGAGGCGCCGACGTGCTGCTCCCGGCGAGCCTCGCTTCCCGCAACTCGCAGTTCGAGGTTTTCATCCCCGGCGGCAGCCAGCGCATCTGCGTCACCCAGCTGCGCGAGAGCAACGAGCACTACCAGCACGCGGCGTTCGAGCCGCTCGGCACCACCGTCGGTGCCGGGATGCTGCCCTAGCGCGCTAGGCCGCCCGCTTCTTGCGCTGAGCGTCTTTCACGTGCATCTGGGCGTAGGCCCCGTGCGCGGCCGCCTCCGCGTCGCCGACGTGGATCGGCAGACCCATGTCGGAGAGCACGGAGCCGAGCGCCGAGAGACACAGCATCACGTTGTCGGGGCGGCAGCTGTAGCCCATCAGACCGATCCGCCAGATCTTGCCGGCGAGCGGCCCGAGCCCGGCGCCGATCTCGATGCCGAAGTCGCCGAGCAGCCGCTTCCTCACCTCCGCCTCGTTCACGCCCTCCGGGCAGCGAACCGCGTTCATCTGCGGAAGCTGGAACTTTTCGTTCACCAGGAAGCGAATCCCCATTGCCTCGAGCCCCGCCTTGAGCGCGAGGTGGTGGCGCGTCGCGCGCGCCCAGGCGTTCTCCAGGCCTTCCTCGCGGATGAGGAGCAGCGCCTCGTGCAGCGCGAAGAGCGAGTTGGTCGGCGCGGTGTGGTGGTAGGTGCGCGTGCCGGCATTCCAGTAGTTGAAGAGCAGGTTCATGTCCATGAACCAGCTGTGGATCTTGTCCTTGCGCTTCTTCACGTGCTCGACGACGCGGTCGTTGAAGGACACGGGCGAGAGGCCCGGCGTGCACGAGAGGCACTTCTGGCTCGCCGAGTAGATGGCGTCGATGTCCCACTCGTCCACTTTCACCGGCGTGCCGCCGAGCGTCGTGACGGCATCCACGATCACCATCGCGCCGTGCTTGTGCGCGATCTGCGTGAGCGCTCTTGCGTCGGACTGGCAGCCGGTGGAGGTCTCGCCGTGGACGAACGCCACGATGCGCGCGTCCTTGTTCTTCTTCAGCGCGTCCTCGACCTTCTGCGGGTCGACCGGGTCGCCCCACTTGTCCTCGACCACGACGGGGGTGCCGCCGCAGCGGATCGCGTTCTCCAGCATGCGGCCGCCGAAGACGCCGTTCTGGCACACGATCACCTTGTCGCCGGGCGCGACCATGTTGACGAAGCAGTACTCCATGCCGACCGAGCCCGGGCCCGAGAGCGGGAAGGTGAGCGCGTTCTTCGTCTGGTAGACGTAGCGCAGCAGCGATTTCAGCTCCTCCATCATCTCGACGAACACCGGGTCGAGGTAGCCGATCGCCGGCTGGCTCATCGTGGTGAGCACGCGCGGGTGGATCTCGGTCGGCCCGGGACCCATCAGCGTGCGCTGCGGCGGGTGGAAGGATTGAATGCGCTTCGCGGGGGCGTACTGGCTCATGGCATCGCTCTCAGAAAGAATTCCGAATGGGGCGTCCTCCGGGCGCGACTTCACGCGCACCGGGTTCTTCGCGCTCGCCTCGTGCACCACATCCTCGGCGCGGATGCGGCCCTGCGTGACGCGCTCGATCTCGCCCGCCCAGCGGGCGGGCACGTAGCCGACCTTCATCCAGTGGTGCACCACGGCGCGGTCGATCTGGAATGCGCGCGCGACGTCGGCCTGGCTGCCGAAAATCTCGACGAGGCGCTCTGCGCAGTTCACCTTGGAAGGTTACCTTGTCAAGCTGATTTTGACAAGTGTCGCCTTACGCAGACGGGTACGGGCCGCCGACGAGGCCAGGCAACGTCGCCAGTAAACTTTTCCCATGAAACCCGATCATCCCGTCACTTTCAAACCCGAGACCGCCGCGGAGGCGTGGCTCGGCCTTCTCGCAGCGCGCGGCGTCGAGTACCTCTTCGCGAACGGTGGCACGGACTTCGCGCCGGTGGTCGAGGCCTATGCGAAGGGACGTGCGCAAGGCTGGCGCCTGCCCGAGGTCGTCGTCGTGCCGCACGAGAACCTCGGCGTCGCGATGGCGCACGGCTACGCCATGATCACCGGCCGGCCGCAGGCGATGATGGTGCACGTGGGTGTCGGCACCGCGAATGCGATCAACGGGATCATCAACGCCTCGCGCATGAACGTGCCGATCCTCTTCAGCGCGGGACGCACGCCGATCAGCGAGTCGGGCGCGCTTCCCGCCGCGCGCAATAACTACATCCACTGGGCGCAGGAGCACTTCGACCAGGGCGGGATGCTGCGCGAGTTCGTGAAGTGGGACTACGAGCTGCGCCACGCCGAGCAGGCCGAGACGGTGCTCGACCGCGCCCTCGCCATCGCGAAGACGGAGCCGCAGGGCCCGGTGTACGTCACGCTGCCGCGCGAAGTGCTCGCCTCGAGTTTTTCGAAGGACATTTCCAGCACCGCTTCGATCGTGCCCGCCTCTCCTGCCGCCGCCGATCCGGACGCGCTCGAGGAGGCGGCCAAGCTGCTGGGGCGCGCGCAGAAGCCGCTCATCATCACCGCGAACGGCGGGCGCACCGCGGAAACGTCGCGCGCCCTCACCCAGCTCGCGGAAACCTTCGCCATCCCCGTGGTGCACTACCGCGCGCGCTTCCTCGCGCTTTCCACCGAGCATCCGATGATGGCGGGCTGGGACCCGCGCGAGCTCCTCAAGGATGCGGACGTCGTCCTGGTGGTGGACACGGACGTTCCATGGATCCCCGCCGAGGGAAATCCGAAGCCCGACGCCAAGATCATCCACGTCGGCCCGGATCCGCTCTTCGCGCGCTACCCGCTGCGCGGCTTCCGCACCGACCTCGCGATCACCGGCGCGCTCGCGCCGACGCTGCAGGCGCTCTGCGAGCGCACGCAGAAGCACGCGGCGGCGCCCGCGCAGATCGAGGAGCGCCGGAAGGCGCTCACCGCGCGCAACGGCGAGGCGCGCGCCAAGAGTCGCGGCGGCGCCGACGCGCTGCCGGGCAAGCTGACCGGCAAGTTCGCCTCCGCGTGCGTCAACAAGGTTCTCGGCAAGGACTCGATCGTCGTCAACGAGTACCCGCTCGTGATGGAGGAGATGACCATCGCCGAGCCGATGCGCTACTTCCACAACTCGCCGGCGGGCGGCCTGGGCTGGGGCATCGGCGCGGCGCTCGGCGCGAAGCTCGCGTCGCCCGACAAGACGGTGATCGCGTGCCTCGGCGACGGCTCGTACATGTTCGGCAACCCGACGCCGGCGCACTTCGTCTCCGAGGCGATGCACCTGCCGGTGCTCTTCATCATCTTCAACAACGCGCGCTGGGCCGCGGTGCACCGCTCCACGCTCGGCGTCTATCCGAAGGGCTACGCCTCGAAGATGACCGAGCCCGCGTTCGCCACGCTCGAGCCTTCGCCGCGCTTCGAGCACATCGTGCGCGCCTCCGGCGGCCACGGCGAGCGCGTCACCGAGCCGAAGGAGCTGATGCCGGCGCTCGAGCGCGCGCTGAAGGTAGTGAAGGAAGAGAAGCGCCAGGCGCTCCTCAACGTCTGCATCGAAGCCGGGTACGTCAAGACCTCCTAGCCAGGGTCCTTCGGCGCGGCGCGCCATTTCCGGAAGCCTTCCTTTCGAAGAAGGCAGGCCGGGCAGGCGCCGCAGCCGTGGCCCCACGAGTGCCGCGCGCCGCGCTGGCCGAGGTAGCAGGTGTGCGTCTCCTCGAGGATGAGATCGACGAGCGCGCTTCCGCCGAGGTCCTGCGCGAGCTGCCAGGTCTGCGCCTTGTCGATCCACATGAGCGGCGTCTCGATCGCGATCTGGCGATCCAGGCCCAGGGATAGCGCGCTCGCCATGGTCTGCACCGTCTCGTTGCGGCAGTCGGGATAGCCGGAGAAGTCGGTCTCGCACATGCCGCCGACCAGGACCTCGATGCCGCGCCGATAGGCGAGCGCGGCCGCGACGGCGAGGAAGAGCAGGTTGCGGCCCGGGACGAAGGTGTTCGGCAGGCCGCTCTTCGTCATCTCGATCCCGATTTCGCGCGTCATCGCGGAGTCGCCGATTTCGGCGAGCACGCCCAGGTCGATGAGGTGGTCCTCGCCGATCCTGTCTTTCCCTGAGAATTCAGACTGCAGCCGGGAAAGAATTTTCCGACGGCACTCAAGCTCGATCCGGTGCCGCTGGCGATAGTCGAAGCCGACGGTCTCGACGCGCTCATAGCGGGCGAGCGCCCACGCGAGGCAGGTGGTGGAGTCCTGCCCGCCGGAGAAGAGGACGAGGGCGGCGCTCAGCGCGCGGGCTCGGAGGCCTTGACCTCGGGCACGAGCGAGCGCGCCGGGCCGATGCGGCCGATGAAGGGCAGCTTGAGGCCCGACTGACCGAGCCCGACGCTCAGGCCGAGGACATTCACCTCGAAGCCTTCCACGCTGCTCGCGGTGACGCCGAGGAGCCCGGCGAGCGAGAGCTCGACGCCGTGTCCGCTCGGCGGCGTGGCGACGATGCGCTCGCCGAGGAAATCCTTGCCGATCGCGGTGGCGGGCAGGTCGACGTTCAGCTCCGGCACCGCGCGCGTGAGCCAGGCGGTGAAGGTATTCGAGTTGGGTCCCGGCCAGAGGCCGTAGTCCTTGGCGTACGGGTAGTCGTGCGCCGCCTTGTCGATGCGCGCGATCATCTCGTCCACGCCGGCGCCGCGCTTCTCGGCGTAGAGCTCGGGCTCGGCGCCGAACCAGCGCCCGTCCGGGGCGCGGTGGCTGATGACGAGCGCGGTGTCCTGCCAGCGCAGCCGCCAGCCGATGATCTCGTATACGGTCCACTGCCCCGCATCGGTCGGCTTTACCGCCACCCAGGTGTGCACGCCGAAGAGTCCCTTCCAGCCGAGCGTGCGCGCGCCGTAGACCTGGATCATCGCCTCGCGCGTGGTCGCCGGGTCGGGCGCGAGGCCGACCGGCTCGCGGCTGAGCGAGCGCCAGTCCTGCGCGGCGAGCGCGCTCGCGATGAGGCTCAGAAGAACACCGAGGAAATAGCGCATCAGCTCCCGTACAGGCGCTTTACGACATCGTCCTTCATGCCGAAGCTCTGGTTTGCGGCCGGGAAGGCGCCGGAGCGCACTTCCGCCGCATATCTGGACACCGCGTCGCGAATCGCGTTCCCCGCCTCGGCGTAGCGTTTCACGAAGCTCGGCGTGAAGCCGGCGAAGAGACCGACGAGGTCGTGGAACACGAGCACCTGGCCGTCGCAATGCGGCCCGGCGCCGATGCCGATGGTCGGGATGCCGAGGCGCGCCGTGATGAGCTCGGCGAGCGGCGCGGGGACGAGCTCGAGCACCACGCCCCAGCAGCCAGCGGCTTCGAGCGCCGCGGCGTCCTCGACGATCTGCCGGGCGCGCGCCTCGTCCTTGCCCTGGAGCTTGAAGCCGCCGAGCGCGGAGGCGGTCTGCGGCGTGAGGCCGACGTGGCCCAGCACCGGCACCCCGGCGCGCGCGAGCGCCTCGACGATCGGGACGACTTCCGCGCCGCCCTCGATCTTCACCGAGTCGGCGCGCGCCTCCTTCATGAGGCGCGCGGCGTTGCGAAGCGCATCCCGGACCGTGCCGTAGGAAAGGAACGGCAGATCCGCGACCAGGAACGCCTCCGGCGCGCCGCGGCGCGCGGCGGCGGTGTGGTGCGCCATGTCGTTCATCGTCACCGGCACCGTCGAGTCGTAGCCGAGCACCACCATGCCGAGCGAGTCGCCGACCAGGATCAGGTTCACGCCGGCCTCGGCGACCAGGCGCGCCGTCGGGAAGTCGTAGGCGGTGAGCATCGCGAGGTGCGCGCCCTTCGCGCCCTTCAGCTCGAGCACGGTCGGCTTCTTCATGCCTGCTTCTTCATTCCCTGGAGGCCGGCGAAATCGAACAGCCTGCGGTCGAGAAGGTGCGAGGGGGCGACGTCGGTGAGGGCGCGCACGATGGACTCGACGCGGCCCGGCTGCGTCCTTTCCCACTGCGCGAGCATCTCGCCGATGCGCTTGCGCTCGAGGTCCTCCTGCGAGCCGCACAGCGTGCACGGGATGATCGGAAACGCCTTGAGCTTCGCGTATTCCGCGAGCTCACGCTCGGCGACGTAGGCGAGCGGCCGGATGACGACGTGCTTGCCGTCGTCGGAAACGAGCTTCGCCGGCATCGCCTTCAGCTTGCCGCCGTGGAAGAGATTCAGGAAGAAGGTCGCGAGGATGTCGTCGCGATGGTGGCCGAGCGCGATCTTCGTCGCGCCGAGCTCGCGCGCCACGCGGTACAGCACGCCGCGGCGCAGGCGCGAGCAGAGCGAGCACATCGTCTTGCCTTCCGGGATGACGCGCTTGACGACCGAGTACGTGTCCTGCTCGACGATGCGGTAGGGCACGCCCAGCTTCTCGAGGTATTGCGGCAGGACGTGCGCCGGGAAGCCGGGCTGCTTCTGGTCCAGATTCACCGCCACGAGCTCGAAGCGGACCGGCGATTTCTGTCTCAGCGAAATCAGAATCTCGAGGAGCGCATGGCTGTCCTTCCCGCCCGAGAGGCACACCATGACGCGGTCGCCTTCCCCGATCATCGAGAAGTCGGCGATCGCCTCGCCCACCTGGCGGCGCAGGCGCTTGGCGAGCTTGTTGTGCTCGTAGTTGATCCTGCGGGGGTCGAAGCGGAGGGGCGCGTTCATAGGAAGATGGAGCGGCCGCCGTCGACCGCGACGATCTGGCCCGTGACGTACGGGGCGCAGGCGAGGAAGTGTACCGCCTGCGCGATGTCCTCGCCGCTTCCGGTGCGCCCGAGCGGAGTGGTGGCGATGATGCGCGCGCGCTCCTCGGGCGGGAACTGCTCGTCCTCGGGCCAGGCGATGGCGCCGGGCGCGACGCCGTTCACTCGCACGTCAGGAGCGAGTTCGAGCGCGAGCGAGCGGGTGAGCGCCGCGAGGCCCGCCTTGGCGATGCTGTAGACCGGGTAGCCCTTCAGCGGGCGCTCGGCGTGGATATCGACGATGTTCACGATCGAGCCCTGCGCCTTCGCCAGGTGCGGCGCCGCCTCCTGCGAGAGGAAGAGCGGCGCGCGCAGGTTCGAGCCGATCAGCTCCTCCCAGTGCGAGGCCTCGATCGCGCCGAGCGCGACCGGGAAGAAGCTGGAGGCGTTGTTGACGAGGAGATCGAGCCGGCCGAAGTGCTCGAGCGCCTTCGCAACGAGCGCCTTGGGCGCGATCGGCGCGAGGAGCTCCGCCTTCACCGTCGCCGCGCTCTTCTCGCGCGCGGCGTTCAGCTCCGCCGCGAGCGCCGCCGCGTCGGACTCGGAGTCGCGGTAGTGCAGCAGCACGCCCGCGCCCGCGCCGTGCAGCCGGCGCGCGATGGCGGCGCCGACGCGGCGCGCGCCGCCGGTGATGAGCACGCTTTTCCCTTCGAGGCTCCACGCCATGGAAGGAGAAATTCTAGGGTAAATTTCCTGCATGCTTTCCCGCGTCGTCGAGGAGATCGCCGCGTCCGGCGGCTGGATCTCGTTCGCCCGCTACATGGAGCTCGTGCTGCACGAGCCGGGGCTCGGCTACTACGCGGGCGGCGCGCGGAAATTCGGCCCCGGCGGCGATTTCGTCACCGCGCCCGAGCTCGGCGCGCTCTTCGGCCGCACGCTCGCGCGGCAGCTCGCCGCGCTCAAGCCCGCGCGCGTGCTCGAGGTCGGCGCCGGCAGCGGCGCTCTGGCGGCGACGCTGCTCGAGCACCTGGGTTGCCCCTATTCCATCCTGGAAACCAGTGCCGATTTGCGCGCCCGCCAGGCCGAACGCCTCGGAAAGAAAGTGACCTGGCTCGACGCGCTGCCGCGGCGCTTTCGCGGCGTGGTGATCGCGAACGAGGTGCTCGACGCAATGCCGGTGCACGCGGTGGCGTGGACGCCCGAAGGCATCATGGAGCGCGGCGTCGGCGTGAACGCCGGCGCGCTCGTCTGGCGCGAGCGGCCGGCGAGCGGCGAGCTCTTGGAGCGCGCGCGCGCCATCCCCGTGGAGCCGCGCTACGAGAGCGAGATCGGGCTCGTCGGCCAGGCCTGGATGCGCGCGCTCGGCGAATCGCTCGAGGAAGGCGCGGCCTTCATCGTCGACTACGGCTTCGCGGCGCGCGAGTACTACCATCCGCAGCGCGCCATGGGCACGCTCATGTGCCATCACCGCCACCAGGCGCACGGCGAGGTCTTCTTCCAGCCCGGGCGCCAGGACATCACGGCGCACGTCGACTTCAGCGCGCTCGCGCACGCGGCGGCGGACGCGGGGCTCGAGGTGCTCGGCTATGCCACGCAGGCGCAGTTCCTCGTGAACTGCGGCATCACGGAGGTGCTTGCCGAAGCGAACGTCGAGAACGCGCTGCACTATGCGCCGCTCGCCTCCGAGGCGCAGAAGCTGCTCTCGCCCGCGGAGATGGGCGAGCTCTTCAAGGTCTTCGCGGTCGGGCGCGGCCTCGCGCGGCCGCTGCTGGGGTTCTCGAGCGGGGATCGCACCCACACACTATGAAGTGGGTTGTCTTGTTATTCGTCTTCTCGCACACCTGCGCGGCGGGTGAAATGGAAGAAGCGCGCAAGCGCTGGTCCGAAAGCCCGCACGGCCCGATGCTCGAGCGCATCCTGCCGCCGACGTTCGACGCCGCGGCGCTGCCGCAGCCGCGCTCGCAGGGCGCGACGCTCGTCAAGCGCTACTGCGTGCAGTGCCACAACCTGCCGAACCCGGCGATGCACCAGGCGGCGAAGTGGCCCTCGATCGTCGAGCGCATGGTGCTGCGCATGCGCGGGCGCGGCAACATGGGCACGCTCATGGAGGAGATGATGGCGGGCGTGAAGGCGCCGAGCGCGCCCGAGGAGCGCACGCTCGTGCGCTACCTGCAGAAGAACGGCCAGAAGCCGCTCGACGCGGCGCGCTACCCGGACGTGAACGCACCCGCGGCGGAGCCCTTCCGCCTCGCCTGCAGCCAGTGCCACGTGCTGCCCGATCCCGCGCGCCACAGCGCCGCGGAATGGCCGCGCGTGGTCGCGCGCATGCAGGACAACATGCAATGGATGAACCGCGTCGTCGGCTCGCACCCGGTCCCGGGCGAGCCGCAGCTCTCGGTCGACGCGATCCTCGCGTTCCTGCAGAAGCACGCGCGGCGCTAGGCCGGGCGCAGCCACCGCACGACGCGCTCCGCCACCGCCTGCCAGCCGGCGTCGAGCATCATGGCGTGCCCCATGCCGGGCACGATCTCCGCCTGCGCGCCGAAGCTCCTCGCGCCGAGCTCGACGAGCGTGGGCGGGACAAGCTCGTCGCGCTCCGCGCCGAGGAAGAGGAGCCGCGTGCCGCGCATGCGCCAGAGCTGCGGCAGGGCGAAGAGGCTCGTGTCCCACATCGCGCGCACCGACTCGCGCTGCAGCCGCAGGCAATAGCGCTCGAGGCGCGCCGCGTCCACCGGGCCGGCGAAAAGCAGTTGCCGCACGAGCTCGCGCGAGGCGCGCCCGCTCCAGATGAAGCCGTTCAGCTCGGAGAAGAGCCGCGGCCGGCGCAGCGCGAGCTGCGCCATGACCGGCAGCAGCCCTTGCGGCGGCGTCGAGGCGAGCAGCGCCAGCGCCGGCAATTCGCGATCCTCCAGGTACTTCTGCGCGACGAATCCGCCCATCGAGTGCGCGACCACCGCGGGCGGCGCGCCGATGCGCGCGATCGCCTCGGCCATGTCGGCGACGTAGTCGTGCACGCTCGCCTGCTCGAGCGCCTCGGCGCCCTCGCTGCCGCCGTGGCCGCGCAGGCTCAGCGCATAGGCGTGCAGCCCGGCGTCGGCGAAGTAAGGCAGGAAATATTCGTCCCAGGCCCACGCCCCGGCGAAAGCGCCGTGCACGAAGAGCACCGGCGGGCCGAGCGGCGTCCCGCGCGGGCGGCGCTCGATCAGCTCGAGCCGGGCCACGCTTCTCTAGGCAGGGACCGCCATGCCGCGCACGACCGGGGGGCGCGCCCCGACGCGGTCGTACCAGCGCTTCACGTTCGGGAACGCGGCGAGCTCGACGCGGTGCCACTCGTGGCGCGCGGCCCAGGGGTAGATGGCCATGTCGGCGATCGAATATTCGGAGGCAAAGTATTCGTTCGCGCCGAGATGCTTGTCCATGACGCCGTACAGGCGCTTCGCCTCGTTGCCGTAGCGCTCGCTGCCGTACGGAATCTCGTCCTTCTTCGCGCGCATGAAGTGGTGCGCCTGGCCGAACATCGGGCCGACCCCGCCCATCTGGAACATGAGCCACTGCAGCACGTCGTATTTCCGCTTCGCCGGGAAAAATTTTCCCGTCTTGTCGGCGAGGTAGATGAGGATCGCGCCCGACTCCATGAGCGCGATCGGCTTGCCGCCGGGACCGTCGGGGTCGACGATCGACGGGATCTTGCCGTTGGGATTGATCTTCAGGTATTCCGGCGTGAACTGCTCGGCGTTCGTGCCGATGTTGATCTTGTGCACGTTGTACGGCAGGCCGCATTCCTCGAGCATGATTGAAACCTTGCGGCCGTTGGGCGTGCTCCACGTATAGAGTTCGATTGTGCTCAAGTGGGTGCTCACAGTATTGGTAGTGGCCGGCATTCTAATGCTCGCCACTCCCCGGCAGCAGTGGCGGCTCTCGATCGGCGGAACGATCCTGCTATCGCTCGCCGCGTGGCTGGTTCACCGCGTCCTATAACGCTTTCTTGATCGCGGCGATGCGCGCCTCGTCGAGGCGGGCGGGAATCTCGGCGCTCGCCGCCGCCTTCGCCGCGATGGCGCCCGCGTCCACCGCCGCCGCGGCGCGGCGCGCCTTCTCGGCGCGGCTCGCATCCGCCCCAGAGAGCTGCGCGACTTCCAGCAGCTCGGCGAAGCGCTCCGGGCGCCGGAACGCGTCCGCGCGCTTGAGCAGCTCGAGGAGCGCGGCCGGCGTCGCGCCGGGCACGGCCCGCAGGCGCTCGCGGTTGCGGCTTGCGGCGAGCGCGAGCTCGCGCGCCTCGCCGGGCGCCTTGAGGCGCTCGCAGAGCGCCACAACCTGGCCCTCGGCCATCGGCCACGCGAGAAGCGCGAAGCGGACCGCGGGCGAGCCGGCGAACCTCGCGGGCAGCGCCGCAAGCTCGGGGAGCAGCTTCGCGCGCAGGCCGCTCTCCTCGAGCACCTGGAACATGCGCTCCGGGTGCTCCTCCTGCAGGCCCTTCGCGAACTCCTGCCAGACGCGCTCGGCCACGAGGTAGTCCGCCTCGCCGCTCCTTACCATCTGCTGCATGAGCGCCATCGTTTCCGGCGCCACCGCGAAGCCGAAGCGCGCGGCGAAGCGCGCGACGCGCAGGATCCGCACCGGATCCTCCGCGAACGCCTCGCTCACGTGGCGCAGCAGCCGCTTCCCGAGGTCCTGCCTGCCGCCGAAGGGATCGACGAGCGTGCCGTCCTCCGCTTTCGCCATGGCGTTGATGGTGAGATCGCGCCGGCGCAGGTCGTCTTCGAGCGTGACGTCGGGCGCCGCGTGGACCGTGAAGCCTTTGTAGCCGCGGCCGCTCTTTCGCTCGGTGCGCGCGAGCGCATATTCCTCGTGCGTCTTCGGATGCAGGAAGACCGGGAAGTCCTTGCCCACCGGCTTGTAGCCCAGGCGCTCCATCTCCTCGGGCGTAGCGCCCACCACCACGTGATCGCGGTCCTGCACCGGCAGGCCGAGCAGCTCATCGCGCACCGCTCCGCCCACCACGTAGGTTTTCACGACGCGGTCTTCACCGGGACGCGTACGGCTCGTCGGCCGCGACGAACCCGGTCTCGCGCCGCGCGGCCTCGATCCATTCGCGCACCGCGGAGAGGCGATGGACCGCTTCGCAGTACTCGCGCGCTTCCTTCGGCAGCGGCACCGCGTACGTGTCGAAGCGCGTCACGACCGGCGCATAGAACGCGTCGGCGATGCTGAAGCTGCCGAAGAGCAGGCCACCCGCGCTGCCGAAGCGCGCGCGGCACGAGCGCCAGATCTCCACCACCCGGTCGATGTCCTTCTGCGATTGCGGATTGATGCCTTTGCCCGGATGGCTCGAGCGGATGTTCATCACGAGGTGATCGCGCAGCGCCTGGAAGCCCGAATGCATTTCCGCGCAGACGGCGCGCGCGGCGCGGCGCGCGGCGGGAGCGGCCGGCCAGAGCGCCTTCTCGGGATGCAGCTCCGCCGCCGTCTCGCAGATCGCGAGCGAGTCCCATATCACCTCGCCGTCGTCGAGGATGAGCGCCGGCACCTTGCGCGCGGGCGAATAGCGCTCGACGCCGCGCGGCTTCCCGTCGTCGCCGAACTCGAGCAGCACTTCCTCGAAGGGGATTGCCGCCTGGCGCAGCGCCACCCAGGGGCGCATCGACCAGGACGAGTAGTTCTTGTTCCCGATGACGAGCTTCAACCGGGACCCGCGGTGACGCGGCCGCCCTCCTTGATCGGGGTGGCGAACCTGTACTCGATGTCCCAGGGGAAGTGGATCCACTTCGTCTGCTTGAACTCCTTCACGAAGGCGTCCACGATCGGGCGGCCGGCCGGCTTCGCGTACAGGCAGGCGAAGTACGCCTTGGGAAGGAGCTGGCGCACGACCTGCGCGGTGCGGCCGGTGTCGACGAGGTCGTCGATCAGCAGGTAGCCCTCGCCGTCGCCGGTGACGCCCTTCAGGATCTGCACGTTGCCCTGCATCTGCGCCGCGCCGCCCGCTTCGCCGCTGCCGTAGCTCGTCACGCAGACCGTGTCGATCAGGCGGATGTCGAGCTCGCGCGCGACGAGCGCCGCGGGCACGAGGCCGCCGCGCGTGACGGCGATGATGCCCTTCCACGGGCCCTTCTGGTGCAGCGCTTCGGAGAGATGGCGGGCGTCGCGATGCAGCTCCACCCAGGAGATGATGATTTCGTCTTCGTACGGGATGCGCGCCATGCGGAATTCTAGTCCATGCCCTGCGCCGTTGTGGCATGGTGCCCTGCCGTGGCACTTTCCCCGACTATGCGCTTCCTCGTCGTCTTCCTGTGCGGGCTCTGCGCCGCCGCAGCGATCGGCAAGCTGGTGCCGCACGTGCAGTGGATGTCGCACCACTTCGGCGTCTCGCTCGGCGCGAGCGGCTTCGCGGTCTCGGCGGTGATGCTGCCCGGCGTGCTGCTCGGGCCGTTCCTCGGGCTCGCCGCCGACCGCGCCGGCGCGAAGCGCGTCGCGCTCGCCGGACTCGCGCTGCTCGCCTGCGCGAGCCTCGGCTTCACGCTGGCCGGAAGCTTTGCGCTTCTCGTCGCGCTGCGCTTCGCGGAAGGCGTGGGCTACAGCCTCTCGATCGTCGCCCTCACCGTGCTGGTGGTCGAAGGCGCCACGGCGCGCCGCCAGGCGCTCGCGCTCGCGGTATGGTCCGCGTTCGCGCCGCTCGGCTTCGCGCTCGGCCAATGGGGCGGGGCGGCGGCGCCTGCGCTGAACCCGCTTCCGGCCGTCGGCCTCGGCCATGCGCTCGCTCTCTTTCTCCTGACGCTCTGCCTCGCGTTCATGGTGCCCTCCAATCCCCGCATCGCGCCCTCGGCGGCGCCAGGCGTTTTCCTCGCTGTGGTCAGGCACCCGCCGGCGATGCGCACCGCGCTGGCGTTCGGCTGCGCGACCGCCGTGCTGCTCGGCGCGGTGGCGCTCGCGCCGCTCGTGCTCGCGCCGCGCGCCGGGCTTTCGGTCTCGGCGACCGCGCAGCTCACGGCGCTTGCCGCGCTTCCCGGCCTCCTTGGGCGCTTCGCCTCGGGCTGGCTGCTCGGCAGCACCACGCGGCCGTTCATCGTCTTCGTCTCCTCCGGCCTCGTGGGCTGCGCGTTCCTGGTGGCGGCCCTCGGGCTGCCGCTGCCGCTCGCCGCGGCGCTCGGCTGCTTCGCCGCGTTCCAGATCGCCGTGGGCGCGATGCCCGGCGTCATGTCGGCGATGCTGCCCTGGGTCGCGCCGGGCGCAGGGCAGCTCGGCACCGTGTCCGGCCTCGCGAACCAGATGATCACCGCCGGCAACCTCGTGGCGCCGCCGCTCGTGCTCGCGGTGTATTCGCTCTGGGGAACGGGGAGCGCGATCGCGCTGCTCCTCGCCGTCATCGCGGCGAGCGTGCTGCTCGTCGCGGGCGTGGGCGCCTACCGCAAGCCGCTCGCGGCGGGCCGGGGGCCGGGCTAACATCGCGCCCATGCCCGCGCTCCTCCTTCGCGGCGCCCGGATCGCCGGGCATGAAGGCCTGAACGACCTGCTGATCGGCGAGCGCGGCAGGATCGAGCGCCTTGCGCCGCGCATCGAAGGCGCCTCCGGCATGGAGGTGCGCGAGCTGGGCGGGCGCCTGGTGACGCCGGGCCTCGTCGACGCGCACCAGCACCTCGACAAGACGCGCACGCTGCGCAGCGTTCCGAACCCGCAGGGCACGCTCCTCGGCGCGATCCAGGCCTTCAGCCGCTACGCCTCGGCGATGAGCGCCGAGGACATCGCGGCGCGCGCGGAGCGCACGATCGCCGCCTGCGTTGCGCGCGGCACGGTGGCGCTGCGCACGCATGCCAACGTGGACCCGGAATGCCGGCTGCGCGGCGTCGAGGCGCTCCTCGCGCTGCGCGAGCGCTCGCGCGAGCGCATCCGGCTCCAGGTGGTCGCATTCCTCACCGGCGGCGGCACGAAAGCCACCGCGCCCTCGCGCGAGTGGCTCGAGGACGCGCTGCGCCTCGGGGCCGACGTGATCGGCGCCAATCCGAACCATGCCGACCGGCCGCTCGACATCCTCGACCTCGCCTTCGACCTTGCGGCGCGCCACGGCAAGCCGATCGACTTCCACCTCGACGAGCACCTGGACGCGGCGCACACCTATTTCCACGCCGTGATCGAGCGCACGCAGGCGCTCGGCATGGCGGGCAAGGTGGTCGCGAGCCACAGCTCGGCGCTCTCCGCGCTCGCGCCGGCCGAGGCGGCGCGCGTGATCGAGGGCTTCGCGCGCGCGGGCATCGGCGTCGTCACGCTGCCCGCGGCCAACCTCTTCCTGCAGGGCCGCGACGCGGCGAAGCTCGCCCCGCGCGGCCTGACGCGCGTCGTCGAGCTGCAGGCGGCCGGCGTGCCGGTCGCCGCGGCGTCCGACAACATCCAGGACCCCTTCGTGCCGACCGGCAGCGGCGACCTCCTCGAGATCGCGCGCTGGGCGCTGCTCGCCGGGCACCTGGGATCGAACGACCTCGGCCGCGCCTTCGAGATGATCAGCGCCACGCCCGCGCGCCTGCTCGGCATCGAGGGCGACTACGGCGTGCGCGCGGGCGCGCGCGCCGACCTGCTGATCGCCGACGCCGCCGACCCCGAAGCGCTCGTCGCCGGCGGCGCGCTCGAGCGCACCGTGCTCGTGAACGGGCGCGTGGTCGCCGGAACGCTGTGATGCCATACTTCGCACCAAGGAGGGAGCCATGATCACGAGAACTTTTGCCTTCATCGCGGCCGCGCTGAGCGCAAGCCTCGCCGCGGCGCAGCCGGTGAAGCTCACCATGCAGACCAACTGGCGCGCCGAGCCCGAGCACGGCGGCTACTACCAGGCGCTCGCCGCCGGCATCTACAAGAAATACGGCCTCGACGTCACGGTCAAGCCGGGCGGCCCGCAGGTGAACAACCTGCAGCTGCTGCTGGCCGGCAACATCGACTTCAGCATGGGCTCGGACAGCTTCAACGGTCTGAACGCGGTCAAGAACAACGTCCCGCTGGTCGTCGTCGCCTCGATCTTCCAGAAGGACCCGCGCATCCTCATGGCGCATCCGGGCGTCGGCAACGATTCGCTCGCCGCGCTGAAGGGCAAGCCGATCCTGATCGCCGCCGCCTCGCGCAACAACTACTGGCTCTTCCTGAAGGCGCGCTACGGCTATACCGACGACCAGATCCGGCCCTATACGTTCAACATGGCGCCGTTCCTTGCAGACAAGTCCACAGTCCAGCAGGGCTTCGTCACGAGCGAGCCGCTCAAGGCGCAGCGCGCCGGCGTCAAGCCCGTGGTGCTGCTGCTCGCCGACAACGGCTACGTGTCCTACGCGACCACGCTCGAGACGCGCCAGCAGCTCGTGAAGGAGCATCCCGACGTGGTGCAGAAGTTCGTCGACGCGACGATCGAGGGCTGGTACGGCTACCTCTACGGCGACCACGCCGCCGCCGATGCGATGATCAAGAAGGACAACCCGGAGATGGACGACGAGCAGATCGCCTTCAGCCACGCCAAGATGCTCGAATACGGCATCGTCGACTCGGGCGACGCGCTCAAGCTCGGCATCGGCGCGATGACCGACGCGCGCTGGAAGGAATTCTTCGACCAGATGGTGCAGGCGGGCGTCTACCCGGCCGACCTCGACCCCAAGAAGGGCTACACGCTGCAGTTTGTCGACAAGGGCCACGGCCTCAACCTCAAGCCCAAGAAGTGATGCCGCCGGCGCCGCTCGTCAACTTACGCGGCGTCGACAAGGTCTATTCCAACGGGGTCGTCGCCCTCGAGGGCGTCGACCTCGCCATCCGGGAGGGCGAGTTCGTCACCCTGCTCGGCCCCTCGGGCTGCGGCAAGAGCACGGTGCTGCGCTTGATCGCCGGCCTCGGCGAGCGCAGCGCCGGCACGATCGAGTGGTCGAGCACGCAGCACGAGATCGGCTTCGTGTTCCAGGACCCGACGCTCATGCCCTGGGCGACGGTGTTCGGCAACATCTACCTTCCGCTGCGCGTGAGAGGCGTCAACAAAGCACAGGCGAGGCCGCGGGTGGAGCGCGCGATGGAGCAGGTCGGGCTCGCCGGCTTCGGCAACGCCTACCCGCGCGAGCTCTCCGGCGGCATGCGCATGCGCGTCTCGATCGCGCGCGCGCTCGTCGCCGAGCCGAAAGTGCTCCTGATGGACGAGCCCTTCGCCGCGCTCGACGAGATCACGCGCTTCAAGCTGAACGACGACCTCCTCCAGCTCTGGGCGAAGCAACGCTGGACCGTGATCTTCGTGACGCACAGCGTATTCGAGTCGGTGTACCTCTCGACGCGCATCCTGGTGATGCGCTCGCGCCCCGGAAGGGTCTCCTCCGAGATCTCGCTCCCTGAAAAGCGCGAGCCTTCGTTCAGGACCTCGGCCGCCTATGCCGAGCAGTGCCGCACCGTGTCGGCGCGCCTCGCGGAGGCCATGGCGTGAAAGCGCTCCTCGCGAGGGTGCTGCCGCCCGCGGTGATCCTGCTGGTCGGCCTCGCGGCATGGGAAATCGCGGTGCGCGCGGCGAAGATCCCGGTCTACATCCTGCCCACGCCGAGCGCGATCGTGCAGGCGCTCGTCGAGGACTGGGCGACGCTCTACCCGTCGCTCCTCGTGACGCTCGCCATCACCGCCGGCGCGCTCGCGGCGGCGACGGTCCTCGGCGTGGCGATCGCGGTGCTCTTCGCGCAGTCGAAGTGGATCGAGCTCGGCCTCTTCCCCTACGCCGTGATCCTGCAGGTGACGCCGGTCGTGGCGATCGCGCCGCTTATCATCATCTGGGTGAAGGACACCGCGGCCGCGCTCCTCATCTGCGCCTGGATCGTGTCGTTCTTCCCGATCGTGTCGAACACGACGCTCGGCCTCAACAGCGCCGACCACAACCTGCTCAACCTGCTCGAGCTCTACGGCGCCTCGCGCCGCCAGGTGTTCTGGTACCTGCGCCTGCCGAGCGCCCTGCCCTATTTCCTCGGCGGGCTGCGGATCAGCGGCGGCCTCGCGCTCATCGGCGCGGTGGTCGCCGAGTTCGTCGCGGGCTCGGGCGGCATCCAGTCCGGGCTCGCCTACCGCATCCTCGAGGCGGGCTACCAGCTCAAGATCGCGCGCATGTTCGCCGCGCTCTTCCTCATCACCGCCACCGGCATCGTCATCTTTCTGCTGCTCACGCTTGTCAGCCACCTGGCGCTGCGCCACTGGCACGAGAGCGCCGTGAAGCGCGAAGGCTAGGTAAACTGCCTTCTTGCCTGCGTCACGAAAGGGAGACCATGAAACGAGCTCTGTTCCTCGCGCTGCTGTCGATTTCCTGCGCCGCCTTCGCCCAAGCGAAGAAAGGCGATCATGCCGCCGCGGGGGCGCAGCACGGCGCCGATCCGTGCAAGCAGATCGCCGACGCCTGCACCAAGGCGGGCTTCATTCCCGGCGACTGGAAGAAGGGCGACGGCCTCTGGCGCGACTGCGTGGATCCCATCATGCAGGGCACCTCCAGCGTGCCGGGCGCGACCAAGCCGCTGCCGAGCGTCGACCCGAACCTCGTCGCCCAGTGCAAGGCGCACCACGCCAAGTTCGGCGAGGGCAAGGTCGGCTCGAAGTAGCCCGGCGATGAGCATCACGCCGTTCTACGCCGGGCTCCTGGCGATTTTCTTCTTCGTCCTCAGCATGCGCGTGGTCGCGGTGCGCAGCCGCGTGAGCCTGGGCGACGGCGGCGACCCGCTCGTCCTGCGGCGCATGCGCGGGCACGCCAACTTCGCGGAGTACGTGCCGCTCATCCTGCTGATGATGGCGTTCCTCGAGTATGCGCGCGTTGCGAGCTGGCAGCTGCACGCTATCGGCGCCACGCTCGTGGTCGCGCGCCTGCTGCACGGAATTGCGTTGTCGTTCACCCAGAGGTGGTTCTTCGGCCGATTCGTCGGTACGGTACTGACCTTCGTGCTGCTGGTTTCCTGCGGCGTCCTGTGCGTCGTCCACGGCTGGCGCGGGATGGCTCTCGTTTGAGTGCCCCGCGCGCCTCAAGCGCGCGCTCTAGCTTTTCCTGACTGGATCGCGCGCCAGATTTTCTCCGGCGTCGCGGGAAGCTCCATGTGCTCGACGCCGAATTCGGCGAGCGCGTCGCAGATCGCGTTGATCACCGAGGCGAGCGCGGGCGTGGTGCCGCCCTCGCCGCCGCCACGCAGGCCGAGCGGGTTCGTCGTCGAGGGCACCTCGCTGATGTCGGTGTCGAAAAAAGGGAACTGGTCGGCGCGCGGCATGGCGTAGTCCATGAACGTCGCGGTAAGGAGCTGGCCCTCGGCGTCGTAGACGCAGCGCTCCATCAGCGCCTGGCCGACGCCGGCGACGATGCCGCCGTGCGTCTGGCCGTGCAGGATGAGCGGGTTCACGGCGCGGCCGCAGTCGTCCACCGAGGTGTAGCGCACGATCTCGACGGCTCCGGTCTCGGGGTCGATCTCGAGCTCGCACACCGCGCAGCCGTAGGGGAATGAGGGGACGGAGACCGTCTCGTCGTGCATGCCCTCGAGGGGCTCCGCTTTTGAAACCGAAAACAGATCGACGGCGCGGTCGGTGCCTTTGACGGTAAAGCGGCCCCTCGCGAACTCGATGTCCGCCTCGGCGGCTTCCAGCAGGTTCGAGGCGATGCACTTGCCTTTCTCGACGATGCGGTCGCAGGCGTGCGCCATGACGACCGCGGCCATGCGCATCGAGCGCCCCGAATGCGTGCCGCCGCCCACCGGCGCGACGTCGGTGTCGCCGGTGATGAGGCGGACCTGCGAGAGCTCGACGCCGAGCCACTCGACCAGCACCTGCGCGAAGCTCGTCTCGTGCCCCTGCCCGGAAGAGAGCGTGCCGAGGATCGCCTCGATGCGGCCCTCGGGCAGCACGCGGATCAGTGCGCGCTCGCGCGGCGCGCCGGTGTTGAGCTCGATGTAGTTGCCGAGGCCGATGCCGCGCAGGCGACCGCGGCGCCGCGCCTCGGCGCGCCGCGCCTCGAAGCCTTTCCAGTCCGCCATCTCGACGGCGCGCAGCATGGTCGCGGCGTAGTCGCCGCTGTCGTAGACGAGGCCGAGGCGATTGCGGTGCGGCATCTCCGTGGGCGACACGAGGTTGCGCCGGCGCAGCTCGACGCGGTCGAAGCCGTGGCGGCGCGCCGCGAGCTCGATCAGGCGCTCCATCACGAACATCACTTCCGGCCGCCCGGCGGCGCGGTAAGGCGTGGTGGGCGGCGTGTTCGAGAGCACCGCCCGGCCGCGCAGGTACGCGAGCGGCAGCCGGTACACGGTCGTGGAGACGCCGATGCCTTTCCCGAGCGGGATGAGGGACACCGCGTGCGCGCCGACGTTGCTCGTGTTCTCGGCGCGGAAGGCGAGGAAATTGCCATCGGCGTCGAGCGCGAGCTCGGCGTGCGACACGAGGTCGCGGGCGTGCTCGTCGGAGAGAAACGCTTCCTGGCGCTCGGCGGTCCACTTCACCGGCCGGCCCAGGCGCTTCGCCGCCCAGGCGACGAGCGCGTACTCGGGATAGGAGTTGTTGCGCGTGCCGTAGTTGCCGCCGAGATCGCCGGTCACGACGCGCACCGCATCCTCCGGCACGCCGAGCGCGCCGGCGATCTCCGCGCGATGCCTTTGCACGCCGCCGGTGGAGGCATACACCGTGTAGCGGGCGCTCGCCGCGTCGTAGAGGCCGAGCGCCGAGCGCGGCTCCATCGGCACGCCGGTGATGCGGTTGATCGTGGTCTCGAGGCGCACGACGTGCGCCGCGCGCGCGAACGCGCCCTCCACGTCGGCGGCCGGGTCGCCGCAGTCGCAGTCGAGGAACAGGTTGGCGCTCTCCTCCCAGACGCGCGGCGCCTTTTCCCTCGTCGCCTCGGCGCTCGTGGTCACGGCCCCGAGCGGCGCATAGTCGACCGCGACCTGCTCGGCCGCGTCCTGCGCCTGCGCGCGCGTTTGCGCCACGACGAGCGCGACCGGCGCGCCGACGAAGCGCGCGCGCCGCTCCGCAAGAAGGTGGCAGGGCGCGAGGAACGGCGCCGCGCCGCCGCGATTCTTGAGCGGCACCTCGTGCGGGTTCGCGGTGATCGGCCGATACGGCACCGGCCTCAGCCCGTCCGCCGCCGCCTCGCGCCCCGTGAGCACGGCCACGACGCCCGGCATGCGGAGCGCGGCGGAGGCGTCCACGCCGCGGATCTCGGCATGCGCGCGCGGCGATCGCACGACGCATGCGTGGAGCTGCCCGGGCTCGCTGAAGTCGGCGGCATACCGTCCCCGGCCGCTCAGCAAGCGCTCGTCTTCGGTGCGCGCGACCGGTTTGCCGATGCCGTCACGCGCCATTTGGGTGCGTGACTTTATGAAGGACATCGCGCTAGTATTTCACGGGCGGGGTATAAGCGTTCAGCCGGTAGTCGTGCAGTCCCGATCGTTCCAGGCCGGCGGGAAATTGCTCCTCAAAATTCGAATGATCGTCTACACGCCGCCGCGCGCCGCAGCCTCCATTCCGGTCGTCGACCTGGGCGGAAGCTTTTCGCCGAGCCGCGAGGCGCGCAAGCAGGTGGCGTGGGACATCCACAAGGCGTGCCGCGACACCGGCTTCTTCTACGTCGCGGGCCACCGCGTGCCGCGCGAGCTGGTCGCGGCGCAGTTCGAGTGCGCGAAGCGCGTGTTCGCGCTTCCGCTCGAGGAGAAGATGCGCCTGCACATGAGGAACTCGGCCTCCACCTCGGGCTACGAGCCCGTCGGCGGCCAGGTGCTCGACAGCCAGGACGCGGAGAAGGCGCCGCCCGACCTCAAGGAGAGCTTCTACTTCGCGATGGAGCTTCCCGAGGACCATCCCTGGGCGCAGAAGCGCATCCGCAGCTTCGGCCACAACCAGTGGCCGGCGCTCGAGGGCTTCCGCAGCCAGACGCTCGCCTACCAGGCGGCGATGCGCGAGCTCGGCGACCGCGTGCTCGCGATGCTCGCGCTCTCGCTCGAGCTCGACGAGGGCTTCTTCGCGCCCTATTACGACATGCCGGGCACGACGCTGCGCCTGCTGCGCTACCCCCCGCACCCGCGCGCGGCGCAGGCGAACCAGCTCGGCGCCGGCGCGCACACCGACTGGGGCGGCATCACGCTGCTCGCGCAGGACGCGCTCGGCGGGCTCGAGGTGCGCAATGCCGCCGGCGAGTGGATCCAGGCGACGCCGATCCCGGACACCTTCGTCGTCAACCTCGGCGACCTGATGCAGCGCTGGACGAACGACGTCTACCGCTCGAACATGCACCGCGTGAAGAACAACTCGAGCTCGCACGACCGCTACTCGATCCCGTTCTTCTACAGCCCGCGCCCGGATTCGCGCATCGCGTGCATGCCGACCTGCGCAAGCGCGGAGAATCCGCCGCGCTACGCGCCCTGCACCGCGGCGGAGCACACTTACGAGATGTTCAAACGCAGCTACGGATATTCACCAATAGGGGGTTCCACATGACTCGGCTACTGCTGATCCTGGTCCTGGCTTTCTCGGCGAGCGCCCAGGCGCAGACCAAAATCAAGTTCACGCTCGACTGGAAATTCGAGGGCCAGACGTCGTTCATGTGGCTCGGGCTGCAGCGCGGCTACTTCCAGAAGGAAGGGCTCGACGTGCAGGTGGACGCCGGCAACGGCTCGACCGCCGCGATCCAGCGCATCCACACCGGCGCGTACGACGCGGGCCTCGGCGACACCTCGGCGCTGATCGAGTACTACGGCAACAACGCCGGCGACACGCGGCTGCAGATGGTCTACCTGCAGTACGACGAGGCGCCGATCGCGTACTACGTCATGAAGAAGAACAACGCGAAGACCATCGCCGACCTCGCCGGCAAGTCGATCGCCGCGGCGCCCTTCGAGGTGACGCGCAAGATGTGGCCGATCTTCGCGCACGCGGCGAAGATCGACCCCGCGGCCACCACCTTCCTCTCGGTCGACCCGTCGCTGCGCACCAACGCGGTGATCAAGGGCGACGCCTTCGCCTGCGGCGGCTTCATGAACATCCCGCTGGAATTCGCCGCGCGCGGGGTGAGCCGCGACCAGATCACGGAGCTGCGCGTCTCCGATGTCGGCGTGCACGTCTACGGCAACGGCCTGATGGTGTCCACCAAGCTGATCCAGGAGAACCCGCAGGCGGTCGCGGGCCTCGTGCGCGCGCTCAACCGCTCCTTCCGCGAGAGCCTCGCCGACCCGGACGCGTCCATCAAGGCGCTCAAGGCGCGCGAGCCGCTCTCCGAGGAGAAGGTCGAGATGGAGCGCTACCGCCTGCTCTTCCCGGCGATCATGACCTCGCGCGTCAAGGAGAACGGCCTCGGCGCGGTGGATGCGGCCACGCTCGCGAAGCAGGTGGACTACGTCTCCGAGTCGGTCAAGCTGAAGGGCAAGCCGAACCCCGACCAGCTCTTCAACGCGAGCTTCCTGCCGCCGAAGTCCGAGCGCATGCTCATCAGCAAATAAGGAGAGGCGCGTGAAAGGAACCGGCGCCCTGGCGGCGTTCGCGCTCTGCTTACTCGCCTCCCAGGCGGTCGCGCAGAGCGCGACGAAGCTTCGCTTCTCCCTCGACTGGAAGTTCGAGGGGCAGAACGCCTTCGTCCACATGGCGAAGGCGAAGGGGTATTACGAGCACGAGGGACTGGACGTCACGGTGGATGCCGGAAACGGCTCCTCCGCCGCGATCCAGCGCATAGCGACCGGGACGTACGACGTCGCCATCGGCGATCTGTCGACGCTGATCGAGTTCGCGGCCAACAATCCGGGCCCGGCCCGGATGCAGGCCGTCTACGTGCTGTACGACGAGCTGCCGATGGCGTACTTCGCGCTGAAGAAGAGCGGGGTGCGCAGCATCGCCGACCTGCGCGGCAAATCGGTCGTCTCCCCCTCGTTCGCCGCCTCTACGCGCCTGTGGCCCCTGTTCGCGAAGGCCGCCGGCATCGAGCCGTCGTCGGTGACGTTCATGGCCGCGGACCCCCAGTTGCTCGCCACGATCGTCATCCGCGGGGATGCCGTCGCGATGGGCGGCTTCCGGAACGTCCTGCTCGATTTCACGAGCCGCGGCGTGGCGCCCGCCGACGTGGTCGTCATGCCGGTTGCCGACGTGGGCGTGCGCCCCTACGGAAACGCCCTGCTCGCGAGCTCAAAGCTCATCGCCGAGCAGCCGAAGGCGCTCGCCGGCTTCGTGCGCGCGACGAACCGCGCGCTGCGCGAGGCGCTGGCCGATCCTGCCGGAGCGGTGAAGTATCTCAAGCAGCGGGAGCCGCTCGCCGATGAAGCGCTGGAAGTCCAGCGCTTCACGCTGCTCATCCCCGCCATCGCGACCGACCGGGTGCGGGCAAACGGGCTTGGCAACGCCGAGCGCGCCGTGCTCGAGAAGCAGGTCGCGGAGGTCGGCGAGGCGTACAAGCTGAAAACCACGCCGGCCGCCGAAACCCTGTATAACGCGGGCTTCCTGCCGCCGAAGGCCGAGCGCATGCTGATCGCCCAATAATGGCCGACGCTTTCGTAGAGGTCGAGCACGTCGACCTCGCCTACGACGCGGCCTCGGGCAACGCCATCGAGGACGTCTCGGTGGCGATGCAGGAGCACGAGTTCATCGCGATGGTGGGCCCGAGCGGCTGCGGCAAGTCGACCTTCATGAAGCTCTGCTCCGGCCTCAAGCCGCCGACCAAGGGCAGCGTGGTGGTCGCCGGCCGCAAGGTGAGCGGGCCGCTCAAGATCGTCGGCATGGCGTTCCAGCACGCGAACCTCCTGCCGTGGCGGACCACGCTCGAGAACGTGCTGCTGCCCCTCGAGATCGTCGAGCCGTATCGCAGCTCCTTCAAGCAGAAGAAAGCGCAATACGCCGAGAAAGCGAGAGTCCTGCTGCGCTCCGTCGGCCTCGAGGGCTACGAGGAAAAGTATCCGTGGGAGCTCTCCGGCGGCATGCAGCAGCGCGCCTCGATCTGCCGCGCGCTGGTGCACGAGCCGCGCCTGCTGCTGCTGGACGAGCCCTTCGCCGCGCTCGACGCCTTCACGCGCGAGGAGCTGTGGTGCGTGCTGCGCGACCTGTGGACGCTCAACCGCTTCACGGTGGTGCTCGTGACGCACGACCTGCGCGAGGCGACCTTCCTCGCCGACACCGTGTACGTGATGAGCAAGCGGCCCGGCCGCATCCTCGCGCGGCGCCAGATCGACCTGCCGCGGCCGCGCGACCTCGAGGTGACCTACAGCGATCGCTTCGCCGAGATCGTGCTCGAGCTGCGCGAACACATCGGCAGGGTAAGAAAAGCGGCGGCATGACGAGCTCGACGCGCGAGCGCTGGGCGCCGTGGGTCTTGCTCGCCGCGATCCTCCTCCTCTGGGAGCTCGTCTGCCGTGCGTTCCACGTGTCGGACTTCATCTTCCCCGCGCCGTCGGCGATCGTGCGCTCCTTCTACGAGTACGCCGGGCCGGTGAGCGTGCATGCGCTGCACACGTTCTGGAGCACGCTCGTCGGCTTCGCCATCGGCGTCGCGGTCGGCGTGCTGCTCGGCGTCCTGATCGGCGCATCCCGGCTCACCTACACCGCGGTCTACCCGCTGATGGTGGGCTTCAACAGCATCCCGAAAGCGGCGTTCGTGCCGGTGCTGGTGGTGTGGTTCGGCATCGGGACGGTGCCCGCGATCCTCACCGCGTTCGTCATCTGCTTCTTTCCCATCACGGTGAACGTGGCGACCGGCCTCGCGACGATCGAGCCCGAGCTGGAGGACGTCCTGCGCGCGCTCGGCGCGAGCCGCGCCGACGTGCTCCTCAAGGTCGGGCTGCCGCGCTCGCTGCCCTATTTCTTCGCCTCGCTCAAGGTCTCGATCACGCTCGCCTTCGTCGGCTCGGTGGTCTCGGAGACGATCGCGGCGAACGAGGGCATCGGCTACCTCATGATGTCGGCCGGCTCGCAGATGCGCATGCCGCTCGTCTTCGCCGGCCTGACGGTGATCAGCATCATGGCGATGGTGATGTACCAGATCTTCGCCATTCTCGAGAGGCGCATGACCGGCTGGGCCACGCGCGGCATGGACGCGCGCGCCTAAAGGGTAACGATGGACTTCAACGACCTGCGCGGCTTCCTCGAGGTTTTGCGGAGCAAGAAAGAGCTCCATGACATCCGGCGCCCGGTCGACGCGGTGCGCGAGCTCGGCGCGGTGCTGCGCGCCTGCGAGAAGGCCGACAAGGCGGCGTTCTTCCACTCGGTGAAGGGCTTCGACGTCCCGGTGGTCGGAGGCCTCCTCAGCTCGCAGCGGCGCATCGCCCTCGCCTTGCAGTGCAAGGAAAATGAAGTTTCCGGGCGTATGGGCGCGGCAACCCAGAAGCCGATCAGGCCGGAGCTGCAAAAGGGCGCGGCGCCGTGCCAGGACACCATCGTGCAGAAGCCCGACCTCACGAAGTGGCCGATCCCGACGCACTCGCCGCTCGACCCGGCGCCGTTCATCACCGCCGGCGTGGTCATCGCGCGCGACCCGGACAGCGGCCGCCACAACCTCTCCTACAACCGCATGCAGGTCTACGGCGCCGACCGCACCGGCATCAGCATGAACATCTGGCGCCACATCAAGGGCTTCTTCGACAAGCTGGAGCCGCAGGGGAAGAACCTGCCCTTCTGCGTCGCCATCGGCCCCGATCCGGTGGTGATGATGGCGGGCGCGTTCCGCTACGACGGCGACGAGTACGAGGTCGCCGGCAGCCTGCGCGGCGCGCCGATCCCGGTCGTGCGCGCGAAGACCTGCGATGTGCTGGTCCCGGCTTTTTCGGAGATCGTGCTGGAGGGGGAAGTCCTGGCCGGCGAGCGCCAGATGGAAGGGCCGATGGCGGAGTTCACCGGCCACTACTCGCCTGCGGACCCGAAGCACGTCGCGCGCATCACCGCGATCACGCACCGCGCGCAGCCGATCTTCCAGACCATGAACGGCGGCGGCTACGAGCACGTGAGCGTCGGCAACATGATCACGCGCGAGCCGCTGCTCGAGCGCTTCGTGCGGCACATCAGCCCGCGCGTCGCGGCGGTGCACCTTCCGCCCTATGCCGCGGGCTTCACCGCCATCGTCGCGCTGAAGGACCCGGAGCCCGGCGAGGCGCGCAACGTCGCGCTCGCCGCCATGGGCGCGCACGTCAACTTCAAGACGGTGATCGTGGTGGACGCCGACGTCGACATCCACGATCCCGCCGACGTGATGTGGGCGCTCGGCACGCGCGTGCGCTGGCAGGAGAACGTGGTGCAGATTCCCGGCGCGCACGGCAACGAGCTCGACCCGGCCTCGGGCGCGCACGGCCTCGTCACCAAGGTCATCATCGACGCGACGCTGCCGGCGGAGGCGCGCAAGCGCTTCATCAAGGTGGCGTACCCGCCGGTGGACCTCGCGAAGTACCTGTAGGCATGCTCGCCACGCGCCAGAAAGTCCTGCGCCGCTTCTGGTACCCGGTGATCCCGGCCGATCGGCTTGCCGACGGCCCGAAGCCGTTCACGCTCCTGGGCGAGCGCATCGTGCTGTGGCGCGACGGCGAGGGGCGCGTGAGCGCGCTCGAGGACCGCTGCTGCCATCGCACCGCGGCGCTCTCGCGCGGCTACTACGACGGCGGGCTGCTGGTGTGCGGCTACCACGGCTGGACCTACGGCCACGACGGAAAGGTCGTGCGCATCCCGCAGCTCACGCGAGACACGCCGCCGGCGAGCGCGCGCGTGCGGCGCTTCCTCGCCGAGGAGCGCTACGGCTACGTCTGGACGTGCCTCGACGACCAGCCGCTCTTCGGCATCCCGCAGGTCGAGGAGTGGGACGACCCGCGCATGCGGCGCATCCCGCAGTTCTACGAGGTGTGGCGCTGCTCGGGCCTGCGCCTGATGGAGAACTCCTTCGACAACGCGCACATCAACTTCACCCACCGCGGCACCTTCGGCGACCCGCAGGACGCCGGCGAGTCGCACACCGACCTGATTGCGGAGCCGTGGGGCTTCCGCACGCGCACGCAGATGGTGGTCAAGCAGACCGAGGCGGCGGCGAAGGCCAACCGCATCGCCGGCGAGAAGACGCACCGGCGCGTCCAGGGCACGTGGTGGATGCCGTTCATGCGCCGCGTGATCTACGAATTTCCGACCGGGCTGCGCGTCGTCATCCTCACGGCGGCGACGCCGATCGACGACGGGCATTCGCAGATCGTGCAGCTTTGCCTGCGCACGGACCGCGAGGACGAGGTCCCGGCGGCCGATTGCACCGCCTTCGACCGCAAGGTGGTCGACGAGGACCGCTACATCCTCGAGAGCACCGACCCCGACGTGCCGCTCGCCGAGGCCGGGGGCGAGCGCAACATGGCTTCCGACAAGCTCGGCATCGAGATCCGCCGTCGGATGCTCGCGCTCCTGCGCGAGCACGGCGAAGAGGAGGTTCGCTCATGATTCCATCCCCGCGTCATTCGCTCCTTGGACTGCTCTGCCTCCTGCCGGCGCTCGCCTGCGCGCAGGAGCCGGTGCGCGTGAAGTTCACCCTCGACTGGGTGATCGACGGCCAGCAGGCCCCCTTTTTCCTCGCGCAGGCAAAAGGCTACTTCGCGCAGCAGGGCCTCGCCGTCACCCTGGACGCAGGCGCCGGTTCCGCCGCGGCGGTGCAGCGCGTTGCCCAGGGGACCTACGACATGGGCTACGGGGACACGAGCGCGCTGATCGAGCACTTGTCGAAGACCGCCGATCCGTCCGCGCGCGTGCAGGCCGTCTATCTCACGCAGGACGCGACGCCCGCGGGCTTCACCACGCTCAAGAAGCTCAACATCTCCAAACCCGCGGACCTCGCCGGACGCAGCATCGGCGGGCCGGTGTTCGATTCCGCGCGCAAGCTCTTCCCGATCTTCGCAAGGGCGCAGTCCATCGACCCGGCGAGCGTGAAGTGGCAGAACCTGCAGCCGGGACTCAACCTGACGCAGCTCGCGCGCGGCCAGCTCGACGCGGCGTCGGGCTTCCCCTCGCTGCAGGTGGGCCAGATCGAAGCGATGGGGGTCAAGGCGGAGGAGCTCGTCCTCTTCAACTACAAGGACTACGGCGTCCATATCTACGGCAACGCGATTCTCGCCAACCCGAAGTTCATGCAGGAGAAGCCGGCCGCGGTCGCCGCGTTTCTGCGCGCCTACAACCACGGCCTCAAGGACACGCTCGCCGACCCCCAGGCGGCGATCGAATTCGTGCATCAGCGCGAGCCGACCATCAACGTCGCCACCGAGCTCGTCCGGCTGCGCGCGCTGGTCGACTTCATCGCGACGCCGAACGCCAGGACAAAGGGGCTGAGCGAGCCGGACAAGGCGAGGCTGCAGCGCCAATCCGAAGACGTGGCGCGAGCCTTCGGCCTGGGCAAGGTTCCGGAGGCGGACGAAATCTTCACGCCGCGCTTCCTTCCGCCGCGAGCGGAGCGCATGCTGTGACGCGTCGCGCCCTGCGCGGCGGCGAGGTTCTGAGGAGCGCCGACGCGGCGAGCGCCGAGCGGCTCGACGTCTGGATCGAGGACGGGCGGATCGCCGCCGTCACGCCGCCGGAGGCGGCGCCGCATTTCGCCGGCGACGTCGAGCAGATCGACGCGCGCGGGACGCTCGCCGTCCCCGGCCTGGTCAACGGCCATACGCACTCGCAGTCGGCCCTGCTGCAGGGCACGGTGAACGGCGAGCCGCTCGACCTCTTCGTCATCCGGGCGATGGCGCGACGCGCGCCGCGCTCGAGCGAGGCGGCGTATGCCGGCGCCGCGCTGCACGCGATGGCGATGCTGAAGCGCGGCATCACCGCGCACATCGATCACCTGCGCGACGGCCTGGTGCCGAGCGTGGAAGGCGTGGACGCTGCGTTGCGCGCCTATCTCGACGTCGGCATCCGCGCCGCGGTCGCGCCCATGTACGAGGACCGCGTCTACCTCGATTCGCTGCCGATCGACCAGAAAGCGCTGCCGGACGATGTCCGCGCCCGCTGGCGGGGCCTCGAGCGCCCGCCCCCGCAGGAATACTTCGCGATGATGGACGAGGTGCTCGGGCGCTGGCACGGCAAGCATCCGCGCCTGCAGCTCATGCTCGGCGTGGACGGGCCGCAGCGCTGCACCTCGCGCCTGCTGGAGATGACCGGGGATTTCGCCGCGCGCCACGGCATCGGGCTGCACACCCACCTCCTCGAGGCGAAGACCCAGCACCTGATGGCGCCGGAGGCGCACGGCGGCAGCTTCGTGCGCTACCTGGACGGCTTCGGCCTCGTCAACGAGAAGAGCTCGCTCGCGCATTTCGTGTGGTGCACGGAAGACGATATCGCGCTCGCCGCCGCGCGCGGCGTCAACGTCGTGCACAACCCGGCGAGCAACCTGCTGCTCGGCAGCGGCATCCAGCCGCTCGGCCGGCTGCTGCGCGCCGGGGTCAGCGTCGCGCTCGGGACCGACGGACAAAGCAGCGCCACGGTCAGCGTGCTCGAGCAGGCGCGCCTTGCTTCGATGCTGTCCCGCGTCTCCGACATAGACCCGGCGCACTGGGTGGACGCGCGCTCGGCGTTTCGCCTAGCAACCGAGGGCGGCGCGCGCCTCCTCGGGCTCGCGGGCCAGGCGGGAAGGATCGAGCCGGGCGCGCACGCCGACATCGCGCTGATCGATGTCACCGGGCCGGGCTGGCGGCCGCGCGGCGACGTCTACAACCATCTCGTGATGTACGAGAACGGCGCCAACGTGCGCACCGTGCTGGTCGCCGGCGAAGTCGTGCTGCGCGACGGCCGCTGCACGCGCATCGACGAGGGCGCGCTCCTCACGGAAGCCGAAGCGCGCGCCGCCGAGCTCGCGCAGGCTGCGGCGCCCGGGCTCGCGCAGCTCGAGCGCGACGCGCCGCATCTCGGAAAAGCGCTCGTCGACGCCCTGCGGCGCCGCGCGCCGCTCAACCGCTTCGCGAACCTCGGCTGAGCCCCTGCAGCGCGCGCATGAAGAGCGTGCGCTCCTCGACCTGGGACCACGGCCCCGGCGGCGCCGGCGGGCAGGGCTCGTCCTCGAGCCACACGTCGAGCAGCGCCGGTCCCGGCCCTGCGAAGAGCTCGTCCAGCGCGCGCGCCGTTTCCGCCTCGCCGCGCGCCTCGGCGGCGCGCTCGAAGCCCGTGCCGCGCGCGATCGCGGCGAACGCCGGCTTGCCGGTGAGCGGCTGGCCGCCGGTGGAGGAATAGGCGCCGTTGTGGAAGACGACGATGCGGAAGTTCGGCGCCGGCGCGGTTGCGATCGTCGCCAGCACCTGCAGGTTCATGAGGAGGTCGCCGTCGCCGGCGAGCAGCGTCACGCGCCGCTCGCGCTGCGCGAGCGCGAGGCCGAGCGCGATCGACGGCCACAGCCCCATCGGGTCGGAGGCGTAGTACGTGGGATTGACGGGCGCGGCTTCCTTGAACGCCGCCTCCGTCGCGCCCAGGCCGCAGACCACGAGGTCGTCGGCGCGCAGGCGCTCCTTCACCAGCTTCGCGAGGGCGAGGCGCTTCACTTGCGCCCCACCAGCGCGCGCCGGCGCAGGAGCAGCACGACCGGCAGGCGGTTCAGGTACGCCTGGCGCGCGGCGTCCGCGATCATCGGCAGCCCCTCGGGGCCGTCGATCACCCAGTAGGGCAGCCCCATCGCCTCGAGCACCGGCTCGCAGATCCTGCCCTTGTACATCTGGTAGTACTGGCTGTCGTCGTAGTGCCCGCGGTGCGCCGCGATCACCAGCAGCGGGATCTGGTGGTGGAACGCGATGCCGCCCAGCGCGTTCACCGAGCCGAGCACGCCGGAGTTCTGGCAGACGAGCGCGCTCTTGCGCCCGCCGAGCCATGCGCCCGCGCAGATTCCGATGCCGTCGTCCTCGCGCGCGAGGCGGATGTGCGTGACGGCGGGATCCGCCTCGCATTGGGCGATGAGATCGCCGAGCCACTGGTCGGGAAGGCTCGCGACCAGATCGATTCCGGCTTTCTTCAGCTGCTCGAGGACCATCGGCTCAGTCCATGGCGAGGACGCCCCGCGCCTTGAAGATGTCGCGGATGCGGTTGGTGTAGTCGGCGAAAAGCGGCGGCAGCCGGTCGAGGCGCCGCGGCCGCGGCAGGTCGATCTCCAGGATGCCGACGATCTGCCCGGGACGCGCGCTCATGACGACGACGCGGTCGGCGAGCAGCACCGCTTCCGGGATGCTGTGCGTGATGTGGAGCGCGGTCTTGCGCTTTTCCATCCACACGCGCTGGATGTCCATCGAGATCTGCTCGCGCGTCAGCGCATCGAGCGCGCCGAAGGGCTCGTCCATGAGGAGGAGCGGCGGATCGTGCACCAGCGCGCGGCAGATGGACACGCGCTGGCGCATGCCGCCGGAAAGCTCGTAGGGCTTCTTCTTTTCGAAGCCGGAAAGCCCGGTGGCGCGAAGCAGCTCGCGCGCCGCAGGCTCGTGCGCCGCGCGGTCGAGGCCCCGGATCTCGATCTGCAGCATCACGTTGGCCAGCACGTCGCGCCAGTCGAGCAGCACCGGCTCCTGGAACACGATGCCGACGTCGGTCTGCGGGCGGTCGACCGCGCGCCCGCCGACCGTGATGCGGCCCGCCGTGTGCGGCACGAGTCCCGCCACCATCTTGAGGATGGTCGTCTTGCCGCAGCCGCTCGGGCCGAGGATCGCGACGAACTCGGACTCGCGCACCTCGAGGCTCACGTCGGAGCACGCCTGGACCGGGCCGTCCTTCGTCGGGTAGGTCTTGCCGACGGCCTCCAGCCGGATGAATGGCTCCGCCATCCCTACTTCTTCGGCAGGTACGGCGCGTCGGAGAGGTAGGCATTCGTGTAATAGGCGTTGACGTCGGGCAGCGGCTTGAGGCCGGCGTAGTTCGCGAGCAGTTGCTGCGTGTCGCGCCAGTCCTCGACCGCGGAAGCGAGCATGGGCATGCCCTTGCTGTGCTCGGTGCGGATGAGCGTCATGGCGCCGTCCAGCGTGCCGCGCGAGATCGCGAGCGGAATCCCGGGCTTCTCCTTGAAGAAGATCTGCGCCGCCTCGGCCCGGTTCTCCATGGCGTACTGCCAGCCGCGCTGCGACGCGCGCAGGAAGCGGCGCAGCGCGTCCTCGTTGCGCGGCTCCTTCAGCCAGTCGGTGTTGACGATGATCGCGCTCGAGAGCGCGTTGACCCCGGCGAGGTCGTAGAGCCGCGTGTAGCCGATCTTCACGCCGGTCTGCGGCTCGAGGCGCACGCCCTGGTCCATGAAGAAGCCGATCAGCGCGTCGGCCTGCTTGCTGAGCATCGCCTGGTCCTTGGCGGCGGTCGACGAGACGGTGATGAGCTGGACGTCGTCGGGCTTGAGGCCGATCTTGCCGAGGAACGCGGTGAAGATCGCCATGCCCGAGTCGCCGACGCTCATCGCGATGCGCATGCCCTTCACCTCGGAGACCTTGGTAGGGCGCGGCGACTCCGCGCGGTAGATGAATGCGGAGGGCGAGATCTGCAGCGGCACCGCCACCGCCTTGACCGGCATGCCGCTCGTCACGCCGCGCATCATGGTCGCGGCGTCGGCCTGGATGACCGGGCTGCTGCCGTTCGCCGCGAGCTGCAGCACGGTGCCCGAGCCGCTGCCGTCCAGGATCTCGACGTCGAGCCCTTCTTCGCGGTAGAAGCCCTTCTCCTTCGCGACGAAGTACGCCGAGTGCTCGCCGGAGGCGGTCCAGTTCAGGCGGAAGGGAAACTTGGTTTGCGCGGCCGCGGCCGTCGCGAACAGCAGGGCCAGTAATCCGAGAATGAGGCGTGGCATGGCGATGCTCCTCCGATCGGGTCTACAGGGTGGCGGCTTCGTCGCGCAGCCGATGCGTGACGTGCCAGGGAATGAGGACGGCCTCGCAGAGCTCGACCGCATAGAAGAAGGCGAGGCCGATGATGGTGAGCGCGATGACGGTCGCGAACATGAGCGCGGTCTGCAGCGTGGCGTTGGTCACGAGCAAGAGGTAGCCCAGGCCCTTGTCGGCGCCGACGAACTCGCCCACGACCGCGCCGGCGATGGCGAGCGTCGCGGCGACCTTCAGGCCGCCGAAGAGGTACGGCAGGCTGCCCGGCAGGCGAAAGCGCGCGAAGAGCTGCCCCCGGCTCGCGCCCATGGAGCGCGCGAGGTCGCGCATCTCCCCGCTCATCGAGCGCAGGCCCACCGTCGCGTCGATGACGATCGGGAAAAACGAGATGAGGAACGCGACCAGGACCTTGGGCAGCGTGCCGACCCCGAACCAGACGAGGAAGAGCGGCGCGATCGCGACCTTCGGCACCACCTGGAAGAAGAGCAGCATCGGCATGACGAAGCGGTCGAAGCGCGCCGAGGAAGTGATGCCGATGGCGAGCGGCAGCGCGACCGCCACGGCGAGCGCGAAGCCGAGGACCATCTCGTAGAACGTGACCCAGCCGTGCAGGAGAAGCTTCGGAAATTCGGAGACGAACGTGGCGGCGATGGTGCTCGGCGGCGGCAGCAGGTAGGCCGGGACCCTGAGCGCGCGCACCGCGCCTTCCCAGGCGAGGAGAAAGACCGCGATCCCCAAGAGCGGCGCCAGCCTCTTCATCCCATGCGGCTCCCCGTGATGGGCAATTTCCCGCGGCGCCGCTGCCGAATCGCCCCGCTGAACGCTTATACCCGGTGCAGCCGATACTAAAGCCGCCATCCCGGCTGCGCAATCGGATAAGATCGTGCGGCGTGAGTAGAAGCGGTCAGCCGGCCGCTCCGAGAACGGGCGCCGGCGGGAAATTGCTCACCTGGATCCGCTAAGGAGCTACTCATGATCATCGACCTCAGCTGCTATCCCACGCAGGTGGTGGATACGGCGTGGCGCCACGACGGCGACCCGTTCACCGGCGAGCGCCTGCTGAAGATGATGGACGGCCCGTACCACGTGAACGGCAAGCCGCGCCGCATCGACAAGGCGTTCATCCAGCCGCCGCAGGGCAACACGCTGCACAACTTCGACAACGACCACCTCGACGGCCGCGACGGCATTCGCGCCTACATGGCCTACACGGTGGAGCTGGTGAAGAAGCACCCCGAGCGCTTCATCGGCGCCTTCGTCTATAACCCGCGCTACGGCGTCGAGGCCGGCGTGCAGGAATTCGAGGCGCACGTGAAGCAGCATGGCTTCAAGATGCTCCAGCTGCACGCCAACATGCACGCATACCGGCCCGACCGCGCGAAGGACTGGGTGCGGCCGGCGCTGAGGAAGGCCGAGGAGCTCGGCGTGCCGCTCGTGAAGCTGCACACCGGCGACGGACCCTACAGCATCCCGACCGAGTGGGTGCCGCTCATCAAGGAATTCCCCAAGCTCAACTTCGTCATGGCGCACTTCGGCGTGCAGACGGGCGGGGTCTACTGCTTCGAGCCCTTCCAGTGGGCGATGGAGCTGCCCAACGTCTATTGCGAGTCCGGCTGGTGCCTGCAGTCGCGCATCGTCGAGTTCGCCAAGGACCTGCCGAAGCACAAGATCCTCTTCGGCACCGACACGCCGCCGAACGAGTTCGGCATGTGGCTGCGCCATCTCGAGGTGCTTTGCACCGAGCCGCCGCAGGGCATGAACCTGGACGAGGAGACGCTCGAGGACTACCTCGGCAACAACACCGCGCGGATGATCGGGCTCAAGCCCACGCCCGCGCCGAAGAGCTGACCATGATCATCGACACCCACCTGCATCCCACCAACCTGGTCGACGAGGCCTGGCGCCATACCGGCACGCCGTTCAACGGCGAGCGCATGCTGAAGCTGATGGACGGCCCGTACATGATCAACGGCAAGCCGCGCCGCATCGACATGGGCTTCATCATGCCGCCCCCGGGCAACACCGTGCACCGCATCGGCGGCCGCACCGGGCGCGAGGGCATCCGCGACTACATGGCGTACATCGCCGAGCTCACGCAGAAGTACCCCGACCGCTTCATCGGCAACTTCATGCTCAACCCGCGCTTCGGCCCCGACAACAGCGCGCTCGAGCTCGAGTTCCACGTCAAGGAGTACGGCTTCAAGATGCTCAAGCTGCACTCCAACATGCACAACTACCGTCCCGACCGCGCCCTCGACTGGCTGCGGCCGTCGATGAAGATGTGCGCCAAGTACAACGTGGTGGTGCTGATCCACACCGGCGACGGGCCCTACTCCATCCCGACGCAGTTCTACCCGGTGATCCGCGAGTTCCCGATGGTGAACTTCATCATCGGCCACTTCGGCATCCAGACGGGAGGCAACTATTCCTTCGAGGCGTTCTGGATGGCGATGGACACGCCGAACGTGGTGTGCGAATCGGGCTGGACGTTCCAGGCGCGCATGGTGGAGTTCGCGAAGGAATTGCCGCGCCACAAGATCGTCTTCGGCACCGACTCGCCGCCGAACGAGCCCGGCATGTGGCTGCGCGAGCTCGAGGTGCTGTGCGGCCCGCCGCCGCAGGGCATGAACCTGGACGAGGACGGCCTCGAGGACTACATGGGCAACAACATCGCCCGCCTGTGCGGCATCAAGACCACGCCGCCGCCGAAGAACATGGACGAAGCGAAGGCGCGCCTCAAGGACACCTACGCCGGAGTGAAGCCCTGAGCTGCTGACAGCGCCCGACGCCTCTCGGCCTCGGGGCTGAGACGCGTCCAGCGGAAGAGCCACAGCACGACGAGCTTGGTGCTGCCGCTCACCAGCGCGAGCATGAGAAGCGGCCAGCCGGCGGCCAGGCCCATCGTGAGGGCGAAGAAAATCGTGCTGCAGTCCATGGCGAGGATCGTCTGGTTCATCCGCAGCGACAGCGCGCCGGTCTTGCCCGAGCGCCAGATGAGCCCGATCTGGTGCCAATAGGCCTGCGCGAGGAGCAGGCTTACCGCGACGATGAGGGAAGTCGAGGCGAGCCGCCCTTCATCCTTGAAGCTGCGGCCGAGCAAGAGCCCGCAGATGCCGAGCGCGAGCAGCGCGCTGCCGCAGAAGAACACCACGCGCGACGCGCGCGTCCTTCGATCGGCGTAGATCTCGTAGAGGATCGCGAGCACCAGGAAGCAGCCGACGAGGCGCGGCCACACCAGGTAATGGTTGAACGGCTCGATCGAGTAGCCGTAGACGAAGAACGACCAGAACGCGAACAGGCTCACGGTGAACTGGTTGAGCGAGAGGATCTCGGTCGGACGGCCCGCGCCCGGGTCGCGCTTGCGCTCGCGGATCTTGGCGAACTGCGCCCACACGCCGGACAGGCTCGCGAGGATCGTGATGGCGTTCAGCAGTCCGGCGACCTGATAGAGCATGCGTGCCTTTTGCCCAAGTACCCTTCCTCGGCTATTGTAGACAGGTGAAATCCGACGCAAAGCAGGACTTCCACACGTTCCTGCAAAACTACCTGCGGCGCCATCCCGAGGACGTCGTGCGCATCGAGGAGAAGCTTTCCGCGGACCAGGAAGTCACCGCGCTCGCCTCCGCGCTCGCGGCGCAGGGACGCTATCCGCTCCTGCTGCTGGAAAACGTCGCCGGAACGCGCGTCGCGACCAACCTTTTCTCGTCCCGTGAGCGGATCGCGCGTTTGCTCGGCTGCACGCCCGCGGACATCCACAAGACCTACCAGGCGAAATCGCGCCGCGCAGCGAATCCCAAGCTGGTGCGACGCGGGCCGGTGATGGACATCGTCGAAAAGCGCGTCGATCTCTCGAAGCTGCCGCTGCTCCGGCACTTCGAGACCGACAGGGCGCCCTACATCACCAACGCGATCATCGTCTGCGAACAGCCGGGGAATCTTTCGTACCACCGCGCGATGCTGCATTCGAAGACCGAGCTCGCGACGAGCCTCCATTCGCGCGGCCACCTGTGGCGTTCGCTGGAAATCTCAAAAGAGAAGAAGCAACGCCTGCCCGTCGCGATGGTCATCGGCGCGCATCCGCTCTTCATGCTGGCGGCATCGGCCCGCGTGGCTTACGGATTTGACGAGCGAAGGATCGCCGGCGGGCTCATGGGCTCTGCGCTGGAAGTGATTCGCACCCCAAAGCACAAGATCGCCGTCCCCGCCGCCGCGGAGTTCGTGCTCGAAGGCACGCTCGATCCGCAGGCGAAGGTGGACGAAGGGCCGTTCGGCGAGTTCACCGGCTATTCATCGAGCCGCTCGACCAACACGCTTTTCAGGGTGGACACCGTCCTGAGAAGGCGCGACGCGATCCTAGTCGACGTGCTGGGCGGCAACTCCCCCGAGCACCTGAACCTGTCGCGCGTGCCGCGCGAGTCCGAGATGGCGGAGAAGCTGATAGAGCGCTTCCCGAGCGTCACGCGGCTCCACTACCCGAGCTCGGGCGTGCATTTCCACGCCTACGTCGCGCTCAAGGCGAAGCGCGAAGGCGAGGCGCGCCAGGTCATGCTCGCGCTCCTCGGCTGGGATCCGTACGTGAAGACCGTGATCGCGGTCGACGACGACCTCGACGTGACCGATGATTCGCAGGTGATGTGGGCGCTCGCCACGCACTTCCAGCCGCACAAGGACACGCTCGTTATCGAAGGCCTGCCCGGCAATGCGCTCGACCCGTCGGCGAGCGCGGCCGGCACCACCTCGCGCATGGGCCTCGATGCGACGCGCGGCCCGGGCTTCGAGGCGGTGCGCGCGAAGGTGTCGGAGCGCGCGATGGCGCGCGCGCAGCAGCTCCTGAAAGGCCTCGCATGAAGCCGGACGAAGTGAAGCCCCGCGTGTACGACATCCTTGCCGCGGCCTTCGCGCAGGAGGAGGTCGGAACCTGTTTCGCGCTCCTCGGCGACGCGAACATGAACTGGGCCGCGCGGCTCGCGGGCCAGGGATGCCGCATGGTCTATGTGCGGCACGAGCATTGCGCGGTCGCCGCCGCCATGGCCTACGCGCGCAAGACGGGCGACGTCGGCGTGGCGAGCGTGACCTGCGGGCCCGGGGTGACACAGGTGATCACGGCGCTGCCGGCGGCGGTGCGCGCGCACTTGCCCGTCGTGCTCTTCGCGGGCGAAGCGCCGCTGAAAAGCGGCTGGTACAACCAGGAAATCGACCAGGCGCCGCTCATCACCGCGACGGGCGCCGCGTATCAGCGCCTTCACATGCCCGAGCGCATGCCGGTAGCGGTGCGCGATGCCTTCCTGCAGGCGCGCCGCGAGCGCCGGCCCATCGTGCTCGGCATCCCCTTCGACCTGCAGGCGCGGCCCTGGGACGGGCCGGCGAACCTGCCCCGGCCCTCGCGCGAGCTGCTGCCGCATCCATCGCCCCTTCCGCCGCATCCCGACGATGTGGCCAAGGCGGCGCAGCTCGTCGCCGCCGCCGAAAGGGTCGTCGTGCTGGCGGGCCTCGGCGCGGTCGAAGCGAAGGCGGGCGCCGCCTGCCGCGCCCTGGCAGCGAAGACCGGCGGCTTGCTCTCGACGACGCTCCCGGCGCGGGGCCTGTTCCACGAAGACCCGTTCTGCATCGGCATCTCGGGCAGCTTCACCCCCGAGGTCGGCCTCGAGTACCTGAAGGAGGCCGATCTCGTCGTCGCGGTCGGCTGCTCGCTCGCCTATCACGCGGGCGGCGGCGGCCAGCTCTGGCCGAAGGCGAGGATGCTGCAGGTGGACATCGATCCCGTCGGCGTCAGCCAGGGCCAGGAGGTCGCGCGCCACCACCTGCGCGCCGACGCGCGCCTCGGCGTCGAGGCGCTCACCGCGGCGCTGCCTGCGCGCCAGAACAGCTGGCGGAGCGACGCGATGGCGAGGCGCATCCGCGAGTCGAAGCCCGACAACCAGGAGTTCGACCTCGAGCCCGGGCTGCTCGACCCGCGCGACGTGGTCGAGGCGCTGGAGAAATCGCTGCCGCGCGACTGGGAAATGGTGAACTCGGGCGGGCATTGCTCGGCGTTCTTCGCGCAGATGCCTTCGCGGCCGCAGGAGAAATTCCTCACCATCCGCGAGTTCGGCGCCATCGGCAACGGCATCTCCTTCGCCATGGGCGTGGCCGCGGCGCGCCCCGATCGCACCGTGGTGCTGTTCGACGGCGACGGCAGCCTGCTCATGCACGTGCAGGAGCTCGAGACGATCCAGCGCCACAAGCTGAACATCCTGGTCGTCGTGCTGAACGACGGCGCCTACGGCTCCGAAGTGCACAAGCTGCGCTCCGAAGGCATGCCCGAGGAAGGCTCGGTGTTCGGCTACTGCGACCTGGCGAGCGTCGCGCGCGGCTTCGGGCTCGCGGGGAAAACCTTCAAAGGCGGCGGCCTGGGCGAGCTGCCGAAGGCGATCGCTGAGTTCGCCTCGAAGGGCGGCGCCGCGGTGTGGGACTTCCACGTCTCGGACAAGGTCACTTCGCCGACCATCCGGCGCGCCCATCCCGCGAAGAAGGCCTAGCAGCAGCTCCTGAGGCCCGCCTCGAGCGCGCCTCGATCGAGATTGCGGCCGATGAAGACGAGCTTGCTCAGCGGCTTGTCCTCGCCCCAGGCATCGGCCGCGCGCAGGTCGACGATCCGGTGCACCGCCTGCAGCACGTAGCGCTGCGGGTCCGCGTCGAAGGCGAGGATCCCCTTCAGGCGGAAGAGGTCGTCGCCCCTTTCGTCCAGCAGCTTCTTCAGGAAGGCATCGAAGCGCGCGCGCGCGAACGGGCGCTCGAAGACGAAGGACTGCGACTCGAGCGTCGGATCGTGGGAATGCTCGTGCAAGAAATCGTCCCCGAGCGCCATGCGCTTCTGCTCGCGGAAGGCGCCGATGCCGAGGATCTCGTCGAGATCCACCTGGGCATGGCTGGAATGCAGGATCGGCGCGGTCTGGTTCAGCTTGCGCACCTTGCCTTCCACGTCCTTCAATTCCTCGGGGCCGACGAGGTCCGTCTTGTTGACGATGATGCGGTCGGCGATCACGATCTGGTCCACCGCCTGGCTGTCGGCACCGTGCCAGTCCTCGGCAAGGTGCTTCGCCGCGTGCTTCGCATCGACCAGCGTGACGATGGCGTCGAGCGACACCTCCTTCGACACCTTGTCGTTGGCGAAGAAGGTCTGCGCCACCGGGGTCGGGTCGGCGAGCCCGCTCGTCTCGACGAGGATGTGGTCCAGGCTGTCGCGGCGCGCGAGCAGCTTCTCCAGGATGCGCAGCAGGTCGGCGCGCGCCGTCGCCACGCAGCACACGCAGCCGTTGGTGAGCTCGAAGATCTCCTCGTCCTTCGAGAGCACCAGCTCCGAGTCGATGTTGATCTCGCCGAACTCGTTCTCGATGACGGCGATGCGGTGGCCGTGCTTCTGGGTGAGGATGTAGTTGAGCAGCGTGGTCTTCCCCGAGCCGAGGAATCCGGTGAGGATGGTGGCGGGCAGCGGCGTCATCAGTAGAGCACGACGGAGCGAATCGATTCGCCCGCATGCATGAGATCGAATGCCTTGTTGATGTCCTTGAGCGGCATCGTGTGCGTGATGAGATCGTCTATGTTGATCTTCTTCTCCATGTACCAGTCGACGATCCTCGGCACGTCGGTCCTGCCCCTCGCGCCGCCGAACGCAGTGCCCTTCCAGACGCGTCCGGTGACGAGCTGGAACGGGCGCGTGCGGATCTCCTGCCCGGCGCCGGCGACGCCGATGATCACCGACACGCCCCAGCCGCGGTGGCAGCACTCGAGCGCCTGGCGCATCACCTCGACGTTGCCGATGCACTCGAAGCTGTAGTCCGCGCCGCCGCCGGTGATTTCCACGATTTCCGAAACGACGTCCTTCCCTTTCGGGTTGACGAAGTGGGTCAGGCCGAACTTCCGCGCGAGCGCTTCGCGCTTGGGATTGAGGTCCACCCCGACGATCCTGTTGGCGCCGGCCATCCTCGCGCCCTGCACCACGTTCAACCCGATGCCGCCCAGGCCGAAGACGACGACGTTCGCGCCCGGCTCGACCTTGGCGGTGTTGATCACCGCGCCGATGCCGGTGGTGACGCCGCAGCCGATGTAGCACACCTTGTCGAAAGGCGCGTCCGCGCGGATCTTCGCCACCGCGATCTCGGGGAGCACCGTGAGATTGGCAAAGGTGGAGCAGCCCATGTAGTGATGGATTGCTTTCCCGTTGAGAGAAAAACGGCTGCTGCCGTCGGGCATCAGCCCCTTGCCCTGCGTCGCGCGGATCGCGGTGCAGAGGTTGGTCTTCCGCGAGAGGCACGACTTGCACTGCCGGCACTCGGGCGTGTAGAGCGGGATGACGTGGTCGCCCTTCTGCACGCTCGTCACGCCGGCGCCGACGTCGACGACGATGCCCGCGCCCTCGTGGCCGAGGATCGACGGGAAGAGCCCTTCCGAGTCCTGGCCCGAGCGCGTGTACTCGTCGGTATGGCAAACGCCGGTCGCCTTGATCTCGACCAGCACCTCGCCCGCCTTCGGCCCTTCGAGGTCGACCGTTTCGATGACGAGCGGCTTGCCGGCTTCGACGGCGATTGCGGCTTTGACCTTCATTTCTTCTCCGACTTGATGGCGCTCCAGGTGTCGCGAAACCAGCGGGCGATGGCCGCATTCTGCTCGATGAGAGAGTACTTCGCGCCGCCGCCGTAGTCCGGCATGTCGAGCATGTCGGTGGTGATCCAGCGCAGCGCGCTCTTCGGATTGTCGCGGTGGCGGCGCAGGACCCGCCGCACAACCTCCTTGCAGGGCTCCACGCGCCACGCGTGCCATGGCGAGTGCCATTCGCCCGGCCCGGGCTTGACGAATGGATACTGCACCGCGCGGCCCCAGGCGCCGCCCTCGCTGCGGATCGCCCAGCGGTTCTTCGGCCCGGCGGGCGACACCGGCCGGATCTGCAGCCAGATCGTCATGTCCATGCCGATCCACTCGTCGAGGACGTTGCCTTCCTCGTACGGATCGATGCGCAGGCGCCCCGACTCGACGTCCTCGCGGATGCCGCTGATGTCCTGCTCTTCCGGGTTCTCGACCTTGAGCAGTACGTGGCTGTGGTCGAGGACGAAATTGAACGGGATGCCGCTCGCGCGCACCATGTTCGCGACGCGGCCCACGCGCCGGAAATCCTCCGACCACATGTTGATGTGCACCTCGAAGCCGATCGTGAGGCCGGCCTTGCCGGCGGCGTCGTAGGCGTGCCGGTAAAAATCGGCGATTTCCTGGTCGGTCGTGACATGTCCGCTGGCGTGCTTCGCGTAGACCATCAGGTTGTGGCATTCCGCGCCCGCGTCCCTGCACATGCGGAACGTCGGCTCGAGCTTCGCCTCGTCCTTGCCGACGGTGTAGGACCACAGGCCGGTGCGGATGGGAAGGTCGTGCTTCTGCGCCGCGCGCACGTACTCTTTCTCCTCGCCCGGCTGCGGCATGCGGTCGAAATGGTCGAACACGCCCATCGACTTCACCAGCCTGAACTGCTCGTCGACCGGCAGCGGGCGGTCGTGCATCGCGCCGCGACCGTTGCAGCCGATGGAGAACTCGCCTCTCACTTCGCGCTCAGCGCCTGCAGCACCTGTTCCGGCGTGATCGGGTAATGGCGGAAGCGCACGCCGATCGCGTCGTAGACCGCGTTGGCGATCGCCGGGCCGACGGCGATGATCGGGTCCTCGCCCACGCCTTTGGCGCCAAAAGGGCCGCCCGGATCCGGCGCGGTCTCGAGCATCACCGTCCTGATGGGCGGCATGTCCATGGAGAGCGGCATCTTGTAGTCGACGAAGCTCGGGTTGAGCGAGCGCCCGGTCTTCTCGTCGATCATGTAGTCCTCGGTGAGCGTGTGGCCGATGCCCTGCTGGATGCCGCCCTCGATCTGGCCCGCGGCGGCGACCGGATGGATGATGCGGCCGAGCTCGTGCACCGGGATCACCTGGAGCACTTCGATCTGCCCGGTCTCGGTGTCCACCTCGACTTCGACGAAGTGCGCCGCGAACGAGTAGGACTTGGTCGGCGTGTAGGTCCCGGTGGCAACGATATGCGGCGAAGGCTGGCCGCGCGTCGGCAGCATCGCTTCCCTGACCGTCATGCTTTTCGCTGGCACGCCGCGGACCGCGATGACGCCGTCCTTCACTTCCAGATCCTTGGGAGAAACCTCGAGCCGGTCTCCGGCGCGCTCCAGCAGCTGCTTCTTCGCTTCGGCAGCGGCGAGCTGCGCCGCCTTGCCGCCCATGTAGGTGGTGTGGCTCGCGAACGCGCCGATGTCCCAGGGCACGACGTCGGTGTCGCCGTGCACCACGGAGACCTGCTCGAAGGTGAAGCCGAGCTCTTCCGCCACGATCTGCGCGAGCGCGGTGTGCGCGCCGGTGCCGAGCCCGGCGGTGCCGGTGAAGAGCGTCGCCGTGCCGTCCTCGTTCAGCTTCACGATCGCGTTGCCCTGCTCCTTGATCCCCGGATAGGCGGAAGAGCCGTGCATCTCGCAGCCCATGCCCCAGCCGCGGCGCTTGATCCCGGAACCTTTTTTCCTGTTTCTCAAATCTTTCCACGAAACGAGCTGCACGCCGTGCTTCACGCAATCCTCGAGGCCGTGGCCGACGATCGGGTGCCCCGAAGGCGAGAGATCGCCCTCGCGCACGGCGTTCTTCAGCTTGAGCTCGGCGGGATCCATGCCGAGCCGCTCGGCGGCCTCGTCCATCTGGATGTCGAGCGCGTAGTAGGTCTGCGTCACGCCGTAGCCGCGGAACGCGCCCGCGATCGGCGCGTTGGTGTAGATGCACTCGCCTTCGAGGAGCACGTTGTCGCAGCGATAGAGCGAGGTCAGCGCAAACGTGCCGACGCTCGTCACCCCGGGGCCGTGCGAGGCGTACGCGCCGCTGTTGTAGACCGCTTTCGCCTGCCGCGCGGTGATGGTGCCGTCCTTCTTGAAGCCCTGCTTGAGCCACACGCGGCACGGATGGCGCGAGCGGCCGCCGAGGAAGGTCTCCTTGCGCGTGAACTCCAGGCGCACCGGGCGCCGCGTCTCGCGCGCGAGCAGCGCGCACAGGAACTCGGTCTGGAAGAGGTCCTGCTTCGCGCCGAAGCCACCGCCCATGTGGTCGCAAATCACGCGCACCTTGTTGAGCGGCAGCCCGAGCACCTCGGCAAGGATGCCGCGCACCATGAACGCAGTCTGCGTGGAGATCCAGACGGTGAGCTTGCCCTCCACGTCCCATTGGCACAGGCAGACGTTGGGCTCCATGTACGCGGGTGTCGGCCGCCCCATCTCGTAGACGCCTTCGATCACGACGTCCGCCTCGGCGAAGCCTTTCGCGACGTCGCCGCGCACGACGCGCACCGGCTCGATCACGTGGTTGCCCTTCGGGGCGACGTCGTGGATGCGCGGGGCGCCCGGAGCCATCGCCTGATCCAGCGTGATCGCCGCGGGCAGCGGCTCGTATTCCACCTCGATGAGATCGAGCGCCTCTTCCGCGATCTCCTCGCTCGTCGCGGCCACCGCCGCCACGCCCTCACCCCAGTAGCGCACCTTGTCGTCGAGGATGTATTGGTCCTTCGCAAGCGACGCCGAGCGCGGATGCGGCGAGCCGAAATGCAGCACCCGCGGGACATCGTGATGCGTGAGCACCGCCTTCACCCCGGGGAGCGCCTTGGCTTTCGAGACGTCGATGCGCGCAATGCGCGCATGCGCGACGGCGCAGCGCTTCATCTTGGCGTGCAGCATGCCGGGCAGGCGCACGTCGCCCGCGTACTGCGCCGCGCCCGTGACCTTGGCGCGCATGTCGCTGCGTCGCACCGAGGCGCCGACGACGCTCAGGTCACTCACGGCGCATCTCCTTTGCCGCGGCCTGGATCGCCTCGACGATCCGGGTGTAGCCGGTGCAGCGGCAGATGTTGCCGGCGATGCCGAAGCGGATCTCCTCCTCGGTGGGATGCGGATTCTCGTCGAGCAGCGCCTTGGCCATCATGAGGAAGCCCGGCGTGCAGAAGCCGCACTGCGCGCCGCCGAGCTTGAGGAAATTCTCCTGCAGCGGATGCAGCGCGCCGTCGGCCGCCTGCAGGCCCTCGACCGTCTCGATGCGCGCATCCTGCGCCTCGACGCCGAGCACCAGGCAGGAGTTGACCGGCTTGCCGTTCAGGATCACGGTGCACGCGCCGCAGTCGCCGACGTCGCAGCCTTTCTTCGTGCCGGTGAGCCCCGCCTCGTTGCGCAGCGCGTCGAGCAGGCTGCGAAAGGGATCGAGCTCGAGCTCCAGGCGCTCGCCGTTCACGATGAAAGACACCGCGCGTTTCACGCCGCCGCCCTCCTGCGCGCTTCCTCGAGCGCGCGCCGCGTCAGCACGCGCACCATCTGCGTGCGGTACTGCGCGCTGCCGCGCACGTTGCTGATCGGGCGCGATTCCGAGACCGCCGCTTCCGCTGCTTCTTCGACCAGAGAAGGTTGCAACGGCTTGCCAAGCAAGACCTTTTCCGCCGCCTTGGCGCGCATCGGCGTGGGTGCGACCGCGCCGAGGGAGATGCGCACGTCGGCGCAGCGCTCGCCGTCGACGGTGAGGCACACCGCGACGCCCACGGTGGCGAGCTCCATCGCCTTGCGCCGGCCGTGCTTGATGTAGTGCTTGCCGGTGTGCGGCGCGGGCGGCGGCACGACGATCTCGGTGAGGAGCTCGGCGGATGCCAGCACGGTCTTGCCCGGGCCGGTGAAGAACTCCTCCAGCGGCACGCGGCGCGCGCCCTGCGGGCCGTGCAGCGTCACGGCGGCGCCGTCGGCGATGAGCGGCGGCAGCGTATCGGCCGAAGGCGAGGCGCGGCAGATGTTGCCGGCGAGCGTCGCGCGGTTGCGCACCTGGATGGAGCCGAGCTCGCGCAGCGCCTGCGCGAGGCCCGGGTAGTGCCGGTTGACCGCGGGATGCGTCTCGAGCGCGCGCGTCGTGACGAGCGCGCCGATGCGCAAGCCCTCGCGCTCGTCGAAAGCGAGGCGATCGAGGCCCGGCAGGCGCCCGAGGCTCATCACATAGGCCGGCGCGCGGATCTGCTCCTTGATCTCGACCAGGAGATCGGTGCCGCCGGCGAGGACGTTCAGCGCCGCGCCATGCTGCTGCAGCAAGGCGATGGCTTCCTCCAGCAAGCGCGGCTCGAGATAGTCGAAGCGCTTCATGCGGCGTGCCCGTTCAGCGCCGCGGCGAGCGTCGGCTCGGGCAGCGGCTCCTCGTCGTCCAGGCGCAGCTGGCTCTCGAGGCTCGCGAGATGCGCGCCCATGCGGCGCACCGCGAGCGCGGCGTCCTTGCGCGCGAGCGCCTCGACGATCTCGCGGTGCTCGTCCGCGCCGCAGTACGCGAGCTTGGGGCCGCGGTGCGCCAGCGTGAGGAGCGGCGTGCGGCTGATGAGGCCCTCCATGAAGCGGTCGAGCACGGCGTTGCCGGCAAGCTCGGAGAGCAGCTTGTGGAAGCGGATCGAGAGGCGCTGGCCGGTCTTGCGGTCGCCGCGCTCGTAGGCACGGCTCTCCTCGGCAATGAACGCGCGCAGCTCCGCGGCCTGCTTCGCCGTGAGCCCGCGCGCGAGGCGCTGCAGCACCGCGGACTCGATCACGCGCCGCGCCTCGAAGACGTCGCGCGTCTCCGCCGCGCTCGGGTTCGCGATCACCGCGCCGCGGTTGGGCCTGAGCTCGACGAGCAGGCTGTGGCCCAGGCGCGAGAGCGCCGCGCGCACCGCGCTGCGGCTCGCGCCGAGCAGCTCGGCGAGGTCGCGCTCGACGAGCTTGGTGCCGGGGGCGAGGCGATGGTCGAGGATCGCGTCGAGCACGGCGTTGAACACGCGCTCCTCGGCGGCGCGGCCGGTTCGCGCGGCGGCGGGCTTTCGCGGGCGGGTGGTTCGCGGCACGGTCGCCCGAGGCTAAGGCCCGCCCCCCGGAATGTCAACCAAACGAAGCCGTTTGGTTGACAATTTCGCCGCGGCCGGCCTACGCTGCGACCTTCCATGCGAGCGTCCATCGATTTCATCCTGAACGGCGAGCGCCTGAGCCTCGCCGGCGAGGACCCGACGCGCACCGTGCTGACCTGGCTGCGCGAGGGGCGCGGGCTCGTCGGCACCAAGGAGGGCTGCGCCGAGGGCGACTGCGGCGCCTGCACCGCGGTGCTCGTCGAGCGCCGCGGCGCGGGCCTGCGCTACCTGCCGATCAACACCTGCATCCAGTGCCTCGCCACGCTCGACGGGCGCGAGCTCGTCACGGTGGAGGCGCTGAAGCCGCTCTACGAGGGCGCGCTGCACCCGGTGCAGCAGGCGATGGTGGATTGCCACGGCTCGCAGTGCGGCTTCTGCACGCCGGGATTCGTCATGGCGCTGTACGCGCATTACAAAAGCGCCGGCGCTGCCTCGCGCGAAGCGATTTGCGATGCGATCGCCGGCAACCTGTGCCGCTGCACCGGCTACCGCCCGATCCTCGAGGCCGGCGAGCGCGCGCCGCAGCTTGCGCAAG
>DASRFB010000022.1:0-63788 GCA_035651815.1 Burkholderiales bacterium | reverse complement strand
GACCAGGTGGACCAGGACGCGCGTCCGATCGACGTGCCGGAGGAACTCGTGCCCGAGCCCGACGCCCTCGTGGGCCCCCTCGATGAGCCCTGGCAGGTCGGCCAGCACGAACACCCGTTCGTCGCCGATCGTGACGACGCCGAGGTTGGGGTGCTTGGTCGTGAACGGGTAGTCGGCGATCTCCGGCTGGGCCCGGCTGAGTCGGCTAAGGAGGGTCGATTTGCCGGCGTTGGGCAGGCCGATCAGGCCGACGTCGGCGATGACCTTCAGCTCCAGGATGATCCAGCGCTCCTCGCCGGGGGTGCCCGGCTCGTGCTCGCGCGGGGCGCGGTTGGTGGCGGTGGCGAAATGCTTGTTGCCGCGGCCGCCGCGGCCGCCGTGGGCCACCGTCACCTGCTGGCCGTCCTCGGTCAGGTCGCGCAGCACATGCCCCCGGTCGCGGTCGATGATCAGCGTGCCCGGCGGCACGCGGATGACCAGATCGCGGGCCTTGCGACCGTGGCAGTTGCCGCTGCCGCCGCGGCCGCCTTTCGGCGCCCGCCAGTGCTTACGGTTGACGATGTCGGCAAGGTTATCCGTACCGGCCACGGCGCGGACGATGACATCGCCACCGTCGCCGCCGTCGCCGCCGTCTGGCCCGCCGCGCGGCACGTACTTCTCGCGGCGGAAGCTGACGACGCCGTTCCCGCCCTTGCCGGCGTGGACCTCGATCACGGCCTCGTCGATGAACTTCATGGAAACAAAAAAGCCCTATCGCGTGGATAGGGCTTTCGTCGGAGTCAGAAGACGTTTCAGGCCGGGACCACGCTCACGGTCTGCCGGCGGCTCGGGCCCTTCACGGCGAACTTCACCTTGCCGTCGATCTTCGCGAACAGCGTATGGTCCTTGCCCATGCCGACGTTCGTGCCGGCGTGGATGCGCGTGCCGCGCTGGCGCACGAGGATGCTTCCCGCGAGCACGATCTGGTCGCCGTAGCGCTTCACGCCCAGCCGTTTCGATTCGGAGTCGCGACCGTTGCGCGAGCTGCCGCCTGCCTTTTTGTGTGCCATGTCCTGAACCTCAGCCCGAAATGCCGGTGATCTCGATTTCCGTGTAGCGCTGGCGGTGCCCTGTCGTGCGTTTGGAGCTCTTGCGCCGCCGCAGCTTGAAGATCTTGAGCTTCTCGCCGAGCACGTGCGAGACGACCTTCGCCTTGACCTTCGCGCCCGGGACGACCGGCGTGCCGATCTTGAGCGACGCACCCTCGCCGACGGCGAGCACCTGGTCGAGGACGACCTCGGCTCCGACCTCGGCCGCGAGCTTTTCGACCCTGAGCTTCTCGCCGGCGGACACGCGGTATTGCTTGCCGCCGGTCTTCACCACCGCATACATGAGACTCTCCCGAGAGAGGTCGCCGCAGGTCTTGCAGCGACGCCGGAAAACCGCAAATTATACATGTCGTTAGACTGGCCGGTCAAAGGGCATGTAATATTCTCGCCCTCCCCCGCCGAAACGCCCGCCGCGAGACTCCCCAGAGTGCCCCTCGAATCGATCCAAAGGCTGATCGCCGCCGACATGCAGGCGGTCGACGCGCTGATCCGGGAGCGGCTCGATTCCGACGTCGTCCTGATCCGAACGATCGCCGAGTACATCATCGGCGGCGGCGGCAAGCGCCTGCGGCCGGCGCTGGTGCTGCTCGCCTCCGGGGCGCTCGGCTACCGCGGCCGCGATCACCACGAGCTCGCCGCCGTGATCGAGTTCATCCACACGGCGACGCTGCTGCACGACGACGTGGTCGACGAGTCGGAGCTGCGCCGCGGCCGCAAGACCGCGAACGCCGAGTTCGGCAACGCGGCGAGCGTGCTGGTCGGCGACTTCCTGTACTCGCGCGCGTTCCAGATGATGGTGGGCCTGCGCAAGATGCGCGTGATGGAAGTGCTCGCCGACGCGACCAACACCATCGCCGAGGGCGAGGTGCTGCAGCTCCTGAACAGCCACAACACGCGCGTCTCCGAGGAGCAGTATCTCGAGGTGATCCGGCGCAAGACCGCGAAGCTGTTCGAGGCCGCCGCGCAGCTCGGCGGCGTTCTCGGCGGTGCGGTTCCCGAGGCCGAGGCGGGACTCGCGCGCTACGGCATGCACCTCGGGACGGCGTTCCAGCTGATCGACGACGTGCTCGACTACTCGGGCGACGCGGCGCACACCGGCAAGAATCTCGGGGACGATCTCAACGAAGGCAAGCCGACGCTGCCTCTGATCTACGTCATGGAGCACGGGTCGGCGCAGCAAGCCGGCATGGTTCGCCACGCGATCGAGCACGGCGGCCGGGGCGAATTCGGAGATGTCCTCTCCGCGATCGAGTCCACCGGCGCGCTTCAATACGCTCGCGAGAAAGCGGGGACCGAAGCGAAGACCGCGCGCGACGCGCTGAGCCCGCTCCCCGATTCAAAGCACAAGGAATGTCTGCTAGAATTGGCGACCTTCGCGGTCGAGCGCGATTACTGAAGTTTCCCGGCGCGCTCTTCCTCATCCGGCAACGCCGTTCGGGGTGTAGCTCAGCCTGGTAGAGTACTGCGTTCGGGACGCAGGAGTCGCTGGTTCGAATCCAGTCACCCCGACCAGCTCCGCTCAGGACGCCGCGCGCCGCGACGCGCACCACGCCGCCCACATCTCCCGGTACGCCGCCTCCAGCCCGCGGGTGAAGCCCGCAAAATCGCGCAGGCGCGAGCGCTCCATCGTGTCGCGCAGCGATGCGCGTAGCCTCTCGCGGGCGCCGGCGTCCGCCGCGAGATCCGCCGCGATGCGGACGTAATCGTCGCCGTCCTCGGCGATGAGCCGGCCGAGCCCTGCCTCCTCGAGGATGCTGCAGCCGATGCGCGAGTAGAACGTCTCGCCGCCCTTCAGCGCCACCGCGGGGACGCCGTTCCAGAGGCAATCCATCATCGTGGTCGCGCCGTTGTAGGGGAAGGGCGCGAGCGCGATGTCGACCGCGGCGAGCAGCTCGTTGTACTTCGCGAACGGCACGACGCTGTGCGCGGACACGCGCGCGGCGTCCACGCCGGCCGCGGCGAACGCCGCGAGCAGCGCGGCTTGCGTCGAGCCTTCCGCGACGCCGACGATCGCGAGCCGCGAGCCCGGCACGGCGAGCAGCACGCGCGCCCACAGCGCGATCACCTCGGGCGTGATGCGGTAATAGAGATTGAAGCTGCCGAAGGTGACGTGGCCGTTCGCCCGTGACGGCGGCGGCGAGATCGGCGGGCGCAGGGGCGGGTTGTACGTCCAGTAGGTACCGGGCAACCGGACGAGCTTCTCCGAATAGTATGCGTCGGCTCCCGGCGGATCGCAGTACGCGGTCGTCAGCCGCCACTCGATCGACGCGAGGCCGGTCGTCGTCGAGTAGTCGAGATAGCTCGCCTGCACCGGCGCGGGCCTGCGCGCGAACACGAGGACGCGGTTGCCCGCGCCGTGTCCGCACAGGTCGACCAGGATGTCGATGCGGTCCTCGCGCACGCGCGCCGCGATGGCGTCGTCGGAGAGCGGGCCCACGTCGCGCCAGCCGCCGACCAGCTCGGCGAGCTCGTCGCTGAACGCATCGCGCGCGCCGGTGTGGTAGCAGAAGATCTCGAAGGCGTCGCGGTCGTGCTGCCGCAGGATCGGCTCGACGTAGTAGCCGACGATGTTCCGGCGCAGGTCGGGCGACACGTAGCCGACGCGCAGGCGCCGTTGCGGATCCGGCGGATTGGGATGGCCCGCGCGCGGGCCGGCGAGTGGCCGCTCGAAACGCCGCGCGAACTCGAGGTGCTCCTCGTACACGTCGCGCGCCGAGTACGCGCTCGCGCACATCATGCAGAAGAGCAGGTTCTGATAAGCGACGGCCGCGCCGGGGTCGCGCTCGAGCGCGAGACGGTATTCGCGGATCGCATCGGCGAGCCGCCCCTGGTTGCGCAGGACGTTGCCCAGGCCGATGTGCGCGCCCGCGCGCCCCGGGTTCGCCTCGAGCGCGCGCTCGAAGCACGCGCGCGCCGGGTCGAGCTCGAAGCACGAGGCGTGCGCTTCGGCGAGCGCGAGCATCGCGGGCTCGTCGTTGGGCTCGAGCCGCAGATACCGCGAGAGCGCGGCCTTCGCGCCGGCCGCGTCGCCGGCGCGGGACGCCGCCATCCCGAGACCGTACAGCGCTTCGGGCAGCTCGGGCTCGAGCGCGAGCGCCTTCCGGAACCAGCGCAGGGCGTCGCGAGGCCTGCCGAGCAGGGCGAGCGTGCTTCCCGTGTTGAGGTAGCCCGCCGTGAGATCCGGAGCGAGCGCGACGCTCTTCTCGTAGCAGGCGAGCGCCTGGTCGAGGCGCCCCGCGTCCTTGTGCGCGTTGCCCGCGTCCACCTGCGCAAGCGCCGCCTGCGCGCCGGTCCGCCCGCGCCGGGCGAGCGCCGCGGCGAGGTTGGACTTGGCGTCGACGTAGTCCGGGTCGACCGCGACGGCCTCCAGGTAGCAGCGCACGGCGTCGTCGTGCCTGCCCTGCGCGTCGAGCACGTTGCCCAGGTTGTTCTGGGCGGGGGCGTTCGCCGGGTTGCGCGCGAGCGCCGCGGAGATGCGCTCCGCGGCCTGCGCGAGGTCGCCCCGCTGATACGCGAGCACGCCGAGAAAGTGCGCGGCGTCGATGTTCGCGGGTTCGAAGTCGAGGATGCGGCGATACAGCGCTTCGGCTTCGGCCAGGCGCCCGGCGCGGTGGTGCGCTAGAGCTTCTTCGATGGTCGGCGTGCCGGCGACCGCGGCCGCAGGCTGGCCCGGCCCGCGGTTTGCGAAAAGCCATCGAAACATCGGGCGGCCGCCGTCAGCGGCGAGCTTCGCTCATCGAGCCAATCGTAGCAGATCGACCGGTATAATGCCTCGCAGAACGGCCGTTTACGGAGCTTCAAAGCCTTGAGACTGCTGCTCATTGCCCTCGCCGTGACGCTCGTCTACGCGATCGTGCGCGGCATGATGCGCTCGAGCGCGACGCGCCGTCCGAGGGCGCCCGCCGTCGAGCGCATGGTCCCGTGCGCGCATTGCGGCTTGAACCTGCCCGAGCGCGAAGCGCTGCCAGTCGCCGGCCGCTTCTACTGCAGCGAAGAGCATCGCCGGCTGGCGGGCTGAGCGCCGTGGCCGGGGTCGCGCTCCTTTCCTGGCCGTCCGCGCAGGCCGAGACCGAAGGATCGTTCTGGATCTCGCTTCGGTATTTCAACTTCTACCGGATCGGCGTCGCCTCCGTCTTCCTGCTCGCCGTCATCATCTACGGCAACGAGCTCGCGCTCGGGAACCACGACATCGCCGCGTTCCGCTACACGAGCATGGCGTACCTCGGGGTCGCCATCGCCTATCACATCGTCCTGCGCAAGAGCCCGGCGCACTTCAGCTTCCAGCTCACGCTCCACGTCATCACCGACGTCGTCGCGATCACGCTGCTCATGTACGCCTCGGGCGGCATGCGCAGCGGCCTCGGCGTGATGCTGCTCATCTCGCTCGCCGCCGCCGCCATGGTGAGCCGCGGACGGCTGATGCTCTTCTACGCCGCGATCGCCTCGATCGCGCTGCTGCTCGAGCAGTCGTACTGGGTCCTGTTCCAGGACGCGCCCACCGCGGCCTTCCTGCAGCCGGGGCTGATGTCGATCGGGTACTTCGCGACGGCGCTGATCACGAACCAGCTCGCGCAGCGCCTCATCGTGAACGAGCGGGTCGCGCGCCAGCGCGGCACCGACCTCGCCAACCAGCTGCGGATCAATCAGCTCGTGATCCAGGACGTGCAGGACGGTGTGCTCGTGGTCGACGGCAACGGCCTGGTGCGCCAGCACAACCGGTCGGTGAGCGGCCTGCTCGGCCGCGAGCCGCCCGAGCTCGGGCAGATCGACGAGTATTCGGACGAGCTCGCGCGGCGGCTCGCCGCGTGGCGGGGCGGCGGGGGACCGGCGAGCGTGAGCCTGCGCTTGCCGGTGAGCGGGCGCCTCGTGCGCGCGCGTTTCGTCCCGGCGGGCACCGCCGGAGGCAGCGTCGACCTGGTGTTCCTCGAGGACCTCTCGAAGCTGCAGGAGCAGGCGCAGCAGCTCAAGCTCGCGGCGCTCGGCCGCTTGACGGCCAATATCGCGCACGAGATCCGCAATCCGCTGTCCGCCATGCGGCACGCGGGCGATCTCCTGGTCGAGGAATCGCGCTCGTCGCAGCGCGACCGCCTGGTGCAGATCATCCGCGACAACACCGAGCGGCTCGACCGCATGGTGCGCGACGTGCTGCAGCTCAGCCGCCGCGACCGCGTCCAGCCCGAAGCGATACGGCTGCGTCCGTACCTGCTCGCCTTCGTCGACGAATTCGCGGTCAAGGAGAACGTGCCGCGCGAGTGCCTGGTGGTGGAGGCCGAGCTGGAAGTCGCGGTCGATTTCGACCGCGTGCACCTCAACCAGGTGCTCTGGAACCTGCTCGGCAACGCGTGCCGGCACAGCAAGCGGCGCGGCGGCAGCGTCCGCCTGCAGGCCTCGCAGCGGGCCAATCGGGTAGAATTGCACGTCATCGACGACGGCTACGGCGTGCCCAGGGAGCTGCAAGCGCAGCTGTTCGAGCCGTTCTTCACCACCTTCGCGAGCGGGACCGGCCTCGGGCTGTACATCGCGCGCGAGCTGTGCGCGGCAAACGGCGCCACGCTCGACTATCTCGATCGCGAACAGGGGGCGGACTTCCGGATCCTATGGCAGACGTGACGAACCGCCGAGCCGAGCGCAGGAGCGCCCAGTCGCGACACCACGGCTCGGTGCTGGTCATCGACGACGAGGCCGACATCCGCGAGCTGCTCGAGCTCTCGCTCGTGCGCATGGGCCTGGCGGTCGACTGCGTCGGGTCGGTCGCCGCCGCCAAGTCGCGGCTGCAGGATCGCCAGTACGATCTTTGCCTGACCGACATGCGGCTGCCCGACGGGGACGGCCTGGAGCTGGTGCGCCACATCGGCTCGCATTGCAACGACCTGCCCGTGGCGGTGATCACCGCGTTCGGCAGCACCGAGAACGCGGTGGCCGCGCTGAAGGCGGGCGCGTTCGACTACGTCACCAAGCCGCTGTCGCTCGAGCAGCTGCGCGCGCTGGTCAAGTCCGCGCTCTCGCTGCCGCAGCGGCCGTCGCTCGCGAAGCCCGGCGAGCCGCAGCTCCTCGGCGTCAGCCCCGCCATCGAGCAGGTGCGCTCGATGATCGAGAAGCTCGCCCGCAGCCAGGCGCCCATCTACATCACGGGCGAGTCGGGCAGCGGCAAGGAGCTCGCGGCGCGGCTCATCCACGGCAAGGGCGCACGCCAGGACAAGGCGTTCGTGGCGGTGAACTGCGGGGCGATCCCGGAGAACCTGATGGAGAGCGAGTTCTTCGGCTACAAGAAGGGCGCGTTCACGGGCGCCGAGGCCGACAAGGACGGCTTTTTCCAGGCCGCGAACGGCGGCACGCTGTTCCTGGACGAGGTCGCGGACCTGCCGCTCGCGATGCAGGTCAAGCTCCTGCGCGCCATCCAGGAGAAGCGGGTGCGCAAGATCGGGGCGACGGCCGAGGATCCCGTGGACGTCCGCGTCATGTGCGCGACGCACCAGAACCTCACCGCGCGGGTCGAGTCCGGCAAGTTCCGCCAGGACCTGTATTACCGGCTCGCCGTGATCGAGCTGAAGATGCCGCCGCTGCGGGAGTGCCGCGAGGACATCGCGATCCTCGCCGGCGCCGTCCTGGACCGCCTGTCGGCGGCAGCCGGCAAGGCGGCCCTGCGACTGTCCGAAGCCGCGCAGAAGGCGCTCGACGGGTACGATTTCCCGGGCAACGTGCGCGAGCTCGAGAACATCCTGGAGCGGGCGACGGCCCTGTCGGGCGGGCAGAACATCGAGCCCGACGAGCTGCAGCTCGCGGTCCCCGGGACCGTCGCCGAGCCGGCCCCGAACGCGAAGTGGCCGCTCCAGGAATATCTCGACCGCATCGAGCGCGAAGCCATCCTGGAGGCGCTCGAGAAGACCCGCTTCAACCGCACGGCGGCGGCGAAGCTGCTCGGCATCACGTTCCGGGCGCTGCGCTACCGCATGGAGCGGCTCGGCATCCAGTAGCGAGCGCCCGCTCCGCCCGCTTGAGCTCGCGCACAACCGCCGTGGAAATCGGGATCCTGCGCGAGGCGCTCCAGGTTCCTTCGCCGAACTGGGACCTGCGGCCCGCGGGCGAGACGCTGACCCTGCTCGTCGTGCACAACATCAGCCTGCCGCCGGGCGAGTTCGGCGGCGACGCGATCGTGCGCCTGTTCACCAACACGCTCGACTGCGGGGCGCATCCCTACTACGAGACCCTGCGCGGCGTGCGCGTGTCGTCGCATTTCCTCATCCGGCGCGGCGGCGAGCTGCTGCAGTTCGTGCCCTGCGCCTGCCGCGCCTGGCACGCGGGCGCCTCCACCTGGAAGGGGCGCGAGCGCTGCAACGACTTCTCGATCGGCGTCGAGCTCGAGGGCGCCGACGACGTCCCGTATACGGACTCGCAGTACCGGCGGCTCGCCGAGCTGACCGCGGCCCTGAAGCGCCTCTATCCGATCGCCGACATCGTCGGCCACGCCGACATCGCCCCCGGCCGCAAGACCGACCCCGGGCCCGCGTTCGACTGGGCCCGCTACCGCGAGCTGCTGTCCCGGACCGCCTGACGCCGGTTTCGCCGGCGCGGCGCGTTTTTTTGCGGCGCGCGATGGCATGCGTCTTGCGCTGGCCGGGCCGGCCGCGCCGCGCGCGTCTTCTTTCTTGACAAGCCACAAAGACTAGTTGCACACTGTCCTCGGCATACCACATGTTGTGGTACGGGGAGGCATCTCCCCCTGGAATTCCAGGGCGCGCCGGTATCACCCGGCCGCCTGACCCAAAGCGACGAGGAGACCGGACATGCAGACTGCCGCCCACGCGACGACTTCCCAGTCGATCCCCACGACCGAGATGCCGGAAGCCGCGCAGGCGCAGCCGTCGCCGTATTCGCAGTACAAGCTCATCCGGCGCAACGGCGCCGTGGTCGCCTTCGAGCCGGGCAAGATCTCGGTGGCGATGACCAAGGCCTTCCTCGCCGTCGAAGGCGGGCAGGGCGCGGCGTCGGCGCGCATCCGCGAGGTCGTGGCCGGGCTGACCGAGTCGGTCGTGGGCGCGCTCGTGCGCCGCCAGCCGGCCGGGGGCACGTTCCACATCGAGGATGTCCAGGACCAGGTCGAGCTCGCGCTGATGCGCTCGGGCCAGCACGAGGTCGCCCGCGCGTACGTGCTGTACCGCCAGAAGCGCGCCGAGGCGCGGGCCCAGGAGGCGGCCCAGAAGAAGGCACCGCCGCAGCAGAACGCGATCCACGTGGTCGAGGATGGGCAGCGCCGGCCGCTCGACCTCGGCGCGCTCCAGGACCTGATCGGCGCGGCGTGCGAAGGCCTCGACGCCGCGGTCGAAGGCAAGACGATCCTGGCCGAGACGCTCAAGAACCTCTACGACGGGGTGCCGGCCGAGGAAGTGCGCAAGTCGGTGGTGCTGTCGGCGCGCGCGCTGATCGAGAAGGACCCCGCGTACAGCCACGTCACCGCTCGGCTGCTGCTGCATACGATCCGGCGCGAGGTGCTCGGCGAGGAGGTCTCGCAGGCGCAGATGAAGAAGCGCTACGCCGAGTACTTCCCCCAGTTCGTGAAGCGCGGCATCCAGGCCGAGCTGCTCGACGAGAAGCTCGCGCTCTTCGACCTCGAGAAGCTCGGCAAGGCGCTCGACGGCAGCCGCGACCTCAAGTTCGATTACCTCGGCCTGCAGACCCTGTACGACCGCTACTTCCTGCACGTGCGCGGCGAGCGCATCGAGCTGCCGCAGGCGTTCTTCATGCGCGTGGCGATGGGCCTGTCGCTGAACGAGATCGACCGCGAGGCGCGCGCGATCGAGTTCTACAACGTGCTGTCGTCGTTCGACTTCATGAGCTCGACGCCGACGCTGTTCAACTCGGGGACGACGCGCTCGCAGCTCTCGTCGTGCTACCTGACGACGGTGTCGGACAACCTCGACGGCATCTACGAGGCGATCAAGGAGAACGCGCTGCTCGCGAAGTACGCGGGCGGTCTCGGCAACGACTGGACGCCGGTGCGGGCGCTCGGCTCGCACATCAAGGGCACCAACGGGAAATCTCAGGGAGTAGTGCCTTTCCTCAAGGTAGTGAACGACACCGCGGTCGCCGTGAACCAGGGCGGCAAGCGCAAAGGCGCGGTGTGTTCCTACCTTGAGACGTGGCACCTGGACATCGAGGAGTTCCTCGAGCTGCGCAAGAACACCGGCGACGACCGGCGGCGCACGCACGACATGAACACGGCGAACTGGGTCCCCGACCTCTTCATGAAGCGCGTCATGGAGAACGGCGAGTGGACGCTGTTCTCGCCCTCCGACTGCCCGGACCTGCACGACAAGTTCGGGAAGGCGTTCGAGCAGGCCTACCGCGGGTACGAGGACAAGGTCGCCAAGGGCGAGCTCAAGCTCTACAAGAAGATCCCGGCGATGCAGCTGTGGCGCAAGATGCTGTCGATGCTGTTCGAGACCGGGCATCCCTGGATCACGTTCAAGGACCCGTGCAACGTGCGCTCGCCGCAGCAGCACGTCGGCGTCGTGCACAGCTCGAACCTGTGCACCGAGATCACGCTCAACACGAACGACGGCGAGATCGCGGTGTGCAACCTCGGCTCGGTGAACATGGTCGCGCACATGATCAACGGCGAGCTCGACCACGCCAAGCTGAAGCGCACGATCTCGACGGCCATGCGCATGCTCGACAACGTCATCGACATCAACTATTACGCGGTGTCGAAGGCGCGCAACTCCAACATGAAGCACCGGCCGGTCGGCCTCGGCATCATGGGGTTCCAGGACTGCCTCCACATCCTGCGCCTGCCGTACGGATCGGAGGACGCGGTGCAGTTCGCCGACCGCTCGATGGAGGCGGTCGCCTACTACGCCTACTGGGCCTCGAGCGAGCTCGCCGAGGAGCGCGGCCGCTACCCGTCGTACCGCGGCTCGTTGTGGGACCAGGGCGTCATGCCGCAAGACACGCTCGCGCTGCTGCGCGAGCAGCGCGGGGGCTACGTCGACATCGACATGTCCGAGTCGATGGACTGGAAGGCGCTGCGCGAGCGTGTCAAGAAGCACGGCATGCGCAACTCCAACTGTCTCGCGATCGCGCCCACCGCCACCATCGCGAACATCGTCGGGGTATCGGCTTCGATCGAGCCCACGTACCAGAACCTGTACGTCAAGTCGAACCTCTCGGGCGAGTTCACCGTGGTGAACGAGTACCTGGTCTCCGACCTGAAGAAGCTCGGCCTGTGGGACGAGGTGATGGTCGCCGACCTGAAGTACTTCGACGGCAGCCTCGCGCGCATCGACCGCGTTCCGGCCGACCTGCGTCGCCTCTACGCGACCGCGTTCGAGGTCGATCCGACCTGGATCGTCGAGGCCGGCGCGCGCCGGCAGAAGTGGATCGACCAGTCGCAGTCGCTCAACATCTACATCGGCCAGGCGTCGGGCAAGAAGCTCGACGATACCTACAAGCTCGCGTGGCACCGCGGATTGAAGACCACGTACTACCTGCGCTCGATGGGCGCGACCCACGCGGAGAAGTCCACCGTCAAGACCGGGCAGCTGAACGCGGTGTCGGCCGACGGGGCGGCTCCCGAGGCCGCGGCCAAACCCGCCGAGGGCGAGGTGAAGTTCTGCAAGATCGACGACCCCGAATGCGAGGCGTGCCAATGAGGAGGAGCGACTAGATGCTTTCTTTCGACGAGATGGGCGCCGAAGCGATGCCCGGACTGCAGCTGCAGCCGGTGAGCCCGGGGACTCCGCAGCCGCGGGTGCAGATCCTGCCGGGCCGCGCCGGGCCCGACGCAAGCCACCGTCGCGTGCGCGTGGAGGACAAGCGCATCATCAACGCTGCGGCCGACGTCAACCAGCTCGTCCCGTTCAAGTACAAGTGGGCCTGGGAGAAGTATCTCGCGGGCTGCGCCAACCACTGGATGCCGCAGGAAATCAACATGAGCCGCGACATCGCCCTGTGGAAGGACCCGAACGGCCTGACCGAGGACGAGCGTCGGCTGGTGAAGCGCAATCTCGGCTTCTTCGTCACCGCGGACTCGCTTGCGGCCAACAACATCGTGCTGGGCACGTACCGCCACATCACCGCGCCCGAGTGCCGCCAGTACCTGCTGCGCCAGGCGTTCGAGGAAGCGATCCACACGCATGCCTATCAGTACATCGTCGAAAGCCTCCAGCTCGACGAAGGCGAGGTGTTCAACGCCTATCACGAGATCCAGAGCATCCGCGAGAAGGACGAGTTCCTGATCCCCTTCATCGACATTCTCACGGACCCGAACTTCAAGACCGGGACGCCCGAGGCCGACCAGAAGCTGCTGCGCAGCCTGATCGTGTTCGCCTGCCTGATGGAGGGCCTGTTCTTCTACGTCGGCTTCACGCAGATCCTCGCGCTCGGGCGCCAGAACAAGATGACCGGCGCCGCCGAGCAGTACCAGTACATCCTGCGCGACGAGTCGATGCACTGCAATTTCGGCATCGACCTCATCAACCAGATCAAGATGGAGAACCCGCACCTCTGGACGTCCGAGTTCCGCGAGGAGATCCAGGGGCTGATCCGCAAGGCCGTCGAGCTCGAGTACCGCTACGCGGAGGACACGATGCCGCGCGGCGTGCTGGGGCTCAACGCGCCCATGTTCAAGGAGTACCTGCGCTACATCGCCAACCGCCGCGCTCAGCAGATCGGCGTCGAGCCGATGTTCCCCGGCGCGACGAACCCGTTCCCGTGGATGAGCGAGATGATCGACCTGAAGAAGGAGCGCAACTTCTTCGAGACGCGCGTGATCGAGTACCAGACCGGAGGGGCGCTGAGCTGGGATTAGCGCCCGGTCGCAAACGGACGGAGAGCGGCATGCATCGCGTAACGCAGTGCAAGGCCTCGCGCGATTACAGGCTGTGGCTGAGGTTCGACGACGGCGTCGAGGGCAGCGTGTTCCTCGGCGATCTCCTGGAGGTCGGCCCGTTCAGCGCATGGCGCGACGTCGAGCAGTTCTGCCGGGCCGCGGTCGACGCCGCGACCGTCGTGTGGGACGCCGGGATCCGGCTGGACCCCGATATCCTGTACCAGGACCTGCTCTGGGCGAAGGCAGGGACAGGATTCAATCCGCGGAGGAGCGGCCTCGGCGGTTGAAGGACCCGCAGGTTCGGGCGGGTCGTGGTTTTTCATAACTTTGAAGGAGGTCGGCCATGGCCAAGAAGAGAGCGAAGAAGGCAAAGAAGTCGGCGAAGAAGAAGAAGAGAGCAGCAGGCCGGAGGACGGCTGCGAAGTCCGTCAAGCGCGCGGGCGCAAAGCGCAAGGCGGCATCGAGAAAGGGCTCCGCGCGCAAGAAGGCGGGCACGCGCAAGCGCGCGCGCCGCGCGACCCCGATGGCGGCGCCGCAGGCGCCGGCGGCCGCTACCCCGGCGCCGGCTCCCTCGACCGCGGCCACTCCCGGCGCCAAGACGGCGCTGAACCCGGCTGCGGCCTGGCCGTTTCCGACGGGGTCCCGGCCCTGATGGGCTGGCGAGTCGCTGCGGACAGCCCGTGACCCGCGTCCCGGGCTGCACCGCAGCCATTCGAGCGTTTTGCGACGCAGCATGACAGCGTCAAGATCATGATAAGTAAAGGATAATTAGGCTTGACCGCGCGGTGGGGCGCATTTACAATCCGTCCCTCACTGTGCCAAAAAATTCACGGCCGGGAACTGTCCGCCGGGATTTTTGACTTAGTGGTGACGGCCGGTAGGCAATCCGGCCCGTGGGCCCGTTCCGGGCCCCGGCAGGCCGTCCCCAGAACAAGAAATCCGCCAGAGAGGACTCACCCGCGCCTTCGGGGCGTGGCGCTTCATGCAGGTTCCAGCCTCCTGCCTTCGGGCAGGCCGGCAAGGAGGGTGCAAATGGACAAAGCCGAACTGAAGCAAAGCTTGCGCACGGGGATCCGGGCGATCGCGACCACGCTGCACCATGGCCTGGCCTTCGTCGGGCTGGCGGCGGTGATCTTCCTGGTCATGCAGAGCGCCGTGGGGCTGCCCGAGAACCTCGGTCGCGCCGCGGCGCAGGGGCCGATCCGCTTCGACGGCGACCTGCTCGCCGACCGCGTCGATGACCCGCAGGCCGCCAAGCACCGCGCGCTCGTCAACTACCTGGCGCGCCGCTATCGCGTCGCGTCCTCCGCCACCGAGCAGCTGGTCGACGCGGCGTACGACGCCGGTCAGCAGGTCGGTCTCGACCCGCTGCTGATCCTCGCGGTGATGGCGATCGAGTCGCGCTTCAACCCGATCGCCGAGAGCGGCGTCGGCGCGAAGGGACTGATGCAGGTGATCCCCAAGCATCACCAGGACAAGCTGGAGGCCGGCGACGAGGTGCTCGACCCGACGACGAACATCCTGCTCGGCGCGCGCATCCTGAAGGAATACATCCGGCGCACCGGCAGCCTGGAGGCCGGACTGCAGTTCTACAACGGCGCGCTCGCCGACGTCTCGAGCCAGTACGCGCAGAAAGTGATGGCCGAGAAGGAGCGCCTCGAGGAGGCGCTCAGGCGCGTCAACCGGCCGCAGCCGCAGCAGACCGCGCGCAGCTCCGCCTGAGCCGCCTCTAGCCCGGGACTCTAGGCGAGCGCGCGCGCCATCGCCGCCACGCCCTCCTCGAGGTCCGGGAGGGCGCGCGTGTACGCGAAGCGCACGTGGTCGCGCGGCCGGTTCGACCCGAAGTCGATCCCCGGCGTGATCGCCACGCCGGCGCGCTCGAGCAGGCCGAGCGCCAGGTCCCAGCTGTCGCCGAAGCGCTCGCACCCCGCGTAGATGTAGAACGCCCCCTCCGGCACGAGCGGAATGCGGAATCCCAGGCGCCGCAGCGCCGGTACCATGAAATCGCGGCGCCGCTCGAACTCGGCGCGGCGCTCCTCGAGCAGCGCGAGCGTGTCGGGCCGGAACGCGGCGAGCGCCGCGTGCTGCGACGGCGCCGGCGGGCAGATCGCCACGTTCTGCGCCAGCTTCTCGACCTCGCGCACGTAGCGCTCCGGGACGACGATCCATCCCAGGCGCCAGCCGGTCATGTTGAAGTACTTCGAGAAGCTCGCGACCACGAACACGTCGTCCGCGATCGACAGCGCGGTCGAGGGCGCCCGCCCGTAGACCAGCCCCTGGTAGATCTCGTCGACCACGACCGTTCCGCCCCGGCGGCGGGTCTCGTCGACGATCTCGCGCAGCGCGCCGGGCTCGATCAGGGTGCCGGTCGGGTTCGACGGCGTCGCGAGCATCACGCAGCGCGTCGCGCCGGTCCAGGCCGAGCGCACGTCGGCGGCCGAGAGCTGGTACGACTGGCGCTCGTCCACGGCGAGCGTCCTCGGCACCGCGTCGAACAGGCGCACGAAATGCCGGTTGCAGGGGTAGCAGGGGTCGGGCATCAGCGCCTCGTCGCCCGGATTCAGCAGGACGCCGAGCCCGAGCAGCAGCGCGCCGGACGCGCCCGTCGTGACCACGATGCGCTCGGCCGGGACGTCGGCGCCGAGCTGCTCGCGGTAATGGCGCGCGATCGCCTCGCGCAGCGCGGGCAGGCCCGCCGACGCGGTGTAGCCGAGGCGCCGCGTGCGGATCGCCGCGATCGCCGCCTCGGCGACCTGCGGGGGAGCGCCGAAGTCGGGCTGACCGATCTCCATGTGCACGATGCGGCGCCCCTGTGCCTCGAGCGCGTGCGCGCGCGCCTGCACGTCCATCACGTGGAACGGCTCGATCGAGGCCATCCGCGCCGCGAGTCGCGGCTCGTGTTCGCGCTTCATCGTGTCTCCGACGGCGTTCATCATACCGCGCCGGCCACGCCGCGGTCCGCGGCGAATCGGCTATGATTCCGCTCCCACTCGGAACAGAAACCCGCCATGGACGACTCGGTGCGCAAGAGCGCGCTCGACTACCACCGCCTGCCGAGGCCCGGCAAGATCTCGATCGTCCCGACCAAGGGCCTGGTGAACCAGCGCGACCTCGCGCTCGCGTACACCCCGGGCGTGGCCGCCGCGTGCGACGAGATCGTGCGCGACCCCGCGCAGGCGCGCGAGCTGACCGCGCGCGGCAACCTGATCGGCGTGGTCACCAACGGCACCGCCGTGCTCGGCCTGGGCGCCATCGGCCCGCTCGCGGCGAAGCCGGTGATGGAAGGCAAGAGCGTGCTGTTCAAGAAGTTCGCCGGCATCGACTGCTTCGACATCGAGCTGAACGAGCGCGACCCCGACAAGCTGGTCGACATCATCGCCGCGCTCGAGCCGACCTTCGGCGGCATCAACCTCGAGGACATCAAGGCGCCCGAGTGCTTCCACATCGAGCGCAAGCTGCGCGAGCGCATGAAGATCCCGGTGTTCCACGACGACCAGCACGGCACGGCGATCATCGTCGGCGCCGCGGTCCTGAACGGCCTGCGCGTCGTCGGCAAGGATATCGCGCGCGTGAAGCTCGTGTGCTCGGGCGCGGGCGCGGCCGCGCTCGCCTGCCTCGACCTGCTGGTCGGGCTCGGCCTGTCGATGGAGAACGTCTGGGTCTCCGACATCAAGGGCGTCGTCTACGAGGGCCGCAAGGAGGAGATGGATCCGAACAAGGCGCGCTACGCGCGCAAGACGCCCGCGCGCGCGCTCGCCGACATCATTCCCGACGCCGACGTGTTCCTCGGCCTGTCGGCGGGCGGCGTGCTCGAGGCCGGGATGGTGAAGCGCATGGCCGAGCGGCCGCTCATCCTCGCGCTCGCCAATCCCGAGCCCGAGATCCTGCCCGACGTCGCGCGCTCGGCGCGGCCCGACGCGCTGATTGCGACCGGCCGCTCGGACTACCCGAACCAGGTGAACAACGTCCTGTGCTTCCCGTTCATCTTCCGCGGCGCGCTCGACGTCGGCGCGACCGCGATCAACGAGGCGATGAAGCTCGCGGCGGTGCGCGCGATCGCCGACCTGGCGATGGCCGAGCAGTCCGAGGTCGTGACCGCGGCCTACGGCGAGCAGAACCTCAAGTTCGGCCCCGACTACCTCATCCCGAAGCCGTTCGACCCGAGGCTCATCGCCAAGATCGCTCCCGCGGTGGCGAAGGCGGCGATGGACTCGGGCGTGGCCACACGTCCGATCGAGGACCTCGAGGCGTACAAGGACCAGCTGCAGCAGTTCGTCTACACCTCGGGCCTGATCATGAAGCCGATCTTCGCCGCCGCGAAGGAGGGCCCGAAGCGGCGCATCGTCTTCGCCGAGGGCGAGGACGAGCGCATGCTGCGCGCGGCGCAGGTCGTGATCGACGAGGGCCTCGCGGCGCCGGTGCTGATCGGGCGGCCCGCCGTGGTCGAGCGCCGGATCGAGCGCTTCGGGCTGCGCATCGCGCCCGGCAAGGACTTCGAGCTCGTGAACCCCGAGTACGACCCGCGCTTCCGCGAATACTGGGAAGAGTACTTCAAGCTGGTGGAAAGGCGCGGGGTCTCGCCCCAGTACGCGCAGATCGAGATGCGCCGCCACCACACCCTGATCGGCGCCATGGCGATCCACCGCGGCGAAGCGGACGGCATGATCTGCGGCGCCTTCGGCACGCACGAGCTGCACCTGCGCTACATCGACCAGGTCATCGGCCGGCGCGCAGGCGTGAACCACTATTATGCGATGAACGTGGTGATGCTGCCGAAGCGCACCGTGTTCATCTGCGACACCTACGTGAACCACGATCCGACAGCCGAGCAGGTCGCCGAGATGACGGTGCTCGCCGCGGAGGAGGTGCGCCGCTTCGGCGTCGCGCCCAAGATCGCGCTGCTGTCGCACTCGAGCTTCGGCACCAGCGACGCGCCGAGCGCGCGCAAGATGCGCGAAGCGCTCGCCCTGCTCGAGCGGAACGCTCCGGAGCTCGACATCGAGGGCGAGATGCACGGCGACGCCGCGCTCAACGAGAGCCTGCGGCTCGCGAGCTTCCCGCGCTCGCGCCTGAAAGGCGAGGCCAACGTGCTGATCATGCCGACGCTGGACGCCGCGAACATCGCCTTCAACCTGCTGAAGACTGCCGCGGGCGACGGCATCACCATCGGTCCGATCCTGCTCGGAGCCGCGCGCCCGGTGCACATCCTCACGCCGTCGGCGACGGTCCGCCGGATCGTCAACGTCACCGCGCTCACCGTCGTCGACGTGAACGCGGCGAGGGAGCAGATGCGGCTGTTCGCAAGGCCGGGCTAGAGCGGCTAAACTCCGCGCTTCGCGCACGGGCGTCTGCGACAAGAACAACGCGGCGATTCACCATGGAACCGACCAAGCCGAAAGCCGGGCTCGTCCTCACGGGCGGCGGTGCCCGCGCCGCCTACCAGATCGGCGTTCTGAAGGCGGTGAGCGAGCTGCTGGCGCAGCCGAAGCGCAATCCCTTTCCCATCCTGTGCGGGACCTCGTCGGGCGCGATCAACGCGGCGACCCTTGCCGTCTTCGCGAACGACTTCGGCGCCGGCGTCGAGAAGCTGCTCGATGTCTGGGCCGACTGCCGCGTGCACCACGTCTACCGCTCGGACCCGCTCGCCGTGGCCCGGTCCGGGGCGCGCTGGCTCGCGGCGATGATGCTGATCTCGCGTTCGAGCCCCGTGTCCCTGCTCGACAACACGCCGCTCGCGGAGCTGCTCGCGCGCAGCCTCGACTTCGGCCGCATCCAGCAGAACATCGACGACGGCAACCTCTACGCGGTGTCGATCACCTGCTCGGGCTACTCGTCGGGCCAGAGCGTGAGCTTCTACCAGGGCGGCCCGGGCACCGAGGCCTGGGAGCGCACGCAGCGCGTCGGCGCGGCGATGCCGATCGGGGTGGAGCACCTCATGGCCTCCTCGGCGCTGCCCTTCATCTTCCCCGCGGTGAAGATCAACCGCGAGTACTTCGGCGACGGATCGATGCGCCAGATGGCACCCGTCAGCCCGGCGCTGCACCTCGGGTCGGACCGCGTGCTCGTGATCGGCACCGGGCGGCACGTGAACGTGGAGCCGCCGCGCGTGCGCTCGAGCCTCTACCCGTCGTTCGCGCAGATCGCGGGCCATGCGCTGAACAGCATCTTCCTCGACGGCCTGTACGTCGACATCGAGCGGCTGCACCGCATCAACCGCACGATCTCGCTGATTCCGGCCGAGCGTCTGCGCGAGGCGGGCCTGCCGCTGCGGCGGATCAAGGTGCTGGTCATCCAGCCGAGCCAGCCGCTCGAGCGCATCGCGGTGCGCTTCCTGCCCGATCTGCCGTGGACGATACGCTTCCTGCTGCGCGGCATCGGCGCGATGAATCGCAACGGCTCGACGCTGGCGAGCTACCTGCTGTTCGAGAAGGGCTTTTGTCAGGCGCTGATAGACCTGGGATACGAGGACACCATGGCGCGGCGTCCCGAGGTACTGGAATTTTTGGAGGGCGCGAACTAGACTGGAAGCGCCCCGCAGCACCGCCCCGCCCGCCAACCCAATGAGCCAGTCTCCGGACCCGTTCGAATTCATGAAGAGCCTCTGGGCACCCATGGGCCTGCCGGGCGTGATGGCGCCGACGCTCGATGTCGGCGAGGTCGACCGGCGCATCGCGGAGCTGAAGTCGGTCGAGAACTGGCTGAACATGAACCTTGCCGCGCTGCGCATGACGATCCAGGGCCTCGAGATGCAGCGCGCGACGCTCGCCGCGATGCAGGGCGCGGCGCAAGGCAAAGGCGCGCCCGGCAACGCGGACGCGGGCGAGGCCGGCCGCCGGTTCGCCGAGGCCTGGCTGAAGATGCTGCAGCAGACCCCTTCGACGGGCTCGGGGTCGACGAGCGCGGGACCCCATTCGGCCAAGCCGGGCAAGGACAAGGAGCCCGAGAAGAAATGAGCCCCGCGTTCCGGCACGCGCACGCGGCGGCGCGTCGTTGGCAGGACGCCGCCCGCAGCTGCGCCGAAGCGCTCGGCTCGGCGCCGCGCGGCGCCAACCTCGGCTTCCTCTATTTCAGCGACCACTACGCCGCGCATGCCGCCGAGCTCCTCGACTACATGAAGGAGGAAACCGGCGTCGACGACTGGATCGGCACGGTCGGCGTGGGCGTGATCGCCACCGGCACCGAATACCTCGACGAGCCCGCGATGTCGGTGATGCTGGGCGCGTTTCCGCACGATTGCTACCGCGTCTTCTCCGGGCGCCAGCGGCCGCCGCGCGCCGGCACGCGCACGGTCACGGGCTCGCTCGCCGGCAACTTCGCGGTCGTGCACGGCGACCCGCATACGCCCGACATCCCCGAGCTGATCGACGACATGTCGCGCAAGGTCGAGAGCGGCTTCCTCGTCGGCGGGCTGTCGAGCTCGCGCACGCGCACGGTGCAGATCGCGAACGAGGTGCTGCAGGGCGGGCTCTCGGGCGTGATCTTCTCCTCCGACGTCGCGATCGCGACCCGGCTCACCCAGGGCTGCGCGCCGCTCACGCGCTCGGATACGCACGCGCCGGTGCGCCATCGCGTGACCGCGTGCGAGCGCAACGTGATCGCCGCGCTCGACGACCGGCCCGCGCTCGACGTGTTTCGCGAGGAGATCGGCGACGAGCTCGCGCGCGACCTCGGCCGCGCGGCGCGCCACGTGCTCGTGGGCCTGTCGGTTCCCGGGTCGGACACCGGCGACTACCTCGCGCGCAACGTCGTCGGCATCGATCCGCGGAACAAGCTGTTCGCGATCGGGGCGCCGGTCGAGGAAGGCATGAGCATCATGTTCTGCCGCCGGGACGGCGAGGCGGCGCGCGAAGACCTGGTGCGCATGCTCAGGGGCCTGCGCGCCGAGGTGCGCGGCGTTCCGCGCGGCGGCCTGTACTACTCGTGCATCGGGCGCGGCGCGCAGATGTTCGGCCGCAAGTCCGCCGAGCTCGAGATCATCCGCCAGGAGCTCGGCGATTTCCCCATGGTCGGGTTCTTCTGCAACGGCGAAATCTCGCACGACCGGCTCTACGGCTACACCGGCGTGCTCACGCTTTTCGTTTGAAACGAGCTTTTCTCCAGGAGGAGTGATGCCGAAGGCGATTCGAATCCAGAAGCAGGGCGGCCCCGAGGTGATGCAGTGGGAGGACGTGCAGGTCGGCGATCCCGGCCCGGGCGAGGCGCGCGTGCGCCACAAGGCGGTCGGCCTGAACTACCTCGACACCTATCAGCGCGGCGGCCTGTACAAGATCGCGCTGCCCTCGGGCATGGGCAACGAAGGTGCGGGCGTCGTCGAGGCGGTGGGGCCGGGCGTCGCGCACGTGAAGGCGGGCGACCGCGTCGCCTATACCGGAGGACCGATCGGCGCCTACGCCGAGGTACGCAACATGCCCGCCGAGCGCCTGGTCGTGCTGCCCGAGGGCATCTCCTTCGAGACCGGCGCGGCGATGATGCTGAAGGGCTGCACCGCGACCTATCTCCTGCGGCAGACGTACAAGGTGCAGCGCGGCGACACCATCCTCTTCCACGCCGCGGCGGGCGGCGTCGGCCTGATCGCCTGCCAGATGGCGAAGGCGATCGGCGCCACCGTCATCGGCACGGTCGGCTCCGACGACAAGGCGAAGCTCGCGCGCGCGCACGGCTGCGATCACACGATCGTATACACGCGCGAGAACTTCGTCGAGCGCGTGAAGGCGCTGACCGACGGCAAGGGGGTCCCGGTGGTCTACGACGGCGTGGGCAAGGACACGTTCATGCAGTCGCTCGACTGCCTGCGGCCGCGCGGGCTGATGGTGAGCTTCGGCAACGCCTCGGGCGCGGTCGGCCCGACCGACCTCGGCGTTCTCGCCGCGAAGGGCTCGCTCTACGTCACGCGGCCGACGCTGAACACCTACGCCGCGAAGCGCGAGGACCTGGTCGCGCTGACGAACGAGCTGTTCGACTTCGTGAAATCGGGCAAGGTGAAGATCGAGGTGAGCCACAAGTATGCGCTGAAGGACGCGGTGCAGGCGCACCGCGATCTCGAGTCGCGCAAGACCACGGGGTCGGTGATCTTCACTCCCTGACCGGATGACCGCGCTCTACCCGGAGATCGAGCCGCGCTCGAGCGGTATGCTGCGGCTCGACGCCGTCCACTCGATGTACTGGGAGGAGTGCGGCAGCCCGCGCGGGATCCCGGTCGTGTTCCTGCACGGCGGACCCGGCGCGGGCAGCTCGACCAAGCACCGGCGGTTGTTCGACCCCGACGCCTACCGCATCGTCGTCTACGACCAGCGCGGGTCGGGCCGCTCGACGCCGCTCGGCGAGCTGCGCGACAACACGACGCCGCATCTCATCGCGGACCTCGAGACGCTGCGCCGGCACCTGGGCGTCGAGCGCTGGCTGGTGTTCGGCGGGTCGTGGGGCAGCACGCTCGCGATCGCGTACGCCGAGCATCACCCCGAGCGCTGCCTCGGGCTCGTGCTGCGGGGGATTTTCCTCTGCCGCAGGAGCGAGATCGACTGGTTCCTGTACGGGCTGCGCAACGTCTACCCCGAGCCCTGGGAGCGTTTCGCGGGATTCCTGCCGCCGGACGAGCGCTCCGACCTGCTCGTGAATTACCACCGGCGCCTGGTCGATCCCGATCCCGCGGTGCACATGCCCGCGGCGCGCTCGTGGAGCGTGTACGAGGGATCGTGCTCGACGCTGATGCCGAGCGACGAGACGGTCGCGTACTTCGCGAGCGACGGGGTCGCGCTCGGCCTCGCGCGCATGGAAGCGCACTACTTCATGAACGACATCTTCCTGCCGCCGGACTCGCTGCTCGCGAACGCCGGACGCCTGCGGCGCATCCCGGGGATCATCGTCCAGGGCCGCTACGACATGGTGTGCCCGGCGGTCACTGCGCACGAGCTGCACGCCGCGTGGCCCGAGGCCGTCTTCCGCATGGTGCTCGACGCGGGGCACTCGGTGTGGGAGCCGGGGATCCAGAGCGAGGTGATCGAGGCGACCGAGCGCTTCAAGTCGGGCGGTTCGTTCTAGGACCGGCTCGGACGGGTGCGCATCCGGCGGCCCCGATAGAATAGCGGGACCTTGAGTCGAGAACCAGAACCCCGGGGAGTGTCGGAGGAGGCGGGCTCGGAGCCGTGGCTGCGCGCCCGGTTCGCGCGCAGCGCGCGCCCCGAGCCGATCGCGTCCGGCGACGGACACCTGTGGAGGGACCCCGCGGAGATCCGTCCCGCGGCCGTCCTCGTCCCCGTCGTGCGCCGCGACGCTCTCACCGTCCTCTTCACCCGCCGCACCCCGCACCTGCAGGACCACGCCGGCCAGATCAGCTTCCCCGGCGGGCGCGTCGAGCCGGGCGACGCCTCGCTCGAGGCCACGGCGCTGCGCGAGGCGCAGGAGGAGATCGGGCTCGCGCAAGAGCGCGCCGAGCTGCTCGGGCGGCTGCCCGAGTACGTGACCGTGACGGGCTACCGCGTGACGCCGGTCGTCGCGCTCGTGTCGCCGCCCCTCGACCTGCGCCCCGACCCGTTCGAGGTCGCCGAGATCTTCGAGGTGCCGCTCGCGTTCCTGCTCGACCCGGCGAACCATCTGCGCAACACCGTGCTGCAGGAAGGCAAGCGCCGGCGCTATTACGCGATGCCCTTCCGCGAGTACTACATCTGGGGCGCGACCGCCGGGATGCTCATGAACCTGTACGGCTTCCTGCGGGCCTAGAGCGGCATGAGCCTCGCCGCGCTCGTCGCCGCGCTGCTGCTCGAGCAATGGCGTCCGCTGGTCGAGCGGCGCTACCTGTTCTCGCTCGCGGCGCGCTACGCGATGTTCCTCGAGCAGCAGTTCAACGCCGGCGAGGCCGAGCACGGCGCGATCGCCTGGCTGATCGCGGTGCTGCCGCCGGTGCTCGCGACCTGGGCTGTCTACGCGCTCCTGTGGCGCGTGAGTCCGCTGCTCGCGCTCGCCTTCAACGTCGTGGCGCTCTACTTCACGATGGGTTTCCGCCAGTTCAGCCATCACTTCACCGAGATCCATCTCGCGCTCAAGCAGGACGATATCGCGCGCGCGCGCGACGTGCTGTCGCAGTGGCTCGGCCAGCGCTGCGACGAGCTGGACCGCGAGGCGCTGGTTCGCATCACGATCGAGCAGGCGCTGGTCGCCTCGCACCGCCACGTGTTCGGGGTGGTGCTCTGGTTCGTGCTGCTGCCGGGCCCGAGCGGCGCGGTCCTGTACCGGCTCGCGGTTTTCCTCAAGCGGCGCTGGGCCGGCGCGCACACCGACACCGGCCCGTTCGGCCGGTTCTCGGCGCGCGCGCTGGCGCTGCTCGAATGGCCGGCGTTGCGCGCGACGGCGGTAAGCTTCGCGATCGTCGGCGACTTCGAGGACGCGGTCTACTGCTGGCGCACGCAGGCGGCGAGCTGGCCCGATCCGGGGCTCGGCATCGTGCTGGCGGCGGGCGCGGGCGCGATGGGCGTCAAGCTCGGCATGCCGGTCTCCGAGCACGGCGGCCTCGTCGACCGCCCGCCCCTCGGCGTCGGCGACGACGCGGACACGGGTTTCCTCGACAGCGCCATCGGGCTGGTGTGGCGCGCGCTGATCCTGTGGCTGATGCTGCTGCTGCTCCTCGGGTTGGCCACCGTTGTCCGCTGAAGCGTGCTTCAGCGCGAGGCGCCGCAGCGCCAGCACGCGGTGAACTGACCCTCCAGCCGCTCGCCGCAGCCCGCGCAGGTCCACGGCGCGCCGGGCCGCCGGGGACGGCCGAAATCGCGCACGATCTCCTCGGCGGCCGCCTCGTCCTCGGGGCGATCGACCACCAGCCTCGCCGCGCACTCCGGAAACGGTATCTCGCCCGCGAGGCGCGCGAGCAGCTCGCGCTCGATGCGGCAGCGGATGCCCGCGGACTCGAGCAGGTTCTTGAGATGATGCAGCTCGACCAGGTTGAGCGAGGAAAAGACGACTCTCACCGGGCGGACCCCGGCGCGCGCTCGGCCGCGACGATGCGCCGGAAGAGCTCGAGCCGGCGCGGGTGGATGCGCGCGTCCTGCGCCGCGGCCGCGAGCGCGCATCCGGGCTCGCTCCCGTGGCGGCAGTCCGGAAAGCGGCATTGACCGAGGAAAGGCGCGAACTCGACGAATCCGCGCTCGACGTCGACGGGTGTCAGGTGCGCGAGGCCGAACTCCTGCATCCCGGGCGCGTCCACGATCGCGCTTTCCGCGTCGAGCCGGTACAGCGTCACGCTGGTGGTCGTGTGCCGCCCGGACGCGAGGAACTTCGAGATCTCGCGCGTCTTCGCCTGCGCCGCGGGCACGAGCGCGTTGACCAGCGTCGACTTTCCCATCCCGGACTGCCCGATGAGCAGCGTGGTCTCCCCGCGCAGCGCCCCGCGCAGGGCGGCGATGTCGCCGAGCGCGCTGGTCTCGACGACGCGGCAGCCCGCGCGAGCGAAGGGCTCGAGACGCTCGTGCGCCGTTCCCGCCGGCAGGTCGACCTTGTTCAGCACGATGCACGACTTCAGGCGCTGGTGCTCGGCCGCGGCGAGCACGCGCGCGATCAATTCGTCGGAGAAGCTCGGATCGGTCGCGACCACGACGGCGACCTGGGTGGCGTTGGCGGCGATCGGCTTGGCGCGGTGCGGCGCGGAGCGCAGGAACAGCGACGAGCGCGGGTCGACCGCTTCGATCACGCCGCCATCGGCTTCCGCGGGGCGCAGCGCGACGCGGTCGCCGCACACCACCTCGCTCGTGCGGCCGCGCACGATGCAGGAGCGGATTTCCGAACCGGTGTCGACGAGAAAGCGCCGGCCGTACGCGGCGACCACGCGGCCCGAGACCAGGGCCGCGGGACTCACCGGCTCAGCAGCCGCTCTATCCTCGCCGCGCAAATGAAATCGTTCCGAGATATCCCGCCGACGGAGTGCGTGCTGAACTCCACGCGGCAGCGATTGTAGCCGACGGCGAGGTCGGGATGATGGTCCTCGCGGTGCGCGATCCAGGCGATCGCGTTCACGAACGCCATCGTGCGATGGTAGTCCTCGAACGAATACGACTTCGAGATCACGCGGCCGTCGTAGCTCCAGCCCGGGACGTCGGCGAGCAGCGCATCGATCTCGGACCGGGAGAGCGGCGCGGTGCCGGCGGGGAGCGCCCGGCAATGCTCGTCGGCGAGGCGCGTCATGATCAGGCTCCGAGGGTCTGCAGCCGCGCGATGCGGTGCACCGCTGGCGGATGCGAATCGTAAAACGCCGAGTGCAGCGGGTCCGGCGTCAGCGTGGCGGCGTTGTCCTCGTAGAGCTTCACCAGCGCGCGCGCGAGCTCCGCGGCATCCGCGTGCCGCGCAGCGTAGGCGTCGGCCTCGTACTCGTGCTTGCGCGAGTACAGGCTGGCGAGCGGGTGCAGCGGGAAGGCGAATGCCGGCACCGCCATGAAGAAGAGCAGCAGCGCCACGGCCGTTCCGGGGGTCTGCACGCCGAGGCCCGCGTAGAACCAATCCTGATCGGCGAGCCAGCCGAGCAGCCACAGCGTCGCGAGACTGCCGGCGAAGACCAGCAGCATCCGCTTCCAGATGTGGTGCAGCGAGTAATGGCCGAGCTCGTGCGCGAGCACCGCTTCGATCTCGGGAGGCTGGAGGCGCGAGATCAGCGTATCGAACAGCACGATGCGCTTCGCTGCGCCGAAGCCGGTGAAGTAGGCGTTGCCGTGGCTGGAGCGCTTCGAGCCGTCCATGACGAACAGGCCTTTCGCGCGGAACCCGCACTTGGCGAGCAGCGCCTCGATGCGCGCCTTCAGCGTCGCGTCGGCGAGGGGTGAGAACTTGTTGAACCAGCGCGCGAACACGGTGGGATAGAGGAAGTGAACGACCAGGCTGAACCCGACCCACGTCAGCCACGCGTACAGCCACCACGCCTCGCCGGCGCGCGTCATGAGCCAGAGCACGCAGAAGAGCAGCGGGATGCCGAGGAGCGCGCTGAGCATCGCCTGTTTCGCGAGGTCCGCGGCGAAGAGCGCCGGCGTCATGCGGTTGAAGCCGAAGCGCTGCTCGATGACGAAGGCGCGCACCGCGCTGAACGGCAGGTCGACGAGGCTCGAGACGAGCACGACCGACACCACGAGCGCGACGCCGTGCGCGTAGCCCGCGGGATCGAGCACGGCGGACCAGGCTTCGATCAGCCGCTGCAGCCCGCCGCCGACGGTGAACGCGAGCACCACGAGCGCGCCCACGGCGGTCTCGAGCAGGCCGAGCCGCGTCTTCGCGACCGTGTAGTCGGCCGCTTTCTGATGCGCGGAAAGAGGGATGCGGTCTTCGAATCCCGGCGGAACCGCGCGGCGCTCGCGCGTCACGTGGCGCAGCTGACGCAGCGCGAGCCACAGCCGCGTCGCGGTGGAGATCGCGAGCGCCAGCAGGAAGAGCGCGGTGAACCAGTGCATGGTATCGGCGGGAGCGGGATGCGCGCGGCGACGTTGTGCGACAATTAGGATTTTATACGCGAACGCGGCTCGTCACAGGCGCATCACGACGCAATGGCCAAGGATCAGAACAACCTCGTCTGGCTCGACATGGAAATGACGGGCCTCAATCCAGACAGCGACCGCATCCTCGAGGTCGCCGTGGTGATCACCGACTCGCGGCTCGAGACCGTGGCGACCGCGCCGGTGCTGGTCGTGCACCAACCCGACGAAACGCTCGCCGGCATGGACGACTGGAACAAGAGCACGCACGGGCGCACCGGCCTGATCGACAAGGTGAAGGCCTCGGTCCTGACCGAGGCGGGCGCCGAGGACTTGCTGCTCGCGTTCGTGTCCGAGCACGTGCCGAGCAAGACCTCGCCGCTGTGCGGCAACTCGATCTGCCAGGACCGCCGCTTCCTCGCGCGATACATGCCGCGCCTCGAGGCGTACCTTCACTACCGCAACCTCGACGTCAGCACGCTGAAGGAGCTGGCGCGCCGCTGGCGCCCGGAGATCTCCAAAGGGCTCGCGAAGCAGGGCAAGCACGAGGCGCTCGCCGACATCCACGAGTCCATCGACGAGCTCAGGTACTACCGCGACAACTTCCTGAAGCTGGAGAGCGCGCGCTCCGGCTAGAGCTCGACGACCTTCCCGGGGTTCATGAGGTTCTCCGGGTCGAGGGCGCGCTTGAGCGACGCCATGAGGTCGACCGCGTCGCCCAATTCCTTCCGCAGCGACTTGATCTTGCCGAAGCCGATGCCGTGCTCGCCGGTGCAGGTGCCTTCCATCGCGAGCGCGCGGTTGACCACGCGCTCGTTGAAGGCGCGCGCCTCGGCGAGCTCCGCCTCGTCGTCGGGGCGGATGAGGATCTCGCAGTGGAAGTTGCCGTCGCCGACGTGGCCGAAGAGCGGGATCGGCATTGATGCGCGCGCGATGTCCTCGGACGTCTCGACGATGCACTCGGTCAGTCGAGAGATCGGCACGCACACGTCGGTCGAGACGGCGCGCGAGCCGGGCCGCAGCTGCAGGCAGGCGAAGTAGGCCTGGTGGCGCGCAGACCACAGCCGGTTGCGGTCCTCCGGCTTCGTGGTCCACTCGAAGTCCATCCCGCCGTGCTCGCGGGCGATCTCCTGGACGAGCCGCGCCTGCTCCTCGACGCCCGCCTTGCTGCCGTGAAACTCGAGGAAGAGCGTCGGCTGCTCGCGCCAGCTCGTCTTCGAGTGCGCGTTGATCGCCTTCATCGTCGTCCCGCAAAGCGCCTCGCTGCGCGCGATCGGGACGCCCGCCTGCAGCGTCTGGATCACCGTGCTCACGGCGCCGGCCATGTCGGCGAAGGAGCAGACGGCGGCCGAGATCGCCTCGGGCACGGCGTAGAGGCGCACGGTGAGCTCGGTGATGATCCCGAGCGTGCCTTCGGCGCCGACGAAGAGGCGCGTCAGCTCGTAGCCTGCCGCGGACTTGCGCGAGCGGCGGGAGGTCGTGATCACCCGGCCGTCGGCGAGGACGACCTTCAGCGCGAGCACGTTCTCGCGCATCGTGCCGTAGCGCACCGCGTTCGTGCCCGAGGCGCGCGTCGAGGCCATGCCGCCGAGCGTGGCGTCGGCGCCGGGATCGATCGGGAACATCAGCCCGGAGTGGCGGATGTGCTCGTTCAGCTGCTTGCGCGTCACGCCCGCCTGCACCACGGCGTCGAGATCGGCCTCGTGCACCGCGAGCACCCGGTTCATGCGCGAGAGATCGACGCAGACGCCGCCGCGGATCGCGAGCACGTGACCCTCGAGCGAGGTGCCGACGCCGAACGGGATGATCGGCGTCCGGTGCCGGCGGCACAGGTTCACGACGTCGCGGACCTCCTCGGTCGATTCCGGGAAGACGACCGCGTCGGGCGGCGCGTAGGGGAAGTAGGACTCGTCCTTGCCGTGGTGCTCGCGCACCGCGCGCGTGGTCGAGACGCGATCGCCGAGCAGCGCGCGCAGCTCTTCCAGGAGCGTCGCGTCGAGCTCGCGGGGCTTGTTCATCTACTCCAGCTCGATCTTGCCCTCGAACTTCACCGAGAGCTTCAGCCCCGGCACGTCGAGCGTCACCGAGGCCGGGAACTTCTCGTTGCCCCGGATCGCGCCGCTCGATCGCGCCTTCTCGACCGCGTGCTCGATCTCGCGCTGGGAGCTGACGCCCACCATCTTCAGGAACTTGCGAATGCTGATGTTGAAAGTGTCTTCGTTCATCGCTCGCCTCTCGCCGTCGTGTCGATGTGCAGTATACGCGCTCAGCGGCCGCGCAGCCGCGCGAGCAGCGCGCGCGTCGAGGCGTCGAGCCCGGCGGCGTCGCCGCCCTCGAGCAGCCGCGGCAGCAGCGTGCGCGCGACCCGCTTGCCCATCTCGACGCCCCACTGGTCGAAGCTGTTGATGTTCCAGATCACGCCTTCGACGAAGACCTTGTGCTCGTACAGCGCGATCAGCTGGCCGAGCGCCTCGGGCGCGAGCCGCTCGAGCACGATGACGCTCGAAGGCCGGTCGCCGGGCAGCGCCCGCTGAGGATCCTCGGTGCGGTCGCCCTCCATGAGCGCAGCGCTTTGCGCGAGCGCGTTCGCGACGAGCGCCGCGTGCGACGCGCCGCCGCGGCGGTCCGCGAAGACGATGAAGTCGGCCGGCACGAGCGCGGTGCCCTGGTGCAGCATCTGGTGGAACGAGTGCTGGCTCGGCGTGCCCGAGGCGCCCCAGACGACCGGCGCGGTCGCGTAATCCACCGGGCGGCCGGCGCGGTCGACGCGCTTGCCGTTCGACTCCATCTCGAGCTGCTGCAGGTACGCGGGGAAGTCGCGCAGGTCCTCGCCGTAGGGCAGGACCACGCGGCTCTGCGCGCCGAAGAAATCGACGTACCAGATTTCCAGCAGCGCGAGCAGCACGGGCATGTTGCGCTCGAGCGGCGCCGTGCGGAAGTGCGCGTCCATGTCGCGGGCGCCCTCGAGCATCTCGTCGAACCGGTCCATGCCGATCGAGAGCGCGAGCGGCAACCCGACCGCCGACCAGACCGAGTAGCGGCCGCCGACCCAGTCCCACATCGGGAAGACGCGCTCGGGCGCCACGCCGAGCGATGCCGCGCCCGCCTCGTTCGCGGTGACCGCGGCGAAGTGGCGGCCGAGCGCGGCGCCGGTGCCGAGCCGCGATTCGAGCCAGCGGCGCGCGCGCGCGGCGTTGTCCAGCGTCTCGGCGGTGGTGAACGTCTTCGACGCGACGACGAACAGCGTCGTGGCGGGCGCGAGGCCCTCGAGCGCCGCGTCCAGGTCGGCCGGATCGATGTTGGCGACGAAGTGCAGGCGCGGGCTGCCGGGCGCGCGATGGCGGCGCAGAGCGCGCGTCGCCATGCGCGGGCCGAGGTCCGAGCCGCCGATGCCGATGTTGACGACGTCGGTGATGCGCTCGCCGCTCGCGCCGGTCAGCGCGCCGCGGTGCGCGTCCTCCACGAAGCGGCGCATCCGCTCGCGCGCCGCGCGCACGAGCGGCATGACGTCGCGGCCCTCCGGAAACACGCTCGCGTCGGAGCGCAGCGCCACGTGCAGCACGGCGCGTCCCTCGCTGGCGTTGATGGGGTCGCCCGCGAACATGCGCCGGGTCCAGCCGCGCACGTCCGCCTGCTCGGCGAGCGCGACCAGCAGCCGCAGCGTCTCCTCGTCCGCGAGGTGCTTGGAATAGTCGAGCAGGATCTCGCCGAAATCGAGCGAGCAGCGCCGGGCGCGCTCCGGATCGGCGGCGAACAGGTCGCGCAGGGACGCGCTCGCCATCTTGCGCCGGTGCGCCGCGAGCGCTCGCCACGCGGGGGATTCGGTCAGTGCGGACATGTCCTGCTTTGAGCGTTTACCGGCGGTTTGGTGCCGTCCGCGCTCACTGGCGCCGGTACAGCCGGTAGCGCTCGTGGTCGCGCGGGCGGTTGCCTTCCCACACGAAGATCCATCCCGGGCCGACGCCTTCGCCGACGTCGGGCGTCCCCTGCACGAGCAGCATCGGGCAGCCCGCGGTATCGCGGCGCTCGAGGCGCACCGTGAGGACCTCGGCATGGTAATCGAACGCGGCGCGCTGCGCCTCCCCGAGGCCGCGGCTCTCGATGCAGCGCACGTTCTCCGGGATCGCCTTGCGCATGGAGAGCGCGACCGGGCGGTAGCTCTTGCCGTAATCGATCCAGTGCAGCATCAGCGTCATCAGCAGACCCCAGACGAGCACCAGCCCGCAGCACCAGTAGGTGACGCCGCGCAGCGTCGAGCGCTCCGCGCGCAGGAGCAGCCACACCCAGCCGAGCGTCAGCGCGAGCGCGACCAGAAGCGCGATCCACGAGAACTGCGCGACGAAGCCGGGCTCGAGCCGGGTGTAGCCGCGCGCGATCCGCTCGGGATGGCCGCTCATCATCACCAGCCAGCCCAGCCACACGACGAGCCCGAACAGGATGGCGCTGAGCGCGCCGAACCAGGCGAGCGCGTTCGCCGCGCCGCGCCGCAGCGTGCCGGCGCTCGATCCGGCGAGCACGGCGAGCGGCAGGATCGCCTGCATGGCGTGCACCTCGCGCACGTCCCGGTGCGCGAGCACCACGGCGAGCGACGCCGCGGCCGCGACGATCAGCAGCCGCGTACCGGGCTCGTACGCGCGGCGGCGGCGTTCCCACAGCGCCCACGCGGCGATCGGCCACGCCGGCCAGGCCGCCCACGCGAGCACCTCGGCGCATCCGCTCGCGCTGCGCCAGCCCGGCGGCGCGAAATCCGAGACCTCGAGGCGCAGCAGCGCCCACGCGAGCCCCGGATAGCGCGACTCGACCCAGAATCCCCAGCCCAGCGCGACCGCGGCGGCGAGCGCGACACCGCCCGCCAGCGCGAGCGCGTAGCGGCGGGTGCGCCAGCGCTCGGAAAGAGCCGGCGCCGCGAGCGCGGCGAGGGCGGGCGCGACGACCGCGGCCGGGCCCTTGGAGAGCAGCGCCGAGACGAGCCCGACCCCGAGCAGCAGCGCGGCGCGTCCGACGTGCCGCGGCGCGATGGCGATCGCGAGCAGCGCGAACGCGTGCGCGGCGAGCATGCCCATCTCGGCGAGCGTCTCGTGCGCGTGCACGAGCAGGCCGAGCGACCCGAGCAGGACCAGCGCGGCCGCGGTGCCGGCGGCGCGATCGTACAGCTCGCGCCCCGTGTGATACACGCACGCGAGCGCCGCCCCCATGGCGAGCGCGCTCGCGAGGCGCGCGCCGTCGTGCACCGCGAAGATCGGCGACGCGATCTTGGCGCACAGCGCGGCGAGCCAGTAGTACAGCGGCCCGTCGTCGAAGTACGGCTCGCCGGCGAGATGCGGGATGAGCCACTGGCCGTGCACCAGCATCTGGTGCACGATGCCGATGCCGATCGCGTCCTCGGTCTTCCAGGGGTCGTGCGCGAGCACGCCGGGCAGGACATAGGCGGCCGCCACCAGCACGAGCAGCACCGGCGCGATCGGCAGCACGACGGGCGCGCGCGGCAGCCGCAGGCGCCGCCCAATGAAAAAGGCAGCCGAAGCTGCCTCTTTTTCGGACATCGCGGACGAGCCCGCGGACGAACGTCTGGACGGACCTACGCGGACGCCTGCTTGGCCTTGGTCGTCTTCTTGCCGGCGTACTTCTGGCGGAATTTCTCGACCCGCCCCGCGGTGTCGACGATCTTCTGCTTGCCCGTGTAGAACGGATGGCACGCCGAGCACACCTCGACGTGAAGCGGCTTGCCCAGCGTCGAGCGCGTCACGAACGTGTTGCCGCAGCTGCACGTGACCTGGACTTCCTTGTATTCGGGATGGATCTTCGCTTTCATGGGCGCTTTCCTTGGCAGTGGGCTTGGTCTCGCCGGCTTCGCGCGGGACCCCGCGGCCGCGTTGCAAGCCCGTGGAAAATCGCTAATTTTCGCAGATCAGGGGCCGCGAATCAACGCACCGGTCAGCCGCGGCGCATCGAGTCGAAGAAGTCGCCGTTCGACTTCGTCGCCTTGATCTTGTCGACCAGGAACTCGGCCGCCTCGAGGTCGTCCATCGGGTAGAGGAGCTTCCGGAGCACCCACACCTTCTGCAGGATCGGCGCCTCGATCAGCAGCTCCTCGCGGCGCGTGCCCGAGCGGTTGACGTTGATCGCCGGGAAGATGCGCTTCTCGTACATGCGCCGGTCGAGGTGGAGCTCCATGTTGCCGGTGCCCTTGAACTCCTCGAAGATCACGTCGTCCATGCGGCTGCCGGTGTCGATCAGCGCGGTGGCGAGGATGGTGAGCGAGCCGCCCTCCTCGATGTTGCGCGCGGCGCCGAAGAAGCGCTTCGGCCGCTGCAGCGCGTTCGCGTCGACGCCGCCCGTCAGCACCTTGCCCGACGCCGGGACGACGGTGTTGTAGGCGCGCGCGAGGCGCGTGATCGAGTCGAGCAGGATGATCACGTCCTTCTTGTGCTCGACCAGGCGCTTGGCCTTCTCGATCACCATCTCGGCTACCTGCACGTGCCGCGACGCCGGCTCGTCGAAGGTCGAGGCGACGACCTCGCCGCGCACGGTGCGCGTCATCTCGGTCACTTCCTCGGGCCGCTCGTCGATGAGGAGCACGATCAGCGTCGCGTCGGGGTTGTTGGCGGTGATCGCGTGCGCGAGCTGCTGCATGAGCACCGTCTTGCCCGCCTTCGGCGGCGAGACGATCAGCCCGCGCTGGCCCTTGCCGATCGGGGCGATGATGTCGATGATGCGGCTGGTGATGTTCTCCTCGGCCTTGATCTCGCGCTCGAGCTTGAGCTGCTTGTCGGGATGAAGCGGCGTGAGGTTCTCGAACAGGATCTTGTGCTTGGAGGCCTCGGGCGAGTCGGCGTTGACCTTGTCGACCTTGACGAGCGCGAAGTAGCGCTCGCCGTCCTTGGGCGTCCGGATCTCGCCTTCGATCGAGTCGCCCGTGTGCAGGTTGAAGCGGCGGATCTGCGACGGCGAGACGTAGATGTCGTCGGTCGAGGCGAGGTAGGAGGTGTCGGGCGAGCGCAGGAAGCCGAAGCCGTCGGGCAGCACCTCGAGCGTGCCGTCGCCGAAGATGGATTCCCCTTTCTTCGCGCGGTTCTTCAGGAGCGCGAAGATGAGCTCCTGCTTGCGCATGCGGTTCGCGCCGTCGATTTCATTCTGGGTCGCCATGTCCAGCAGGGCGCTGACATGCAGGCTCTTCAGCTCGGATAAATGCATAAACGACGCTCGCGTGGGATGAACACCCTCAGACCGTTCGCAGAGGTAAAGCAGGGAACCGAAACGGGGAGGATTGCGCCCGGCACCCTCAGTTACGAAGAAGCGGTCCCGGGCACCGGAGGGCCGGCGGCTATCTCCGCCACCGACCTTTTGCGGCGAGAATAGAAGAGTTAGATGTTGCTGTCAAGGAACGCGGTGAGCTGCGACTTGGAAAGCGCGCCCACCTTTTGCGCCTCGACGTTGCCGTTCTTGAACAGCATCAGCGTCGGGATGCCGCGGATGCCGTACTTGCGCGGGATCTCCTGGTTCTCGTCGACGTTCACCTTCGCCACTTTCAGCTTGCCCGAGTACTCCTTCGCCACCTCGTCGAGCACCGGCGCGATCGCCTTGCAGGGGCCGCACCACTCCGCCCAGTAGTCCACGAGGACGGGGACGTCGGACTTGAGCACTTCGGGCTCGAAGGTGTTGTCGCTCACGTGGTGGATCAGGTCGCTCATGGAGTCTTCCTCGGAATGGGTTCGCGGCGGCGCCGCTGGCAGGGAATGGATATCGGGGCAGGGCCCGGCGAGTTCAAGCGTATGCTAGCCCAATTCGCTCGCCCGCGAAAGCATGCCCATGGGGCCTAACGGGTTATTTTCGCTGGCAAAAGAGAGGCTTCGGCGCGCCGTGCGTGCTAAAATCCGCGCTCCGTCGCCCGGCTCCGCCGGACGTCTCCCGAGCTTCCTCTAGCGAGGTCCCGCCCTCATGGCGTACGTGGTCACCGAAAGCTGCATCAAGTGCAAATACACCGACTGTGTCGACGTTTGCCCGGTGGACTGCTTTCGCGAAGGGCCCAACATGCTGGTGATCGACCCGGACGAGTGCATCGACTGCACGCTGTGCGTGCCCGAATGCCCGGTCGAGGCGATCTTCGCCGAGGACGACGTCCCGCCCGAGCAGCGAGCCTTCATCGCGACCAACGCCGAGCTCGCCAAGATCTGGAAGCCGATCGTCGAGCGCAAGGAAGCGCCCGGCGACGCCGACGAGTGGGCGAAGGTGAAGGACAAGAAAAACCTGCTCGAGCGCTGAGCGCGGTCGGGAGCCGAACGAGAAAAGCGGCGCGTTCTCCCAGACGGAACGGCGGTCCGCCGGCCGCTCCCAAGGTAAACTAGCGGGCATGCCCCAGGAGAAACGCCCGCACACGATCGCCGACCACGTCCACGGCGAGGATTACGGCCACAGCCACGAGGGCGACGACGCCTTCGACCACGATCACGACCACGACGATCTCGGCCCCGACGCGCCCGGGCACGACCCGCTGTGGATGCAGGACAACGTGTCGCTCGTCTCGGTCGGCATGGACATCGGCTCCTCGGGCACGCAGGTGGTGTTCTCGCGGCTCAACCTGCGCCGGCTCGCGGAGGACCTCACCAGCCGTTATTTCGTCGTCTCGCGCGAGACGCTGTACCAGTCGCCCGTGTCGCTCACGCCGTACCAGAGCGAGACCCTGATCGACGAGGCGAAGCTCGGCGGCATCATCGACCGCGCCTACGAGGACGCGAAGCTGCACCCCGACAACATCGACGCCGGCGTCGTCATCCTCACGGGCGAGGCGCTGCGGCGCGAGAACGCCGAAGCGATCGCGGGAGTGCTCGCCGAGCAGGGCGGCGAGTTCGTGTGCGCGAGCGCCGGCCACCACATGGAGGCGATGCTCGCCGCTTACGGCTCGGGCGCGGCCGCCGCCTCGCACGACGGCGAGCGCCGCATCCTGAACGTCGACATCGGCGGCGGCACGACCAAGCTCGCGCTGGTCGAGCGCGGGCGCGTCACGGCGACCGCCGCGATCCACATCGGCGGGCGGCTGGTCGTGGTCGACGAGCCCGGCGTCATCGTCCGTCTGGATCCGACGGGCCGCCGCCACGCCGCGGACGCGGGCTTCGACTGGCGGCTCGGCGGCAAGGCATCGCGCCAGGACCTGGCGCGCGTCGCCGAATCGATGGCCGACACGCTGGTCGCGGCGCTCGTGCGCCGGCCGGCGCCGCCCGCGGTCGAGAGCCTGTGGCTCACCCAGCCGCTGCCGTGGCCCGAGGACGGCGTCGACGGCGTCATGTTCTCGGGCGGGGTCGCCGAGTACGTCTACGGCCGCGAGAAGCGCGACTTCGGCGACCTCGGACGCCTGCTCGGGCAGGCGCTGCGCCGCCGGCTCGACGCGGGCGCGCTGCCCTGGCCGCTGCTGCCGCCGGGCGAGTGCATCCGCGCGACGGCGCTCGGGGCCTCGGAGTACAGCGTGCAGCTCTCGGGCAACACCATCTACATCTCGGAGCACGCGGCGCTGCTGCCGCGGCGCAACCTGCAGGTGCTGCAGCCGCCGTACCGCTTCGGCGCGCAGATCGACGAGCGCGCGCTCGCGCAGGCGATCCGCGGGCACTTCACCGCGTTCGACCTGACCGAGGGCGAGACCGAGGTCGCGCTCGCGTTCCGCTGGCAGGGGCCGCCGCTGTACGAGCGCGTGGCCGCGTTCGCGCGGGCGCTCGTCGCCGCGATGCCCGCGACCCTCGCCGCGGCGAAGCCGCTCTACGTCGTGCTCGACGGCGACATCGCGCAGACGCTCGGCCACATCCTGCGCGACGAGATGCGCGTCGCGAGCGAGATCCTGGTGATCGACGGCGTCACCCTCTGGGACTTCGACTATATCGACCTGGGCCGCATCCGGCTGCCGTCGAATACCGTCCCGGTCACGGTCAAGTCGCTGGTGTTCAAGGCCGACCCGCGTCTGCCGCACGGACGCCCGCACGGTCATCATCATGACCACGATCACGGGCACCATCACCATCACGAAACCTGAGCGAGCCGCAACCGATGAGCGCCATACTCACAGCCTCCGCCTCCGCCGCCCCGACCCGGTCGTTCAAGGAAGTCTGGCTGATCTCGATGGGCCATACCCTGACGCACTGGTACCCGGCGACGTTCTATCTGCTCCTGCCGCTCATCGGCAAGGAGCTCGGGCTCTCGTACAGCCAGATCGGCCTGATCATGACGTGCCAGAGCATCGCGGCCGCGGTGTCCAACATTCCCGGCGGCATGTTCGTCGACACGGTCGGGCGCAAGGGCTTCCTGCTCGCGCTGTCGCTCTTCTGGGTCGGCTTCCCCTACCTGCTGATGGGATTCGCGCATACGTACTGGCTGCTGCTCCTGTGCGTCTCGCTGGTCGGCATCGGCAACAATCTGTGGCACCCGACCGCGATCCCGACCCTCGCCAGCCGCTTCCCGGCGCGCAAGGGCCTGGTGCTCTCGATCCACGGCATGGGCGGCAACGTCGGCGACGCGGTCGCGCCGCTCGTGATCGGCGCGCTGCTCGCGACGCTGACGTGGCGTCAGGTGGTGTTCGTCAACGTCGTGCCGGGCGTGCTGATCGCCTGCCTGATCCTCCTCTATCTCGGGTCGCTGCGCCTCGCCGGCGAGGCGGCCGAGAGGAAGCACCCGAAGGAGGGCCAGAGCGTCGCCGAATACTTCCGGGGCCTGCGCGAGCTGCTGCAGAACAAGAAGCTCATCCTGCTCACGGTGAGCTCGTCGTTCCGCACGATGACGCAGACCGGGCTGCTCACGTTCCTGCCGTTGTTCCTCGCCTACGAGATGGGCTACTCGCCGCTCTGGGTCGGCGCCTGCATGTTCCTGCTGCAGGCGGCGGGCTTCGCGGCGTCGCCCATCGCGGGGCACCTGTCCGACCGGATGGGCCGGCGCAGCATCCTGATGAGCAGCATGGCGATGACCGCGGTGGTGCTGTTCTTCATGGCGGTCGCCGGCCGCTCGAGCGCTTTCATCTTCTTCATCGCGGTGCTCGGCTTCTTCCTCTACGCGGTGCGGCCGGTGCTGCAGGCGTGGGTGCTCGAAACCACGCCGAAGAAGATGGGCGGGACCAGCATCGGCGTGCTGTTCGGCGCGCAGCACATCGGCTCGGCGCTCGGGCCGGTGCTGGGCGGCGTGATCGCGGACCACTACGGGCTGATGTCGGCGTTCTACTTCCTCGCCGGCACCATCGTCGTCGCGAACCTGTTCGTCGTCTTCATCCCGTCGAAGGACGAGCTGAGGCAGGACGCCGCCGCCTCCTGAGCGGCACAATAGGGTCTTTGGCTGCGCCCCGCGTCCCGCGCGGGGCGAAGGCTGCGGCATGAACGGCGAGACCCGCTTTCCCGAAATATCGCGCGAGGCGCTGCTGCAGCGGCTGGTGGAGGCCGGCGCGGCGGGCCCGACGGTGGTCACGCCGAACGCGCGCCTCGCGGCCGCGCTCAAGCGCGATCACGACCTGCGGCAGTCCGGTCGCGGTCTCGCCTCGTGGGAGACGGCCGATATCCTGCCGCTGCCGGCGCTCATCGAGCGCCTGTACGAGGACCTGCTCTACTCCGATCGCGCCGCCGCGCTGCCGGTGCTGCTGAGCGGGCCGCAGGAGCAGCTCGTGTGGGAGACGGTGATCGGCGACACCGCCGCCGGCCGCTCGCTGCTCGCCGCTGCTCCCGCCGCGGCCCTCGCTCGCGAAGCGTGGGAGCTCGCGCATGCCTGGAGGCTGTCGCATCGGCTGCGCGAATTCCCGGGGAACGACGATGCACGCGCCTTCGCCGAATGGGCGTGGCGCTACGAGGGCCTCACCGCGCGCGACCGGCTGGTCGACCGGGCGCGTCTGCCGGACCTGGTGGCGTCGAATCTCGATCGGCAACGGGACGTGGTCGCATACGGGTTCGACATCCTGACGCCGCAGGCGCGCGACGTCCTCGCCGCGCTGGCGGCGGCCGGAGCGCGCGTCGAGATCTCGGCCGCCGATGCTCGGCCGGGGACGAGCGGGCGCCTGGCGTTCGAGTCGGCGACCGACGAGATCGCCGCGGCCGCGCGCTGGGCGCGGCAGCGCCTCGAGTCGGCCGTCCGGGCAGGCGCCGCGCACGTGCGCATCGGCGTCGTCGTTCCCGACCTTGCCCGCGCGCGCGAGGCCGTGCGGCGCATCTTCTCCGAGACGCTGGCGCCGGGCGGCACGATCGCCTCGTCCGATGAGGCGCCGGCTCCGCCGTTCAACATCTCGCTCGGCGAGCCGCTTTCCGCGTATCCGCTGGTGGCGGCCGCGATGATCGCGTTCGACCTCGCGCGCGGCGTCGCCACGGGCGAGCGCGTCGAGCTCGAGCGCGCGAGCCGTCTGGTGCGCTCGCCGTTCATCGCCGGCGCCGAGGCGGAGCTCGACGCGCGCGCGCGCCTCGACGCCGAGCTGCGCCGCAGACTCAGGCGCACGGTGGGCGTCGACGCCTTGCGCAAGGCGATCGAACGGGCGACCGCGACCGACAACCGCTGGCGCGTCGCCGAATGCCCGGTCCTGACGCGCCGCCTTTCCGGCCTTGCCGACGTCGCAAGAGCCGAGCTCACGGGCACCAAGCGTCCCGGCGAATGGGCCCGCGCCCTGCTGCGCGTGCTGGAAGCGCTCGGGTTCCCGGGCGAGCGGCCGCTCTCGTCGGCCGAGCATCAGGCGCTCGACAAGCTGCACCAGGCGATCACCGAGCTGGCATCGCTCGACCGCGTTGCCGGCCGCACGCGCTTCGGCGAGGCGCTCGCGCGCTTCCAGACGATGATCGCGGGCGTGCTGTTCCAGCCGCAGACGCCGGACGTTCCGGTGCAGATCCTCGGCGTGCTCGAGTCGGCGGGACTGGAGTTCGACCATCTCTGGGTCGCCGGCCTCACCGACGAGGCGTGGCCGCTGCGCTCCAGCCCCAACCCACTGCTGCCGATCGCGCTCCAGCGCGCCGCGGGGATCGCGCAGGCGTCCCCCGCCGCGGCGCTCGAGCTCGACGTCCGGCTGACGCGCGGGTGGCTCACCGCCGCGCCGGAAGTGATCGTCTCGCACGCGCAGCGAGAGGAGGACCGCGACCTTCTTCCCAGCCCGCTGATCCGCGACGTGCCGGCGATCGCGCCGGAGGCCCTGCAGCTGCCGCCATCGGCGACGGCGACGCAGGCGATCCGCGCCGCGCGCCGCATGGAGCGCACCGAGGACGCGCGCGCGCCGGCGCTCGTGGGCGCGGCCGTGGTCGCGGGCGGCACCGGGGTGTTCCGCGATCAGGCGGCGTGCCCGTTCCGCGCCTTTGCCGCGCACCGGTTGCGCGCGGATGCGCTCGAGCCGCTGTGCTCCGGGCCGGACGCGTCGGACCGCGGGCGCGTCGTGCACGCGATGCTCGAGAAGCTGATGGGGGAGATCGACTCGAAGGCGAAGCTCGACGCCGCGTCCGGGCGCGACCTCGACGAGCGCCTCGCCGCCGCGGCCGATTACGCGATCAACAAGCAGCGGTACGCCGGCGAGGCTTCGATCGACGGGCGGACCGCGCGGGTCGAGCGCGCGCGCCTCGTCCGCCTCGGGCGCGAGTGGCTGGAGAAGGAGAAGCAGCGCGAGCCCTTCGACGTCGTGGCACGCGAGCAGAAGCGCGCCGTCACCTTCGGCGGCGTGACGGTCAACGTCAAGCTCGATCGCATGGACCGGTTGCAGGGGGCGCCGGGCGGCCGCGCCATCCTCGACTACAAGACCGGGCCGGTGAACGTCTCGGGCTGGCTCGGGCCGCGCCCCGACGAGCCGCAGCTGCCGCTCTATGCGCTCGGCGGCGACGAACCGATCACCGCGGTCGCCTTCGCGTGCGTGAAGGCCGGCGCCATGCGCTTCGCGGGCATCTCGAGCGCGGGCGAACCGATTCCGGGCGTCTGCGAGGTCACTCGGCAGCGCGTGAAGGCCGCGGAAGACTACCGCTCGTGGGACGAGCTGCTCCGGCGCTGGCGCGCAGAGCTCGACGCGCTCGGTCGGGAGTTCGCGGCCGGCGAGGCGCGCGTCGCGCCGAAACACGGCGACGACACCTGCGACCAGTGCGGACGCCGCTCGCTGTGCCGCATCAACGAGCGCGAGCCCTCGTGAGCGAGCCCGACGCCATCGCCGATATCGCGCAGCGACGCCGCGCGCTCGCGCCCGATGGCTCCTTCATCGTGCAGGCGCCCGCGGGATCGGGCAAAACCGAGCTCCTGATCCAGCGCTATCTCGTGCTGCTCGCGCGCGTTCGGCAGCCCGAGGAGATCGCCGCCATCACGTTTACGAAGAAGGCCGCCGCCGAGATGCGCGGTCGCGTGCTGGAGGCGCTCGCGAGGGCGAGACGCGAGCCGCGCCCGCCCGAGCCGCACCGGGCCCTGACCTGGGAGAGCGCAGCCGCCGTGCTCGAGCGCGACGCGAGCCTGGGCTGGCGCCTCGAGGAGCAGCCGGGCCGCATGCGCATCCAGACGATGGACGCCCTGTGCCTGTCGCTCACGCGGCAGATGCCGCTCGCCGGCGGCGCCGGCACCGCGCCCGGCGTCGTCGAGGACGCGAGCGCGCACTATCGCGAGGCGGCCCGAGCGACGCTCGCCATGATCGACGACGCCGATACCGGCGCCGAGGTCGCCGCGCTGATGGCGCATCTCGACAACGACTTCGCCCAGGCCGAGACGCTGCTCGCGTCGATGCTCGCGCGGCGCGATCAGTGGCTGCGCAAATACGGCGCGCCCGACCGTGCGCGCCTCGAGGCGGCGCTCTCCGCGGTGCGTGACGAGCAGGTCGAGCGCGTACGCTCGCTGTGGCCGGATGACGTGCCGCCGCGGCTCGGCCGCGACGCCGCGGTGGAAGCGTGGCAGAAGCTCGGCGAAGATCTCGTCGTCCAGAAGGGGACCTGGCGCAAGCCCGTCCCTCCGGCGCTCGAGGAGCGCGACGAGCTGCGTGCCGCGCTGCATGCCCTGCGCACCTTGCCGCCGGCGCGCTATACCGACGCGCAATGGGAGACGCTGGGCGCGATCTCCCGGCTGCTGCGACTGGCGGCGGCGCAGCTCAAGCTCGTCTTCCTGGAGCGCGGACAGGTCGATTTCATCGAGATCGCCGCCGGCGCGATCGCGGCGCTCGGTGCGCCCGAGGCGCCGACCGACCTCATGCTCGCGCTCGACTACCGCATCCAGCACATCCTCGTCGACGAGTTCCAGGACACGTCGTTCACGCAGTTCGAGCTGCTGGAGCGGCTCACCTCGGGCTGGCAGCCGGGAGACGGACGCACGCTGTTCCTCGTCGGCGACCCGATGCAGTCGATCTACAGGTTCCGCGAGGCCGACGTCGGGCTGTTCCTGCGCGCGCGGCACCAGGGCATCGGCGCCGTGACGCTCGAGCCTCTGACGCTCTCGGTGAACTTCCGTTCGCAGGCCGACATCGTGGACTGGCTCAACGCGGCTTTCCGGCGCGTCCTGCCCCGCGACGAGGATTTCGCGGCGGGCGCGGTTCCGTACACGCCCTCGGACTGGGTCCATCCCGCCGAGCCGGACGCGGTCACCGTGCACGCGCGTTTCGACCGTGACCCCGAGGCCGAGGCCGGGGACGTGGCCGCGCTCGCCCGCGCCGAAGGCACGGTCGCGATCCTCGTGCGCAGCCGCGGGCACCTGGCGCGCATCGTCCCTGCGCTCAAGCGCGCGGGACTGCGCTACCGCGCGATCGAGATCGACCCGCTCGAGCGGCGCCAGGCGGTGCAGGACCTGCTCGCGCTGACGCGTGCGCTCTGCCACCCCGGCGACCGGCTCGCGTGGCTCTCGGTTCTGCGCGCGCCCTGGTGCGGGCTGCGGCTCGCCGATCTCGACGCGCTGTGCAACGGCCCGGCCCCGGCCGAAGCAGCGCCGTCGCGCTCGGCGCAGCTCGATCTCTTCGCGGAGAGCGGCACGCGCGCGCGCGATCCCGTGGCGCCGAGCGCGCCCGACGCGTCCACCATTTGGGAAGCGATGCACGACGAGACCCGGCTCGCGCGGCTCTCGCCGGACGGCCGCGCACGGCTGGAACGCGCGCGCGGCGTGCTGGAGCGCGCGCGCGCGCGTCGGCTGCGCGGCACCCTGCGCGAGCGCGTCGAGGCGGCTTGGCTCGCGCTGGGCGGGCCGGCCTGCATCGAGGACGAGACCGAGCTCGAGGACGCGCACGTCTTTCTGGACTTCGTCGAGACACATGCGGCGGCCGGCGAGATCGCGGATTTCGCGGCGTTCGACGAGGGCGTCGCGCGCCTGTACGCCCGGCCCGACCTTCGCGCCGACGGCTCGATCCAGATCATGACCATCCACAAGGCGAAGGGGCTCGAGTTCGACACGGTGATCGTCGCGGGCCTCGGCAACGCGCCGCCGAAGCCGGAACCGAAGCTGCTGCTGTGGATCGAGCGCACGGCGGCGGCCGGATCGGGCGCGAGCCTGCTGCTCGCGCCCATCAAGGAAGCGGGATCGGACGGCGATCCGATCTACGAGCACCTGCGGCGGCTCGATGCCGAGCGCGAGGCGCACGAGGATGCGCGCCTGCTGTACGTGGCTGCGACGCGCGCGAAGAAGCGCCTGCACCTCCTCGGATGGACGCAGCTCGACGCGAGCGACGCGGAGCCGGCGCCGAAGCGTCCGGCGCGCGGCTCGCTCCTGGAGAAGCTGTGGCCGGCCGTGGAGCGCGACTTCACCGAGGCGGCGCGCCTCGCCGTCCCCGGCGCCGCCGAGGATGCGCGCGCCGAGCGTGCGCTCGACCAGGGCCTGGGGCGCCTCGCCCCCGGCTGGTCGCTGCCGGCGATGCCGTCGCCCGCGGCATGGGGCGGCGGCGCGCCGCGAGCGCGCGAGCTCGCACCGATCGAGTTCTCCTGGGCCGGCGAGACGGCGCGGCGCGTGGGCAACGTCGTGCACCGCTGGCTGCAGCGGATCGCCGCCGACGCGCTGCGCGGCTGGGACCCGTCGCGGATCGACTCGATGACCGAGCTCTTCCGCCGCGAGCTCGCGGCGCACGGCGTGGCCGACGCCGAGCTCGCGCGCGCCGCGGAGCGGGTGCGCACGGCCCTCGCGCGCGCGATCACCGACGAGCGCGGCCGCTGGCTGCTCGGCCCGCAGCGCGAGGCGCGCAACGAATACCGGCTCACCGGGACCGCCGGCGGCGCGCGGATCAGCGTCGTGGTCGACCGCACCTTCGTCGACGAGCGCGGCGGGCGCTGGATCGTGGATTACAAGACGAGCAGCCACGAGGGCGCCGGCCTCGACGCCTTCCTCGACAGCGAGCGCGAGCGCTACGCCGCTCAGCTCGCGACCTACGCCGGGCTGATGGGCGGCGGGCGCCTCCGGCTGGGCCTGTATTTCCCGCTCGTTGCGGGGTGGCGCGAATGGGAATGAAGGGTCCATAATCGCGCGCATGCCGCTCTCGCATATCGAGCACTACCTGATCGCCGCCGACGACATCGACGCGACGCGCGACTGGTATTGCCGCGTGCTCGGGATGGAAGAGGGCTGGCATCCGGACTTCGGCTTTCCCGTGGTGTGGCTCTATCTCGGCGGGCGCGACGTCGTCCACATCGGGCCGAGCGCGCGGCAGGCGGGCGACATCCAGAAGGCGTATCTCGGCCGCACGTCGCAGAACACGGGCGCGGGCACGGGCGCGATCGACCACATCGCCTTCCGCGCGACGGGCCTCGCCGCGACGCTCGCGCACCTGCGCGCGCAGGGCGTCGACTTCAAGGAGCGGCGCGCGAACGGCCAGGCCTTGTATCAGCTCTTCATGTTCGACCCGAACGGCGTCAAGGTCGAGCTGAACTTCGACGCGGCCGAGGCGGAAGGACGCGAGCCCGAGGTGACCGCCGAGGAGCTCGCGCGGCGCTCGCGCGCCTAGTCGGCGGTCGCCTCGAGCTTGATGCGCATCGGCGGCGAGATCACGAGCCCCTGCGCGTAGTCGACCTCGAGCGCGCGCAGCTGCTCGAGCAGGTCCTTCGATTCGACGTATTCCGCGATGGTGCGCACGCCCACCTGGTGGCAGCGGGTGTTGACGCGCTCGAGGCGTTCCGAGGCGGCGAGGGCGCGGTCGGCGTCCTTGACGACCCCGTAGCTGAGCTTCACCAGCTCGGGCTTCAGCTTCGAGAGCATCCCGAACGACTCCTCGCTGCCGTCGAAGCCCGAGACGATGAAGCGGCATCCCGCGCGCCGCAGCTCCGCGGAGACTTCCGCGAGCGGCTTCGTGTGCTGCAGCGCCGTGTCCCACGAGGTCTCGAAATGGAAGATGCCCTGGGGCAGCCCGGCGTTCTCGATGTGCTTGGCGACGAACTTGCAGAAATTGCCGTCGTAGAGCGTGTCCGCGGACAGGCTGATGCTGCACGCGGGCGTCTTCCAGTCGGACTTTGCGGCGCGGCGGCTCTTGATCCAGCCCGCGAGGCGGCCCACCACCCAGCGGTCGAGATAGGGCAGCAGCCCGTATTCCTCGAGGAGGGGAAAGAAGGTGCCGGGTGGGAGGAGCTTCTCTTCCTCCTCGCGGAAGCGCGTGAGGGTTTCCTGGAACGGCGGCTTCTTGGAATCGGGGACGAGCGCGAGGATCGGCTGCGCGTAAAGCACGAAGCCGTCCTGTTTCAAAGCAGCAATCAGCCGATCGGCAAGATCCTTCTGGATCGTGCCGTCGGTCGCGGCGCCGTTGTCCAACCGTCCCCTCCCAGGGAGTGATTCCAGGGCGAAGATCGCATAGAGAAAACCTATGCGGGTCCGTGCGCTGCATCCTTTTGTTAAATCCATCACGTTCCAGGATAATGGCGAAGAAAAGCAACTCGAATGCCGCAACCCACCTCGGTTCCCGACGAAAAAGTTCCTAGCCGCATCGGCCCGCTGGCGCTTTTTTTCGCCTTCAACGAGATCGCCGTGTCCGGCTTCGGCGGAACGCTGCCGTGGTCGTACCGCACGCTGGTCGAGACTCGGCGCTGGCTCACCGACCGCGAGTTCATGGAGATGCTGTCGCTGGGACAGCTGCTCCCGGGCCCCAACATCTGCAACGTGGGGATCATGGTCGGGTGGCGCTTCGCCGGCTACGGCGGTGCCGCCGCCTCGCTCGCGGGGCTGGTCGTCATGCCGTTCGTCTTCATGGTCGTGCTCGGCTTCCTCTATGTCCGCTACGGCGACACGCGCCTCGCGCAGCAGGCGCTGAACGGGATGTCGGCCGTCGCCGCCGGGCTCGTCCTCGCGACCGGCGTGAAGATGCTGTCGTCGCTGCCGCGGCGCTGGCTTCCCGCGCTCTTCGGCGTGGTGGCCTTCGCCGGCGTCGGTCTGCTGCGGCTGCCGCTGCTCGGCGTGCTCCTCGTGCTCGCGCCCGCGGCGATCGCGCTCGCGTGGAGGGCGCTGCGTTGAGCACGGGGTCCGACGTGGTCGCGCTGTTCCTGCATTTCGTGCTGATGTCGCTCATGTCCGTGGGCGGCGTCGGCTCGGTGCTGCCGGACGTGCAGCGCTACGTCGTCGAGGTGCAGCACTGGCTGAGCGCCAAACAGTTCGCGGACTCGTTCGCGCTCGGCAACGCCGCGCCCGGGCCGAACATGATGTATGTCACTTTGATCGGCTGGCAGGTCGCCGGCCTCTTCGGAGCGCTCGCGGCGACGCTCGGCATGATCCTGCCGACCGCGACGTTGACGCTGGGCGTCGTGCGCTGGAACGCGCTCGCCCCCGACACGCGCGCGGGGCGCGCCCTGCGCCAGGGCCTCGCGCCGATCACCATCGGGCTCATCCTCGCGAGCGGTTGGGTGCTCGTGCGCTCGTCCGACCACGACTGGCGCAGCTACGCGCTCACCGGCGCGACGATCCTCGTCTTCACGCGCACCCGCCTGAATCCGCTTTGGCTCGTGGCGGCGGGCGCGCTCGCCGGCGTCGCCGGGCTGGTGTGACCGCAAGGATCGTGCCGCCGAAGCCGCGTTGATGGGCGGGGCTGATGGGGCATCAAAAGTTTTTGCTTGGCGCCGGCCGCGCGGCTTCGCTAAATTGGTCGTTCGGCCCGCGCGGGGCCGGGCCGGAACAACAAGCTTCGACACATGGAGCCGGTGCAGGGAGGACGACGACAACATCCTCTTCACTGGAGAAAACACCATGATGACGAAGTCAGACAACCAGCTCTTCGACCTCTACCGCTCCGGCCTCGAAGCTTTCATCGACATCGCAAGGACCTCGGTGCAGGGCGCCGAGCGGCTGCGCGAGCACCAGATGAAGGCGATCCACGAGGCGTTCTCCGAAGCGGGAGAAACCGGGCGCCAGATCGGATCCGCGAAGAACCTGGACGAGCTGCTCGAGCTGCAGGCGAAGCTCGCCCCTACCCAGCTCGAGAAGGCGATGCGTTACTGGAGCGGCCTGTACGCCGCGGGCGCGCGCAACCAGGTCGAGATCATGCAGCAGATGCAGAGCAAGGTCACCAGCTTCACCGAGGCCTGCAATGCGACGCTCGACGCCGCGCCGCAGGGCACCGAGCCCGTGGTCGCACCGCTCAAGTCCGCGGTCACCGCGATGTGCTCGGCCTACACGCTCACGGCGCGCGCGGGCGAGGAAGCCGCGAAGCTCGCCGTCAGCCAGATCGAGTCGGCGAACTCCAATATGCGGCAGGCCGCGCAGAGCGCGAGCCAGGCCGGCCAGCACGCCGCCCAGGCCGCGAGCCACGCCGCGTCCGAAGGACGGCGCAAGTCGGCCGCCGCGTAGCGCGAAGCGCCGGGCGGGAAGTCACGCGACGTTGAGGACTTCGCGCGCGTCGAGCACCGGCACCACCGTGCCGCCGCTCGTCACGACGAGCAGATCGTTCAGGTAGCGGTTGCCGCCGACCTTCTGGCCGGTCCCGCCGGAGATGAGGAGGTCCGCCTGCGGCCGGCTGCCGTTCACGTACAGCGGCAGCTTGGGCGCGCTCTGCAGCAGGTTGTTGACGACCTGGTTGTTGTTGGTCTCGATCGAGATCGCGCGCTTGTAGCCGATCACGACGTTGTTGGCGACGACATTGCCGCCGCCGCTGCCGTGGCAGCGGATGCCGGTCGCGCCCATGCTCGGATCGGAGGCGACCACGACGTTGCCGGTGACGGTCGCGTTCCGGCCGCCGCCGTGGTTCGTGATGCCCGCGCCGTAGACGTTGGCGACCACGTTGTCGCGGATCAGGTTAGCGCTCGAGGACGAGCTCTCGCCGCCGAACTTGATGCCGTTCTGGTCGCCCGCGCGCTCGTCGGCGTTCCAGTGCGGCGCGTCCATGTATTTCACGTATGCGAGCCGCGCGTCGTGGACGTAGTTGTCCTTGACGAGCACGCCCGAGGCGCAGCTCAGGTCGATGCCGTCCCGGCAGAACCCGGAGATGTCGTTGCCGACGATCTCCGCGTGGTTGCCGTTCACGTTGAAGGCGCCGTGGATCCTCAGGCCGTCGACGAGATCGTCGTCCCCCGCCGAGAACCCGAGGTCGCGGACGGTGTTGCGGTTGACGTGCCACGCAAGCCCGGTGCGGCTGGTGCCCGCGTCCATGTCGATGCCCTTCATGCAGCCGCCGATGTCGTTGCCGTCGACCGAGCACGAGCTGTTCGACAGGAACGGCTGCAGCCCCACGCCGATGCGCGAGTACGCCTTGTCGCCGACGACGCGGCAGCCGGTCACGCGCAGGTTGCCGCTCCCGGCGTCGCTGTGAATCCCCACGTTGGCGGGATACACGATGCTCGCGCCGCGGTACGGCGCCGCGGCGCAGGGGAGCGCCGAGCCGGGCGCGCGGTACAGGTTCATGCGCTCGGCGCCGGCATGGTTGCTCGGCGTGCAGGCGAGCGCGATGCCCGGCACGTGCACGGTCAGGTGGGAGAGCGTGACGTTGCGCGCATTGTCGAGCGCGACGGCGTACGCCCGGTTGAAGGCCGGCGCTCCGCACAGGAACTGCGACAGGTCCGACGCCTCGCTCGAAGACAACGGCCGGTCGACGTAGCCGTACGCGAGCCCGCGCGCATCGAGGACCCCGGGATCGCCGGGATAATCGCCGCGGATCACGAGCCCGTCATAGCGGCGCGCGCCGGTGAACGCCGGGCCGCCGTAGTCGGCCGACGGCACGTGCATCCTGCGCTGGTGCGTGCCGCAAACCCACAGCGTGCTCGACGCGCCCGCGGCGTTGAGCCGCTCCCAGTCGACGCTCTCGAGGCCGTTCCAGGCGTCGGCGTAGCTCGAGCCGTCGCCGCTGCCGTAATTACCGCTGCGATTGGGTCTGACGTAGAAGATGGCCACCGCACTCCCTCCATGCAAATAGCGCCGCCTCGCTCCCTGGCGCGTTCGTTCACGCGTCGACGTGTTTGTGCGGAGTCCGGCGGGGGAAGGAGAGACGACCGGGTGGAACGGGATGCACCGGCTCCGAGGTCCGGCCAGAATAGCAAAGAGTTCCCGTCACACCCTTAGAAATGTTTGATCATCGCGGCCCGCGCTCTAATTCCGCGCGGTCGCGTGTCACGATGCGGCGACAAACGCTCCGAACGGACTACGGCGCGGGAACCGCGCGCGGCACGCGCGCCAGAGTGCGCTCGTCGATCGGCAGATTGATGAGGCCGGCGAAGATGCCGAGCGCGATCGACGCCGTCCACACGAGCTGGTACGAGCCCGTGTGATCGTAGAGATAGCCGCCGAGCCAGACGCCGATGAAGCTGCCGAGCTGGTGGCTGAGAAACACGAAGCCCGATAGCATCGACATGTATGCGACGCCGAACATCTGGCCGATCATGGCGTTGGTGAGCGGCACCGTCGACAGCCACAGCAGGCCGATCACCGCCGAGAACGCGTAGACCGACGCCTCGCTCATCGGCGAGAAGATGAACAGCGCCACGGCCGCGCTGCGGCAGAAGTAGATGAGCGACAGCAGGTTCTTCTTCGGATAGCGCGTGCCGAGCGCTCCGGCCGAGAACGACCCCACCATGTTGAACAGGCCGACGAGCGCGAGCGCCATCATCCCGAGGTTGGCGCCGAAGCCGCGGTCGACGAGATACGCCGGGAAGTGCACCGTGATGAACGCGAGCTGGAACCCGCACACGAAGTACCCGGCCGTGAGCATCAGGAAGCTGCGGTGCGCAAACGCCTCGTGCAGCGCCTCGCGGATCGTCTGGCCCGCACCGCCGCGCGCCGCGCCGTCGCGGCGCTCGACCAGGGCCGACGAGAGCGGCGCGATCAGCGCGGTCGTGACGGCGAGGACGAGCAGCGCGTTGAACCAGCCGAAGTGCGAGATGAGGGCCTGCGAGTAGGGCGGGATCGCGAACTGGCCGAACGAGCCAGCGGCGCTCGCGATGCCGAGCGCCAGGCTGCGGCGCTCCGCCGGGAACACGCGCCCGAGCACGCCGAAGACGATCGAGAAGCTCGCGCACGCCTGCGCGAGGCCGATGAGGAGCCCCGTCGCGAGCGCGAACTGCACGCCGTTCGTGGCGTTCGCCATCAGCGCGAGGCCGAGCGCGTAGAGCACGGCGCCCGCGACCATCACCCGCCCGGCGCCCTTGCGGTCGGCGATCATGCCGACGAAGGGCTGGAACACGCCCCACATCAGGTTCTGCAGCGCGATGGCGAAGGCGAAGGTCTCGCGTCCCCACCCGAGGTCGAACGTCATCGGCTTCAGGAACAGGCCGAAGCCGGCGCGCGTGCCGGTCGAGAGCGTGAGGATCATGCCGCCGCACAGCAGGATGACCGCGGGCGTGCGCCAGTCGCGGGCGCTCATCGTGGGAAACGGACCAGGGCGTTCACGCGCCTATGATAGCGTCCCGGGCTACAATCGCACGTGATTATTCGGTACGGCCTGCATGAGCGGGCCTCATTCACGAACAGTCCCATGGACACAGCGCGCAAACCGGCCCCCGCGATCCAGTCGAGGTTCATCTCCCACGGCACGCTGAGCTCGCGCGACCTCGAGGCCTCGCGCCGCTTCTACGAGGAGTTCCTCGGGCTGGAGGTGGTGCGCACCAGCCCCATCTCGCTCATGGTCCGGCTCGGCGGCCAGCACGTCTACGCCGTGGTCGAGAACAAGCGCAAGGACCGTCCGATGGACCGCTACTATCACAACGGCATCGACGTCGAGACCGACGCCGAGGTCGACGCGGCGTGGCGCACGTGCACCGAGCAGGCCGCGAAGTGGGGACTGCACGAGATCGGAAAGCCGTCGTCGCGGCACGGCACCTACAGCTTCCTCTTCTGGGACGCCGACGACAACGCGTGGGAGATTCTGTCCAACCCGTGCGGCGGCTACACCTGGATCTTCGAGCAGGGCGACCTGTCGGGCAAAGGGCACTTCGAGCGCGATTTCCGGCTGAAGCGCCCCGACCTCGAGAAGAAATAAAAAAAAGAGGCGCGGCGGCCGCGCCGACGCGCCTCTTCGCTTCCTGCGGGGACGGCTACTTGCGGTTGTTGTCCCACTCGTGGCCGACGATGCCGCCCACGACCGCGCCGCCCGCTGCCCCGGCGCGGCTGCCGTTGGTCACCGCCGAGCCGGCGACGCCGCCGAGCGCGGCTCCCGTCGCCGTGTGCTGCTCCTGCTTCGACATGTGCCCGCAGCCGCCGAGCATCGCCATGGCGAGCGCCGCGGCCAGCGAGATCCCGATTCGTGCCTTCATTCGTCTCTCCTTCGGTGTTGGAAAATCGCGGGCGCGCTACTTCCTGATGCGGTCCCACTCGTGGCCGACCGCGCCGCCCGCCACTGCGCCGCCGACGGTCCCGAGCGTGCTGCCGCCGCTGATCACGTTGCCGGCGACGGCTCCGCCCGCCGCGCCGACGGCGGTGTTGCGCTCCTGGCGCGTCATGCCCGAGCAGCCCGCCAGCGTCGCCAGCGCGAGCGCCGCGGCCACGGCGGCCTTCGATGTCGTCCTCATTGCGTGTCTCCTTCCGTAGTGCGAACGAACCATCCGGCACGGCGCGCTCGCGTGTGTACTTTCCGACCAGCCCCCGATAGTCGAGTTCCGGCCGCGTGCCGGAGGACGCTCGCGCGTTCACGCTCCCGAAACAAAGCGATGCGCGCATGGGAGCCCTCCCGCCGGCACGTGTAGAATTCGCGCGCTGTCGTGCCGGCCCGACGTGCGGGCACAAGGAGATCAGCGCGATGAAGATCTGCCATTACAACGCGAACGAGGCGGGCGCCGTCGACGGCGGCCGCGTCTGGCCCATCGGCGACGCGCTGGTGCGAGCCGGCCACGTGCGCCGCGGCTACACCATGCGCGAGGTGATCGACGCTCTCGCGAACCGCGGCGAGGCCATGCGCTGCGCGCAGGCCGCGATCGGCGCGGGCGCCGGCGCGCCGCTCGCCTCGGTGAAGCTGCTCGCGCCCGTGCTCGACCCGCCGTCGCTCTGGGCGGCGGCCTCCAACTACAAGGCGCACGCCGAGGAGATGCGCGCCAAGGGCGGCTCGAGCGAGCGCGCCGAGTACACGCCCGACGACCTGATGGCCGAGTTCTTCCTCAAGCCCACCTCCTCGATCATCGGTCCGGGCGGCACCGTGATCCTGCCGAAGATCTCGAAGGACGTCGACTTCGAGTGCGAGCTGTGCGCGGTCGTCGGCGCGAGCGCGCGCAAGGTCAGCGAGGAGCGCGCGCTCGAGCACGTCTTCGGCTATACCATCTGCTGGGACTTCAGCCAGCGCGATCCGTGGGGACGCGGCCGCCAGAACACGCGCAACATCCGAAAGGGGTTCGACACGTTCACCGGGCTGGGTCCCTGGATCGTGACGCGCGACGAGATCCCGGACCCGCAGAACCTCGCCATCCGCGTCGAGCAGAACGGCAAGCTCGAGATGAGCGCGCACACCGGCGACATGATCTGCGGCGTGCGCCAGCACATCCGCTTCCTCTCCGGCGTGCTGACGCTGCGTCCCGGCGACCTCATCACGACGGGCACGCCGGCGGGCGTGCGCAAGCTCAAGCACGGCGACCGCCTCAAAGGCTCGATCGAGCGCATCGGCGAGATGGAGGTCGACGTGCGGGCCGAGGTCGGCGGGTGAGATGCGCGTGTTTGTAACGGCGCGTGACGCGCCCGCTCGCGCGAAAGATGCGGTAACAATTTCCGCGGGCCTTCGCGGTCGGATCGTGCGTTCATACGGGTGTCGCAATCCGGAGATCCGTGATGAAAGCACTCGCATCGTTCGTTCTCGCCGCCGCGGCTCTCGGCCTGCCGGGCTGCGTCGTCGCGCCGGTGGAGCCGGCGCCGGTCTACGCGTACGGGCCGCCGCCGCCCGGGATCGTATTCGTGCCTGGACGCACCTACGCCTGGGGCGGGTACCACCACCATTACTACGGCGGGGGACGCTGGCGGCACTGGCGCTGAGCGGCGCGCTCGCGCTGTGCGCGCCCGCGGCCGCGCTCGCCTGGGGCGAGACCGGCCACCGCATGGTCGGCGCGATCGCCGACCGTCACCTGAACGCGCGCGCGGCGCGCGAGGTCGCTTTCCTGCTCGCGCGCGACCGGCTCGCCGACCGCGCGCCCTCGGGACGGCGCACGCTCGCCGCGGTCGCGTACTGGGCCGACGAGATCAAGGACTATCCGTGGGGCAAGCGCCGCGCCTCGTGGCACTACGACAACATCCCGCTGTGCGGCGACGCGGACCCGGCGCGCTATTGCCGCCGGGGCTCGTGCGCGTCGGCCGAGCTCGCGCGCCAGATCGCGATCCTCGGCGACCGCGCGCGGCATCCGCGCGAGCGCAACGAGGCGCTGAAGTGGGTCGTGCACCTCGTCGGCGACATCCACCAGCCGCTGCACGCCGCCGATCACCACGACCAGGGCGGAAACCGCGTCGAGGTCGCGTTCTTCGGCGCGCGCGACAACGCGCCGTACGGCACGATCCGCCTGCACACGATCTGGGACATCCATCTCGTCGAGCGCCTGCTCGCCGACCGCGGCGGCGAGGCGAGCATCGTCGCCGCCCCGGTGAGCGCGGCGCAGAAGGCGCGATGGGAGCAGGGCTCGATCGCCGATTGGATGCGCGAGAGCCACGACGTCGCGGCGAGCGTCGTCTATCCGATGCTTCCGGGCGGCTTCGCGTGCGGGCGCAAATTCGACGGCGTGGTCCCGATCGGCGAGGCTTACGCCTCGCGCGCAGAGCCGGTCGTGGAGGAGCAGATCCGCAAGGCGGGCATCCGCCTCGCGCACGTGCTCAACGAGACCCTGGGCCGCTGACGCGCCCGAGCGCGGCCGACGCCGGGAACACGAGCGACTTGATCACGACGGGCACCGCGCCCGACGCCGCGAGCAGCGCGCCGACGTCGACGAAATCGAATTCCTTGAGCGCGATACCGTCGACCGACACGATCGCGCCCGGGACGCGCAGCTCCTCGCGGCAGTGGATGCCGATCAGGCCGCCGACGTCGCCCTCGCCGACCAGCACCAGCGGGTGCCCGCGCGCGAGCACGCGCGCGAGGCCCGAGGCGGCGCCGCGGCAGAACGCGTCGAGCCGCGCGAACGTCGCCGACCCGCGCCAGCGGTAGCACAGCGCCACCGCGCGCTCGCCGTCCTCGAGATCGAGGCGCGCGAGCGCGTGGGCAATCGCGGCCGCGATCGCCTCCGGCTCGAGCGCTTCGGGCTCGAGCGGCAGCGCGGGCGCGATCACCGGCACGTTGCGCAGCGGAAGCGCCTCGTGCGGCGAGACGAAGATCGTGCTGCCGCTCACCTGGATCGTGTACTGCGAGGCGCCGATCACGGTCGCGCGGATCCCCTGCTCGGGGCGCTCGAAGCGCGGCCCCCAGCGCTCGACGCGCGCGCGGATCGCGCGGGCGAGCCGCGGGCCGAGGTCGCCGAAGGCGCGCGTCTCGCGGCCGTAGATGTACTCCGACACGCCGCCCGAGAAGGTGACGGCGTCGGGCGCTCGCGCGTTCGCGAGCGGCGCGAGGCGCAGCAGCGCCGCGGTCTCGGCCGCGAGCGCGGGGCGGCTCATCGCCTCGAACAGGCGCTCGGCCATGCGCTCCGCCAGGCGCTCGAGCGCGGACGCGTCCGGGACCTCGCCCGGTCGCAGAACGACGCCGGCCTCGACGGCGAAGCGGCGTCCGGCCTCCTCGATGCGCTCGACGCGGCCGTCCGCGCCGAAGGCGACGACGCGCGCGCCGACGTCGATCGCGGTCGCCTCGACCAGCTCGCCCGCCTCGCACACCGCGATCTTCGAGGTGCCGCCGCCGACGTCGACGTTCATCACGCGCGCCGACTCGCGGATCGAGCGCGCGGCGGCGCCCGAGCCGAAGGCCGCGAGCGCGGTCTCGAGCGCGTCGCCCGCGCTCACGGCGACGAACTTGCCGGCCTGCGCGGCGAAAAGGTCGCCGATCGCGCGCGCGTTCGCGCGGCGCACGGCCACGCCCGTCAGGATCAGCGCGCCGGTGTCGATCGCCGAAGGCTCGAGTCCGGCCTGCGCGTATTGCGCGTCGATGAAGCGGCCGAGGGACGCCGCATCGATGGTCGTGTCGTCGAGGAACGGCGTGAGAAGAACGTCGGACTCGTGGAACACCTCGCGCTTCGACACGACGTAGCGGTTGTCGAGCCGCTCGAGCACGAGATGCGAGAACGCGAGGTGCGAGGTCGACGAGCCGATGTCGACGCCGACGCTCGTCAGCCGGATCTCGTCCTCGACCTCGAGGCTGCGGCCGACGCTCGAGAAGAAGATGCGGCCGCCTGGCTCCTCGCTCACGTCATTTCGCAGGAACGGCCTGCTTCGGCGCGACGTACCAGCCCGGGTCCATGCGGCAAGGCACGCCGTTCTTCGCGAGCGTCTCCTCGTACTCCCGGCGCAGGTACGGGTCCTCCATCCAGTACGGGATGGCGGTGCCGCCCTCGGGGATGTCCATGCCGGTATAGTCGATCGCCTTCTCGCCGGGCGCGCCCGGGTCGCGGCCCGGGTTGTGCGGGCCGAACCACGCGGTGAGGCGGAACGGATCCTTCGACGCGGCGAAGTGCTGGTGGTACCAGCGCGCGCCGCCGGGCGCGGCGCTCACCATGCCGACCGGCTCGTAGTCGACGCGCTTCACCTGGTCGGCGTGGCCGTCCTTCCAAGGCGTGACGCCGAGGCGCTCGGGCCAGCTGTACGTGTAGCCCGCGCCCTTCACGCAGATCAGCACCGCGGCCGAGGTGTGCGCGTGCGCCTTCGAGTAGCGTCCCTGCTCGTGCTGCCCGATCCAGAAGTAGAACTGGTTGTTCGTCATGAACGGCTCGACGCGCCGCCAGCCGGGCGAGCGCCGGTTGTCGAGCGGCAGCTCGCAGTCGACGATGTCGGGGATGAAGTTCGTGCGCCGCATCGCGAGGCCGCGCACCGGGTCGGGCTCGATGTCGTCCTTCGGCTTGTAGAAGTCGTCGGCGCCCGAGAAGCGCTCGCGGAACACGTACGGGTTGTTGAACACCGCGTCGACGTTGTTGATCATGTTCAGCACGTTCGGCGCGGTCGTCCCGGCGAGCAGCAGCGCGCCGCCCGAGGTGGCGTTGACGAGCCGGTACCACGCGTTCATCGGGATCGAGAACATCGAGCCCTTCTGCCACTCGAACACGTGCCTCTTCGCGTCGCCCTCCTGCCATACCTCGGTCGTGCCCCGGCCCTCGACCACGAGGAAGATCTCCTCGTACATGTGCTTCTCCGGGTTGAGCGCGCCCGCGGGCGGCACCTCGACGACGTAGCAGCCCCACTTGGTCTCGGTCCCGTACAGCTGGATGTAGTGGCCGCGTCCGCCCTTGCGCTTCCACGGCGCGAGCGGCAGGTCCTGCACGCGGCGGATGCCGATCCCGCGGAACACCGGGATGCCTTCCGACTCCATGAACGCGTCGTAGGGCGTCGGCTGCTTCCTGAACTGGCCGAAGCCGGCGCGCTTGTTGCCGGAGGGCTCGTGCCAGTGGGTCTGGTCCTTGTCGTGCGGCATGGCGGAATTTCTCTCGGAAATGCGGCGGGGAAGCGCGACATGCTATCAAAGACCGTCGCCGCGCAGCAACAAAACGGAATGGCGTTCGACGGGGCGGAACGGGCTCGGCGCGCGCAGGACAGACCGCGCGCGATTGTTCTAAACTCGCGTTCCCACCCGTAGGACCGTCATGCGAGCCACCGTCCGTCTCGCCGCTTCCTTGCTGTGCCTGGTCGCGGCTCTCGTCTCCGCGACCGGCGCGGCGCAGGGCTACCCGACCCGGCCGATCCGCTTCATCGCGCCGTTCCCGCCGGGCGGGTCGAGCGACGTGCTGTGCCGGCTGCTCGGGCAGAAGCTGACCGAGCGCCTCGGGCAGCCGGTGACGGTGGAGAACCGCCCGGGCGCCGGCGGCAACATCGGCCACGAGTTCGCGGCCAAGCAGGTGCCCGACGGCTACACCATCCTGATCTCGAGCTCGAGCACGCTCGCGACCAACCCGCACCTGTACAAGCACCTCGGCTTCGACCCGATCGCCGATTTCGCGCCGATCTCGATGGTCGCGAGCGCGGGCCAGGTGCTGGTCGTCAACCCGTCGGTCCCGGCGAAGAGCGTCGAGGTGCGCGAGAAGTACGACGGGCTCGGCGTCCAGACCGAGCACAGCACGCCCGAGGAGGTCACCGCGCGCATCAAGGCCGACACGCTCGAGGTCGCGAAGGTCCTGGCGGCCGCCGGCGTGGAGCCCGAGTAGATGACTCGCGCCATCCGCGCGGCCGGCGCGCTGCTCGTCGCGATCCTGGTCGCCTCGTGCGCCGGGCTCACCCGCCCCGGAGGCGTGGTCGCTCCCGGCGCCAAGTGGGAGGAGGTCTCGCACGCGGGCCGCGTGTACGCCGAGGGCGTGGTCGCGGCCAAGGACGGCACGGTCTACGTGAGCGATCTCACGCGCACGGGGCTCGTGCGCGAGGGCAACCCGCGCGGGACCATCTACCGCTACGACCCGGCGACGGGCGCGACGAGCAAGTACCTCGAGCCGAGCGGCATGGCGAACGGCCTGCACGTCGACCGCGGCGGGGACCTCATCATGGCGCAGGATGCCGACGGGGGCGCCCGCGCGGTCGTGCGCCGCAACCTCGCGACCGGCCAGACGTCGCTCGTCGCCAACGCTTATCGCGGCAAGCGGCTCAACTCGCCGAACGACGTGACGAGCGACGCTCGAGGCCGGATCTATTTCACCGACGCGCGCTACGGCGAGCCCGAGCCCGCCGAGCTCCCGAACGCGGTGTACCGCTCCGACCACGACGGCGGGCGTCTGGTGCAGCTCTCGACCGACATCCTGCGCCCGAACGGCATCGAGGTGTCGCCCGACGGCAAGCGCCTGTACGTCTCGGCGTCGAACACCGCGCGCCTGCCGCCCAACTCGAACGGTCCGGCGCAGGACCGCTTCGGCATCACGATGGGCGGCGTCGTCGTCTACGATCTCGACGCCGACGGCAACGTCGCCAACGGCCGCGTCTTCTACAAGCGCGACGATCTCGTCGCCGACGGGATGGCGGTGGACAGCGACGGCGACCTGTACGTCGCCCTCCACAACGCCAACCCGCGCGATCCGAAGGGCGCCATCGTGGCGCTCGACCCGGACGGCGCCGTGCTCGCCGAGCTGCCCGTGCCGGCCGGCGCGCTGCCGACCAACCTCGGCTTCGGCCGCGGTGCGGACGCGCAGAGCCTGTACCTGACGAGCGCCGTGCCCTGGCGGCTGTACCGGCTGAAGACGCTGCGACACGGGCACTATTTCGAGTGACGGGACCGACATGAGCCCGACGCCCTTCGAGCTGGACCTCAAGCTGCAGGTCGGCAAGTACGACATCCGCAAGATGCTCGGCAAGGGCGCGACGGGCACGGTCTACCTCGCCGTCGACACGTTCTCGGGCAAGGAAGTGGCGCTGAAGACGATCGAGCCCGAGGTGTTCCGCGACCCCGAGTTCGGGACCGTGCACCGCACGCAGTTCCTCGCCGAGGCGTCGCTCGCGGGCAAGCTCAAGCACCCGCACATCGTCGGCATCCTGGACGCCGTCGTCCAGGAGGACTCGGGCTATCTCGCGATGGAGCTCGTCACGGGCGGCGACCTGTCGCAGTTCACGCTGCCGGGGAAGCTGCTGTCGGTCGCCGACGTGCTGCAGATCGGCTTCAAGTGCTGCGGCGCGCTCGACTACGCGCACCGCGAGGGCATCGTCCACCGGGATCTCAAGCCCGCGAACATCATGGTGGCGAAGGGCACCGAGGTGAAGATCGCCGACTTCGGCGCGGCGCTGCTCCGGAAGACGCAGGTGATCCAGACCGCGTCGATGGGCTCGCCCTCGTACATGTCGCCCGAGCAGCTCGAGAACCGGCCGCTCACCTTCCACAGCGACATGTACTCGCTCGGCGTGGTGCTGTACGAGCTGCTCACCGGGCGCAAGCCCTTCGCCGCGGACAACATCCAGTCGCTGGTCCAGAAGATCCTGCGCGACGATCCGGCGTTGCCGAGCGCGCTGCGCGCGGGCCTGCCGAAATCGGTCGACGCCGTCGTGCTGCGCGCCATGGGCAAGCGACCCGAGCACCGCTACAAGACCTGGGCCGAGTTCGCGCTCGACCTGTCGAGCGCCGTGAAGCTCGTGCTGCCCGGCGAGGCCGTCGCCGACAGCGAGAAGTACGTCGCGCTGAAGCGCGTCGAGATGCTGATCGGCCTGTCCGACGCCGAGCTGTGGGAGATCGCCGCCGCGGGCCGCTGGATGCGCGTCCTCGCGCGCAAGGTGATGCTGCGCGAGAACGAGCCCGGGAACAGCTTCTTCTTCCTCGCCCGCGGCCAGGTCAAGGTCACGCGCCAGGGGCGCCTGCTCAACATGGTGGACGAGCGCGAGTTCTTCGGCGAGATGGCGTACATCTGGGGCGGCAAGGCGCCGCGCCATGCGACGATCGAGGCGTCGACCGACCTGCTGGTCGCCGAGTTCGAGGCCGAGGCGGTGGCGAAGATGAGCGAAGGCGCGCAGCTCCATCTCACGCGCGCGCTCGCGCGCAATCTCGCCGACCGGCTCGAGCTCGCGAACACGCGGCTCGGGCGCTGATCTCGGGAGCATCGCGATGAACGGCATCGACAAGACGCGGCGGCGCTTCAACACCGCCGATACCGACAGCTTCCGGGCGAAGCTCGGCCGCGCCTTCTACGGCCGGTGGAAAGACCATTTCGGGTCGACGGCTTGGACTCTGCTCGAAAGCGAAGTCGGCACGCTGGGCTAGCGCCACCCGCCCGCCGCCAGGCGGGCCGCTGGCGCGTCGCGCTGGTCGTGCTGCTCGTCCTCGGCGGCGTGGCCGCGGTCGCGGTCGAGAGCTACCGCGTCGTCGATCGCGAGCTCACCGAGTCGGCGCTCGAGCGCCGCGGCGCGGTGTCGTTCCTCGCGGCCACGGTGCTGTCGGAGAAGTTCGACCGGCTGCTCGACGTCGGCGTCGCGCTCGCGACGCGCGTTCGCTTCCGGCAGCTCATCGCGGCCGGCCGCTGGGACGAGGCGATCCGCATCCTGGCCGGGGTGCCGCACGATTTCCCGTTCATCGACCGCATCACCATCAACGACGCGGACGGCACGCTGCGCGCCGACATTCCGCGGATTGCCGAGATACGCGGACAGAACTTCGCGCACCGCGACTGGTACCAGTCGGTGCAGCGGACCGGCCGGCCCTATATCTCGCGCGTGTACCGGCGCTCGGCGCCCCCCGAGCGCAATGTCTTCGTCGCCGCCATCCCGATCAAGTCGGACTCGGGAGCGACGATGGCGGTGCTCGTGCTGCAGGTGCGCTCGGATCTCTTCTTCGAATGGACGCGCGGCGTGGAGGTGGACGCGCGCGGCGTCGTCTACGTCGTCGACCAGCGCGGGTTCCTCGCCTACCACCCGCGCCGCGCGTCGCAGGAGGAGCTGATCGACTATTCGCGCGTGCCGGCCGTCCAGCGCGTGCTCCAGGGCGCGCGCGGCGTCGACGTGGTGACCGATCCCGAGACGCGCGAGCGGCAGGTCGTCGCCTACCAGCCGATCGGCGCGCACGGATGGGGCGTGGTGCTCGCCGAGCCGGCCGACGCCGCGTTCGCGCTGCGCAACGACCAGCTCAAGTGGATGATCTTCACATACGTGCTCTCGATCGTGTCGCTCGGCGCGCTCGCCTACCTAGCCTCTAACATCGCCGTGCACCGGCGGCAGATCGACGTCGCGAACGAGGCGCAGGCCGAGCTCGAGCGGCGCGTGCGCGAGCGCACGCTCGAGCTCGAGCGCACCAACCGCGAGCTCGAGGGCTTCAGCTACTCGGTGTCGCACGACCTGCGCGCGCCGGTACGCGCGATCGAGGGCTTCGCGCGGATCCTGGAGGAAGAGGCGGGCGGGAAACTCGACGCCGAGTCGCGCCGGTATCTCGCGCTGGTGCGCGACAACGGCCGCAGGATGGGCGTGCTGATCGAGTCGCTGCTCGAGTTCTCGCGGCTGGGACGGCGGCCGCTGAACGTCGCCGACACCGACATGGGCGAGCTCGCGCGCGACGTGTTCGAGGAGCTGGCCGGCGGCCTGCCGAAGGTGCCCGAGCTCGTCCTCGGTTCCATGCCGCGCGCGCGCTGCGACCGGGCGCTCGTGCGGCAGGTCTGGACCAACCTGCTGTCGAACGCCATCAAGTTCACCGGCAGGACCGACGCTCCGCGCGTCGAGGTCGCCGGCGAGGCGAAGGACGCGGAGAACGTCTACCGCGTCCGCGACAACGGCGCGGGTTTCGACCAGCGCTACTACGACAAGATGTTCGGCGTGTTCCAGCGGTTGCACGGCGACCAGGAATTCCAAGGCACCGGCGTCGGCCTCGCGCTCGTCCAGCGCATCGTCGAGCGCCACGGCGGCCGCGTCTGGGCCGAGGGCAAAGTGGGCGAGGGCGCGACCTTCTGGTTCTCGCTGCCCGCGGGCGGCGGCAGGCAGGACCCGCGACAGTGATGGCAGGAGGCGGACGAGCGTCCGCGGCGTCGAGGCCGCGCCTGCGCTCAGCTCTTGCTGCGCTTGGCGACGACGAATCCTGCGAATGCCAATCCCGCGAACAGCATCAGCCACACCGAGGAGGGCTCGGAACCGGGGGCCGAGCGCTGCTCGGCGCCGCGCTCGCCCGCCGACGCGCGCGCGCCGGTGCGGCCGGCTTCGGGTCGTATCACGAGGCTCGCGGGGCGCCCCTCGGACAGCGTGGCGGAGACGCGCGCGGGAGCCGTGCCGGCCTCGCCCGGAGCGAGCGCCGGTACGACCTCGGCCGGGAGCTGGGCGATCTGCAAGGCCGCCGCGACGGGCTCGGCGCTCGCCACGAGCATCGGGGCGCTGTCGGGACAGCCGTCCGGAGCCTCGCACGCGGCCCACGCGGGGAAGGAGAGGGCGGCGAGCGCGGCGGCAATGAGGAAAGACCGAAGATGCATGGTTTCGAGTACAGTCAACGCAATGGTCGGGGTATTCTTGGCTCCGCGCATGACGCCAAGCGCCACCCCGGGGGGGCGGCCGCTAATCTCATCGGCATGGGCATGTGCCGGACGGCGCATCGCGGGGTCCGACTTCGCTCGCTGCCCAAGGCAGGCGCGCGGCGCTCGGCGCCGGCGGCGCGCTGAGCGCCGCGCGGCCTACTGGGTCTGCGCCGCTTGGCGCAGGCTCGCGATCATCGAGGTCTCGAGCATGTGCCGGCGCGCGCGCTCCGGGTTGGACGCGATCGCGACCAGCTCGGTCAGGCGCTCGCGCTGCACGTTCGGATCGTGCTCCTCGAGCATGCGCTTGTTGCGGATCGACATCTTGTCGACCTGCTCGATGGCGACCGTGCGGCGCTGCCGCGCGTAGACGTCGAGCAGCGACTCGTCCGCCTCTCCGCGACACACCTTGCCGAGCTTCTCGGCGAGGCTGATGGCGTCGTGGATGCCGCTGTTCAGCCCGAACGCGCCGATCGGGTTGTTGATGTGCGCCGCGTCGCCCGCGAGCAGCGCGCGTCCCGAGCGGAACGCCTTGCACACGCGCTGGTGCACGCGGTACGTGCTCTTGTAGCGCACCTCGTACGGGATGCTGCGCGCGACGAAGCGCTGCATCTTGTCCTCGACGTTCGCGGGCGCGAGCACGAGCTCCTCGGCCTGGTCCGGAACCGAGAAGACGGTGCGCCAGAGCCCCGGGGGACCCGCGTCGGGCATCTTGAACAGCGCGATCCACTCGACCGGATCGGCGATGTAGCAGTTCAGCGCGAAGCCGTAGCGCGAGAAGTCGTGCGGCGTGCTGACGACCAGGAACTGCTCGGGCCAGGTGAAGCCCTCGAACTCGATGCCCAGCGCCTTGCGCACGGCGCTGCGGCCGCCGTCGGCGCCGACCAGCCAGGACGCCTCGATCGTGCGCGTCTCGTCGCCCGCGACGACCTGCACCAGCACGCGGTCGTCGCGCTGCTCCACGCCGGTGACCGCGTGATCGAAGCGAACGTCGGCGTCGGTGTCGTGGCGCAGGAGATCGAGCTGGATCGGCGTCAGCCGGTGCTGCTCGAGGTGCAGCCGGTAGGGATAAGGCGTGTCGTTGGCGAGGAGGCCGAGGTCGAACTGGGCGACGAACTCGCCGCGCCGGTCGCGGATC